>DATJVL010000009.1:0-100619 GCA_035501795.1 Steroidobacteraceae bacterium
ATCGCTTCGTGGTCCACCCGGTGCTGGCTGGTCACGGTCCGTATCTGTTCGACGGCCTGCAGCCATCGCTGCGTCTGAAGCTCGTGGGCACGACCCCGCTCCGATCCGGGATTATGGCATTGCACTATCGCCGGCAGTAGCCGCGCGGCAAACACGGGGGCCGGTATTTTCACCGACGGCTCAACCGGCGGCGACACGCTGGTGCCGAATACCTTCTTTAACACTGTGGTCACGATCGATCCTGACCCGCCTTCGATTGTGGACCAACCGCAGGCAATGTAATTACCGCAGGCGACCGGCCGCTGCGGCTTGCGGTCCAGCGCCCCGGCCCTTAGGGCCGGGGCGCTGCATCGCTCAAGCGGAATCTTTAGAGCGCTGCGTGGTTCGCACGATCCGCTGCCAGGCGATGGCGTCAGGGCGCCTGATAGGCCACTCCCGCCCTAAGCGACGGCTCGCTGTCGCACGAGCTCATCCGTCACTGCGCCGACGGCCGCCACCGCGATGTCTGCCATCTCGTCCACTTCCGCCCGCGTCATGACCAGCGGCGGGGAGAACCCTAGGATGTCCCCGTGTGGCAGCGCGCGCGCGATCAAACCCCGGGCGCGTGCGGCCTTCGAGATGCGGGCCCCGACCCCCATCGCCGGTTCAAAGCGCTGCTTCGCGGTCCGATCAGCCACGAATTCAAGCGCGGCGAGCATGCCGACGCCGCGGACCTCGCCGACGATCGGCGACTCGGCAAAAGCCTCGAGCAGGCGCTGCTGCAGGTATGCGCCGGTGCTCGCCGCGGCCTCCACCAGTTTTTCGCGCTCGAGGATGTCCAGCACCGCGTTCGCGGCGGCTGCACCGAGTGGGTGCCCGGAATAGGTATAGCCGTGCGAGAAGGCACCCACGCGCTCTGCACCCCCCTCCATGACCTGGTACACCTTCTCTCCGACGATGGCGGCCGACATCGGCACGTAAGCGGACGTGAGTCCCTTCGCAACTGTGACCAGGTCCGGCTCGATGTCGTAGCGGTGCGACCCGAACGGCGTGCCCAGCCGACCGAAACCGCAAATCACCTCATCGGCAATTAACAGGATGTCGTACCGGCGCAGCACCTCCTGGATCCTGCTCCAGTAGCCGGCCGGCGGCGGAATGAGGCCGCCGGTTCCCAGCACCGGCTCGGCGATCAGGGCGGCGACGGTGTCCGGATTTTCGGCCTGAATGAGCGTCTCGAGCTCCGAGGCACGTCGCGCGGAGAACTGCTCCTCATTCTCGCCCGGCTGCATCCCCCAATAGTGGTGTGGCACTCCAGCGCGCAGGATTCCGCCCACCGGCAGGTCCATGTGGTCATGGTAGAAGCTCATCCCGGTCATCGAGCCGGCGATCACGGTGCACCCGTGGTAGCCGCGCTCGCGCGCGATGATCTTCTTCTTGCGTGGCCGGCCGAGCAGGTTGTTGTAGTACCAGACGAGCTTCGCCTGTGTCTCGTTTGCATCGGAGCCGGACAGGCCGTAGAACACCTTGCTCATGCGTCCCGGCGCCATGCGCACCAGACGATCCGACAGTCGTGCCAACTGCTCGGTCGTGTGCGCGGCGTAGCAGTGATAGTACGCAAGCTTGTGAGCCTGCCGGCTGATGGCTTCCGCCACTTCGGTGCGCCCATAACCGACGTTGACGCAATAGAGCCCCGCGAAGCCATCGATGTATTCGCGACCCGAGCTGTCGCGGATACGCACGCCCTTGCCCGTCTCGACAACCGTTGGGTCGCCAAGCGCACCGGAGGCGAACTGCTTGAGATGCGTGAACGGGTGCAGGACCGTGGCCCGATCGAGTTCGGCGGCAGTTTCGCGGTCACCCATAGAGGCTCCTAAGCGAGGACGTGCGACAGGGTTTCGGCAACAGCAGGCCTGCACGGTCCGGGTATGGCTCCGCTTATCATCGCACTTTCCGGCCAAGGACCGGCATGCTGCCTGCGACGCTCAAGCGTTGGTTGTCGTGAATGAAACATTCGCCTTCGGCTGACACGCAGTCGTGCTCAGATGAGTCAAGTTAGACAGCGGTGCGCCCTGGGTCTCGCCGATGGACTCCATCATCCGCACGGACATTCCCGCGCGTCTCGACCGGCTGTGGTGGGGTCGCTTCCACACGCAGGTCATCCTGGCGCTCGGGATCACCTGGATCCTTGACGGCCTGGAGGTGACTCTGGCCGGTGCCCTCTCCGGAGCGCTCAAGTCCAGTCGCCTCCTGCACCTAACCGATGCGCAGATCGGCCTGGCCGGGAGCCTGTACGTGCTCGGTGCCGTCGGCGGCGCACTTGTCTTTGGCTGGCTTGCGGATCGCTGGGGTCGCCGCCGCTTGTTCAATATCACTCTGGGCCTGTATCTGCTGGCCACCGCGCTGACGGCGTTCTCGACGGGCTTCACCACGTTTGCCCTGTTTCGCCTGCTCACCGGTGCGGGCATTGGTGGCGAGTATTCGGCCATCAACTCGGCGATCCAGGAGCTGATCCCCGCCCGCTACCGCGGTCACACGGATCTGCTAGTGAATGGCAGCTTCTGGATCGGGGCCGCGCTCGGGGCGGCCGGCGCAGTGATACTGCTCAAACCCGGTCTGCTGCCGCAGGATTTCGGTTGGCGGGTCGCCTTCGGGATCGGTGCGGCGCTGGGACTCATGATTCTGCTCTTGCGGCGGCTGATTCCGGAGAGCCCGCGCTGGTTGATGACGCATGGTCAGGTCGAAGAGGGGCAACGTGTCGTTGCCAGGATCGAGGCCGGCGTTGCGCCCCGGGCGGACGGCGGCGCACTCGCCTATACCGATCTCCTCGACCGCCGCATCCGGGCTGCCGAGGTGCTGTACACCTTGTTTCGCACCTATCCGCGCCGCACTCTGTATAACCTGGTGCTCATGGCCTCTCAGGCATTCTTCTACAACGCCATCTTCTTTACGTACGCGCTGGTGCTCGCCCGCTTCTACCACGTCGCCGAGGATCGCATTGGGCTCTACATCCTGCCATTTGCAGCGGGCAACTTCCTCGGACCGCTAGTGCTCGGGCGCTTCTTCGACGTGTTCGGAAGGAAGCGCATGATCTTCCTAACCTACGCCCTCTCCGGCCTGCTGTTGGCAGTCACGGCATGCTTGTTCGCCAGCGCACAGCTGTCGGCCACCGGCCAGACACTCGCTTGGTGCATCGTGTTCTTCTTCGCCTCGGCTGCCGCCAGCTCTGCCTACCTGACCGCTGGTGAGAGCTTCCCCCTCGAGATGCGGGCTCTGGCCATCGCGATTTTTTACGCACTGGGCACCGGCATAGGCGGAGTGGTCGGGCCCTGGCTCCTCGGTGCGCTCGTCGGTACCGGTGCACGCGGTGCCGTCGCGATGGGCTACCTGCTTGGGGCGGCACTCATGCTGATGGCGGCAGCGCTCACGCCGCGCTTTGGGATCGCCGCCGAGCGGCACCCGCTCGAGTGGGTGGCTGCACCACTGTCGTCCGCTGCGCCGGAGCGGATCACCGCCCCTCCTCCGGGGAGCTAGGGCGACCAGGGCCCAACCGGCCACCCGCCGGCACTGTCCCTAAGCGGTGCCCGGAAGAATGCCAAGGACGGACTCCGCAGGTCGGCAGAGCCGCACGCCGCGGGGCGTGACCACGATCGGACGATTGAGGAGGATCGGGTGCGTCAGCAACTGGTCGATCAGCTGTTCATCGGTCCAGTCCGCGCGCGATAGCCCGAGTTCGGAATAAAGCGCTTCCTTTTCGCGCAGCAACGCGCGCGGGCCGATGCCCATGCGGGCAATGAGGGTTTGGAGCGCGGCACGATCGGGCGGGTGTTTCAGATATTCGATGACGGTTGGCTCGATACCGGCATTGCGAATCAGCGCCAGGGTGTTGCGCGAGGTTGCGCAAGCGGGATTGTGGTAGATCGTGACCGGCTGAGCCTTCATGAGGCGCTCCTCGATTACCTGCGGCCGATGATACCCGCCACGGCGACGGCCGGGGATCACCCGGTTGTGCAGGAGGCGCCAGAGTCACTCGTGTGCGGTGCGCCAGCTTCGCCGGTAACATGTCGACATGGCGCGTTTCCGCCTAGACCCAGACAGGTCCAGCCATCCTGCCGCGAATTGACCGCCGGTTCGTGCGCACGCGCGCCGGTATCACCCTGCTGATCATCAGCGGAGTGATCCTGCTCCTCACGCTGGTCGCGGCGCTGCGCCCCTTGCCATCCAGGGACCTCGCGCTGGCCACCGGGCCACCAGGAAGCGCGTACGCCGCCGTCGGTGAGCAATATCGCTCCATCCTGGCCCGCGACGGGGTGCGCGTGCGGCTCGTGCCGACCAGCGGTACCGTGGAAAACGTCCGACTGCTCACCAATCGGCGCGCCGGCATCGCCGCCGGGTTTGTGCAGGCCGACAGCGTGGACCCACGCGAGGAGCACGGGCTTGAAACGCTCGGCACCCTCTTCTTCGAGCCGCTGTGGCTGTTCTGCCGTTGCGCGGATCCCCTGCCACCGCCGAAAGCGTGGAGTGGCTGGCGAATCTCGATCGGCCCGGAGGGCAGCGCGGAGCGCCCGCTCGCCCTGCGGCTGCTCGCGCTCAACGGTGTCGACATAGCCGCCCCGCAGCTCCGCGCATATCAGCCGCAGGATGCCGCGCAGGCGCTTCTCGAGCATCAGATCGACGCCGTATTTCTCCTCGCCGGCTGGGAGTCGCCCGTGGTGCAAAAACTCGCGCGGGCAGCGGACGTCCGGCTCGTGAGCTTTGCGCATGCCGATGCCTACGTCGCGCTGGATCCCGACCTCAGCAAGCTGGTGCTGCCGAAGGGAGTGGCAGATCTCGCCGCCAACCGCCCGCCCGAGGACACGCTGCTGATCGCCTCGAAGGCAAGCCTTGCGGTTCGCAGCGAGCTGCACCCGGCGCTGCAGTACCTGCTACTGCGCGCCGCAGCCGAGGTGCACGGCCGGCCGGGCATGTTCCAGCACGCCGGCGAGTTTCCGGCCGCGGAGCCGATCGACATGCCGCTATCGGAGGAGGCGAGTGATTACTACCGCTCGGGGCCGAGCCTTCTGCAACGCTCATTGCCCTTCTGGCTCGCGCAACTGGTACAGCGCACACTGATCCTGGTGTTGCCAATCGCCGGCATCATCTACCCGTTGTGGTCGCTCGTGCCGCGAATGTATGGCTGGCGGCGCCGTCGGCGCGTCGACCTGCTGTACCGAGAGCTCAGGATCCTGGAGAGCCAACTGCGCCTTAACGCGGCCGCCTTGCGCGGCGGCGTGCTCGACCGCCTGGATGAGTTGGATCGCCGCGCACAGGAGCTGCGACTGCCCGGCAGCTACAGCGCGAGCATTTACAACTTGCGCGACCACATCGCCGCGGTGCGCGAGCGCGCGCAGACGGCAGCGCGCGCAGCCAGCGGTACTTAGCGCGTCATGTGAGTTTGTGCGCCGCGATCGGCAGCGATCGCAGCCGCTTTCCGGTCGCAGCGAAGATGGCGTTGCAGAGCGCCGGCGCCACCGGCGGCACGGCCGTCTCGCCGATACCACCCGGGTGTTCCTCGCTGGGGATCACGTGGACATCGAGCACCGGCAGCTCGTTCAGCCGCAGTACGCGATAGTCGTTGAAGTTGCGCTGCTGCACACGTCCGCCGCGAATTGTAATCTCACCCCAGAGCGCGGCAGAAAGTCCGTAGACGATGCCGCTCTCGAGTTGCGACTCGACGATACGCGGGTTGACCGTCTGGCCGCAGTCCATGACGCAGGTGATGCGGTGGATCTTCAGTTCACCTGCCTCAATGGACACCTCAGCCACCTGGGCAAGGTGTGAGCTGTAGCCCTCCATGAAGGCAAGGCCCAGATGGTGCCCCGCAGGCGCATGCCCCCAGCCGCAGCGCTCGCGGATGAGCTTCAGGACCTGCAGATGGCGCGGCTTGCCGGCCAGCAGCTCCAGGCGATACTCGAGCGGATCGCGCCTGGCGAGCGCGGCGATCTCATCGATCGAACTCTCGATCGCGAAGCAGTTCGGCGTGTGGCTGACCGAACGCCAGTAGCCGACGCCGATGCCGATCTCCTGGCGCCGGTAGCCGAGGTCGAAGTTCGACACCGCGTAAGGAAAGTTCTGCACGTATTCGATCACCGAGTCGAACGGGTCCTTGTTGGTCGGATCGAAGCGCGAGGTGATCGACGGGCTCGTGATGTGCAGCGTCCAGGCGTTGAGCCGGCCGTACTCATCGAGCGCTGCGCTTACCGCCTCGCGCGCCGGCGGACGGTAGAAGTCGTGAGTCATATCGTCCTCACGCGTCCAGATCAGCTTCACGGGCGCACCGACGGCCTTGGAGGCGCTGACCGCGGCCGGCACGAAGTCCACCTCGAGGCGTCGCCCGAAGCCGCCGCCGAGCAGCATCGTGTGGACGTTCACCTGTTCGGGCTTTAGCCCCGCGGCCTCTGCCGCGGCGGCCTGCGCCATCTGCTGCACCTGAGTGCCGACGTACACGTCACAAGCATCCGCACGCACGTCCGCGGTACAGTTCATGGGCTCCATGGTCGCGTGCGCCAGCAGCGGCAGTTCGTAGACGGCACTGAACGTGCGCTTGGCGTCCTTGAAGGCTGCGGCGGCATGCCCGCTCTTGAGTGTGGCCGAGACATTGGGGCTCGTGAGCGCCGAGAGGGCAGGCTTAGCGGAGGCCTCGTTGATCTGTGCCCACACGGCGGCGTTGTCCAGATGCGCGTTGGCACCGGCGCCCCAGCTGATGCGCAGCGCATCGCGCGCCTTCTTTGCCTGCCAGAAGTGCTCGGCCACCACGATTACGGCCTCCTCGCCGGGCAGTATCCGCCGCACCCCCGGCAGGGCGAGCGCGGCGGCAGAATCGACACTGCTGACCTTTGCACCGAGCTCAGGCGGCAGGGCGATTGCCGCATACAGCATGCGCGGCAGCTTCACGTCGAGACCGAATTCGGCGCTTCCGTCCACCTTTGCGGCGGTGTCCAGGCGCGCCAAGGGTCGGCCGATCAGCCGAAAATCGCTGGCCTTCTTCAGCGTCACTTCTTTGGGCACGCTCAGCTTCGCGGCCGCCGCCGCCAGCGTCCCGTAGCTGGCCACCCGCCCGGCGGCGCCCAGCACGCGGCCGTCGCTCGCGTGGCAGCTCGCAGGATCGACCTGCCAGCGCTGTGCAGCGGCGCTGATGAGCATCATGCGCGCTTGGGCGCCTGCCTTGCGCAGCTTCTCCCAGGCATCCGGGACGCTGTTGCTGGTCCCGGTCACCTGACCACCGTTCATAGCGTTCACGTAGGCATCGCCCACGGGGGCGGCGATGACCTGCACACGCGCGGGGTCAATCTCGAGTTCCTCAGCCAGCAGCATCGGCAGGGCGGTGTACACCCCCTGCCCCATCTCCGAACGGTCAACCAGGATCGTGATGGACTCGTCGCTGCCGATCATGAGCCAGGCATTCAGCTGGCTGCTGCCGCGCGCCGCCGCGCGTGAGACGCCGCGCAGCGCGGGCAGCGTCATGGCCAGCACCAGCGCAGCACCTGCCCCCGCACCGCGGCGCAGGAATTCGCGCCGCGTCCAGTCCCGCATTGGCCGCTGAGGCTGTCGCATGCTCATGCGCTCTTCGCCTCGTGCAGTAATTCCGCGGCGCGGTGCACCGCCTTGCGAATGCGCGCGTAGGTGCCACAGCGGCAGATGTTGCCCGCAAGCGCGGCATCGATGTCCGCATCACTCGGCGCTGGATTCCCCTTCAGCAGTGCCACCGCCGACATGATCTGTCCGGACTGGCAGTAGCCGCACTGGGGTACGTCAAGCTCGATCCAGGCTTTCTGTACCGCGTGGCTGCGATCCTTGGACAATCCCTCCACCGTGGTAACCGAGCGCCCCTCGAGCGCACGAAGGGGCAGCAGGCAGGAGCGCACCGGCTGGCCATCGACGTGGACCGTGCAGGCGCCACACAGTCCCAGGCCACAGCCATACTTAGTACCGGTAAGCCCGAGATGATCCCGCAGCACCCACAGGAGCGGTGTGTCCGGCTCGGCATCCACGCTCTGGGTCTGGCCGTTAACGGAAAGGCGCGTCATCTGCGGAAGAATAGCGATGCAGCCTCACGCAACGCAACGTGTTGGCCACTGGGGCTGCACGCCGCGGCCGGTGCTAGTTATCGGCCAGCCGCAATCGCTGGCGCAGACGATGATCGTCGTCGACTCTATGTCCACGCCGAAGGAGGTGAACAGGATGCGCTGCCAGCAAACCCGGTAGATCAGCGCTGCGGCTCCCGACAGGGCAAACGCGGGAAAGAGCACCAGCTGCGGCCTGGTGCCCGGCACCTCAGTCTTCGGCTCGAGGGGCATTCTGGTTCTTGTTAGGTTAGTGTGAACCGCCAGTCGATTCTCATGCTTTGCGCCGCTGACGGCAAACGAGCTGACGCGGTTGGCCTACGACACCAGGAGGAACTGCGATGACCCAGAACGAGCCGCGCGACGAGCTGCGTGCAATTGAGCAGGTCCTATACGACTACGCGTGGATGGTGGATCAGCGCAAATGGGAGCTCATGGACAGCGTGTTCGCCCCGGACGCCACCATCGACTACACCAGTACCGGCGGGCAGAAGGGACCCTACCGACCGACCCTGGAATGGCTGGGTCGCGCGCTTGCCCCCTGGCCGATCAACCTGCATCACATCACCAACGTGCACATTGACCTCGAGGGCGATCACGCGCGTGCACGCTGCTACTTCCTCGCCCCCATGGGTCGCCGACGCCCGGATGGCTCGCAGGAGGTCATCACCAACGCCGGCTACTACCTGGATCATCTGGTGCGCACCGCAGCGGGCTGGCGCATCCGCGAGCGGATCTGTCAGCAGACGGTGATGATCGGGCAGCTGCCCGAGGGCTATGCGATCCCGAAGTGACGCAGTTCCGCCCGCGCAGGCGCGGTGGATCGCGGGCGTTGCCTAGCTGGCGAAGAACTGTGCCCGGGCAATATCCTGAAGCACGGTGTTCTCCCGCGTCTTCTCCTCAAGGAGCGACTTGACCACGTCCCCGATGCTGACGATGCCGACCACGCGCCCAAAGCGCAGCACCGGCACATGGCGCGCGCGCGACTGCGTCATGCGCTCCATCACTGCCTGCACCGAGTCCTCGAGCACCGCGACCGGCCCATCGCGGCGCGCGATGTCAAACACGGGCTTCTGCAGCACATTGAGTGGTGCATCCGCCAGGTGATGGACCACGTCGCGCTCGGAAAGGACGCCCAGCACGTGCTGCTCCGGGTCGAGCACGAGCACGGCACCGACGTGCTCACGCTGCATGAGCGCCACCGCCGTGCCGACCGACTCTGAGGGCGCAACGCTCACGACGTCGGGACGCTTGTCCAGTAACAGCTGACTGATGCGCATGGTCTTGATCTCCTCGCCTTATCGCGACGCGGTGCGGGCCTCTATAAAGAGTGTAGCGCGCGGCACTCGTTCCGGATGACCCGAGATGCCACGCCTGCGCTTACGCTCGGGCGCGGAACTGTGCGCCTGCGACAGGGTCGATAAGTAACGAATGCCCAAGGAGCGGGACTCAGTGCGGACTGCATCCTTCGCAGTGATCGTGGCCGTGGCATTGCTCGGCGCAGCTGCCGCGCCGGCCGGCAGTGCCCAGCCTCCGCGCGTTCCGGCACTCTGGGCGCGCCATGCGCTCATCGTAGATTTGGATGATTTGCCAAAGACCTACACGTGCGATGAGCTTTGGTATCGCTTCCGGGCGCTGCTGCTCGACCTTGGCGCGCGGGCCGACAGCCTGAACATCATGCCCTACCACTGCACCACCCGTTCGCCGAGCGTGGAAGTGCAGTTCGCGCTGCCCGAGGTGCTGCCCAGCGCCCGCGCAGGTGTGGCGGATTTCGAAGCGCGTGCGCAAACGGTCAGCATCTCCACCGGGCACCGGAGTCCCTTCGATGCGGGCGACTGCGAGCTCGTGCGCCAGATCCGCGACGTGCTGCTGCCGGAGTTGCCGGTACAAGTCGTCCGCTTCCAGGCAAGTTGTTCCTCTGACCATCCGGCGCAGGGCCGATTTAACCTGGAGTTGCGCGCCTTCGAGCGCCAGGACCTGACACCCGCGGCAGCCAATTCCCCGACGGCTGTCGCCCTCGCAAGCCCTCCCGCCGCCACGCCGCAGGCGAAGCACTAGCGCGGGAAGCACCGCGACGGGGTGGTCCCGGTTACGATCCAGTCCATCCCGATGTCGTGCGCCTGCGGATAGATCGTCCTGATCTCGGCGGCGTCATGACCGACGCCAATGACGAGCGGCCGCGGCTGCAGCACCGCCAGCGTGCGATCGAAGAATCCGCCGCCATAGCCCAGGCGAAAGCCTGCGGCGTCAAACCCGACCAGCGGCGCAAGCGCCACGTCCGGGCGCAGCTCCTCGCCCTCGGCGGGGTACGGAATCCTCCACAGCCCGTGCGCCATGCGGGCGCCGGGGTGCCAGGCGCGAAAACCGAGCGGCTGTCCGTGAGCGAGCGCCACGGGCAGCGCCACGCGGCGCCCGGAGGCGGCGCGTGCGCGCATCCACTCGCGCAGGTCAGGCTCGGCGCGGATCGGCCAGTAGACACTGACGACTGCCGCTTCCGGCGGGATGAGCCGCTCGAGCTCGCGGGCGATCGCAGCACTCACTGCGGCGCGCGCCGCAGGCGCCAGCGCGGCGCGTTGCGCGAGCAGCCGCGCGCGTTGCGCCCGGCGCCAGCGCGCGACATCGCTCGCCTGCTGCGCATCGATGACGGTCGCCTGGTCGGGGCCGAGCTCGTGCAGCAGGCACGGCGGTGAACCGCCGGCCTCCGGTTCATCCGCCATCAGCAGGCACCCCTCAGCGTGTGCGCACGGCAGCTCCGGGTCAGTGGGCGCCCGCTGCGGGCGGCCGGTAGAACCACGCCACCAGCGCGCCGAGGATCACCAGGAGCACGCTGTCGTAGATGATCTGCTTCACCACGAGCGCCGCCGGCAGCGGCTGCACCACGAAGTAGATCAGGTACACCGGTACGACGGCGAGCAGCGCCACCGCGATGCCGAAGCGCACGCCCTGCGCCAGCCAGGGTTTGGCCTCGGCCCCACGTGCATAGATCCAGACTAGCGCTCCGGCCATAAGCACGTGCGCGAGCACCATGAAGGCGAAATGCGCCTGCGCATCGCTCTCGGTACGGAACAGCTGCGGCAGCTGCGCGTAATCGGCATGCAGCAGCTGGCCGTGTACAACGAAGCTGCCCAGGAACCAGACGACGAACACGGCAATCCACGCGATGACAAACCTCTTGTCCATACCCCCTCTTTGTTCTTGTGCTGCGCGGCGTGCGCCGCCTGCGAAGCTTAACCCCATCGGCGCGCTGGCCAACAGCACCCGTCGATGCCGCAGCGCACCTCGACGCCTGGGGTAGACGGCTGGCGTGCGTTCGACCTTGGAGTTAGGCTCCGCTCGTGCCGCAGGGGGGAGCAGCGATTGGCGCAGGTCGGTAAGCGGTCAGCCGTGCGACGGGCCGGCTCGCACATCCTCGGCGCGCTCGGGCTCGGCGTGCTCATCATCGCGCCGGTTTACCTGGCCGTGCTGCTGCTGCTCAAGGCGCTCGCCTCCCTCAAAGGCCTGGTGCAGCCGCTCGTCGCCCTCGTGCCCGACTGGCTGCCGGCCGAGAACCTGCTGTCGCTGCTCTTGATCCTGCTGCTGTGCTTAGTGGTGGGGTTGATCGCAAGCACCGCGCTGGGAGGACGATTGTGGGAAAGCGCCGAGCGCTCCGTGTTCCAGCGCATTCCCGGCTACACCGTGTTGCGCGGCCTGGCGCAGCAGTTCGCCGGCAAGACGGACGAATCCTGGCAGCCGGCACTGGTCGAGATCGAAGAAGCCCTGGTGCCGGCGTTCATCATCGAGCGGCGCACGGAGGACTTCACGGTGTTCGTCCCCTCGGCGCCCACACCGATGGTCGGCGCCATCTATATCCTGCCGTCCGCCCGGGTACATCCGCTCGATGTGCCCCTGGCCCGCGCCCTGAAGGTGATCACCCGCTGGGGCTCGGGCGCGGGCGAGCTCATGGCCGTCTTCCGGAAGGGCGGCGGCCGCCTCCCCTAGCACGCGCACAGCGCCGCCGCGCGGGGCCCACCGCTGGCCGGCCCCGCGCAACGGCCGCTGCGGTTACGGCTAGCTCCAGTTGTAGCGCGAGCGGAATTCCTTCGCCTGACGCTCCGCTTCATCGCGCGCCAGGCCATAGCGCTCCTGCAGCTTGCCCGCGAGTTCCTCGCTGTGGCCCTCGAGTTCCTGCAGATCATCGTCCGTGAGCCGGCCCCACTGCGCCTTCACCTTGCCCTTGAGCTGATGCCAGCTGCCTTCGATGCGATCGTTGTTCATGGACACTCCAGATTGAACCAACTGAGGCGCTGACCCTACCGGTGAGGCGCGGCGCACGGCAGGGCTCAAGCGGCCCATCGACTCGACAGTTGGACCGAGCATCCGCCGTCAGAATATCCTGACGGCCCGTGCGAGGCGCTCGCACCCGTGCAGGGCATGAACCATGGGAATGCTGATGCTTGCCGCGCTCGGCTTCGTGGGCACGCATCTGCTGCTGTCGCATGCCTTGCGTGCGCCACTGGTGCATCGCCTGGGCACGCGCGGCTTTCTTGGCCTCTACTCGCTCATCTCGCTCGCGATCTTCATCTGGATGGTGATCGCCTACCGCGCCGCGCCCGTCAGCGCCGCGCTGTGGCCAGTGGGAGAAGTCCTATGGACGCTGGTCACGCTCGTCATGCTGCTCGCCTGCGTGCTGTTCGTCGGCTCCTTCGCCGGCAACCCCGCACGGCCCGCGGTGGGTGCCGCGCCGCCCGTGCCCGAGAGCGCGCCGGGCGTGTTCGCCATCACGCGCCATCCGATGATGTGGGCGTTTGCGCTCTGGGCCCTCTGCCACCTGCTCATCTTCCCGGTGGCCAAGAACCTCGTGCTCAGCAGCGCCATTTTCGTGCTCGCCCTCGGCGGGGCCGCGCTCCAGGACCACAAGAAGGCGCTGCTCGAGCCCACGACCTGGCCGCGCTGGCAGGAGCGCACCAGCTACTGGCCACTCGCCGCGCTCTACGGCGGCCGCACCCGCTGGCAGCAGTTCGGCTGGCGTGCGTGGCTCGGGGGGGTGCTGCTGTGGCTGCTGGCGACCTGGCTGCACGTGCCCCTGAGCGGCTGGCGCGCCGGGATCTGGCACTGGGTGCGTTGAGGCACGCCTAAACCGGCTGTCGCGGCGGCCCCAGCTGCGTCGCGAGCGCGGCAGCACGCGGCGCGGCAGCCGCTACGGTTTGGCTGTCGCAGGGCATTTGTGTGAGTCTGCGCCCTTAGCTCGGAAGCTTGCGGATTACCCCATGGACAACCTCCTTAACTGGCTGCTGGATACCCGTGGCTATCTGCCGGCAGGCGATGCCTACCGGTGGGACCCCGAGGTTCTGTGGCTCAACGTCGGCGCGGACGCGCTGATTGCACTGGCGTATTTCACCATCTCGGCGCTGATCTATTACCTGGTGCGCCGCCGCCGCGGCGACGTCTCGCTCCCGCGCGTACTGCTCTTGTTCGCCGCCTTCATCGTGCTCGGCGCCCTCACCCACGGATTTGCGATCTGGACGGTGTGGAACCCGGACTACCGCCTCGATGGGGCGGTGAAGCTCGTGACGGGTCTGATATCGGCCGGCACGGCCGCGACGCTGCTCGTGGGCCTGCCGCGGGTGCTCACCTTCCACACGCCGGCGCAGCTGCAGCGCGAGGTCGACCTGCGTACGCGCCAGCTGCAGGACTCCAACCGGCACCTGCAGCAGGAGATTGACGCGCGGCGCGAGATCGAGCGGCTGCTGCGCGAGAGCGAGGAGCGCTTTCGGCTCGCCACCCGCGCCCTGCACGGCTACATCTATGAGTACTGGCCGCGTGAGGGGCGCGTGGTGCGCAGCGAGCGCTTCCACGGAGTCATGGGCATCGCCCCCGCCGAAGGCCAGGACATCCGCTGGTGGCGCGAGCGTATCCACCCCGAGGACACGACCGTCCTCGATGCCATCCTCGCCGCCCTGGAGCAGGGGGCGCCCGGAGCGAGCGCCGAGTACCGCGTGCGCGCCGCGGACGAGCGCTACCTGTGGATCTGGGACAACTGCGTGGCGGTGCGCGGCAGCGATGGCACGCTGCAGCGCGTGGTCGGCAACGTGGTCAACATCAGTGACCGTCGCCAGGCCGAGGCCGAGCGCCAGGAGCTGCTGGAGCGCGAGCGCTGGGCCCGCCAGGATGCCGAGCGCGCCAACTTCGCCAAGCAGGAGTTCCTCGCCACCCTCTCGCACGAGCTGCGCACCCCGTTGTCCACCGTGCTCATCTGGGCGCACCTGCTCAACCTCAAGGCCGACGACCCGCAGCAGGTGCGACGCGCCGCCGACGTCATCACCCAGAACGCCCGCGCCCAGAGCCAGATGATCTCGGACCTGCTGGACATGAGCCGCATCGACAGCGGTAAGGTGCGCCTGGACGTGCAGGCCCTCGAGCTCGCCGAGGTCGTCAGCGCGGCCGTCACCTCGGTCCTGCATGCCGCCGCCGCCAAGCAGATCCGGGTCACGCACCAGGTCCCGCCGCTCACGGCCGCGCTGCGCGGCGATCCGAGCCGCCTGCAGCAGGTGCTGTGGAACCTGCTCTCCAACGCGATCAAGTTCACGCCCAACGGCGGCCGCGTGCACGTGCGGGTGGAGCAAATGCACGCGCACGCACGCATCAGCGTGAGTGACAGCGGCAAGGGCATCGCCCCGGAGTTCCTGCCGCTGGTGTTCGAGCGCTTCCGCCAGGCCGACAGCTCGCACTCGCGCGAGCACGGCGGGCTCGGTCTCGGGCTCTCGATCGCACGGCAGCTGGTCGAGCTGCACGGTGGGCGCATCGAGGTGCACAGCGAGGGCCTCGGACGCGGCACCACCTTTTACGTCGAGCTGCCGCTCATGCCGAGCTCCGCGGCTGCGGCCGCCGAGGTGCCCGCCGCCACCGGCACGGCAGCACCGCCGGGGAGCGAGCTGCGCGGTATCTCCGTACTGCTGGTGGATGACCAGCCGGAGGCGCTCGAGGGGCTGGCGAGACTCTTGCGGGCGGCGGCGGCGCGGGTGCAGACGGCCGCATCCGCCGCCGCCGCGCTGGAGCAGCTGCAGGCACACGAGTTCGACGTGCTGCTGAGCGACATCGGCATGCCCGGCCAGGATGGCTACCAGCTGATCCGCACCGTGCGCGCCGGCGGCAACGCGATCCCCGCGGTGGCGCTCACGGCACTGGCGCGCGCGGAGGACCGCGGCGCGGCGCTGCGCTCCGGCTATGACGTGCATCTCGCCAAGCCGGTGGACGCCGGTGAGCTGTTCCATACGGTGTCCGCACTGGCGCGCCGCGCGCGACCCGTCGCCTCCTAGCCGGCCTCAGGCGCGCAGCCGCGCGTTGTGCGGGTCGTAGAGTGGCTCGGGCGCGATCACCGCGCGGCGCCGCTCGCCGAGGATCTCGAGCTCGAGGCTCGTGCCGGCCACGGCCAAATCGCTGCGGACGTAGCCGAGCGCGATGCTGCGGCCGAGACGGTAGCCATACCCCCCGGAGGTGACCAGCCCCACGGGCTCATCGCCGCGATGCAGGACCGAGACGGGCGCCGCATCCGCATCGGCGGCGTCCACCAGCAAGGCGACGCAGCGCTCGCGGGGCCCGAGCTGCGCCTCGCGGCGCAGGGCGTCGCGGCCGATGTAGGGCGCCGCCTTGTCCAGCTGCACGAAGCGGCCGAGCCCGGCGGCCAGCGGTGAGTATTCGCAGGTGAGCTCTCCCTTCCAGCTGCGGTAGCACTTCTCCAGGCGCAGGCTCTCCTGCGCGTAGAGCCCGAAGTGCGCGAGCGACAGAGCCTCGCCGGCCTCGCGCAGCAGCCCGTACACCCGCGGCAGCGACTCCATGGGCACGTGCAGCTCCCAGCCCAGCTCGCCGACGTAGTTGACCCGGGCGGCGAGCAGCGGCGCGCCCGCGAGCCTCAGCGCGCGCACGCCGAGCCAGGGGAAATCCTCATTGGCGAGGGATGCGTCCACGCAGGGCGCGAGCAGCTCCCGGGAGCGCGGACCGGCGATGACGAGCGCACTGTGCTGCGCGGTGAGGTTGTCGAGCTGCACCGGCCCGTGACGCTGCGAGAGGTGCGCGCGCAGCCATTCCTCGTCATGACGTGCGGCGGCCGCGGCGCAGATCAGCCAGAAGCGCTGCGCCTCCAGGCGCATCACCGTCATCTCGCTCAGCAAGCCGCCGTTGTCAGCACACAGGTAGCGCAGTGCCACGTGCCCCGGGTGCGGGAGCGAGCCGCTGATCAGGTGGTCGAGCCAGGCGGGGGCCCCGCCGCCGCGCACCTCGAACCGCGCAAACCCGGGCATCTCCAGCAGACCGACTCCGGCGGCGACCGCGGCGCACTCGCGCTCGATGGCCCGGTGCCAGTGCGGCCGCCGGAACGAGCATTCGGAGGCCGGCGGGTCGGTCGCGGCCCGGTAGTACAGCGCGCGCTCCCAGCCGGCGCGCGCTCCGAACACGGCTCCGGCGGCGCCGAGCGCCTCGTAAAGGGGCGAGCGCTTACCGGGGCGCCCGGCGGGGCGTTCCTCCTGCGGGTAGGCCACGGCGTACTCGTAGCGATAGGTCTCGAGCGCCTTCTCGAGCGCGTAGCGGCGGTCGGCGAAGTCGAAGTACCGGCGCGTGTCGAGCACCCACGGATCCCAGTGCGGCGCCCCATGGACCACCCATTCGGCCATCAGCCGCCCGGCGCCGCCGGCCTGCACGATGCCGAAGGTGAAGGCGCAGCAATGAAAGAAGTTGCGCACCCCACGGGCCGGTCCCAGGAGCGGATTGCCGTCCGGGGCGTAGGGGATGGGCCCGTTGATCACGCGCCGCACGCCCACCGCGCCGAGCAGGGGCACCCGTGCGCAGGCGTCCTCGATGTAGGACTCGAGCCGCCCGAGGTCATCCTCGAACAGCTGGTGCGCAAACTCCGCCGGCAGCCCCTGCAGCCAGTGCGCCACCGGCTGCGCCTCGTACGGGCCGAGCAGCAGCCCGTGGCGCTCCTGACGCAGGTAGTAGCTGACGTCCGGGTCGCGCACCAGCGGCAGCCGCGCGTGCCCCAGGGCGACCAGCTCGGGGATCTCCTCGGTCACCAGGTACTGGTGCGAGAGGGCCACGATCGGCAGGTACTCGCCGATCATCGCGGCGATCTCGCCGCCGCGGTAGCCGGCCGCATTGATCACGATGTCCGCACCGACGGTGCCGCTGCTGGTCTCAAGCCGCCAGCTCCCATCGTGCTGTGCCGCGAGGGCGAGCACGCGGCTGTTGCGCCGGATCAGCGCACCGCGATCGCGCGCGCCCTTGGCGAGCGCCTGCGTCAGCTGCGCGGGGTCGATATCGCCGTCATCCGGATCCCACAGCCCCGCACGCAGGTCATGCGTGGCGAGGAACGGGTGGCGCTCGCGCAGCTGCTCGGGTGAGAGCAGCTCGAAGGCGCTGCCCTGCGCACGCGCCTGGGCGATCACGTGGCGGAACTCATCGACGCGATCGCGCGTGTGCGCGAGGCGCAGGCTGCCGGTGCGATGGTAGTTGATCTCGTAACCGACCTCGGCCGCGAGCGAGCGGTACAGCTGGGTCGAGTAACGCTGCAGCTTCAGCAGCGTCCAGGAGGTGGAGAAGTTCGGGCAGTTGCCGGCGGCATGCCAGGTCGAGCCGGCGGTCAGCTCGTCGCGCTCGAGCAGCAGGACATCGCGCCAGCCCAGGCGCGTCAGGTGAAAGAGCACGCTGCAGCCGACCACGCCGCCGCCGATGACGGCCACGCGTGCCCGGCTGCTCACGCGCCCTGCCCTCCCCGCGTGCGTCCCGCCCTCATTCCCGCACCCGCGCACCGGCGGGGTCGTAGAGGGGCGCGAGCGAGATGCGCGCCGGCACGCGCTCGGTGGCCACCTCCACCTCGTACTGCCCGGCCTCGAGCCACTCGCGGGTGAGCGGTGCGCAAGCGCCGCTCACGTAGGCCAGCCCCAGGCTCACCCCCAGGGTGTGCCCGAACATCGCCGAGCAGATGCGCCCGACCAGTTCCCCGTCCCGCCACAGGGGCTCGTTGTGGTAGAGCAGCGGCTCGGGGCTGGTGAGCGCTACGGCCACGAGGCGCCGGCGCACGCCGCTGGCGCGCTGGCGCAGCAGCGCCTCGCGACCGATGAAGCCACCGGGCTTGTCCCAGGCCACGGCAAACGCCAGCCCCGCCTCGAGCGGGGAGTCCTCATCGCCGATGTCGTGCCCGAAGTGGCGGTACGCCTTCTCCAGGCGCAGGCTGTTCATGGCGTGGTAGCCGGCAAGACGCAGCCCGAGGGGTGCGCCGGCCTCGAGCAGGCAGTCGTACACAGACTGCGCGAACTCCGTCGGCATGTAGAGCTCGTAGCCGAGCTCGCCCACGTAGGTGATGCGACTTGCGCGCACGCGCGCGTAGCCGAGGTCGATGACCCGCGAACTCGCAAACGGAAACGCCGCCGTCGACAGGTCGGCATCGGTGAGGCTGGCGAGCAGCTCGCGGCTGCGCGGGCCCATGAGCCCGAGCGTCGCGTACGCCGAGGACACATCGCACGCGCTGGCGCGCGCCGCGATGGGAATGCCGCGGGTGAGCCACGCCAGGTCGCGCACCTGCGTGGCGCAGGAGCTCACGATCAGGAAGCGGTCTTCGGCTTCGCGCGTGACCGTGACGTCCGCCTCGATGCCGCCGCGCTCATTGAGCCACTGCGTGTAGACGATGCGGCCTACGGGCACGTCGATAGCGTTCGCGCAGATCCTCGAGAGCACCGCCGCCGCATCCGCACCCTGCACGATGAACTTGGCGAACGAGGACTGGTCGAAGAGCGCGACCCCCTCGCGCACCGCGCGATGCTCGGCCGCGCTGTAGTCGAACCAGTTCTGCCGCCCGTAACTGTACTGGTAGCGCGGCGCCACGCCGGGGGGTGCAAACCAGTTGGCGCGCTCGTAGCCGGCAACCTCCCCGAAGCAGGCGCCGCGGGCGGCGAGCCGGTCATGCAGCACGGACTTGCGCACACCGCGCGCCGTTTCCGCCTGGCGGAACGGCCAGTGCATGTCATAGAGGAGCCCGAGGGTCTCGGTGGTGCGCTCGCGCAGGTAGCGGCGGTTGCGCTGGAAGGGGGCAAAGCGGCGGATGTCGACGTCCCACAGGTCAAAAGGGGGATGGCCGTCCAGCACCCAGTCGGCCAGCACCTTGCCGGCGCCACCGGCGGACTGGATGCCGATCGAGTTGAAGCCGGCCGCGACGAACAGGCCGCGCAGCTGCGGGGCCTCCCCGAGGATGTAGCGGTCATCGGGAGTGAAGCTCTCGGGGCCGTTGAAGAACACCTGCACGCCGGCCTCCGCCAGGGTCGGCACGCGCCGCATCGCGGCCGCGAACAGCGGCTCGATGTGGGCCAGGTCGGGCGGCAGCTGTTCGAAGGCGAAGTTCTCGGGAATGCCCGCGGCGCCCCAGGGCTTGGCCTGCGGCTCGAACCAACCCACCAGGAGCTTGCCCGCATCCTCCTTGAAGTAGGAACAGGCATCCGCATCGCGCAGGATCGGCAGGTCGGCGGTGAGCCCGGCCATCGGCTCGGTGACGATGTAGAAATGCTCGGCGGCGTGCAGCGGCACGGCCACGTCCGCCCAGCCGCCCACCTGGTGCGCCCACATGCCGGCGCAGTTGATGACGACCTCGGCGCGCACCTCCCCGGCGCTGGTCGTCACCCCCGTGGCGCGCCCGGCCGCGCTGCGGATGTGGGTCACCGCGACTTCCTCCAGGATGCGCACGCCCCCCTGGCGCGCCCCGCGCGCCAGCGCCTGGGTGGTGTCCACGGGGTTGGTACGCCCGTCCTTGGGCAGGTACACCGCCCCCACGAGGCCCTCGATCGAGAGCAGCGGCCAGCGCTCGCGCGCCGCCTCCGGGCTCAGCAACTCGACCTCGAGCCCGAAGCAACGCGCCATCGAGGCCCCGCGCCTGAGCTCCTCATAGCGTGCCGCGCTCGCGGCCACGGCGATCGAGCCGACCTGCCGGAAGCCGGTCGCCTGACCAGTCTCGCGCTCCAGGCCCTCGTACAGCTGCGTGGTGTACTGCGCGAGGCGGGTGAGGTTGTGGGTCGCACGCAGCTGCCCCACGAGCCCCGCGGCATGCCAGGTGGTGCCGCAGGTCAGCCGCTTGCGCTCGAGCAGCAGCACGTCGCGGCAACCGCGGCGCGCGAGGTGGTAGGCAACGCTGCAGCCGACCACTCCGCCGCCGATGATCACGACGCGCGCATCCGACGGAACGCTCTGCACGATCTCACCCCCGCCAAGGCCGTGAAGGACGGCGCGCTAGTGTGCCCGAGGCGCGGTGCGTGTGCGGCGCAGATGCGGTCCACCCTGGCCCAGAGAGGGCTTTTACAACAGTGACTTACGACATAGACTGCAGGTGAATCGGAGACCGCTTCGCGCCCCGCAGCGCCGGGGGACCGACCCGGCGGCGGTGCCGCCACAGGCTAGAATTGCGGCTCGCTCCCCCCAAGGCATCAGGCAGTGCAATGAGCGATGATCCTTACCTCCTGACACCGGGTCCGCTGACCACCTCGCTGCGCACGCGCCAGAGCATGCTGCGCGACTGGGGCTCCTGGGACTCGGACTTCAACGCCATCACCGCGCGCATCCGCGAGCAGCTGCTGGGGATCTGCGAAGCCGCAGCGACGCATGAATGCGTGCCGCTGCAGGGCAGCGGCACCTTTGCGGTCGAGGCCGCGATCGGCACGCTGGTGCCGCGCGACGGGCACGTGCTGGTGCCGCTCAACGGCGCCTACTGCCAGCGCATCGCGCGCATCTGCCGCACCCTGGGCCGCAGGCTGACGACGCTCGACTACGCCGAGGATGCCCCGGTGCGCGAGGCCGACGTCGCGCGCGCCCTGCAGGCCGATGGCTCCATCACGCACGTGGCGCTGGTGCATTGCGAGACCAGCACCGGCATCCTCAACCCGCTGGCGCCGATCGCGCAGGCGGTGGCGCGCGCCGGCCGCGGCCTGATCGTGGATGCCATGAGCTCCTTCGGTGCGCTGCCGATCGATGCGCGCGCCGTGCCGTTCGAGGCCTTGGTCGCCGCCTCGGGCAAGTGCCTCGAGGGCCCGCCGGGCATGGGGTTCGTGATCGCGCGCCGCGGCGCGCTCGAGCGCGCCGCGGGCAACAGCCACTCCCTCGCCATGGACCTGCACGATCAGTGGGTCTACATGCAAAAGACCACCCAGTGGCGCTTCACGCCGCCGACCCACGTGGTCGCCGCCTTCGACTGCGCCATCGCGCAGTACCTGGAGGAAGGCGGCCGCGAGGCGCGCTGCGCACGCTATACGCGCAACTGCCGCACGCTCATCGAGGGTATGGCACGGCTCGGGCTGCGCAGCTTCCTGCCCGAGGCGATCCAGGCACCGATCATCGTCACCTTCTACGCCCCCGAGACCCCGGCGTACCAGTTCAAGAGCTTTTACAACGCCGTCAAGGCACGCGGCTACATCCTCTATCCCGGCAAGCTCACCACCGTCGAGACCTTCCGTGTCGGGTGCATGGGGCAGCTCGGCGAGCGCGGCATGGGCGGCGCGGTGGACGCGGTCGCCGCGGTGCTGGCGCAGCTGCAGGCCGCGGCCTGAAGGTGGCCACCATGCAGCAAGTGCAGGTGAATGGTCGCCGCTACCGCATGCCCGAAGAGCCGGTGGTGGTGGTGTGCGTGGATGGCTGCGAGCCGGACTACATCGCGCAGGCCGTCGCCGGCGCCCACATGCCCTGGATGCGGCGCACGCTCGCCTGCGGCAGCGCCGTAGTCGGCGACTGCGTCATTCCGAGCTTCACCAATCCGAACAACCTCTCGATCGTCACCGGCGCACCGCCGGCGGTGCACGGCATCTGTGGCAACTACCTGTACGACAGCGCGAGCGGCACCGAAGTCATGATGAATGACCCGCGCTGGCTGCGTGCGCCGACGCTGCTCGCCGTACTCGCCGAGGCCGGCTGCAAGGTGGCGGTGGTGACCGCGAAGGACAAGCTGCGCAAGCTCCTCGGGCACCAGATGCGCGGCGTGTGCTTCTCCGCGGAAAAGGCCGATGAGGTCACGCTCGCCGAGCACGGCATCGAGGCCGTGCTGCCACTGGTGGGCATGGCGGTGCCGAGCGTCTACAGCGCGGAGCTATCGCAGTTCGTGTTCGCCGCGGGCGTGCGGCTCATGCAGCGCCAGCGCCCCGACGTCATGTACCTCTCGACCACCGATTACGTGCAGCACAAGCACGCCCCGGGCACGAACGAGGCGAACCGCTTCTACGCCATGATGGACGGCTACCTGGGGGAGCTGGAGGCGGCCGGGTGCCGCATCGTCGTCACCGCCGATCATGGCATGAACGCCAAGACGCGCATGGATGCGACGCCGAATGTGATCTACCTGCAGGACCTGCTCGATCACTGGCTCGGCGCCACGCGTGCCCGCGTCATCCTGCCGATCACCGACCCGTACGTGGTGCACCACGGGGCGCTGGGCTCCTACGCCACCGTCTATCTTCCCGAGGGCGCGGCCGCTGCGACCGTTGCCGCACGGCTCGCGGCGCTGCGCGACATCGAGCTCGTGCTCACCCGCGCAGCCGCCGCCGAGCGCTTCGAGCTGCCGCCCGATCGCATCGGCGACCTGGTGGTGATCGCCACGCGGCAGGTGGTGCTCGGCACGGCAGCCAGCCGCCACGACCTCAGCGGCCTCGATGCGCCGCTGCGCTCGCACGGCGGCCTGTCCGAGCAGGCGGTGCCCCTCATCATGAACCGCCGCAGCGCCGACCTCGACCTCACCCGTCGCTGGCGCAACTTCGATGCCTTCGACTGGGCACTGAACTATGGCCGCTGAGCCGCGCCCGGGCAGCGGCCGCACCGTGCGGCACGAGGGGTTGCGCATCGGCGGTGAGCGTGTGGCCACGGCCCGCACGCGCGAGGTGCTCAATCCCTACACGCGCGAGCCGGTCGGCACGGTCGCCTGTGCCGCGGTGGAGGACGTGCGCCGGGCGATCGCGCTCGCGCGCGCATTCCGCTCCCCGCTGACGCGCTATCAGCGCGCCCGCATCTGCCACGCCACGGCGGCGGCGCTGCGCACGCGTACCGCGGAGGTCGCGGACCTGATCACCGCCGAGAGCGGGCTGTGCAAGAAGGACTCGACCTACGAGGTGGGGCGCGCCTGCGACGTGTTCACCTTTGCCGGCAACGCGGCGCTCGAGGATGACGGCCAGATCTTCTCCTGCGACCTCACCGAGCACGGCCGGCAGCGCAAGGTCTACACGCTGCGCGAGCCACTGCTCGGGGTGATCAGCGCCATCACGCCCTTTAACCATCCGCTGAACCAGGTGGCGCACAAGATCGCGCCGAGCATCGCCACCAACAACCGCATGGTGCTCAAGCCCTCGGAGAAGACGCCGCTCTCCGCGCTGCTGCTGGCAGACATCCTCTACGAGTGCGGCCTGCCCCCGCCGATGTTCGCGGTGCTCACCGGCGAGCCGCGCGAGATCGCGGATGAGCTGCTCACGCATCCGGACGTGGACCTGGTGACCTTCACCGGCGGGGTCGCCATCGGCAAGTACATCGCCGCCAAGGCCGTCTACAAGCGCCAGGTGCTCGAGCTCGGCGGCAACGATCCGATGATCATCATGGAGGATGCCGACCTTGATGAAGCCGCCGTCCTCACGGCCGCCGGCTCGTACAAGAACTCCGGCCAGCGCTGCACGGCGATCAAGCGCATCCTGGTGCACGCTGCGGTGGCCGAGCGCTTCACCGAGCTCCTGGTACAGCGGACGCGCGCGCTTAAGTACGGCGACCCGAGCGACCCGGACACCGACGTCGGCACGGTGATCGATGAGGCCGCGGCGCGCTGTTTCGAGGCGCGCGTCAGTGAGGCGCTGTCAGCCGGGGCACGCCTGCGCTGCGGCCACGTACGCGAGGGCGCGCTCTACGCGCCCACGGTTCTCGACCGGGTGCTTCCGGGGATGAGCGTGGTGCGCGAGGAGACCTTCGGTCCGGTCTCCCCGATCATGCAGTTCGGCACCATCGAGGAGGCGATCCGCATGGTCAACGCCAGCGCCTACGGGCTGTCCTCGGCAGTGTGCACCAACCGGCTCGACTACATCACGCGCCTGGTGAGCGAGCTTGCAGTCGGCAGCCTCAACGTGCGCGAGGTGCCCGGTTACCGCCTCGAGGTCACCCCGTTCGGCGGCATCAAGGACTCGGGTCTGGGCTACAAGGAGGGCGTCCAGGAGGCGATGAAGAGCTTCACCAACACCAAGACCTACTCCCTCCCCTGGCCGAAATAACGGGCCCGCCGCACCGCCCCGGGTTCAGGCGCACTTCCTCAGCGGCAATGAATATCATCGTCCGTGGTGCAGGTGTGCCAGGTGTGCTCATGGTAGTAACGGTGGTGCTCGGCGTCGTAGTAGCCCTCCACCGGCTCGTGGACGACCTCACGTTCGTGCAGGACGCAGCCCGTGAGCGTGAAACTCATCCCGAGGAGCACGAGCAGCGCACGAAAGGCGTGCATTAGTTTCATAACTTTCTCCGTAGCGTAGCTGCCCCAAGGATCCGACGCCGGCTGCGCTTGGGGCTACGGGCGAGCAGCCGAAGCCACGGTGAGGCAACACCTACAACCGCGCCCGGCCGCCGGCCCCCGGGCCGCGCGCTTGACCTTGAGCGCGTGGCCCGGCACATTCAGGGGGCCGCCGATGAGGCCGCCAACGCGCTGCAGACTGTCGGATAACTCCCGCATAACCGTTCCGGCCGCGCCGCCAGTCACACGATGAAACTCTCCCGTCTTTGGGTTGCCGCGCTGCCCCTGATCCTGGGCAGCTGCTCGCTGGTCTCCATCAAGACTCCCGACAAGCCGCTGTCCACGCGTGACCTCAACACGCGCATCCTCACGCGTCAGTTCGCCGCCGACTACCTGCTCGCGGTGCGCCAGTGCGCCGACCAGATCGCCGCCCAGGACTCAGACCCCGAGGTGCAGCGCAACGCGCTACGCTGGAAGATCGCCGTGGCCGAACAGAGCCAGAGCGCCGCGATGCAGCTGGCCCCGTCCATGGCCCTCCTGGACACCTGGTCGGTGGCCGCGGGCATGGAGCAGTTCTTCTCCGCGGGCGGCGCGGGCGCGAGCCTGTTCGGGAGCCAGCAGGGCAAGGTGACCGCGGTCGCCGCCAAATGGAACACCGCCGCGGGCGCGATGGCGCAGCAGCTGCTGCCGCCGCGGGACTTCCTGAGCTATGGCCAGTTTGTGCGCGAGTACCTCGGGCAGTACCCGCTCACGAGCCTCGAGGATGCGCGCCCGTCGGTGGTGCGGCTGTGGGTCGAGCGCACCGGAGTCTCCAAGCCGCTGCTGGACTCGACCGGCACGATCCCGCAGGCACTCGCCGACACTTCCGACCGGCTGCAGATGCTGGCGACCACTCTGCCGGCGCAGACCGGCTGGCAGGGGCAGCTGGCGCTGGAGACAGCCGGCTTCTCCGGTCCCGAGATGCGCGCGGCGCTCGGCCGGCTCGACGAGCGGCTCGCCCACCTGACCGAGGTCGCGCAGAAGTCCCCCGAGCTGGTGCACGAGGCGGTCGCCGAGGTGCGCGTGAGCCTGCTCGAGGTCATCGACCGCCTGGACGCCTCCTCGGCGGCGACACTGCAGACGCTGCGCACCGAGCGCCTGGAGCTGTCGGCGACCATCAGCAGCGAGCGCGCCGCCGTGCTCGCTGCCGCCGACGAGCAGCGCAAGGCCATCACCCACGACGTCACCGAACTGTCCCACCAGCTGCTGCTGAGCGCCGGTGCCGAAGCGCGGCGCCTCGCCTGGGTGCTGGGATTCGTGGCGTTCGCGCTCGCGCTGCTGCTCTTCGGGCTGCCCTTCGTCGCCGGCTACCTCGTCGGGCGCGCGCGCGGCCGCGCGCCCCCGGACTAGCACTCAGCCGAGCAGGCGTGCGAGGTCGGCCCGCTCCTCCACCGGGACCGGCCAGCTGGCATCGCAGCTGCTGCAGTGGGCCTCGATCTCGGCGCCATCCTCGAGCAGCTGCGCGAGCTCGGCGCGCGCATGCGCCCCCTGGGCGCGCTCGCGGCCGCAGCGTGGACACTGCGACAGAAAGGTGAACCGCTCGCTCATGGCCTCAATGTCCCGTGCGGCCGCCGGCCGGTGCGCGCAGTGTCCGGCAGCACGGCAGCCAAGTCTATAATCCACCCACCCTAAAGCCTCGGGGTGTAGCCGCGGGGGATGACGATGAGCGCAACAGCAGAGCGGACCTCCCCGGTGAACGCAGCCGAGCGCCAGGCACGCATTGACCTCGCCGCCTGTCACCGCCTGGCCGCGCGCTTCGGCTACTCCGAGGGGATCGACAATCACCTCACCGTGCTGGTGCCGGGGCGCCCCGAGCGCTTCCTGCTGGCACCCTTCGGGCTGCTGTGGTCGGAGGTGCGCGCCAGCGACCTGCTTGAGCTCGATTTCCGGGGCCAGGTAGTCGCCGGGCGGGGTCTGGTCGAGGACACCGCGCTCTACATCCATCTGTCGGTGCATCGCGCCAAGCCCGAGGCACAGTGCGTACTGCACACCCATATGCCGTACGCCACCGCGCTCGGGATGCTCGAGGATGCAACCCTCGAAATGGCCTCGCAGACTGCCGTGGGTTTCCACGGCGACATCGCCTACGCCGAGTACAACGGCCTGGCGCTCGATTACGCCGAGGGCGAGCGCATGGCGCGCGCACTCGGCACGCGCTCGGTGCTGCTGCTGCGCAACCACGGGGCGCTGGTGACCGGGGACACCCTGGCGCAGGGCTTCGAGCGGCTCTACTTCCTCGAGCGCGCCTGCCAGGCGCAGCTGCTGGCCCGCGCCGGCGGCGCCCTGCACCGCCTGCCGGAGGCCGTGGTGCGCGCCACCGCCGCGCAGTTCGCCGCCAGCGAGCGCGTCGGCGGGCAGGAGCGCACCGTGCTGCACTTTGCCGCGCTGAAGCGGCTGCTCGACCGCACCGAACCGGACTATGCCAGTTGAGGCCGGTGAGCGTTAGCGCCGCGCCGCCGGCGGTGACGCGCTGGCCGGTCGTGGCGCTGCTCGCGGCGGTGCTGTTCCTCAACTACGTCGACCGCGGCGCACTGCCCACCGCCGCACCGCTGATCCAGGATGAACTCGCCCTGTCGGCGCGCGATCTGGGCATGCTGCTCTCGGCCTTCTTCTGGTCGTACGCGCTGCTGCAGATCCCGATCGGCTGGCTGGCCGAGCGCCGCGGCGCGCAGGGGGTGCTGCTCGTCGGCCTCATGCTGTGGTCGTGCGCGACGCTCCTGTCGGGCTTTGCGCACTCGCTCTCGGCACTGCTCATCCTGCGGCTGCTGCTCGGCGCCGGTGAGAGTGCCGGGTTTCCGTGCGTCTCCAAGCTGCTCGCCAGCGCCGTGCCGCTCGGTGAGCTCGGGCGTGCCAACGGGGTGGTCGCCTTCGGGTACCTGTTCGGTCCGGCGGTCGGCACTTTCCTCGGCGGCGCCCTCATCACGCGCTTCGGTTGGCGGGTCGCCTTCCTGGTTTTCGGTGTCGCATCCCTCGCCTGGCTCTGGCCGCTGTGGCGCGCACGCCTGCCACGGCCAGCGCCGGCGCATATCCCCGGCACGCCGGCATTCGCGACGCTGCTGCGCCAGCGCTCGCTCTGGGGCACGAGCCTCGGGCACTTCTCCGGCAACTACACCTTCTACTTCATGCTGACCTGGCTGCCGACGTATTTGGTACGCGAGCGCGGCTTCTCGATCGGCGCGATGGCGACGGTGGCCAGCCAGGCCTTCCTCGTCAATGCGCTGAGCGCGCTCGCGGCCGGATGGCTGATCGACCGGGCGAGCGCGCGCGGGATCGGACGCAACCTCGCCTACAAGGCCCCGATGCTGATCGCGCACGCAGGCTCGGTGCTGTGCATGCTCGCGGTGGCCTTCGGCCCGTCCTCCTGGGCGCTGAGCGCCATCTATCTCGCGCAGGCGCTCTCGGGCATCTCCTCCCCGGGCACATTCGCCATCGGCCAGATCCTCGCCGGCCCGAAGGCCACGGCGCGCTGGATCGGCGTGCAGAACACCTGTGGCAACTGCGCCGGCGTGATCGGGCCGGCACTCACCGGGTTGCTGGTGGATGCGAGCCAGCACTTCACCAGTGCCTTCGTCGTGGCCGCAGGCGTGAGTTTGCTCGGCATCCTCGGCTGGGGCGTGCTGGTGCGGCGCGTGGAGCCGCTCCCCTGGTCCACGCCGCCGCTGCCGCAGGCGGCGCAGGTGGCCTCCGCGTAGCGCGCGGCCGCGGCGCCACGGTTGCCGCGACGCTTGAGGGCGCCAGGCGCGGCGCGCGACACTGCCGATGCATGTCGCGCAGGTCCACAGCGCCATCACAAGTCCTCGCCCGCTCCGTCGCAGAGCTGCCCCGGGGCACACTGGCGCAGCTGCGCAGCCAGGCACGCCGCTGCCGGGCCTGCCCGCTGTGGGCGCATGCGACCCAGACGGTCTTCGGCGAAGGTCCGGCCGATGCCACGCTGATGCTGCTCGGCGAGCAGCCCGGCACCCAGGAAGACCTGAGCGGACGTCCGTTCGTCGGGCCCGCCGGAGGGCTCCTCGACCGGGCGCTCGAGGAAGCCGGCCTCGAGCGCGCCGAGCTCTACCTCACCAACACCGTCAAGCACTTCAAATACGAGCCGCGCGGCAAGCTGCGCCTGCACAAGCGTGCCAACGCCGCCGAACAGCAAGCCTGCCGGCAGTGGCTCGCGGCCGAGGTCGCGAGCCTCAGGCCGCGTCTGATCGTCGCGATGGGCAGCATGGCGGCGCAGGCGCTCTTCGGCGCAGCCTTCAAGGTGACGCGCGAGCGCGGCAAGCTGCGCCACCTGGGGGATGGGACCACCGAGGGGCTGGCGACCTGGCACCCTTCCGCGGTGCTGCGGGCCCCGGGACCGGGTCGCGTGCGCCTGTACCAGGAGCTGGTGGCCGACCTGCGCGTGGCCCAGCAACGCAGTCGCGCGTTGCGCACACTGCCGGCCGCTAGCCCTGCGGCGTGACCGTCTGCGGGGTGGTGCCCGGTGTCGTGCCCGGATCCTGCGGGCTCGGCATCGGGGCCGCCGGCGGCACGGCGTCTGCCGGGGGCGAGGGGACCGCGCCGGCAGGCGGCACCGCGCCGGGCGGCACCGGCGGGTTATATCCGGGAGCATCCGGGGACGGCGCCGGAGGCGCCAGACCCGGTGCTGCCGGCGGAGGCGGGGGCGCAGGCATACCGGGCGTGGCGCCCCCGGGCGTGGCGCCAGGCGGCGTAGCGGAGGCCGGTGGTGTCTGCGCGCCCAGCGCGACGCTCAGGCACAGCGCGCCGGCCAGTGCAGTCCATTGGGCGCATTTCATGGCGGGCTCCTCGATCGCTCGACATGAGCGAAGGCAAACGAGCCTACGCAGGCGAAGTGCGCGGCGAGCGTGGATGAACGCCGCCAGCGGCTGTCGGCGCAAGGCGCGCCTCTCGTGCCGTCACCGTTCCTGTCGTCAGGCGGCTACACTTCCCGCAGGTACCGCGAGGAGCCCATCCGCATGAGCGCCAAAGTCAGCCGCTGGCGTACGCAGGGCGTACGCGTCATCCGCGCCGATGAGCTTACCGATGCCACCGCGCAGACCCTGGGCATGCAGCGCCGCGCCGCCGTGACGAGCGCGCGTACCGGCGCGACCAAGCTGTGGGCCGGGACGGTGACCATCGAGGCCCGGGCGAAGACCGGCGCACATCACCACGGGGACCTCGAGAGCGTCATCTACGTCGTCAGCGGGCTCGCCCGACTGCGCTGGGGAGACCAGCTGGAGTTCGTGGCCGAGGCCGCGCCCGGCGACTTCATCTACGTGCCGCCCTACGTGCCACACCAGGAGATCAATGCCAGCGAGGATGCGCAGCTGCACTGCGTACTCGCACGCAGCGGGCAGCAGGGCCTGGTGGTGAATCTGGACATCACCCCGGTCGAGATGCCGGAGCTGATCCGCTGGGTCGACGACCTGCACCGCTGAGCGATTCCTCCTCCACCGGCACGCAACGCGAGGGTCTAGCGATGGGAACCTATACGCTCTTCGGGCGCCCGAACGCCGGCTCGCTGGCCGTGCAGATCGTCCTCGAGGAACTGCAGGCCTCCTACGAGGTGCGCTGGGTGGAGCAGAGTCCCGAGGCCGTCGAGGGTCTGCGCCGCCTCAACTACACCGGCAAGGTGCCGGCCCTGCAGCTGCCGGATGGCACGGTGATCGGCGAATCGGCTGCGATCCTCATCCACCTGGCCGAATCGGCGCCGGGACGCGCACTCGCCCCCGCGCCGGGAACCGCCGCGCATGCGCGCTTCCTGCAGTGGATGGTGTACCTGTCCGCGAACGTCTACGACAGCGCGCTGCGCTACTACTACGCCGAGCGCTACTCCGCCGCCGGGGCCACCGTCGCGGCGGGCATCCAGGCGCGCGCGGCCGAGGAGTACACCGCGCACCTCACGACGCTCGAGACCGTGCTGGCCCCGTATTTGCTCGGGGCGACCTACAGCGCCGCCGATCCCTACCTCTACATGCTCGCCGGCTGGCACCCGCAGGCGGATGCGCTGCGGAGGCGCCTGCCGCGCCTCGCCCATCACGCGCAACTCGTGCGCGAGCGGGCGGCCACGCGCAAGGCGGACGCGGCGCACGCGCCCGCTTAGCTGACAAACGGCTGGGTGTTCAGGCGGCGCCGGCGCTGCGCCGGCGCAGGGCACGCAGGGCGCGGAAACGCCCGGTCGCCGTGAGCCCCTCGCGGCTGCTGCCGGCGGTCCACAGGGCATTGCGGCGCGCGACGAACGGACTGCGCGTCAGCTGCTCAAGCGGGGCGGCCTTGGCGAAGAGGAAGCCCTGGCCGGCGACGCAGCCGAGCGCCAGCAGCGCGGCGACCTGCGGCTCGAGCTCGATGCCCTCGGCCACGGTGTCCAGGCCCAGGGTCTCCCCGAGGGTGATGACCGCGCTCGCCAGCTCCGGGCCATTGTCGGAGTTGGTCAGCCGGCTGACGAAGGAACGGTCGATCTTGAGGATGTCGATCGGGAAGCGGTGCAGGTAGGAGAGCGAGGAGTACCCGGTCCCGAAGTCATCGATCGCCAGGCGCACGCCGAGGGCCTTCAGGCGGTGGAAGCGCTCGAGGTTGGCGTCGGTGTTGTACATGATCGTGCTCTCGGTGAGCTCGATCACCAGGTTCTCGGCCTCGAGGCCCGACTCGCTCAGTGCCGCGGCGACGTCGTGCACCAGCTCACCGTGCTGCAGGTGGTGCCCGGAGATGTTCACCGCCAGGCGCAGCCCGTTGCTGCCGGCCACCTCGCCGCGCCAGCCGCACAGGTCCTGGCAGGCGCGCCGCAGCACCCAGCGCCCGAGCTTGTCGATCTGCCCGCAATCCTCGAGCACCTGGATGAAGCGCCCGGGCATGAGCACGCCCTCCTCGGGGTGCCGCCAGCGCACCAGCGCCTCGACGCCGAGGAGGCTGCGGCTGCCGAGGTCGACGATCGGCTGGTACTCGAGGAAGAACTCCTCACGGGCGAAGGCGCGGCTGATGTCCGCCTCCAGCCGCAACCGCTCCTGCAGCATGTCCTGCATCTGCGTCTGGAAGGTGACGTGGCGGTTCTTGCCGGCCGCCTTGGCGTGATACATGGCGATGTCGGCATTGCTGAGCAGCGTCTCGGTGCCACTCTCGCGCCCGGAGAAGGCGACCCCGATGCTCGCCCCGACCCGCACTTCCATGCCGTTCAGCGGGAAGGGCGCATCGAGCGTGGCGATCAGCGCATCGGCGAGGCGCTGCACCTCGGTGATGGTGGCGATGTCCTCCAGCAGCACGGCGAACTCGTCCCCGCCCAGGCGCGCCACGGTGTCCGAGGAGCGCGTGGTCTTGACGATGCGCTGCGCGACCGCCTGCAGCAGGCGATCGCCGGCGTCGTGGCCGAGCGAGTCATTGATGTTCTTGAAGTTGTCCAGGTCGAGGAACATCACCGCGACCGAGCTGTGCCCGCGTTGCGCGAGCGTCAGGGCGTGCTGCACGCGGTCGCGGAACAGGTTGCGGTTGGCGAGCAGCGTCAGGGGGTCGTGGAAGGCCAGCTGGCGCAGCTGCTCCTCGAGCGCCTTGCGCTCGCTGATGTCGCGGAAGTTCAGCGCCAGCCCCTCGACGGCCGGGTCGAGCGAGAGGTTGCTGCCCACGGACTCAATCACGTGGCGCTTGCTGCCGCGCTCGATGCGCAGCTCCACCGGCCCGACCGTGCCGGAGGCGGCGGCCGCCACCTCGTTCAGGAACATGCGCAGCTTCTCGCGGTCCTCGCCGCTCCAGAGCTCCTTGAGGTCGCGGCCCAGCATCGCCTCGGGCTTCAGCCCCAGCGTGCGCTCGCACGCCGGTGAGACGAAGCGCACCGTGCCCTCCGCGGGGGCGACGATCATGATCACGTCGGAGGCGTTGGCGATGAGGGAGGCGTAGCGATCCTCGACGAAGCGTGCCGCCTTGCGCTCGCGCACCAGCGCATCCCCACGCAGCACCACGCCCTGGCGCACCATCAGCAGCAGCGTCAGCGTGAACACCACCATAGTCATGACGGTCGCCGGGCCGCCGATGTTGCTGCGGCTGAAATACACCAGCACGAGGAACGCCGCCAGCATCGCCGCGTACGGCAGCGAGCGTGCCAGGGCGTCCGAGGTGCTGGAGAGGCTGCGCACCGGAGCGCCGAGCGTGCGCATCTGCTCGCGCCCGGCGCAGGCGATCGGCGCGTAGCAGCACAGGTACAGCACGTCCTGGAACTGCCCGGGCAGGTAGTAGCCGCGTACCTTCGCGAGCGACCAGAGGATGTCGCCGAGGAACTGGGTGGCGAAGCCGGTGAGCAGCAGCAGCGGCACGCGCCGCGCGCCGGTGAGCAGCAGCACCCCGAACATCAGCAGCATGACGCAGTCGAGCGCGGCGTAGCCGAGGCTGAGCGCCTGGCGCATGAAGTCCAGCTCGGTGGCCGAGGCGGCCGGGCGGATGACCAGGAACCAGAAGAAGGCGCCGAACCCGACGACGAAGATCGTGCCATCGAGCGCGAGCTGGATCCAGGGCACGCGCACGGCCGCGGCACGGATGAAGGAGCCGGCGGCCATCGCCAGCGCCACGTAGAAGACGCAGTAGGCGACGTCGGCCGGTCCCGGGAACGGATCGACGTGCCGCAGCCACGAGAGCGTGGCGATGCTCAACCCCGCCAGATACAGCCCGACCGCGAGCGCAAGCCACAGCCAGCCCGAGCGCAACGGGCCGCGCTCCATCTGCCGCGCCGTGGCCGCGGCGATGATGACGCTCACCAGCGCGGCGGGCAGGTCAGAGAGCAGCGCGACGTAGTGCGTGACCGCCGGACCGCCGAATCCGGTAAGCATCCAGCAGGTGGCGGCGAGTGAATATATAAGGAGTACGACGACCAGCGGATCGACCCAGCGCGGTTTGCTGCCCGCACTGGCCGCTGGCGTGATGATTAGCCTCGTATCCACGTTTCAGTATGGCTGCTCGGCCGGCTTAACTTCTTGTGCAGCCATCATAATTCGAGCCGCAACGGGTCAATGTGACGTGCATGCACGATCGCGGCCATGCCGCGGGTGCCCGAGCGTGACGCAGTTCTCATGACGCCGCCCGCAGCGCTGCAACCCCGGCGCGGCCGTCCCGCGGCACCCCGGCGGGCCCGCACGGGCTCAGCGGCAGCACCCCTTTCAGGCCGGCGGCGTATCGCCGGAGAACATCACCGGCGTCGCCCCCGTCACCGTGCCGATCTTGGCCGAGTCGCTCACGTACAGCTGCACCTCGCGCTCGAAGCGCAGCTCGCCGTTCACGACCGCGCCCGGGCCGATCACGATGCGCGGGCGGCGCGTGTCGGCGCTGCCGAACCAGCCGCCGCTCTTCTCCACCGTGAGGCCCCCGTCCACGCGCGAGTCGCCGCGCACGTCGATGTCCCCGCTCGTCGTGCGCAGGCCCCCGCCGACGTGAGCCCCCTCGAGCACGATGTGGCCGTTGACGTTGCGCACGCCGCCGCCGACCTCAGCCCCCCGCTGCAGCGTGATCGAGCCGTTGACGGTCTCCACGTCGCTGCGTACGTGCGCGCCCTCGCCGAGGGATACCTTGCCGTTGACCGCGACCACGGCCGCGGCACTCGCATGGGCGCCGATCTCGATCGGGCCGTTGACGTTGTGGATCTTCTCCACCACGGCGTTCTCGGCCACCTCCACCGCGCCGTTGACGGTGCCGATATTGCCGCTGTGGGTGCCGCTCGGCACGCTCACCGAGCCGTTGATGGTCTCGCCCCCGTCCTTGCCCGCGGTAACGTCGCCGTTGGGGTTGGTGCAGGCGCCCAACGCCGTGCACAGCAGGATCAGGAGCACAGAGTCGGCGCGTGTCATGGTCATCCCCCAGTTGGGCGCCGCGGGCGGGCGGGCGCGGCCGGGCGAAATCTTACTGTTGATCCGGGCTGTGAACCAATGCCGGCCTCGCAAGCGCGCTCCTTGCAGGTGCGGCCGGGGCGGCGCTACAAGGAGGCCATGGGACTGCTGCGTGGCTTGATCGATCGGCTGCTCCTCGTCGCCGCCTTCATCGCGGGGGGCCTCATCCCCGGCTTCGTCGCCCAGTACCGGCAGCGCCTCGGGGGGCGGCTCGATCAGGCCGAGCTCGACCTCGCGCCCTGGCAGAAGCTCGCCGACCAGTTCCACCACGGCGACCTGCAGCAGCTGATCCAGCACAACCTCGCCAGCGCCGACGCCACCTTCCGGGAAGAGGGTCATGTCATCGAGCAGCTGCTCGCCACCGTCCATGCCCTGCAGGCGGCGGTCGAGGCGCTGCACACCAACCTGTTCGCGCAGGCCGCCTACCTCGCCGTGCATGCCGACCCGGGGTTGTTGCGGGCTACCTGGCAGGACTTCGTGCCGACCTTCGCGCTCTCGGGTGAGGGACTCGCCTTCGCCGCCCTCTGCGCCCTTACCGCCTGGCTCATCTTCCAGGGCCTGTGGGCAGCCGGCGCCGGCCTGGCCCGCGGCGGCGCGCGCCTGCGCTACGCGAAGCGCCGCTAGAGCCGCCGCCAGTCCCTGAGGATCTCGCGCGCCGCATTGTGGCCCGGGATCCCCGAGACCCCGCCGCCGGGGTGGGTCGAGGAGCCGCACTGATAGAGGCCGCGGACCGGCGTGCGGTAGTCGGACCAGTGCGCCGCCGGGCGCTGCCAGAAGAGCTGATCGGCCGAGAGCTCGCCGTGGAAGATGTGTCCCTGCGGCAGGCCGACGATTGCCTCGAGCTCGGGTGCGATCAGCGTCTCGACGGCGATGATCTGCTCGCCAAAGCCCGGGGCCATCTCCTCCAGCACCGCCAGGGCGGCGCGCGTGAGGTTCGGCTTCTCCTCGGGCCAGGAGGCGCCGCCGCGCAGGCTGTAGGGCGCATGCCCGCCGAAGACGTTGATCACGTGCTTGCCCGGCGGGGCGAGCGAGTCGTCCACGATGCTGGGGGCCACCGGGGTGAGGAACGGGCGCGTGGAGTACCAGCCGTACTTGGCGTCGTCGTAGGCGCGCTCCAGGTAATCGATCCCCGGGGCGATGTGCACGTAGGTCGGGTAGCTGAAGCCGAGCCGCGCGGCATCGAAGGCGCGGTAACGCGGCGGCTGGTGCGCGGCGATGTTCATCTTGAAGGCCGTGGAGAAGGTGCGGAACGTGGCAATCTCGCGCAGCAGCTCGGCCGGCAGGTGCTGCGGGGCCACGAGCTTGCCGAAGAGCGTGCTCGCGGCGGCGTTGGAGACCACCACCGGCGCGCGGAACTCACGCCCGTCCAGGGTGCGCACGCCGCGTGCGCGGCCCTCGCTCACCAGCACCTCGGCTACCGGTGCGCCGGTGAGCACGGTCAGTCCGTGGCGCGCCGCCGACCGCGCGATCGATTGCGTGATCGCCCCCATGCCGCCGCGTATGAAGCCCCAGCCCCCGGCCCCCTGATGCTCGCCCATCAGGTGGTGCATGATCACGTAGGCGCTGCCGGGGGACTTGGGGCCGGCGAATGTGCCGATCGAGGCATAGTAGGCCAGCACGCCCTTGATGATGTCGTTCTCGAACCAGGCCGACAGGTAGTCGTAGGCGCTCTGGGTGAGCAGGTCCACCAGGCGGTAGGCCTGATCGCCGATGCGGCGCTCGCGCCACAGAAGCGCCGCGCTTTCCTTGAACGTGCGCCAGCTGCGCCGCACCGGATCCACCGGGGTGGCGAAGAGGAGCCGGCGCACGACGGCGGCGGACTCCTGCAGGTAGCGGGAGAATTCGGGATAGACCGCGGCGTCGTGGCGCGAGAAGCGCGCGAACTCGGCCTGGGTCTTCTTCAGGTCGTCGCTGAAGACCAGGTAGTCATCCCCCCCGAGCGGACAGAACAGGTCATTCGCCGGCAGCACCTCCAGACCAAAGCTCCGCAGCTCCAGGTCGCGGATCACCCGTGGGTGCAGCAGGCTCATGACATAGGAGAAGCGCGAGGCGCGAAACCCTGGGGCGAACTCCTCCGTGACCGCCGCCCCGCCGAAGATCTCGCGCCGCTCGAGCACGAGCGTCCGGTGCCCGGCGCGTGCGAGGTAGGCGCCACACACGAGCCCGTTGTGCCCGCCGCCGATCACGATGGCATCGTAGGTGTCCGTCATCGCCGCTCCCTCAGGGGCCGCACGCTGCGGGTGAGCCCGCGGCCCTCCGCGGATGCGTCAGCTTACCGGAGGCGCGAGCACGCGCCACTGGGCCCGGGCGCGCCGCAGAAAGCTCTGCGGATCATCGAGGAAGTACACCAGCGAGGTGGCGCTCGAGAAGCAGTACAGCCGCCGGTCATCCGGGTCGACCCAGTTGATGGAGCAGTCCGCGGCGATGCGCACGCCCGCGGTCACGCCGATCGGGTCGTTGTTGTCGAATTCGCCCCGCATGCTGCCCGCGGGCGGCACCGCAGCCTTCCAGATGCCGGTTCGCTGCGGGTCGGCCGAGGCACCCTCGTGGCGCAGCGCCGCCGCCGTCAGGTCGTCGGCGCCGGCTACCCAGGAGGCGCCGAGCGTCAGCAGGAGCAGCAGGGTTGCGGCCGCGCGTGACATGAGCCGATTCTTCTGCCACCGGGGGCGCCGATCAAGTCCCCGCGAGCGTGCCGCGCGCCAGGTGCACGGCGCCCTCGAGCCCCGCATCGGCGAGCTGCGGCCGGGCGAGGTAGCCGGGGGCGGTGGCGAAGGCGGGCAGGTAGCCCGCAAGCGCGATGCGCATGGCACCGGCGATCGCCTCGAGCAGCCCCGCCGTGCCGAGCACCCCGCCGCCGAGGAGGATCCGTTCGGGTGCCCAGCTGAGCGCGAGGCTCGCGCACAGATCCCCGAGGTAGGCGGCCACCAGAGCGAACGCCCTGGGGTCCGCATCGAGTGCGCCGGCCCCGCCGAGGCGGCGCGCCACCGCGGGTCCTGCGGCCAGCCCCTCGGCGCAGTCCTCGTGGAAGGGGCAACTGCTCGCCACCGTGTCGCCCGGACGGCGCCGCAGGCGCAGGTGCCCGGCTTCCGGGTGCAGCGCACCCCTGAGGCTGCGGCCCCCGAGCGCCAGCCCGGCGCCGATGCCGGTGCCGACCGTGACATAGGCCACCGCGTCGAGCCCACGCCCGGCTCCGAGAGCCTGCTCGGCGATGGCCGCGGCGTTGACGTCGGTATCCATGATGAGGGGCGCGCCGAACTGCGCGCGCAGCGCTGCGCCCAGCTCGAATCCCTCCCAGCCGGGCTTGGGAGTGGCAAGCAGGCAGCCATAGTCGGGCGCGTGCGGGTCGAGCCGGATGGGCCCGAAGCTTGCGACCCCGAGCGCGGCCAGGGTCCGTGATCTGAGGCCCTCTCGCACGCAGGCGCCGATGTCGGCCATCGCCTGCGCCGGGGAGGAGGTGGCAAAGCGCGCTTCCGCGAGCGTGCCGCCCTCGAAGGCCAGCACGCGGCACAGGAGCTTCGTGCCGCCGAGCTCCACGCCCGCATACGCCCGCCCCTGCGCACCCTGGCTCATGGACACGGCGGCGCTGCGCCGGTTGCTCCTAGGCGGCGACCGGGCGGCCCTGCGCCTTCAGCCAGCGCAGCTGCCGCTCGTGCACGGCCAGGTACAGTCCCATCGCGAAACCGAAACTGGTCAGCAGGCTGATGATGAAGTAGATCCACGGCTGGCGCAGGCCGAGGCGCCGTCCGTCGACGATGGTCCACAGCGGAAACAGCAGCACGTTGGTGGTCACCAGATCCTGCGAGCCCGAGGAGGCGGCCGGGTTGGTAAACAGCAGCCTGGTGAAGTGCACCCAGCTGGCCTCGTGGGGATAGGTCTGCACGTACTGCACGTTGAAGTAGTAGCCGGCCGCGAACGAGCACACGGCGATCAGGTAATAGAGCGCCTCCAGGCTTGTCATCCCCGCCCCGCTCCAGGTGCCGCGGTACAGGTAGGCATTCCAGTAGAAGCTGAGCGCCACGATGGCCAGGCCGAGCGCGAAGTGAATCACCAGTGCGTTCATCGAAGGTCCCCCCTTGTTCTTGGGTCAGATCCGCGCCAGCTCAGGCGAGTGCGTACAGGTACTCGACGAAGGAGGCCACGGCGCCATCGAGGCCCTGCACCCTCGGGTTGGAAGACTCGATCACGTAGTACTCATCGGGCGCATGTGCGCCGGTGCCGTGCCCGAGGCCGAAGTGACCCGCCGGCAGGCTCAGCGGCGCATCGGTGAACACGTAACCCGGCCAAGAGCCGGCCGAGCGCGGCCACAGCTCGTGCGCCACCCCGAGCGCACGGTAGGTCGCCACCTGGCGCTGGATGAGAGCGCTGTCGGGGTCGGTCTGGGTCGGGTTGTAGCCGCCACTCATGTTCACCTCGAGGTCGCCGAAGCCATGCTTGGCCAGGTGCGCCTTGAGTTTCGCGAGCGTGTCGGTGGTGGTCATATCCGGCACCAGCCGCATGTCGATCTTGGCGACGGCGCGATGCGGCAGCACGGTCTTGCCGCCCGGCCCGGTGTAGCCGGCCACCAGCCCCTCGATGTTGATGGTCGGCTTGGACTCCAGCAGCACCAGCGAGTCGTACCAGGCGGTATCGTGCACCCAGTGCTTGACGCCCAGGGCCTCCTTCACCTGCGCCTCGGTGTTACGGTCGGCACGCGCCCTGATCATCGCCAGCTGTGCCGCGGTGAGCGGCTTCGCGTTTGCGAAGAAGCCCTCGACCGCGGGCGTGTGGCCGTCCTTCTCCACCAGCGTGTTGAGCGCCTGCACCAGGTGCCAGGTCGGGGAATCCAGCTGCGCCTCGAGGCTCGAGTGCACGTCGTGGGCCGGGCCACGGCCCCATTTCTCGCCGCTGGCGATGAGCTCGAGCTCGATCACGCCCTTGGCGCCGAGGGAGACTTGCACGCTGCCGTCGCGCTCCAGCCCGGCCTCGGGCATGAAGACGCCGCTGCACTTCTTCAGCTCCGCCAGCACCCGCGGGGTGTGCACCACCTCGTGAAAGTGCGGCGAGCCGATCTCCTCCTCGCCCTCGCACACCAGCACCAGATTCACCGGCAGCTTCTTGCCGGCGGCCTTGAAGGCGAGCAGCGCCCCAAGGAAGGAGTTCTCCGGGCCCTTCTGGTTCACCGCGCCGCGCCCCATGCACACCATGCCGAGGCCCTCCTTGTGCACTAGGCGCGCCTCCAGCGGCGGCGAGCTCCACTCCTCGGGCACGAACTGCTTCACGTCGTACATGAAGTAGATGCCGATCGTGGTCCTGGCGCCGGCATCGATCTTGCCGAACACGCCGGGCTTGCCCGAGGTCGGAATGATCTCCACCGCGCCGAAGCCCGCCTCGCGCGCGAGCCTGGCCATGAACTCCGGACCCTGCGGGTAGTTGCGGTTCTCGGCGGCGATCGAGGGCAGCGCGATCCACTCCTGCAGGCGGCGCACGTTGGCATCGTGCATGCCCTGCACCTGCGCCAGCACGGCGCTCTTGTCGTCCGCGGCCGCGCGCACCCAGGCCGGGGCCGCGGCCAGCGCCGCGCCCGCGGCGGCGGCCTGCACAAACCCACGCCGGCTCAGGCCGGCCTCGTTCTCGCGCTTCATCGGCGGTCTTCCTCTTGGTGTGCGGGGGTTCGAAGGTTCCCGAGGCGGGCTACTGGCGGCTGATGGCGCTCTGGCCGCCCCGCAGCACGTACTTCTGGATCTTGCCGGTGGCGGTCTTGGGCAGCTCGCTCACGAAGTGCACCGCGCTCGGCATCTTGAAGCCCGCCAGGTGTTCGCGGCAATGCGCGCGCAGCGCCTCCGCCGTGGCGCGCGCGCCCGCGCGCAGCACCACGTGCGCCACCGGAGTCTCACCCCACTTCTCGTGCGGCATGCCGACCACGGCAACCTCCATCACGTCCGGGTGCCGGAGCAGCACGCCCTCGAGCTCGATGGAGGAGATGTTCTCGCCGCCGCTGATGATGACGTCCTTGAAGCGGTCGCGGATCTCCACGTAGCCGTCCGGGTGCACCACCGCGGCATCGCCGGTACGGAACCAGCCATCGCGCAACGCCAGCGCGCTCGCCTGCGGGTCACGGTAGTACCCCTTCATCACCACGTTGCCGCGCACGATGATCTCGCCCAGCGTGGCGCCGTCGGCGGGCACGTCGCGGTCATGCTCATCGACCACGCGCAGCTCGCCGGAAGTGATGAGCTCGACCCCCTGGCGCGCCTTGGTGGCTGCGGCCGACTCGGCATCGAGCGCCGCGTGTTCGGGTCGCGGCTCGCACACCAGGATGAAAGGCGCGGTCTCGGTGAGCCCGTAGACGTGCGTCACCGACCAGCCGAGCTCGCCCTCGATGCGCGCGATGGTGGCGGCGGCGGGCGGTGCGCCCGCGGTCAGCACGCGCACGCCGCGGCGCAGGCCGCGCCGCTGCTCCTCGGGGCCGTTGGCGATCGCGATCAGCACCGTGGGAGCGGCGCAGAGCGCGCCCACCTGCTCGGCGTTGATCCGCTCGTAGACGCTGGCGGCGTCGACCTTGCGCAGGCACACGTGCGTGCCGCCGGCGGCGGTCACGGTCCACACGAAGGTCCAGCCGTTCGCGTGGAACATGGGCAGCGTCCACAGGTAGCGCTCCCCGACCGCCAGCGGATGGTGCACCAGCGTGCCGACCGAGTTCATCCAGGCATTGCGGTGCGTGATCATCACGCCCTTGGGGCGCGAGGTGGTGCCGCTGGTGTAGTTGATGGTCAGCACGTCGGTCTCGGCGATCGGGGCCGGCGTGAACTGCGCCGGCGCAGCGGCGAGGGCGGCCTCGTAGTCGAGCCAGCCCGGGTGCGCACCCTCGAGCGCGACGTAATGGCGCACGCTCGGCAGCTGTGCGCGCAGCGACTCGAGCGTGCCGATGTAGTCCGGGTGCGCGCACACCACCACCGGCTCGCAATGGCCGATCATGTAACTGAAGTCCGCGGCGCTTAAGCGGTAGTTGACCGGCACCAGGATCGCCCCGAGCTGTGGTACCGCGTAGAACTGCTCGAGCAGCGCGTGCGTGTTGGGTGCGATGACCAGCACCCGGTCGCCCTGGCGTACCCCGAGGCGTTGCAGGACCGCGGACCAGCGGTCGCAGCGCTCGAGAAACTGCGCGTAGCTGAAGCGCCGCTCGCCATCCACCACCGCCTCGCGCTGCGGGTACAGCAGCCGGGCGCGGCGCGCGAATTCGAGCGGCGTCAGCGGAATCTCCAAGCGCACCTCCTGCGCACACGATGCGCGGCGCGGGCGCTGCGGATGGGGTTTGGCGCGCTGCCCTGCCCCTCAGATGTTCTGGCTCGCCCGGGCCGCGCGCACAGTATGCGTCGGCCCCGGCCGTGCCGTCACCTGTGCCGGGTGCGTAACCAAAATGGCGGGCGGTGCGCAGGCCCGGCGCGCCTCGCGCTGCCGCCGCGCTCGCGGCGGCAGTGCGGGATCACCGGCCTTGCGCCGGCGACCCCGCGTGCGCTTCCCCCGCTGACTTTTGCCTTCGCCTTACAGCGAGCGCAGGAACAGGATCAGCGCCTGCTGATCGATCGGGTTGAGGTTGAAGTAGTTCTGCACCACCTGGTTCGCCTCGCTCCCGCTGCTGGCGTGCGCCCGGATCGTCTGGATGAGATCCGAGGTACGCCCGTCGTGCAGGAAGAACACCCGCTGTCCGAGGCCCCACAGCGGCGCGGTGCGGAACTCATCCGGACCGGCCGCCCCCTGCGTGATGCCATCGGCCAGCCCCGTGCCCATGTGGTGCACCAGCAGGTCGGAGAACAGTGGCACCGCCTGGTTGGCCACGGCCGGGATCGGCAGGCCGCCGTTGGGATGCGGCCCGGTCGCAAGCGAGGGCGTGTGGCACAGCGCGCAACCCACGGCGCTGAACACCGCGCTGCCGCGCTGGGTGATGCCGGTCGGCGTGGCCGGCGCCGGAGGCGCCAGCATGCGCATGAACATCGCAAACAGGTCCAGGTCCGAGAGCACCGCGGTCGGCGATGGCGGATCGGACGGGTTGGGAATGTTCATCTGGTCGTTCGGCGAGCGGCCGCCCTGGCAGTTGGCGGTCTCGTCGCGCTCCTGCGGGAAAAGCTCGTTCGAGACGCCCATCTCCACGTTGTAGGCCTCGCCGGCGAACATGAGCAGCGACTTGTTCTGCGCCTTCCACCCGAAGCGGGTCAGCGTGCCGTCATTGGCGCTGCGGTTGACGGCGCCGCCGATGATGGCGTTCGGGTGCCCGCCCACCCCGAAGCGCTGCTTGGTCGAGCTGTTGGACTGGTGGTTGGCGAGGATGACGCTGTCAGGAATCGCCTCGATCAGCCCGGCACCGAAGGTCGGCGTCGGGATGCGGAACACCACGTTGCGGCTGCCGCCCTGGCCGGTGAGCGGATTGCCCGGCGAGCCGAAGCCCGGCTGGGCGATGTTGCAGGTGCCGGCATCGGCGCGCCCGGTTATGGTGAACAGATCGTGCACACCGCCGTCGGGCAGGCCGTTGGATGTGACGAAGCGTGCCTCGCGCACCGGGCCGTTCTTGGCGATGAACCACGGCATCTGGTTGCTGGCCCCCTGCGCGATGGCGATGCTGAACAGCGGGTTGGTCGCCGGGCTCGAGCCGCCCACGAACGGCTGCGAGTGGCACGATGAGCAGGAGTCGGAATTGAAGCGCGGCCCGAGGCCGTCATCGCTCACCGATTCAGTCTCGCTGAAGTGCGCCAGGCCGGCCTGGAAGTACATCAGCGCCTCGGAGCTCAGCCCCGGCAGCGCCGGCGGCGGCCCGCCGTCGGCCGAGCTCTTGCGCACCCCCGGATCCCTCACCTGCGAGAGCGCGGCGAGCGGGGCCAGTGCGCACGCTGCCAGCAGCACTGCAGCGGTCACGCGACCCCCGAGCGCGTTATGTATACGCATGGGTCTCTCCTCCCTGGTTGTATGCAAGCGCGACAACAAACGTCCGGCGCTGTTTACGCGCCGCGTCCCGTACTGTCACGCTGTCGCCTGTTAAAGACGCGCTGCGCCCACGGCAAAGTGTGCGAAAAAGCCGGAAAAACCAGTGGTTTTCGCGCCGTGCGTGCGCAGGGCGCTGAGTCACAAGTTCATCGAACCTGTTGCGAATTGCATCCTCAGATGGCAGCTTGTAAGTGCTGCGCGCAACACTGCACGTTCGTCAACGGAGGATGTGGTGCACGGAAGCACTCGATTGAAGCCGATCGCACTGACGGATCAGGAGCACGGACAGCTGCTGCAGTGGGCGCGCAGCCCGCGCACCCACCGGGCGCTGGCGCTGCGCGCGCGCATCGTGCTGGCCTGTCACAACCGCCGCTCCAACCGCGAGGTGGCGCAGCGCCTCGGCGTCAGCGTGCAGACCGTGGGCAAGTGGCGCGCCCGCTTCGGCGCGCGCGGCCTCGCGGGGCTGCTGGATGAGCCGCGCTCGGGTGCGCCGCGCTCGATCAGCGACGACATGGTGGAGGCGGTGCTGGCGAAGACCCTGCACGGGCATCCGCCGGATGCGCCGCGCTGGAGCAGCCGGCGCCTCGCGCACGAGCTCGGCATCTCGCAGCGCGCCGTACTGCGCATCTGGCACGCCTTCGACCTGTGAGGAGCAGCGGCGGTGCGCTAGCATCGCTCCCCGCATGCCCCTGTTGTGGCTCTTGCTGCTCGAGCTGCCGCCTGGCTGTGCCGCGGCCAGCCCGTGCGCGGATCCGGCCTTCAGCGCCGCGGAGACGCAGCTGGCAGGCCAGTACCAGGCGGGCCTCGCCCACGCCGCCGCGGGTGAAGAGCAGGCGCTGCGCGCACAGCAGGGCGCCTGGCTCGCCGCCCGGCGCGACTGCAGCGGCGCGGCCGATGCCGCCGCCTGTCGCGCGGCGCTGCTTGCGGTAAACCGCACCGCGCTCGCAATCGCCGCGGGCCGCGTCCCGGTATTCGCCACCGCCGCCTATCGCTGCCCGGACGCGGCCGCCGGCGCGCTCGAAGCCAGTTACTACCGCACGGATCCGCCGGCGGTGCGGCTGCGCTACCAGGGCGAGGAGCTATTCGCCTTCATCGCCCGCTCGGCGAGCGGCTCGCGCTACCTGGGCCCGGACGTGGAGCTGTGGGAGCACCAGCGCGTGGCGCGCCTCACCTGGCACGGCACGCAGCAGGAGTGCCCGCAGGAGTGAGGCACGGGCGCGGCCGCGCCGGTGCGTTTATGTTCCAATGGCCGCGCCGCCTACGGCACGCGGCACGGGGGAGTCAACATGCGGGTGGGATTTATCGGGCTCGGCAACGTGGGCGCGCAGCTCGCCGGCAACCTGCTGCGCCATGGCGTCGACCTCACGGTGCGCGACCTCGAGCCTGAGCGCGTGGCGCCGCTCGCCGCGCAGGGAGCGCACGTGGCCGCCAGCCCGCGCGCACTCGCGGCCGCCGTCGACCTCGTCATCACCTGCCTGCCCTCGCCGGCGATCTGCGCCGAGGTGCTCGAGGGGGCCGAGGGCGTGCTCGCGGGGCTTGGCCCGGGGAAGGTCTGGCTGGAGATGAGCACCACGGATGCCGCCGAGGCGCGCCGCCTGGGGGCGCTGGTCGAGGCGCGCGGCGCCGCCGCCATGGACTGCCCGGTCTCGGGAGGCTGCCATCGGGCGGCCACCGGCAACATCTCCATCTTCGCCGGCGGCGAGCGCAGCACCTTCGAGCGTGTGCTGCCGGTACTTGCGATCCTCGGCCAGCGCATCCTGCACACCGGCGCGCTCGGCTCGGCCTCGGCGCTCAAGGTACTGACCAACTACCTGTGCACCGTGCACCTGGTGGCGCTGTGCGAGGCGCTCACGGTCGCCAAGGTGGCGGGCTTCGACCTCAACACCGTCTACGAGGCCATCCGCATCTCCTCGGGCAACTCCTTCGTGCACGAGACCGAGTCGCAGGTGATCCTCAACGGCAGCCGCGACATCAACTTCACCATGGACCTGGTCATCAAGGACGTCGGCCTGTTCGATGCCCTGGCGCGCGCCCACGACGTGCCGCTCGAACTCTCCCCGCTGGTGCTGGAGATCTTCCGCGACGGCGCGCGGCGCTACGGGCCGCGCGAGCACTCTGACAACATCATCCGGCGCCTCGAGGAGCCGCTCGGCGTGCGCGTGCTCGGGCGCGGCTTCCCGGCGCAGATCGTCGACCAGGAAGCGAAGGTGCCCGGCTACGAGGTGCACCCGCCCGGCTGAGGCGGCAGGCTCACACGCGCCGCACGCCCACCGGCAGTAAGTCGATGGCGCGCATGGCCTCGTCCGCGAACGGCGCCGGCTCCCTGAGGTAATCGAGCGCCATGTCGATGGCGTCCGCCCCCCAGAAGAGCTCGCTGCCGATGAGCAGGGTCGGCACCCCGAACACCCCGTGCGCGATGGCCCACTCGGTGTTGGCGCGCAGCTGCTGCTTCACCTGCGGGTCGGCGAGGCGGGCGGCGGGCTCGCGCACGCCGAGCGCGCCGGCGAGCTCCTCCAGCACCGCCGGCGCACTGACGTCGCGCCCGTCGCGGAACACCGCCTGCAGCAGCGTCGTCGCCGCCTCGAGGGTGGCGCCCGCGGCGATCGCCAGGCGCAGCGCCCCGAGCGGGTTGAAGGGGTGCGCCGGCGGCAGGCGCAGCGCGACGCCCATGCGCCGCGCGCGCCACAGCGCGAAGCGGTAGGTGAAGCGGCGCTTGGAGTCGATCTCCGCCGGACCGAGCTGCCCGAAGTGCTGCAGGAGCGCGGCGAGCAGCACCGGTCGCGCCTGCAGCGTGCCGTAGGGGGCGAACTCCCCGAGGCGCGGCAGCGCCAGGTAGGCAAACGGCGAGATCACGTCGTAGAGCCAGGTGATCGTGCGCGGCGCGCTCATCAGGCTAGCTGCCGGAGACGCGCACCACGAGCTTGCCGAAGTTCTCCCCGCGCAGCAGCCCGATCAGGCCGCGCGGCGCCTGCTCCAGGCCCTCGAGCAGCTGCTCGCGGTACTTCACCTTGCCCTCGCGCACCCAGGTGCTCATGTCCTGGTAGAAGGCCGGCAGGCGCTGCCAGTGATCGAAGACGATGAAGCCCTGCACCTTGATGCGCCAGCGCAGCATGTTCATCAGCAGCTGCGGCAAGCGGTCAGGCCCCGGCGGGGTATCTTTCAGGTTGTACCAGGAGATCAGCCCGCACAGCGGCACGCGCGCGTGCACGTTCAGCAGCGGCAGCACCGCCTCCAGCACCTCGCCGCCCACGCTCTCGAAGTACACGTCGATCCCGCGCGGCGCGGCCTCGGCCAGCCGTTCGCGCAGCTGCGGGGCGTGATGATCGAGGCAGGCGTCAAAGCCGAGTGTCTTGACCACGTACTCGCACTTCTCGGCGCCGCCGGCGATGCCGACCGCGCGGCAGCCCTTGAGCTTCGCCAGCTGCCCGACGATGGAACCCACCGCGCCGCTCGCCGCCGCCACCACCACCGTCTCCCCCGGCTGCGGCACGCCGATGTCCAGGAGGCCCACGTAGGCGGTGAGGCCCGGCATGCCGAGCACGCCGAGCGCGTAGGAGAGCTGCGGGATGGCGGCGTCGATCTTGGTCACCTCCCGGGCATCCACCACGTCGTAGTCCTGCCAGCCCACGTTGGCGAGCACCAGCTCCCCGACCTCGAAGCCCTCGGCGTTGCTCGCCTCGATGACGCTGACCGTCTGGCCCGTCATCGGGGCCCCGAGGGCCACCGGCGGTGCATACGAGCGAGCCTCGCTCATGCGGCCGCGCATGTAAGGGTCGAGCGACAGATAACGGGTGCGCAGCAGCAGCTGCCCGGCGCCGGCTGCGGGCACGGCATACTTCTCGAGGCGGAAGTCCGCTTCGCTCGGCTCGCCCTGCGGGCGGCGTGCCAGCACGATGCGGCGATTGACGGCCTGGGCGCTGCTCACCGCGCGCCCCCGGCCTCGTTCAGGTACTGCAGCTGCACGCCCGGCGGCGGCTCCATGGAGCGGTCGACGAACAGGTCCGCAAACAGCGGGCCGGCGTCCGAGACACTGTAGGGGGCGAAGTCGCGCACCCCGGACTCGTAAAGCAGCGTGTCGTCGATGAAGAACTGCCCGGTGCACTCGCGCGCGCTGCGATTGAAGATGACATGCGCCGCGTCCGCCATGATCTCGGGCTTGCGCGAGCGCTGCAGCATGGCTGCGCCTCCCAGGGCAAATTCCACCGCGGCGGTGGCGATCGTGGTGCGCGGCCAGAGCGCATTGCTGGCGATGCCCGCGCCGCGGTACTCGGCCGCCAGGCCGAGCACGCACAGCGACATGCCGAACTTGGAGAGCGAGTACGCCAGGTGCGGCGCAAACCACTCCGCCTTCAGGTGCAGCGGCGGCGCGAGCGTCAGGATGTGCGGGTTGGCGGCGCGCCTGAGGTAAGGCAGGCAGGCGCGCGCGGTCACGAAGGTGCCGCGGGTGTTGATCTGCTGAATCAGATCGTAGCGGCGCATCTCGATCTGCTCGGTCGCGGCCAGGTTGATGGCGGAGGCGTTGTTGACGCAGATGTCGATGCCGCCGAAGCTCTCGGCGCAGGCGCGCGCGGCGGCCACGACATTGGCCTCGTCGCGCACGTCGACGATCAGCGGCAGTGCCCGCCCGCCAGCCTGCTCGATCTGCGCGGCGGCCGTGTAGATGGTGCCCGGGAGCTTGGGATGCGGGGCGGCCGTCTTGGCGGCGATGGCGATGTTGGCGCCATCGCGGGCCGCGCGCAGTGCGATCGCGAGCCCGATGCCGCGGCTGGCGCCGGTGATGAACAGTGTCTTGCCCTTGAGGCTCACGCGCACTCCCGCCGCAGCGATGGCAACGCCTGCGCAGTGTACGTGGGATTGGGGGCGCGCGGCGAACCGCCGGGGGTGCAGAGGCCCTGTGCTAGCATCCGCGGCCCCGTACGCTGCAGGAGACTTCCATGGTGAGTGCCCGCGTGCTGCTGTGCCTGTGCTGCGCAAGCTTCAGCAGCGCCGCGCTCGCGCAGCAGCCGGACCTGAGCGAGACGCAGATCAAGAGCAGCGCACTCGGCGGTTCGCTTTACCTGCTGAACGGTGCCGGCGGCAACATGGCGGCGCTGCTCGGGCAGGACGGGGTGCTGCTGGTCGACGCCGACTTCGGCGCCCTGGCGCAGAAGATCACAGCGCAGCTGCGTACCCTGGGAGCTACCGGTGGCCCGCGCTTCCTCATCGACACGCACTATCACTTCGATCATACCGATGGCAACGCCGCCTTTGCCGCCGGTGGCGCGACGCTGATCGCCACGGGGGAGCTGCGCGACCGCCTGGCCACGGGCAACACCATCGGCAACGGTGGCGCGATCGCGCGCGAGCAGCCGCCCTCGCCGGCCGCCGCGCTGCCCCTCATCACCTACGAGAGCGAGCTGACGCTGCACCTTGATGGCGAGGAGGTGCGCGTGCACCACTACCCGCACGCGCATACCGACGGGGACTCGGTGGTCTACTTCAGCGCCGCCAAGGTCGTGCACATGGGCGACATCTACGTGCGCTACGGCTTCCCCTTCATCGATACCAACGGCGGCGGCAACGTGCGCGGCATGATCGCGGCGTGCGAGGACGTGCTCAGCCACGCCACCGAGGGCACGCGCATCATCCCGGGGCATGGCGAGGTCGCCACCAGTGCCGACCTGCGCGAGTACACGCAGATGCTCAAGGACACGAGCGCCCTGGTGCAGCACGCGCTGGAGCAGGGCGAGACGCTCGCCCAGATGCAGAAGGAGCAGCTGCTCGGGGCCTTTAGCGAGCGCTATTCTCCGCCCAAGGCCTTCGTGGACACCGCCGCGTTCACCGAGTCGCTCTACCACTCGCTCGCGCCGCTGCGGCCGCGGCACGGCCCGGTGCGCCGCCCACCGCGCTGAGGCTTGCGCGTGCGCGGCACGCGGGTATAGCGTCGCTGAGCAGATTTCAAAGTGAGGAAGCGCCGTGCGCTGGGATGACCTGCGGGAGAGCAGCAACGTCGAGGATGTGCGCGGCAGCACCGGCGGTGGCCGCGGACTGAAGGTCGGACTCGGCGGTACGCTGCTCGCGCTGATCGCCGCCTACTTCTTCGGCGTCGACCCGCGGCTGATCCTGGGCCTGATGAGCGCCGTGCCCGATCAGGGTCCGGCCCCGGCCGCGGTCGAGGGCACGCCCCAGGACAGCCAGGGCCGCTTCATCGCCGCCGTGCTCGGGGAGACCGAGGACACATGGTCTGCGCTCTTCCAGGCACAGGGGATGGAATACGTGCCGCCCAAGCTCGTGCTCTATCGCGACGAGATGCCCACCGCCTGCGGCTCGGGCAGCGCCGCCGCCGGGCCCTTCTACTGCCCGCTCGACCGCAAGGTGTACCTGGACCTCAGCTTCTTCCAGCAGCTCTCCCAGGAATTCCAGGCGCCCGGGGAATTCGCCGAGGCCTACGTGCTCGCCCACGAGGTGGGCCATCACGTGCAGAACCTGCTCGGCATCGCCGGCAAGGTGCACGCCGCGCAGGAGCGTGCCGGCGAGGCGCAGGCGAACCAGCTATCCGTGCGCCTGGAGCTACAGGCGGACTGCTTCGCCGGCGTGTGGGCGCGCCACGCCGACCAGACCAAGCACATCCTCGAAGCGGGTGACGTCGAGTCGGCGCTGCGTGCGGCCGCGGCCGTCGGTGATGACACCCTGCAGAAGCGTGCGCGCGGCTACGTCGTGCCCGAGTCCTTCACGCACGGCAGCGCCGCCGAGCGCACCGGCTGGTTCAAGCGCGGGCTCGCCGCAGGCTCCATCCAGGACTGCGACACCTTCGCCGCCGGATCCTGAGACCCCGGGTCGAGCAAGCTCCGCGCTGCAGCCGCGTGGCCGCCCCGCGGAGCTGCCTTCGATCAGGAGCAGGGCTTGCCGTGGTCCGGCCGCCCGCCGGCCGCCTTGGCGGCCGCCTCGCTCATGTACTGCCCCTCTTTGGTCTTGCCGTACCAGACATCGCCCTGGCAGTGATAGACCTTACTGCCGGTGTTCAGCCAGACCTGGCCCGGGCCGCCCCCGGGGGCTGCCTGTGCGGGCGGCGTGTAGGTCGAGCCGCCGGAGGGCGCCGCAGGCGCCGCCGCGGCCGCGGCCGCCGGGGCCGCAGCACCCGTCGTGCCGGCCGACTTGTTGATGCCCCCGTGGCCGCTGCAGGCGCCACGTCCGCCCTTGGAGGGCGTGCCATCGTTGCACGTCACCATCGCGGCCGTCCCCGCCGCAGCGCCGGTGATGGTCCCCATCTGCCCTGAGGAGGCCGGCGCGGCCGTCGGGGGCGCCGGCGCCGTGGCGCTGCTGGCGGCGGACTTGTTGATGCCGCCATGGCCGCTGCAGGCGCCGCGGCCGCCCTTGGAGGAAGTGCCGTCGTTGCAGGTCACCATGGGTGCTGCAGTCATGGCGCCGCTCATGGCCGTGCCCGCGGCCGGTGCGCTCTCGGGTGCGGCCGACGTGGCGGCGGCGCTGCCGCCGGACTTGTTGATGCCACCGTGGCCGCTGCAGGCGCCGCGGCCGCCCTTGGAGGAAGTGCCGTCGTTGCAGGTCACCATGGGCGCCGCCGTCATGGCGCCCGTGGCCGCCGGGCTGCCCGTGTCAGCCGGTGCGCTCGCCGGCGCGGCGGCAGCCGGAGCCGCGGCGGACTTGTTGATGCCGCCATGGCCGCTGCAGGCGCCGCGGCCGCCGTGCGGCGAGGTCGTGCCGTCGTTGCAGGTGACCGGGCTGCCGGTGTCCTGGGCGTAGGACGGGGCAGCCGGCGCGAGCAGGGCTGCCGCGAGCAGCGCGCTGAATAGGGTCAGCCGGGACATCGATGCGTTCATGTGCAGTTCTCCCCGCGCGCGTGAGCCGCTTGTTCTTGGGAGAGGCAGAATACCCCAAGAGCGACGCCGAAGGACACGCACCGCGATGCCGCCGCGCCGCGGTGTAGGCTACGCAGCCCATACCGGCCAATCCACCGCGGATGCAATGCGATGCAAGCACGGATCCTCGCACTCGGCACCGGCCTCCTCCTCGCACTGACGCTGGCGCAGCCCGCGCGCGCGCAGTGGCACGAGCGCACCGAGGCGATCATGGGCACGCGCGTGTACGTGCAGCTGTGGAGCGCGGATGCGCCGGCGGGCGAGGCCGCCATCGATGCCGTGATGAGCGAGATGCGGCGCATCGATGAGCTCATGAGCCACTACAAGCCCGAGAGCGAGCTGTCGCAGATCAACGAGCGCGCCAACCGCGAGCCGGTGCAGGTGGACAAGGAGCTGTTCGACCTGATCAAGCTCTCCACCTACTACTCGCAGCTCACCGAGGGCGCCTTCGACATCACCTACGCGAGCGTCGGCTACATGTATGACTACCCCAACCACGTGCACCCGAGCGAGGCGCAGATCAAGCAGGCGCTGCCGGCGATCAACTGGCGCAACATGCTGCTCGATGAGGCGCACCACACGGTGCGCTTCGAGCACCCGGGCATGCGCATCGACCTGGGCGGCATCGGCAAGGGCTACGCCGTCGACCGCGGCGTCGACATCCTCAAGGCACGCGGCATCGCCCATGCGGTGGTGACCGCCGGCGGCGACAGCCGCATCATCGGCGATCACATGGGCCGTCCCTGGCTGGTGGCGATCCGCCATCCGGATGATCCGAGCAAGGTGGTGACCCGCATCCCGCTCATCGACACGGCCATGTCCACCTCGGGGGACTACGAGCGCTACTTCGACGAGAACGGCGTGCGCTATCACCACATCATCGACCCGCACACCGGGCGTTCGGCCAGCAAGGTGCGCAGTGCCACGGTGCTGGCCCCGACCGCCACGCAGACCGACGGCATGTCCAAGACCGCCTTCGTGCTGGGTCCGGAGAAGGCGCTCGAGATCATCAACCGCCTGCCCGAGTACGATGCGGTGTTCGTCACACCCACCGGCAAGGTGCTCTACTCGAAGGGCCTGCGGCCGCCCAACCCGCGCCCGGGGGAGAGCGAGGGCCCGTCCGCTACTGCGGCGAGCCCCCGTGGCTGAGCTTCAGTAGCGCGTCCACTTCCGCCTCGGCCGCCAGCCAGTCCTCCGTGTCGTGCCCGGGGGCGAAGCCACGGCGCTCGGCGCGCAGGTAGGCCTTCTCGGCGATCAGCTGGCGGCGCCCCTCGCGCGTGAGGGCCATGTGGGCGTTCGCGGCGGCGGCGGCGCCCGCGGCGGGCGCCGCGGACTCGCGCGCGGCGACCGGGTTCTTGGGTGGTGGACTGGATGCGGGTCGCACCGGGGTGCGGCGGCTGGCCATGAGCTCCTCCTTGGGATCAGCAGGCGAGCACGTGACTTTGCGCGCGCGGCGGTGCGCCGCGCAAGCGCGATTGCGTGACGAATTGAGGGCGGCTACTTGTGCCGGGCGCGCGCGCGGCGCGGCGCGGGTCCGGCGAGCGCGTCGACCTTGAGCTGCTTCAGGTAGCGGCGGAAGTCGCGGCCGAGGGACTCGTGGCCGAGCGCGTACTCCACTGTGGCCTGCAGGTAACCGAGCTTGCTGCCGCAGTCGTAGCGCTTGCCGCTGAAGCGGTAGGCGTACACCGCCTCCTCGCCCATGAGCGCGGCGATGCCGTCGGTGAGCTGGATCTCCCCGCCCGCGCCGTGGCCGAGCCGCTCGAGGTGCTCGAAGATCGCCGGCGCCAGCACGTAGCGGCCGACCACGGCGAGATTGGAGGGCGCCGCGGCCGGCTTGGGCTTCTCGACGATGCTCTTCACGCGGCTCGTGGCGGAGCGGTCGGCCTCCACCTCGACAATGCCGTACTTCTCGGTGTCCGCGCGCGGCACCACCTCCACGCCGAGCACGCTGGCGTTCTTGGCCTCATACACCTGCGCCATTTGCGCAAGACACGCCACCTCGCTCTTGATCAGGTCATCGGCCAGGTGCACGAAGAAAGGCTCGGTACCGACGGCCGGCTGGGCACACAGCACCGCGTGCCCGAGTCCGAGCGGGGCGGGCTGGCGGATGTAGATGCAGGAGGCGTACGAGGGCAGCACGCTGCGCAGCTGGTTCAGCAGATCGCTCTTGCCCTGCCGCTCGAGCATCGACTCGAGCTCCTGGTCCGAATCGAAGTGATCCTCGATGGCACGCTTGGAGGCGCCGGTGATGAACACCAGGCGCCGCGCGCCCGCGGCCAGCGCCTCCTCGACCGCGTACTGGATGAGGGGCTTGTCCACCACCGGCAACATTTCCTTCGGGCTCGCCTTGGTCGCCGGCAGGAAGCGCGTGCCGCGCCCGGCAACCGGGAACACCGCCGTACGGATCAGACCCTTGGAACTCCTCATCGGAAAACCCTCTTTAGCGGAGCTTAAGAAATTCTCCGGCGCACCGCGGCGCACGGTTGCGGGCGCCCCCGCCTAGCCCGGGCGGGCGTGGTCGGCGCGCTCGGCCCACTTGAACAGCGCCGGCCGCATGCTCTCCCAGGCACGGCACTTGGGGCAGCGCCAGTACCAGCCGACGCTGCTCAGGCCGCACTCATCGCACTGGTAGCGGCCGCCGGCCTCGCCGATGCGCGTCAGCAGCAGGCTGAGCGAGCTCGCCTCGGCGACCGAGCTGACGCTCAGGCCGAACTCCCCGTTCATGTCCGGAAGGCGCGCCACCTCCTCGGCCGGCACCGCGGTGGCGAGCAGCCAGGCGAGCTGCCGCGGGCTCACGCGACCGCTGCTTTGCAGGCGCCGCCCAAGCTCATGCAGCAGGTCCTGGTCGCCGCAGCGGCGCGCGACGGCCAGCACGGCGGGGATGATCTCGAGCGCCAGTCCCGGGGAGCCCTCGAGCGCCTGCAGGTACAGCGCGCGTGCGCCGGCGGTGTCACCGGCGGCATCCGCGATGCGCGCCGCCAGCATGTCCGCGCGCGGCAGTTGTGCCTGGTGCGTGCGCGCCTGGCGCAGCAGTGTCCCGGCGCGCTCGCCCTCCCCCTGCAGCAGCGTCTGCTCGGCCAGCTCGCACAGGTAGTGCGCTGCTACCTGCGCGCGCTCGGCCTGCACCGGCTGCGGCAGCTCGTGGAAGGTCTTCAGTGCCTTCGCCCAGTCGCCCTGTGCCTCGTAGATGCCCACCAGGTGATCGAGCGCGGCGCCACGGTAGTTGCCGGCGGCGGCGAGCTCCTCGAGCACCCGTTCGGCGCGGTCCATGAGGCCCGCGCTCTGGTAGTCGAGCGCCAGCTCGAAGGCCGCCCGGTCGCGCAGCGGCGCCCCGCCGTGGTCGCGCAACCGCGAGTGGATGGCGATGGCGCGATCGACCTCGCCGCGGCGGCGGAACAGACTGCCGAGCGCGAACTGGATCTCGGCTGCATCGCCGTCCGCCTGCGCCATGCGCGCGAGGATTTCGGTGGCGTGATCGAAGCGGTCGTTGATGAGGTGATCGAGGCCCTCGAGGTAGTCGCGCGGCAGGCGCACGGTGCGTGCCGCGCCGTTGCGGCGCCCGAGGAAATAAGTCGCAAGGCCGACCAGGATGAAGGCCAGCGCGAGGAACATCGGAGGGACTTCGAACACGTCCGCGAGGGTAGCAGGTTGGCTGCGTGCAAGATAACCGCACCAGACGCCGCACGGGCGGATGTCAGGTGTCAGGTGTCAGTCGCGGATCGGCCGGTCGGCCCCTTCGTTGACCCGCTCGCGCAGGTCCTTGCCCGGCTTGAAGTGCGGGACGTGCTTGCCCGAGAGTGCCACCGCCTCGCCGGTCTTGGGGTTGCGCCCCTGGCGCGGCGGGCGGAAGTGCAGCGAGAAGCTGCCGAAGCCGCGGATCTCGATGCGCTCTCCCTGCGAGAGCGCATCGCTCATGATCTCCAGAATCTGCTTCAGCGCCAGCTCCACATCCTTGGCCGGCAGGTGCTTCTGCTTGGCAGTGATGATCTCGATGAGTTCCGACTTCGTCATTGCGGCGCGCGATCAGCGGCTCTCACCCGAGCCGATGTGCTCCTTCAGCAGCTCGCCCAGGCTCGTGCCGGAGGGGGCTGTCTCGGAGCGGTAGCTCTGCACCGCCTCGGCCTCCTCGTGCGCCTCCTTGGCCTTGATCGAGAGCGAGATGGTGCGCGACTTGCGGTCGACGCCGGTGAACTTGGCCTCGACGGCCTCGCCGACCTTGAGCACCGCGCGCGCATCCTCGACGCGGTCGCGGCCGAGCTCGGAGGCGCGCAGCTGACCCTCGATGCCGTTGCCGAGGTCGATGACCGCACCGCGGGCGTCGACCTCCTTGACCACGCCGCGCACGATGGTGCCCTTGGGGTTGTCGGCGATGTAGGCCGAGAAGGGATCCTTGGCGAGCTGCTTGATGCCGAGCGAGATGCGCTCGCGCTCCGGATCGATGGACAGCACCATCGCCTCGAGCTGCTGGCCCTTCTGGTAGTTGCGCACCGCCTCCTCGCCGGGCTGGTCCCAGGAGATGTCGGAGAGGTGCACCAGGCCGTCGATGTTGCCCGGCAACCCGATGAAGATGCCGAAGTCGGTGATGGACTTGATCTGGCCGCCCACCTTGTCGCCGCGGTTGTAGTTCTCTGCGAACTCCTTCCACGGATTGGCCTGGCACTGCTTGAGGCCGAGGGAGATGCGGCGCCGCTCCTCGTCGACATCGAGCACCATCACCTCCACTTCCTGGCCGGTGTGCACCACCTTGGCCGGGTTGACGTTCTTGTTGGTCCAGTCCATCTCGGAGACGTGCACCAGGCCCTCGACGCCGTCCTCGATCTCGACGAACGCGCCGTAGTCGGCGATGTTGGTGACCTTGCCGAACACGCGCGTGTTGGGCGGGTAGCGCCGTGCGATGTTCTGCCACGGATCGGCGCCGAGCTGCTTCAGGCCCAGGCTGACGCGTGAGCGCTCGCGGTCGAACTTGAGGATGCGCACCTCGACCTCATCGCCGACCTTGACGACTTCGCTCGGATGCTTGACGCGCTTCCACGCCATGTCGGTGATGTGCAGCAGGCCGTCGATGCCGCCCAGGTCGACGAAGGCGCCGTAATCGGTCAGGTTCTTGACCGTGCCCTTGACGACCGCTCCTTCCTGCAGGTTGTCCATGAGCGCCGAGCGCTCGGCGGAGAACTCCTGCTCCACCACCGCGCGGCGCGAGACCACCACGTTATTGCGTTTCTGGTCGAGCTTGATCACCTTGAACTCGAGCGGCTTGCCCTCGAGGTAGGAGGTGTCGCGCACCGGGCGCACGTCCACCAGCGAGCCGGGCAGGAACGCGCGTACGTTCTCGATCTCCACCGTGAAGCCGCCCTTGACGCGGCCGGTGATGACGCCGGTGACGATCTCGGATTTGTTGAAGGCCTCCTCCAGGCGTGTCCAGGTGCGGGCGCGTTTAGCCTTCTCGCGCGACAGGCGGGTCTCGCCCGTCCCGTCCTCGACCGAGTCGAGGGCCACTTCCACCTGCTCGCCGGCCTTGACCTCGACTTCCCCCCGCTCGTTCTTGAACTGCTCGAGCGGGATGACGGCCTCGGACTTCAGGCCTACGTTGACGATGACGACGTCGCTGGTGACCTCGACGACGAGCCCGGTCAGGATCATGCCGGGGCGGATGCGCTGGTTAGCGAGACTTTGCTCGAAGAGCTGGGCGAAACTTTCTGTCATACCTTCACTTCGCACGCCACTTGGCGTGCCTGTACTGGGTGCTCGTCCATTGCGGCCCAGGAAAAACAAACGGGCACCCGCATCCTGCGCGTGCCAACCTCAGGTTCCTTCCGTGCGTATCGCGACGAGCGGCTATTGCCACAAGCCTCGAGCGGCCCCCAGTCCCAGCACCCGTCCCACCACCGACTCCACGGGCATGCCGGTGGAGTCGATCACGCAGGCATCGGATGCGGGCCTCAAGGGTGCGACCCGACGGGTCTGGTCCCTTGCGTCCCGCTCGGCTATCTCGCGCGAAAGGGCGGGAAGGCTAACACCAGACCCCTTGTCTTTCAACTGCTTATGTCGCCGCAGGGCCCTCTCCTCCGGGGTCGCCGTCAGGAAGATCTTCAGGGCTGCCGCGGGGAAGACGACGGTGCCCATATCGCGGCCGTCGGCGATCAGGCCGGGGGGCTGGACGAAGGCCCTCTGGCGGCCCAGGAGGGCACTGCGGACCTCGGCCCAGGCCGCGACGCGGGAGGCACCCGACCCGGCCGCCTCCGAGCGGATCTCGGCGGTCACCTCGGTGCCGTCGAGCTCGACGCGTTCGCTGCCTGAGGGATCGGTGCCAAAGTGGACCTGCATGGCGCGGGCAATCTCGGCGTGGCGGCGGCGGTCCTCGGGGTCGAGCCCGGCGCGCTGCCCGGCGAGGGCCACGAGGCGGTAGAGCGCACCGCTGTCGAGCAGGTGCCAGCCGAGCCTTTGGGCCAGCGCGCGGCTGATGGTGCCCTTGCCCGAGCCGCTCGGGCCATCGATGGTCACCACGGGAGTCGCCGCCTCGCTCATCCCCCGAGAGCCTCCGTCAGGCCGGCTCGATCTGCAAGCCGGCCGCGCGCGCAAGCGTGAGGAAGCCGGGAAAGGACGTGGCGACGTTGGCCACGTCCAGCACCTTGAGCGGTGCGCGTGCCCGCAACGCCGCCACGGCAAAGGCCATGGCGATGCGGTGATCGCCGCGGCTGTCGATCGTGCCGCCGCCGAAGCTGTCGGCGCCCTCGAGCGTCAGCCCGTCGCTGGCGAGCTCGTGCCGGATGCCGAGCCTGCCCAGGCCCTCGGCCATGGCGGCGAGGCGGTCGCTCTCCTTCACGCGCAGCTCCGCGGCGCCGCGCACCACCGTCTGCCCGCGCGCGCACGCGGCGGCGATGAAGAGCACCGGCAGCTCATCGATGGCGAGCGGCACCAGCGCCTCCGGCACGGCGATGCCCCGCAGGCTGCTGCGGCGCACTTCCAAGTCCGCGCGCGGCTCACCGCCCGCGGCTCCCGCGCGCGGGTGTACGCGGATGTCGGCTCCCATCGACTTGAGGATGCTGAGCAGCCCGGTGCGCGTGGGGTTGACGCCGACGTTGGTCAGGGTGAGCGGCTGCTCGGCCGCGAGGCAACCGGCCACGAGGAAGAAGGCCGCGGAGGAGAAATCCGCCGGCACCTCGATGCGCGCCGCGCTGAGCTCCTGGCCGCCCGCCACGGCGATGTGCGCGCCCTCCTGCTGCACCGTCACGCCGAACTGGCGCAGCATGCGCTCGGTGTGATCGCGCGAGGGCGCAGGCTCGGTGAGCTGCGTGCGGCCGCGCGCGTTCACGCCCGCCAGCAGCAGCGCCGACTTCACCTGCGCACTGGCGACCGGCAGCGTGTAGGTGATGCCTGCCAGCGAGCGATTGCCGGTCACGGTGACCGGGGCGTGCCCCGCGTGCGTGCGCAGCTGCGCCCCCATCAGGCGCAGCGGCGCCGCCACGCGCTCCATGGGGCGCTGCATGAGCGAGGCGTCCCCGATCAGGGTGGCCTCGAGAGGCTGTCCGGCCAGAACGCCCAGCATGAGGCGCATCGCGGTACCCGCATTGCCCATGTCCAGGGGCGCCGCCGGAGCGCGGAGCCCCTGGCGGCCGACTCCGTGGACGCGCACCTCGGTGGGCGCGGGATGCTCGATCGCGACCCCCATCGCCGTCAGCGCCCGCGCCGTCGCCAGGCAGTCCTCCCCCTCGAGGAAGCCGCCGATCTCGGTGGTGCCGCGCGCCAGCGCACCGAGCATGAGCGCGCGGTGCGAGATCGACTTGTCGCCGGGTACGGTGAACGAGCCGGCCACGCGCCCGCCGGGGGCCAGGCGGTAGGCGGCGGCCGCCGCGCCGCTCACTGCACGGCCCGCGGGTAGGAGCCGAGGATCCGGAACAGCGAGGCGCGCTTCTTCAGCGCCGCCAGCGCGCGCGCGACGTGCCGCTCCTCGGCGTGGCCCTCGAGGTCCATGAAGAATACGTAGTCCCACTTGCGCCGCCGCGAGGGGCGCGACTCGATGCGGGTGAGGCTCACGCGGTGACGCGCGAGCGGCTCGAGCAGCCGGTAGAGCGCGCCGGGCGCATCGGTGTGGCCGACCGAGACCAGCAGCGTCGTGCGGTCCTCGCCGCTGGCCGCGAACAGCTGGCGCCCGAGCACCAGGAAGCGCGTGGTGTTGTCGGCGCGGTCCTCGATGTCCGCCGCCAGCACCTTGAGGGCGTAGACCTCGGCGGCGGTCTCGCCGGCGATCGCGGCCGTGCCCTTCTCGTCGCGTGCGCGGCGCGCGGCCTCGGCGTTGCTCGCCACCGCCACCTGCTCGATGCCGGGCAGGTGCTCATCGAGCCACGCGCGGCACTGTGCGAGTGACTGCGGGTGCGAACATACGCGCACGATGCGCGACAGCTGCCCCATCTGCCCCATCAGGTGCTGGCGGATGCGCAGTTCCACCTCGCCGCAGATCTTCAGCGGCGAGGTGAGGAAGCGGTCGAGCGTGTGGTTGACCGTGCCCTCGGTCGAGTTCTCGATCGGCACCACGCCGAAGTCGGCATTGCCCGCCTCGACCTCGTGGAACACCTCATCGATCGAGGTGAGCGGCAGGGCGCGCACCGAGTGGCCGAAGTGGGTGAGCACGGCGGTCTGCGTGAAGGTGCCCTCGGGGCCGAGAAAAGCCACCTTGAGCGGCTCCTGCTGTGCCAGGCACGCCGACATGATCTCGCGGAACAGCCGCAGCACCTCGGCATCGCGCAGCGGGCCCTTGTTGCGCGCACGCGCGCGGCGCAGCACCTGCGCTTCGCGCTCCGGGCGGTAAAAATCCACCGCCCGCCCGGCTGCGCCCTTGGAGATGCCGACCTGCTGTGCCAGGCGCGCGCGCTCGTTCATGCGCTCCTGCAGCTGCTCATCGATTGCATCGATACGGGCACGCACCGCCGCCAGGTCAGTGCGCAGCGGCCGGGCGCCGGGGGTGGCAGGCGCGGGACGGCGTTTGCGCTTCGGCATGCTGCGGCCCTTACAGGATGTGCGCCGAGAGCACGCCGTTGATGGCGCGGATCTGGCCGAGCACATCGGCGGACACCTGACCGTCGGTGTCGATCAGCGTGTAGGCGTATTCGCCGCGCGACTTGTTGAGCAGGTCGGCGATGTTGAGGCGCGCGCTCGCCAGGCAGGTGGAGATCTGCCCGACCATGTTGGGCACGTTGCTGTTGGCGATCGCCAGGCGCGTGGTGTTCGGTACGCGCGGCAGCACCGCCTCCGGGTAGTTGACGCTGTTGCGGATGTTGCCGTGCTCGAGGAACTCGCGCAGCTGCTCGGCCACCATGACGGCGCAGTTCTCTTCGGCCTCCCCGGTGGAGGCGCCGAGGTGCGGCAGGGTCACCACGCGCGGGTGCTGCTTGAGGGCCACGCTGGGAAAGTCGCAGACGTAGGCGTGCAGCCGTGCAGCGTCCAGCGCCGCCACCACGGCGGCCTCGTCCACGATCCCGGCGCGGGCGAAGTTCAGCAGCGTCGTGTCCGGCCGCATGAGCGCGAGGCGGGCGCCGTTGATCAGGTGACGGGTGGCCTGGTTGAGCGGCACGTGCACGCTCACCGCATCGGCGCGCGCGCACAGGTCCTCGAGCGAGAGCGCCTGGACGACGCTGGAAGAGAGCTGCCAGGCGCGCTGCACGGTAATCTGCGGGTCATAGCCGAGCACGTGCATGCCGAGCGCCAGTGCCGAGTTTGCCACCTCGACGCCGATCGCGCCGAGGCCCACGACCCCGAGAGTGCGCCCCGGGAGCTCGAAGCCCACGAAGCGCTTCTTGCCGCGCTCGACCGCGGCCTCGATGGCCTCATCATCGCCCGGCAGTTCGCGCGCGAACAGCCAGGCCTGCGCAATGTTGCGCGCCGCCAGCAGCAGCCCCGCGAGCACCAGCTCCTTGACGGCATTGGCGTTGGCGCCGGGGGCGTTGAAGACCGGGATGCCGCGCCGGCTCATCTGCTCGACCGGGATGTTGTTGGTGCCGGCGCCGGCGCGCCCGATGGCGCGCACCCGCGCCGGCACCTGCATGGCGTGCATGTCGGCCGAGCGCACCAGGATCGCATCAGGCTCGCTGAGCTCGGCGCCCACCTGGTAGCGCTCCGGCGGCAGGCGGCTGAGGCCCTTGGGGCTGATGGTATTCAGTGTGAGGATGCGGTAGGGCATGCGCGGCGGGTCAGCCGTGACGGCGCTCGAACTCCTGCATGAAGGACACCAGCGCCTGCACGCCCTCGAGCGGCATCGCGTTGTAGAGGCTGGCGCGCATGCCCCCGACCGAGCGGTGGCCCGCGAGGTTCGTGAGTCCCGCCGCGCGCGCCTCGCTGAGGAAGCGCTCATCGAGCTCGGGCTTGCTGAGCGTGAAGGGCACGTTCATGCGCGAACGGGCTGCGTGTACCACGGGGTTGCGGTAGAACCCGGACGCGTCGATGGCGCGGTACAGCAGCTGGGCCTTGGCCTCGTTGCGGGCCGCGATCACCGGCAGGCCGCCCTGCGCCTGCAGCCACTTGAAGGTGAGCCCGGCCAGGTACCAGGCAAAGGTCGGCGGGGTGTTGAGCATCGAGCCCTCCGCGGCCATCGCCTCGTAGTTGAGCACCGCCGGGGTCTCCGCTCGGGCGCGCCCGAGCAGGTCATCGCGCACGAGGACCAGCGTCAGCCCGGCGGGACCGATGTTCTTCTGCGCGCCGGCGTAGATGATGCCGAAGCGCTCGACCGGCACCGGCTGCGAGAGGATGTTGGAGGACATGTCCGCGACCAGCGGTGCCGTGCCGCTGTCGGGGATGTAGGGGAATTCCACTCCCCCGATGGTCTCGTTGGCGGTGTAGTGCAGGTAGGCCGCGTTCGGGCTCAGGCGCAGCGCGGCGGCCGCCGGTACGCTGGTGTAGCCCGAGGCAGCCTCATCGGCGGCCACGTGCACGTGCGTCAGGCGCTTGGCTTCCGCGATCGCCTTCTTCGACCAGGAACCGGTGTTGAGGTAATCGGCGCTCGACTCGGTACGGGTGAGGTTCAGGGGTACCGCCGCGAACTGCGCCGTGGCCCCGCCCTGCAGGAACAGCACCTTGTAATTGCGCGGCACGGCGAGCAACTCGCGCACGCGAATCTCGGCCTCCTCGGCCACGGCCATGAAGGCGCGGCCGCGATGCGAGATCTCCATCACCGACATCCCCGAGGCATGCCAGTCGGTGAGCTGCTCGCGGGCCTCCTCGAGCACTTCCACGGGCATCATGGCCGGCCCGGCGGCGAAATTGTAGACGCGCACGACCCTCGTCCAAGGTCCTGTCAGGAAAGCAGGGAATGCGCGATCTTAGCAATGCAGCGCGCGGCGCGCTGAGGAAGTTGCGGTGCGCGCCGCCGCCCCTCTCTAGGGCGCGCTCTCCCCGGCGGACTCCTCGGGAGCGGCGCCCGCGCCGCTGCCCTCCTCGGCGCCCTCCAGGCTCTCGATGCGCTCGATGCCCACCAGGCGCTCGCCCTCATCGAGGCGGATGAGGCGCACGCCCTGGGTGTTGCGGCCCTGCACCGAGATCTCATCCACGGTGGTGCGCACCAGGGTGCCGGTGGAGCTGATCAGCATGATCTCCTGGCCGCCCATCACCTGCAGTGCGGCGACCGTGAAGCCGTTGCGGTCCGAGGTCTGCAGCGCGATCACGCCCTGGCCGCCGCGGCCGTGCGCCGGAAACTCCGCCAGCGGCGTCAGCTTGCCGTAGCCGGTGGCGGAGGCGGTGAGCACGTGCCCTTCACCGACGACGATGAGGGCGATCAGGTCGTGCCCGGGCCCGAGGCGGATGCCACGCACGCCCGCGGCCTCGCGTCCCATGTGGCGCACCTCGTCCTCGCGGAAGCGGATCGCCTTGCCGCCGGAGGAGACGAGGATGATCTCACGCTGGCCGTCGGTGATCGCCACCCCGACCAGCTGGTCGTTGTCGGCCAGGTCGACCGCGATGATGCCGGTGGAGCGCGGGCGCGAGAACGCCGCCAGCGGCGTCTTCTTCACCGTGCCGGCGCGGGTGGCCATGAAGACGAAGTGCTGCTCGTCGTACTGCTTTACCGGCAGCAGCGCGTTGATCTTCTCCCCCTCCTCGAGCGGCAGCAGGTTGACCATCGGCTTGCCACGCGCGCCGCGCCCGGCCTGGGGCAGCTCGTAGACCTTCAGCCAGTAGACCTTGCCGCGGTTGGAGAAGCACAGCACGGTATCGTGGGTGTGCGCGACGAAGAGCTTCTCGACGAAGTCCTCGTCCTTCACCGCCGTGGCCGTCTTGCCGCGCCCGCCACGGCGCTGCGTCTGGTATTCCGTGAGCGGCTGGCTCTTGGCATAGCCGGCGTGCGAGAGCGTCACCACCACGTCCTGCGGCTCGATCAAGTCCTCGGTGGTCAAATCCAGGTGGTCGCGGTTGATCTCGGTGCGGCGCGCATCGCCGTAGGCCTCGCGCACCGCGATGAGCTCGCCGCGCACCACCTGGGTGAGCCGCTCGGGACGGGCCAGGATGTCGCTCAGGTCGCGGATGCTCTCGAGCAGCTCGCGGTACTCGCCGATGATCTTGTCCTGCTCGAGCCCGGTGAGGCGGTGCAGGCGCATGTCGAGGATCGCCTGCGCTTGCGCCTCGGAGAGGTGGTAGGCGCCGGCGCGCAGCCCAAACTCGGCCGGCAGCTCCTGCGGGCGCGTCGAGATGGCGCCCGCCCGCGCCAGGAGCTCAGTCACCGCGCCCGGGGCCCAGGCACGCGCCAGCAGTGCCGCGCGCGCCTCGGCCGGCGAGGCGGCGGCCTTGATGAGCGCGATCACCGCGTCGATGTTGGCGAGGGCGACCGCGAGGCCCTCGAGGATGTGGGCGCGCTCGCGCGCGCGCGCCAGGTCGTGGATGGTGCGCCGCGTGACCACCTCGCGGCGATGCCGGATGAAGGACTCCAGCATCTCCTTGAGCGACATGAGCTTGGGCTGCCCGTCGTGCAACGCCACCATGTTGATGCCGAACACCGTCTCCATCGGCGTCTGGGCGTACAGGTTGTTGAGCACCACCTCGGTGAGCTCGCCGCGCTTGAGCTCGATGACGATGCGCATGCCGTCCTTGTCGGACTCATCGCGCAGGCCGTCGCTGGCGATGCCGTCGAGCTGCTTTTCGCGCACCAGCTGCGCGATGCGCTCGATGAGGCGCGCCTTGTTGACCTGGTAGGGGAGCTCCGTCACCACGATCGCCTGACGGTCGCCGCGCCCGACTTCCTCGATGCTCACCCGCGCGCGCACCGAGAGCCGGCCACGGCCGGTGCGGTAGGCGGTGGCGATCTCCTGGGCGCCGTTGATGATGCCGCCGGTGGGGAAGTCCGGCCCGGGGACGTGCTGCATCAACCCGGCGAGCGCCAGGGCCGGGTCATCCAGCAGCGCCACGCATGCGTTGATGGTCTCGGTGAGATTGTGCGGCGGGATGTTGGTGGCCATGCCGACCGCGATGCCGGTCTGCCCGTTCACCAGCAGGTTCGGCACCCGGGTGGGCAGTACCGAGGGCTCGGACTCGGACTCATCGTAGTTGGGCGCGAAGTCGACGGTCTCCTTGTCGATATCGGCCAGCAGCTCGTGCGCGATGCGCGTCATGCGCACCTCGGTGTAGCGCATGGCCGCCGGCAGGTCCCCGTCCACCGAGCCGAAATTGCCCTGCCCGTCCACCAGCAGGTAGCGCAGCGAGAACGGCTGCGCCATGCGCACGATGGTGTCGTACACCGCCGTGTCCCCGTGCGGGTGGTACTTGCCGATCACGTCGCCGACCACGCGCGCGCTCTTCTTGTAGGCCTTGTTCCAGTCGTTGCCGAGTTCGCGCATCGCATAGAGCACGCGCCGGTGCACCGGCTTCAGCCCGTCGCGCACATCCGGCAGCGCGCGCCCGACGATCACGCTCATCGCGTAGTCGAGATACGACTGACGCATCTCCTCTTCGAGACTGACGGACAGGATTTCGCGGGCGATCTCGGCCATGGAGCGGGCGCACTCTATCGGGCCGCTACGGCCCTGAAATAAAGGAGTAATTCTAGCATGAAGAGCCGCCCGGACTGCGGCCGCGCGCACGCGCGCCACGTGCCCGAGCGCGCGTTGCACGGCATGCACCGATATACTGCGGCGCAGCCCTCTGAAAGCTTTCTGCGAGACGCGATGCGCGAACCCGCCGACCTGCTGATCGAGCCGCGCTGGCTGCTGCCGGTGGTGCCGCAGACCGTGCTCGAGGGCCATGCGCTCGTCGTCGGCGGCGGACGCATCGTCGCGCTCGGACCGGCCGAGCAGCTGCGCGCGCGCTATCAGCCGAGCCGCGAGGTGCGCCGCACGCAGCACGCGCTCATCCCCGGCCTCATCAACGCCCACACGCGCGCCAGCCTCACGCTGCTGCGCGCCCTGCACCCGTACGGCGGCGGCAAGGCCACCCCGCACGCGGCCGGCGCGGACTTCGTGCGTGACGGCACGCGCCTGGCGATCGCGCAGATGCTCAAGGCGGGAATCACCTGCTTCGCCGACCTGAGCGAGCATCCCGAGGAAGCGGCGCGCGTGGCGGCCGCCGCGCAGGTGCGTGCCGCGATTGCCCTGCCGATCAGCGAGGCCGCCGGCGCGGAGGGCCTGAGCGCGCAGCTGGCGCGTGCGGAGCGACTCTGGGACGAGTACCGGGCCGATGCGCGGCTCAGCCTCTTCTTCGCACCCGTCGGCGCGGCACTGGCGAGCGAGCCGCTGCTGCAGCGCCTGCGGCGCGTGGCCGACGAGCTCGATGCGCGCCTGGCGCTGCCCCTGGAGGGCCTCGCCGCGGCCGCCGAGGTGCGCGATGCGGCGGCCGAGGAGCGCAGCGCGCTGGCACGGCTGTGCGCCCTGGGACTGGTGCGGCCGGGGACCGCGGCGATCGCCGCGCAGCCACTCTCCGCCGCGGACCTCGCGCTCCTCGAGCGCCACGGCGCGGCCCTCGTGAGCTGCCCCCAGCAGGGCCTGCGTGCCGGCGGCGCCGCCGTGCCGCTGCTGCCGGGCGATCGCAGCGCACTCGGCAGCGGCAATCCGCTCAAGTCCGGCGCGCTCGATGTGCGCGGCGAAGCCCGCACCGCGGCGCTCCTGTCCGGTTTTGACGCGACCACCGCGCTGCGCCTCGCGACCCTCGGCGGCGCCACCGCGCTCGGCCTGCAGGCGCACCTCGGCTCGCTCGAGCCGGGCAAGCTCGCCGACCTCGTCTGCCTCGAGCTCGATGAGCTCGGCTGTGCCAGCGCGGCCGGGCTGGCGGACGCGCTCATCTTCGGCGCGGCACCCGTGAGCGATCTCTGGAGCGGCGGGCGGCTGCTGCTGAGTGAGCGGCGCCTGCTCGGCTTCGACGAGGCGGAGCTGGCCGGGCTCGCCGGCAGCTGGGCGCGGCGCCTGAAGCTCGGTGCCGCCGCGTGAGCAGCGTGCACCAGGCTGGCCCCCGCGAGGCCGATGCGGCCGAGCTCGCCAAGTTCGACGCGGTCGCCAGCCGTTTCTGGGACCCGCACGGGGAATTCCGGCCGTTGCACCTGCTGAACCCGGTGCGCGTCGCCTACGTCGCCGAGCGCTGCGTGCTCAGCGGCGCGCGCGCCCTGGACGTCGGCTGCGGTGGCGGGCTGCTCGCCGAGAGCCTGGCGCGCGCGGGCGCCGCCGTCACGGCCATCGATATGGCGCCGGGGATGATCGAGGTCGCGCGGCTGCACGCGGCGGAATCGGGGCTCGAGATCGACTACCGCGTGTGCGCGGCCAGCGCGCTGGTGGCGCAAGCCCCGGCGGCGTTCACGCTCATCACCTGCCTTGAGGTGCTCGAGCACGTGCCCGAGCCGGCGGTGATGGTGCACACGCTGGCGCAACTGCTCGCGCCGGGCGGCACGCTGATCCTCTCCACCCTGAACCGCAACCTGCGCTCCTTCCTCACCGCGATCGTCGGCGGCGAATACCTGCTCGGGCTCATCCCGCGCGGCACGCACGAGTACGAGCGGCTGATCCGCCCCGCCGAACTCGCCCGCTGGGGGCGCGCGGCGGGCCTGACGCTCGCGGAGCTGACCGGCATCGAGCTCGACCCCTTCAGCGCCCGCGCCGCCCTCTCGCAGAACGTGGCGGTCAACTACCTCGCGCATCTGCGCAAATGAGCACCCTCACCCACTTCCTCTATCTCGTGATCGCCGCCGTGTTCCTCGGCGGCATGATCTTCGGCGCGCTGCTGAGCCACCTGCGCGCCGGGCGGCGCATCGAGGCGCTGCGCATCGAGCTGGCGGCGACCCAGGTGCGCCTCGAGGCCGAGACGCTCAAGGACGCCGAGCGCGTGGCGCTGCTCGAGCAGTCCGAGACGCGCCTGCGCGCCGCCTTCGACAGCCTCGCCGGCGAGACGCTGCGCTCCAACAGCGAGCTGTTCCTGCGCCTGGCGCGCGAGGCTCTCGGGCGTGACCAGGCCGTGGCGCAGGGCGCGCTCAAGGAGCGCGAGCTGGCGATCGCACAGCTGGTCGAGCCGCTGCGCGCGGCGCTCGAGCGCACCGAGCAGCAGGTGCAGGCGCTCGAGCGCGAGCGGCGCGACGCCTTCTCGAGTCTGCGCACCCAGATCGAGGCGCTCGCCGGCGGCCAATCCCTGCTGCAGCGTGAGACGCGCAACCTCGTGACCGCGTTGCGCCGCCCGGAGGTGCGCGGCCGCTGGGGCGAGCTGACGCTGCGCCGCCTGGTCGAGCTCGCCGGTCTCTCCGAGCACTGCGATTTCACCGAGCAGCTGCAGGTGGTGGGCGAGGAAGCCACGGTGCGCCCGGACCTGGTCGTGCACATGCCCGAGGCGCGCGACCTGGTCATCGACGCCAAGACCCCGCTCGATGCCTATCTCGCCGCGCTGGAGGCCGGCGCCGAGGAAGAGCGGGCACTCGCGCTGCGCAAGCACGCGCAGCAGGTGGAGACGCGCGTGCGCGAGCTCGGCTCCAAGAGCTATTGGGCGCAGTTCGAGCGCAGCCCGGAGTTCGCGGTGCTGTTCCTGCCGGGCGACCAGTTCCTGTCGGCGGCGCTCGCCGAGCGCCCCGAGCTGCTCGAGAACGCCCTCGCCCAGGGCGTGATCGTCGCCACGCCCTCGACGCTGATCGCGCTGCTGAAGACGGTCGCCTACGGCTGGCGCCAGTCCGCGGTCGCCCAGAACGCCGCGCACATCCGCGACCTGGGACAGGAGCTCTACCGGCGACTCGGCAGCTTCAATGCGCACCTCGGCCGCATGGGCGCGCGCCTCACCGGGGCGGTCGAGGCCTACAACGCCGCCGTCGGCTCGCTCGAGCGTCAGGTGCTGCCCCAGGCGCGCCGCTTCAACGAGCTCGGCGTGACCGCGGATGCCCCGCTGCCGGAACTCGAGCCCGTCGGCCAGCTGGTACGCAGCAGCGGCGCACCCGCCGCGGAGGCCGGCGCGAGCGCCCCGGGCAGCACCGAGGCTGATGATGCGGCGCCAGCGAGCCATGGCCGCCGCAACTGAGCCGCCCGCCCGCGCCCTCGCCCGCCTCTACTGTCCGCCAGCGCACCGCGCCGCGCTGGCCGCGCTGCTCGAGCTGGAGTCGCAGATCCGCGCCCCGCTCGCCGCGGCGGCGACGCACGAGCTCGCCCACGCGCGGCTCACCTGGTGGGCTGAGGAATGCGCGCGGCTCGCCGCTGGCGCGGCGCGCCACCCGCTCACGCGCGCGCTCGCCACGCACTTCGCCGGCCGGGAGGCAGCGCTCGCGCAGCTCGGCTTGCTGGTTGAGCTCGCGCGCTGGGATCTGGCCTGCGCCACCTTCGAGTCGCGGCCCGAGCTCGAGGCCTACGCGGCGCGCTGGAGCGAGGCGCTCGTGGGAGCGCTCTGCGGCCTGCTGCTGCCCCACGGGCGCGTCGCCCCCGCGCTGGCCCTCGGGGCTGCCCTCGGGACCCTCGAACTGGTGAATGCGCTCGGTGCGGACGCGCGCCGCGGACGGCTGCGGCTGCCCGTGGATGAGCTCGCGCAGGCCGGCATCGAGAGCGCATCGCTCACGCGCCCCGCGCTCGAGGTGGCGGCGAGCGCACTGGTGCGCGAGCAGCACCGGCGCGCGCGGCGGGCACTAGCCGACGCGGTTGGCGCCCTGGAGGCTAACGCGCAGGTTGCGCTGCGGCCGCTGCTGGTGTGGGCGGGCATGACCGCGCTGCACTCGCGGCGCGCACTGCATGACTTGCCCCGGCTGAGCCTCCCGGGCGAGCATCGCGCGCTCCTGGATGGCTGGCACGCCTGGCGCATCGCCCGGCGCGCCGCCCGGGGGCGCTACCGCCTGGAGGCCTGACATGCACCCGCCCTGCAGTTCCGCCCCATGAGTGAGGCTTTCGATCCACGGCGCCACCGTCCGGCCCCGGCCGAGCTCGCCGGGCGGGTCATCGCCATCACCGGACCCACCGCCGGCATCGGGCGCGCGATCGCGCTCGCCTGCGCCAAGCACGGCGCGCAGGTGCTGCTCATCGGCCGCCACGCCGGCAGGCTCGAGCAGCTGCACGCCGAGATCAGCGCCAGCGGCGCCGCGGAGCCTGCGATCGCCGAGCTCGACCTGGAGCGCGCCCTGGCGCGCGACTACGACGCGCTCGCCGACGCGGTGCTCGAGCGCTATGGCCGCCTGGACGGGCTGCTGCACAACGCCGCGATCCTCGGCACGCTCGCACCCGTCGAGCACTACGACGTGCCCACCTTCTGCCGCGTCATGCACGTCAACGTCACCGCCGCGTTCGCCCTGACCCAGGTGCTGATCCCGGCGCTGAAGAGATCCGCCGACGCCGCGGTGCTCTTCACCAGCAGCGCGGTCGGTCGCGCGGGTCGGGCCTACTGGGGGGCGTACGCGGTCTCGAAGTTCGCGCTCGAGGGCCTAAGCCAGGTGCTCGCCGATGAGCTCGAGGGCATCAGCCACGTGCGCGTCAACACCCTGAACCCGGGCCGCACGCGCACCGCGATGCGCCGCCAGGCCTACCCCGCCGAGGACCTCGCGACGCTCCCCGAGCCGGGCCGCCTGGCGGCCGCCTACCTTGCCCTGCTCGGCCCGGCGAGCACCGGCATCACGGGAGGCTGCTTCGACGCTCAGCCGCTGGAGGAGCCTGCGGGCGGCTGAGCCTCGAGCGCTGCGAGTTCCGCGGCGCTGAGCTCGCGGCAGCGGCCGCGCCCGAGCGAGCGCTCCAGGGTCAGCGGCCCGAAGTGCGTGCGCAGCACGCGGCTCACCAGCGCGCCGTGCCGCTCGAACAGCTGCCGTACCTCCTTGCCGCTCGCGCCGCGCACGCGCAGCGTGTACCAGCGGTTGGCGGCCTCACCGCCGGCTGCCGTGCACGCTTCGACCGCGAGCCGCGCGCCGCTGTCGAGCTCGCCGCCGCGGATCGCGGCGCATTGCTCCTCGGCGAGCACCCCGCGCACGCGCACGCTGAACGCGCTGAGCAGCGCGTGTGCCCCGCGCTGCAGGCGCAGCGCGAGTGCCCCATCGGAGGTCAGGAGTTCGAGCCCGCCGTCCACGCGCGGCATCGGGCTCACGCTGATGAAGCGCCGTCCGGCGCGGCGCGGCAGGCGCTCGATGAGGCCGGGGCGCGCCTCGGGGGCCAGCGCGGCGCCGGCCGGTGCCCGCAGCGGCTCGCCGGCCGAGCGGTGGCACAGGAACACCCGCCCGCCACCCGGCAGTGCGCCCAGGCGCACGACGCGGCCATCCAGCCGCACCTCATCGCGCGGACCGACACGCGCCCCGAGGGTCGCGGCGCTGCCGTTGATGGTGAGCCGTCCGGCGCTGATCCAGGCCTCCGCCTCGCGCCGCGAGGCGAGCCCGGCACGCGCGATGAGCTTCTGCAGCCGCTCGGCGGCGGCTGGCCCCGGGCGGGGGCCGGACGCCTTGGCAGACCGCGACGGGGCGCGGCGAGCGCGCGCCGGGGCGCGCATCAGTCCCCGAACTGCGGCGGTGCCGCGACCAGCTCGCTCGAGCCGCCTGCCTCCGCGGAGAGCTCATCATCATCGCCGGCGTCCTCGGCCTCGCCGGCCTCGCTCGCGGCGGGCTCCTCGCTCGCAGGTTCCGCCGCGGCCTCCTCGGCCGGCAGCAGCTGCAGGTTGACCTCGCCCATCGCCTGCAGCGCGGCCAGCGGCGGCAGCTCATCGAGCGACTTCAACCCAAAGTAGTCGAGGAAGTCGCGCGTGGTGCCGAGCAGCTCGGGGTGCCCGGGGACATCGCGGTGCCCGACCACGCGCACCCAGTTGCGCTCGATCACGGTGCGGATGATGTTGGGATTGACCGCCACCCCGCGCACCGCCTCGATCTCGGCACGCGTCACCGGCTGGCGGTAGGCGATCAGTGCCAGCGTCTCGAGCAGCGCACGCGAGTAGCGCGTCGCGCGCTCCGGCCACAGGCGCGAGATCTCCGCGGCCAGCTCCGGGCGCACCTGGATGCGGTAGCCGCTGGCGGTCTCCTTCAGCTCGATGCCGCGCCCGGCGTACTCCTGGGCGAGCTGCGCGAGCACCGCCCGCAGCGTCGCCGCGTCCGGTCGCGCATGCTCCTCGAACAGGCGCTGCAGGTCAGCAAGCGCGAGCGGGCCCCCGGCGGCCAGCAGTGCAGCCTCGAGCACGTTGCGCAGGTATGACTCGTTCATGGAGGATCCTCATCCGCCGGCACACCCGGCGGGGCCGTATCTGTGTCGCCCTCGCTGTGCACCACGCGCAGCTGCGGCCCGGCACCGCGCACGTGCAGCGGCGCGTAGGGCTCGGTCTGCACCACCTCGATCAGGCCCTCGCGCATCAGCTCGAGCAGCGCCACGAAGGTGACCGTTACCCCCATGCGCCCCTCCTCCGGGCGGAACAGCTCGAGGAAGGCCACGAAGCCGCCGGCGCCGAGGCGCGCGAGGATGTCGCTCATGCGCTCGCCGACGGAGAGCTGCTCGCGCTGGATGTGGTGATGGGCGAACATCTGCGCGCGCACCACCACGTCCTTGAAGGCGAGTAGCATCTCCTGCAGCGTCACCTGCGGCAGCGCGCGCACCACCTGGCGTTCCTTAAGGGGCGCGCTCGTGGCCCAGACGTCGCGCTCGAGGCGCGTCAGCGCGTCGAGGTTCTCGGCGGCGCGCTTGAAGCGCTCGTACTCCTGCAGGCGGCGCACCAGCTCGGCGCGCGGGTCGAGCTCGCCGTCCTCGCTCAGCTGCGGGCGCGGCAGCAGCATGCGCGACTTGATCTCCGCCAGCGTGGCCGCCATCACCAGGTATTCGCCGGCGAGCTCCAGCTGCAGGTCCTGCATCAGCTCGATGTACTGCATGTACTGGCGCGTGATCTCCGCCAGCGGGATGTCGAGGATGTCCAGGTTCTGGCGACGGATCAGGTAGAGCAGCAGGTCGAGCGGGCCCTCGAAGGCCTCGAGGAACACCTCGAGCGCCTGCGGCGGGATGTACAGGTCGCGCGGCAGCTGCGAGATCGGCTCGCCGTTCACCACCGCAAAGGGCATCTCCACCTGCTCCGGCGGCGGCACCGCCGGGAGTGCCGCGGGAGCGTTCGAGACCACGACTTTCAAGTGCGGATGTGGCTTCATGAGCCTTCAGTCCGCGCGCAGGTGCATGGCGCGCCTGACCTCATCGAGCGTCTGGCGGGCCGCCTCGCGCGCCTTCTCGGCGCCTTCGGTGACGATGTTGCGCACCGTCTCGGGGTTGTCCTCGAATTCCTGGGCGCGCTTGCGCATGCCGCTGATCTCCTCCACCACCTTGTCGATCATGGGCTGCTTGCACTCGAGGCAGCCGATGCCGGCGCTGCGGCAGCCGCTGGCCGCCCACTGGCGCGTGGCCTCGTCCGAGTAGATCTTGTGCAGGTCCCACACCGGGCACTTGTCCGGGTCGCCGGGGTCGCTGCGGCGCACGCGCGCCGGGTCGGTCTGCATGGTGCGCAGCTTCTTCACCACCTCGTCGGGCTCCTCGCGCAGGCCGATGGTGTTGCCGTAGGACTTGGACATCTTGCGCCCGTCCAGGCCCGGCACCTTGGGCGTCGTCGTCAGCAGCACCTGCGGCTCGGGCAGGATCGTGACCCCGGTGCCCTCGAGGAAACCGAGCAGCCGCTCGCGATCGGCCACCGTGATGCGGTTGTTGCTCTGGACCAGCGCGCGGGCGCGCTGCAGCGCCTCGGCGTCGCCGGACTCCTGGTAGCGGCGGCGCAGCTGGCGGTAGTTGGTGGTGTTGCGCCCGCCCAGGCTCTTCACGGCACGCTCGGCCTTGGCCTCGAAGTCCGGCTCGCGCCCGTACAGGTGGTTGAAGCGCCGCGCCGCCTCGCGCGTGAGCTCCACGTGCGCCACCTGGTCCTCGCCCACCGGCACGAAGGCGGCGCGATACACCAGGATGTCGGCGCTCTGCAGCAGCGGGTAGCCGAGAAAGCCGTAGGTGGCCAGGTCGCGCTCCTTGAGCTGCTCCTGCTGGTCCTTGTAACTCGGCACGCGCTCGAGCCAGCCGAGTGGCGTAATCATCGACAGCAGCAGGTGCAGTTCGGCGTGCTCGGGCACGTGCGACTGGATGAAGAGCGTCGCGACCCCGGGGTTCAAGCCCGCAGCCAGCCAGTCGATGAGCACGTCGCGCACGTGTTCCTGCAGGTGCGTGGTGTCCTCGTAGCCGGTGGTCAGCATGTGCCAGTCGGCGACGAAGAAGAAGCACTCGTACTGGTACTGCAGCTCCACCCAGTTGCGCAGCGCGCCGTGGTAGTTGCCCAGATGCAGCCGTCCGGTGGGCCGCATGCCGGAGAGCACGCGCCGGGCCGGCGCGGGCGAACTCACGTGCCGCCCCGCCAGGGCGCGGCGCGGACGATGGACTCAGCAGCGGGGTGGGCGGCGGCCGCGCGCGGGTGTGGCGCGGGCCTGCGGTCGGCGGAGCTGTTCACGGGCGCGAATTATAGCGCACGGCCGGTGATCGGGCCGAGCGCGCCCTTGCCGACGCGCACCACCGCCGGCGGCGTCACCGACAGATCCACCACCGTGGTCGGCTGCACGCCACAGTCACCGCCGTCGAGGATCGCCTCCACCTCGTGCGCGAGGCGCGCGGCGATCTCGCCGCCGGAGGTGAGCGGCTCGGCATCGCCGCCGATCATGAGCGTGGAGCTCAGAATCGGCTCGCGCAGCTCCGCGAGCAGCAGCCGCGGCACCGGGTGCGCCGGGATGCGCACCCCGATCGTGCGCCGCCGCGCGTGCTGCAGGCGCCGTGGCGTGGCACGCGTCGCCCGCAGCAGGAAGGTGTACGGGCCGGGCAGGCAGGCGCGCAGCATGCGGAATTGCCAGGTTTCCAGGTGCGCGAAGTGGCCCACCTGCGCCAGGTCGGCGCACACCAGCGTGTAGTGGTGGTGGCGGTCGGCCGCGCGGATCCGCCGCACGCGCTCGAGCGGCCGCGCATCGCCCAGCTGCCAGCCAAAGGCGTAGCAGGAGTCGGTGGGGTAGGCGATGAGGCCACCGCCGCGCACGATCTCGGCCGCCCGGCGCACCAGGCGCGGCTGCGGATTGAGCGGGTGCACTTGCAGGTACTCGGCCACGGCCTCGCCTCGAGGGCAGATTCAAACACCCGCGTGGAAGTTGCGCGCGGCGCATGAGACTATACGCGGCCCGTCGCTCCGGGCAGTTCTCACCTTCACTTAACGCACGCGCGCGCACCGCCCTACCCTCGCTGATGTCCACCTTCACCGCCCTGGCGCCGCTCGTGGCGTTCTTCGTCACCTATCGCCTCGGCGGCCTGTACACCGCCACCGCGGTGCTGATGCTGAGCATGCTCGCGGTGCTGGCGCTCGACTGGCTGCGCACGCGGCGCATCCCGCCGCTGCACGCGCTCTCGGGACTGCTGGTGCTGATCTTCGGCGGTGCGACGCTGCTGCTGCACGATCGCGCCTTCATCCAGCTGAAGCCGACCGTGCTCCTGTGGTGCATCGGGCTCGCCTTCCTCGGCAGCTTCTGGGTCGGCGCGCAGACGCTCACCGAGCGGCTGCTGCGTCCGGCGCTCGAGGAGCGCCTGCGCGTGCCACCGGGTCTGTGGCGCACGCTCAATGCCTGGTCGGTCGTCTTTTACGCGCTCGCGGGCGCGCTCAATCTCGCCGTGGCGCACTACGCCAGCGAGAGTGCCTGGGTCAACTTCAAGATCTTCGGCCTCACCGCGCTCACCTTCCTGTTCACACTGGCGCAGGTGCTGTGGCTGACGCGGGCCGCAACTGCGGTGCGCGCCGAGCCGAGCGCACAATGAGCGCCGAGGTCATGACGAGGATGCGCACCGCGCTCGAGGCGGCACTCGCGCCGCAGGCGCTCGAGATCATCGATGACAGTGCGCGCCATGCCGGCCATCCCGGCGCGCGCAGCGGCGGGCACTACCGCGTGCGCCTGGTGGCCGAGGCCTTCCGCGGCCACAGCGCACTCGAGCGTCACCGCCTGGTGTATGCGGCGCTCGCGCCGCTGCTGCACGGCTCGGTGCATGCCGTTAACATCAGCGCCCGGACGCCCGAGGAAAGCGGGCCCGAGAACAGCTGAAATTCAAGCGCGCGCGGCGGCCAGGCCCGCCAGCGCCTCTGTGAACGATTTGCCAACCTACCGGAAGCCTCCCATGAAGTCATTGCGCACCTGCCTTACGCTCCTCGCGCTGGCTGGCCTCGCCGCCTGCCAGCCGAAGGCCGCCACCGAGACCGCGGCCGACACCTCGCCGGCGGTCGCCACCGTCAACGGCACCCCGATCAGCCGCGCCTTCTACGAGTTCTACGTCAAGGGCATGACGGGCAAGCCGGCGGGGGAGGTCCCGGCGCAGGTGCGCAGCAACGCGCTCGACAATCTGATCCGCGCCAAGGTGGTGGGCGATCAGGCCATCAAGGAAGGCGTCGACAAGAACACCGACACCGCCTACCTGCTGCAGCTGACGCGCCTGCAGGTGCTCGAGCAGGCGATGCAGGACCGCTACCTGAAGGACCGCCCGGCCACCGAGTCGGAGCTGCGCGCCGAATACGAGACGCAGCTCGGGCAGATGTCCAAGCTCGAGTACCACACGCGCAACATCCTGGTGGCGACCGAGCCGTTCGCCGACAAGGTGGTGCAGCGCCTGGAGAAGGGTGAGAAGTTCGAGGAAGTCGCCAAGGGCGCCTCCATGGATCCCTCCAAGTCCAACGGCGGCGACCTGCCGTGGATGAGCGCGGACCGCATGCCGCCGGAGTACGCCGCGGCGGTGCTGGCCCTGAAGCCCGGTGAGTACACGCACAAGCCAGTGCACACCCAGTACGGCTGGCACGTGGTGCAGCTGGTGGAGACGCGCGATGTCGCCCCGCCCACCTTCGATCAGGTGCGCCAGCGCCTCGAGCAAGTCGTGCAGGCGAAAAAGTTCAAGAGCTACATGGATGAGCTGATGCGCGGCGCCAAGATCGAGAAGTTCGACCAGGCCGCGGGCACCGCGGTCGCCCCGGGCGCCGGTCCCGCGACACCTGCGCCGGCTGCCCCAGCACCGCCTGCCCCAGCGCCGGCGGCGCCGCCTGCCGGCGGCGCAGCGCCCACGAGCCCGCCGCCGAACAAGTAACGGCGAGGCCTGGGGGCGGTGGCCGCTGCGGCCGCCGCCCCGGCATCTCTTCAGCTGCCGAGCAGCTTCAGCAGCGCCGCCTCATCGAGCACCGGCACGCCGAGCGCCTCGGCCTTGGCGAGCTTCGAGCCGGCGTCGGCGCCGGCGACGACGTAGCTGGTCTTCTTCGAGACACTGCCCGAGACCTTCGCGCCGCGTGCCTGCAGCGCCTCCTGCGCCGCCTCCCGGGTGAGCGAGGCGAGCGTACCGGTGAGCACGAAGATCTTGCCCTCGAGGGAGTCCCCCGCGCCGCCGGCCGCCGGCTTGGTCATCTCAGGCCAGCTCACACCTTTGTCGCGTAAGGCCTTAATAACCCTGCGGTGATCCTCGGAGGCGAAGAAGGCGGCCACGTGCGCCGCGACCACGGGCCCGACGTCTGGCACCTGCTGGATGGTCTGCGCGTCCGCGCTCATCAGCCGCTCGAGCGTGCCGAAGTGACGCGCAAGCGCGAGCGCGGTCGCCTCGCCCACTTCGCGGATCCCGAGCCCGTAGAGCAGACGCGGCAGCGTGGTGTGGCGGCTGCGCTCGATGGCGGCGATGAGGTTCGCGGCAGACTTCTCCCCCATGCGCTCGAGCTCGGCGAGCTCCGCGGCGTCCAGGCTGTAGATGTCGGCCGGCGAGCGCAGCCGCTCGTGCTCGATCAGCTGCTCGATCAGCTTGTCGCCCAGGCCCTCGATATCCAGCGCGCGGCGGCTGGCGAAGTGGCGCAGCGCCTCCAGGCGCTGCGCGCGGCAGGTGAATCCCCCGGTGCAGCGGGCCACCGCCTCACCCGGTGCACGCAGCACGCGCGAATGGCACACCGGGCAGCGCGCCGGCAACTCGAGCGGCTTGGCGCCGGGCGGGCGCCGCTCGGTGAGCACGCTGACCACCTCGGGGATCACATCACCCGCGCGACGCACGGTGACGGTGTCGCCGACACGCACATCCTTGCGCTGCACCTCGTCCATGTTGTGCAGCGTCACGTTGCTCACCGTGACGCCGCTGACGAACACCGGCTCGAGTCGTGCCACCGGGGTGAGCGCCCCGGTGCGCCCGACCTGGAAGCCGATGTCTTTGACCACCGTGAGCGCCTCGTCGGCCGGGAACTTGTGCGCGATCGCCCAGCGCGGCGAGCGCGACAGGAAGCCGAGCCGCTCCTGGTCGGCACGTCGCTCGAGCTTGTAGACGACGCCGTCGATCTGGTAGCCGAGCGTGGCGCGGCGCGCGCCGAGCGCGTGGTAATACTCGAGGCAGCCCTTGACGCCTTGCACCACGCGCGCCTCGGGGGAGACGGGCAGCCCGAAGCCGCGCAGCAGCAGGAGCAGCGCCTGCTGCCCGGCGGGTACGTCCTTGCCTTGCAGGACACCGAGCCCGTAGAACAGCGCCGTGAGCGGGCGCGCGGCGCTCACGCGCGCATCGAGCTGACGCAGGCTCCCGGCGGCGGCATTGCGCGGGTTGACGAACACCTTCTCACCGCGCTCGCGGGCGCGCGCGTTCATGCGTTCGAAGCCCTCGAGCGGCATGAACACCTCACCGCGCGCTTCCAGCAGTGCGGGCGCCGCGCCTCGCAGGCGCTGCGGCACCGCGCGGATGGTGCGGACGTTCGCGGTCACGTCCTCGCCGGTGACCCCGTCGCCGCGGGTAGCGGCGCGCCACAGCAGGCCGTCGCGGTAGATGACGGTCACCGCCAGTCCGTCGAGCTTCGGCTCCGCCAGATAGTCGAGCTCCCCGCTCACTCCGAGCCGCTCGTGGATGCGCCGGTCGAAGGCGATCACGTCCTCCTCGGTGAAGGCGTTGTCGAGCGAGAGCATCGGCACCTCGTGCACCACCTCGCCGAAGGCGGTGCTGGCAGCGCCGGCAACGCGCTGGGTCGGGGAGTCGGCGGTGACGAGTTCGGGGTGCGCGGCCTCTAGCGCACGCAGCTCGCGCATCAGGCGATCGTACTCGGCGTCCGGGACTTCCGGGTCATCGAGCACGTAATAGCGGTAATCGTGGTGCGCGAGCTCGCTGCGCAGCTCGGCGGCCCGCGCCGCCGCCGTGACGCTCACGAGGTGACCCCGGCGCTCAGGCGTTCGCGCAGGCTCGCGATGCGGGCCGGCGTCAATGGCCCGCCCTGCTCATCCTGCAGCACCCCGTGCAGGCGGTCGTTGAGGCTGCGGGCGGTGAACACCAGCTCATCGAAGGCCTGCGGCGGCGCCTTCGGCCCCGGCAGCACGGCGAACAGCGACAGCCCGCCGTAGTGCTGTGAGTCCATGGTGTCCGCATCGAAGGTGCCCGGGCGGTTCAGGCTGGCCGCGCTCAGCACCGCGCGGCGCGCCTCGTCGGGCTTGTGGAAGATGGCGAAGCGACCCAGTACGAACCCCTCGGCCGCCAGGGCCTGGCGCAGCGAGCGCCCGGGGAAGCGCTGCGGCTGCGGTGCCACCAGACGCAGCGCGAGGATGCGGCGCTGTTCATCCGGCGGCCACTCCACCACCGGCGGCGCGGCAGCGGGCAACTCGGGCAGCGCCTCGCGCACGGGCGCGGACGCGCGCGCCTCGGGCGCGACGGCCACCTCGGCCGGCTCTGCTTCGGCACCCTCTTCCTCCGGCGCGTCCGGCGCGTCCGGTGCGAGGCTCGCGCTGAGCGTCGGCGGTGGCTCGCCTTCTGCCGGCGCTTCCCCCGGCGGGACCGCCGCGGCGGGTGCCGGCGGCACCTGCACCGCCGCGCCCTCCAGCTGCAGCGTCGGCAGCGGGCCGGTCGCCCGGATCTCCGGCAGCGTCAGCAACGGCTCGCGTGCACTGCGACCGCCGCGCTCCGGCTCGCGCGGCGCCGAGCGCTCGGGCGTGCCGCTCGGGCTCGCCTGGCGTGGCCGCCGCCGCTCCCACAGCGTCAGCGCCGCAAGGAAGACCAGGCCGATGAGCAGCAGTACCCAGCGCAACTCGCTCATGAGTGGCAACACCTCCGCCGGATCACACCGCCGCGAGGCGTACGGCCTCGTCCACGTCCACGGTCACCAGGCGCGAGACTCCCGGCTCGTTCATGGTGACACCAATCAGCTGCGAGGCGAGCTCCATGGTGCTCTTGTTGTGGGTGATGAAGACGAACTGCACCCGCGTCGACATGTCGCGCACGATATCGCAGAAGCGCCCGACGTTGTGCTCATCGAGCGGGGCGTCGACCTCGTCGAGCAGGCAGAAGGGTGCCGGATTGAGGTCGAAGATCGAGAACACCAGCGCCACCGCGGTCAGCGCCTTCTCCCCGCCGGAGAGCAGGTGGATCGTGCTGTTCTTCTTGCCCGGCGGACGCGCCATCACCGCCACCCCGGCCGAGAGCTTGTCCTCGCCCACCAGCTCCAAATAGGCGTGGCCGCCGCCGAACAGGCGCGGAAATTTCTCGCGCAGCCCCGCGTTGATGCGCTCGAAGGTGTCCTCGAAGCGCGTGCGGGTCTCCTTATCTATGCGCCGCATCGCCTCCTCCAGCGTGTTCAGCGCACTGGTGAGGTCGGCGAACTGGCTGTCGAGGTATTCCTTGCGCTGCGTGTGCTCCTTGAGCTCATCGATGGCGGCGAGGTTGACCGAGCCGAGCTTCTCGATGTCGGCGCGTGCCTCGCCGAGCGCGAGCTCCCACGCAGGCACCGCGGCCTCCGCCGCCAGGGCAGCCAGCACCTCGGCGAGCACGCAGCGCGTCTCGGCGAACTGCTCGGCCAGCGTCGCGCGCCGCACGTGCGTCTCCTGCGCGGCCAGGCGTGCCTCCTCCATGGCCGCGCGCGCGCCGCTCACGCGCTGCTCGGCGGCGAGGCGTTGCTCCTCGAGCGTACGCAGCCGCGCCTCGGTCTCTTCGAGCGCGCTGCGCGCCCCGCCCAGCTCGCCCTCGACCCTGAGGCGCAGCTCGAGGGCGGCGCCGAGCCGCCCCTGGGCCTGGATGATCGGTTCGTCGCCGGCGGCGAGCTCGCGCTGCAGGTCGGCGCGGCGCCCCTCGAGCTGCGCGCGCTGCTCGTTCATACGCTCCACGCCGACCGCCACCGAGCTGGCGGTCGAACGGCGCGACTCGACGCGCACGTGCAGGTCGCGTGCGCTCAGCTGCAGCGCCTGCGCCGCGGCGCGCGCCGCCGCGAGCGCGGCGCGCCGCTCTTCGCGTTCACTCTCCAGCGAGCCGTGCGCCTGCCTCAGCTCAGCGAGCGCCTGAGTGCCGCGCGCGAGCTCGGCGCGTGCCTGCACGAGCGCCGCCGCGGTGGCCGCGCGCTCGCGCTCGAGCTCGCCGGCATCCTGCCTCAGGCGTGCCCCGCGCTCGTGCGTCTCGGCGGCGCGCTCGCGTCCGGCCTGGAGGGCGGCCAGCGCCGCGGCATGCCCGCGCGCGCTCAGCTGCAGCGCCTGCTGCGCACGGTCGCCGTCCTGCTCGGCGCCGGCCAGCTGCGAGCGGGCCTGCGCGAGTCCCGCCTCGAGCTCGCCGCTGCGCGCGGCGGCGGCGGCGGCCCGGCTCTTCAGTTCCTTCAGGCGCTGGGCGCGCTCGAGCACGCCGGCGCGCGGGTCCGCGCCACGATTGACCCGCAACCACAGGCTCCCCACCCATTCCCCGGCCGGCGTGATGTAGGAGGTCCCGGGGCGCAGCTGCGCGCGCGCCGCGAGCGCCTCACGCAAGGAGCCGGCGGTCAGCACGTGTGTCAGCTGCGCGCGCAGGGCCTCGGCGCCGCGCACGTGCGCGGCCAGCGTGCCGGCGGTGGCCGCTGTCGGCGTGCCGCCCGGCTCGAGCAGCGTCACCCGCCCGCTGGCAAGACCCTCCAGGGCTTGCGTCGCCGGCTCGATCGACTCGACGCACACCGCCTCCAGGTAGTCCCCGAGCACGGTCTCCACGGCGCGCTCCCAGCCGGGATCCACCTCCAGGCTGCCCGCCAGGCGCGGCCGCGCGCCAAGACCGGCACTCTTGAGCCACGCCACGGTCTCGCCGGCGTGGTCGCTGAGGGCGGCAGCCTGCAGCGCCTCGAGCGCGGTCAGCTCCGCGCGCGCCGCCTCCGCCGCCGCGCGTCCGGCCTCCAGGGCGCGCTCCGCCTCGAGCTCCGCGGCGCGCAGACGCTGCACGCGCTCCTGGGAGCTCGCCAGCGCCGCCGCGGCCGCTTCGCTCTGGGCACGCGCGCTTGCCTCGGCGGCGGCGAGCTCGCTTAAGTCTGCCTCGCTCTGCAGCGCGCTCACCGACTCGTGCTCGAGCGCCAGGCGCTCGGCCTGCGCCGTCAGGCGCCTGAGCTGGTTCTCGAGCTGCTCGCCACGGGCGCGCTCGACTTCGCTCAGCTGCTCCGCGGCACCGACGGCCTGCGTGTGCGCTTCCCAGCGCTGCTGCCAGTGCTGCAGCGCCTGCTCGGCGCCCTCGCGCGCGGCGGCGCCCTCCGCCTCGGCCTGCAGTGCCCGCTCGAGCTCGGGCGCCAGCTGCGTGAGCTCGGCCCGCACGCCGGCGAGCTGCGCGCCGTCGCGCTCCAGATGGCTCGAGAGCTCCTGCAGCGCGCTCTCGGTCTGCGTCAGGTCGGTGCGCTGGCGCTCGCGCAGCTCGCGGGTGTGCTCGATCGACTGCTCGAGGCGGGAGATGTCGGCGCCGACCTCGTAGTAGCGCGCCTGCACACCCGAGAGCGCCTCGGCGCGCGCGCTCTGCACGCTGCGCTCGCGTTCGATGGCCGCCTCGGCGGCGCGCTGCGCGGCGAGCTGCGCCTGCATGGCGAGCTCGCGCTCGCGCACCGTGGCGTCGTGCACCTCGGCACCGCTGTCGAGCTCGCGCAGCCGCAGCGCCAGCAGTTCGGCGTTCAGGCGCCGCTCCTGCTCCTTGAGTGCCTGGTAGCGCCGCGCGGTGGCCGCCTGGCGCTGCAGGTGCCGGATCTGCTTGTCGACTTCGTCGCGCACATCCTGGAGCCGCTCGAGGTTTTCGCGGGTATCGGCGATGCGCGCCTCGGTCTCCTTGCGGCGCTCCTTGTAGCGCGAGATGCCGGCCGCCTCCTCCACGAAGGCGCGCATGTCCTCGGACTTGGCATCGATGACACGCGAGATCATGCCCTGCTCGATGATCGCGTAGCTGCGCGAGCCCAGGCCCGTGCCGAGGAACAGGTTGGTGATGTCCTTGCGGCGGCAGCGCCCGCCATTGATGAAGTAGGCGGAGGTGCCGTCGCGCGACACCTGGCGCCGCAGCGAGATCTCGCTAAAGCCGGCGTAGGCGCCGCCGATCTTGCCGTCGGCGTTGTCGAATACCAGTTCGACCGAGGCCGCGCCCACCGGCTTGCGCGCGCTCGAGCCGTTGAACACCACGTCCGCCATGTTGTCGCCGCGCAGGTGCTTGGCGGACAGCTCGCCCATCACCCAGCGCACCGCGTCGATGACGTTGGACTTGCCGCAGCCGTTGGGGCCCACGACACCGGTGAGATTGCTGGGGAAGTTGATTTGGGTCGGATCGACGAAGGACTTGAAGCCGGCGAGCTTGATCTTGGTCAGCCGCATCGTTGTGAACTTCCGTCCTTCTTACCACCCCGTGAGGATGGTGTAGTGTAGAGCAATATGCCGACAGCGCCCACCGCCGAACTCGAGACGTTCGCCAATCCGGCGCGCGATCGCGACTACACCATCCGCATGCAGATCCCGGAGTTTACCTGCCTGTGCCCGCGCACCGGGCAGCCGGACTTTGCGAGCCTCGAACTCGAGTACGTGCCCGATGCGCGCTGCGTGGAGCTGAAGTCGCTCAAGCTGTACGTCTGGTCCTTCCGCGAGCGTGGTGTCTTTCACGAGGCGGTCACCAACGAGATCGCCGACCACCTCAACCAGGCCGTGCAGGCGCGCTTCCTGCGCCTGACGGCGCGCTTCAACGTGCGTGGTGGCATCTACACCACCGTTGTCGCGGAGCGCCGACAGCCCGCCTGGCAGCCGGCGCCACCGGTCACGCTCCCCTGAAAGGCGCCGCGCTGCGGCGCGGTCGGCCGTAAAAGCCTGCGCGCGCGGGCACCTGTACAGCGTGGGGTGCGCCGGTATAATCGCGCGTTCTTTAACGGGCCTTGCCCTTGCATTAGGAGCCATTGATGCCGGCCAAGAGAGCTGCGCCCAAGTCCGCCAAGGGCAAGAAGCCGCCGAGCCGGCCCGCGGCGCGTAAGGTCGCGGCACGCCGGCCCGAGCCCGCGCGCGCGCGCACGGTGGCAAGCCGCAAGCCCGCCGCACCGGTCCGCAAGCCCGCCGCGCCCGCCGTAGCGGCGGCCCCGCAGGAGACCGAGGTCCGCAAGCTCCCGGCACGCAGCGCTGCGCTCCCGCCTCCCGTCCCGCCGGCACCGCCGCCGGCGCCGGCGCGCCCAGCCGCGGATGCCGACGATGCCGAGGCGGCCGAGCCCGGAAGCCTGCTGGCCGGCCCCCGCAACGTACAGCCCTACATCGTCAAGCGTGGCGAGCTGTACATGAGCAAGGAGCAGCTCGAGCACTTCCGCAGCATCCTCAACAGCTGGAAGCGCGACCTGATGGTGGAGGTCGACCGCACCGTCTCGCACATGAAGGACGAGGCTGCCAACTTCCCCGACCCGAACGATCGTGCCACGCAGGAAGAAGAGTTCAGCCTGGAGCTGCGCACCCGCGACCGGGAACGCAAGCTGATCCGCAAGATCGACGAGGCGCTCAAGCGCATCGAGGATGGCTCGTACGGCTACTGTCTGGAGACCGGCGAGGAGATCGGCATCAAGCGCCTCGAGGCGCGCCCGGTCGCCACGCTCAGCATCGAAGCCCAGGAGCGGCGTGAGCGACGCGAGCGCCAGTACGGCGACCGCGACGATCGCTACCGCTGAGGCGGCCGCACCCGCCGTGCGCTCCGGCACGGCCTATGTCGGGCGCTTTGCGCCCTCCCCCACCGGCGCCCTCCATCTGGGCTCGCTGCTGGCAGCCCTCGGCAGCTATCTCGACGCGCGCGCTCACCGTGGCCGCTGGCTGGTGCGCATGGAGGACCTCGATGCCGCGCGCGCGCTGCCCGGCTGCGCGACGCAGATCCTCGCCACGCTGGAGGCCTTCGGCCTGCACTGGGATGGCTGCATCGAGTACCAGAGCACCCGCCGCGAGCGCTACGCGGCCGCGCTCACACAGCTGCGCACGGCGGGGCTCACCTTCGAGTGCAGCTGCTCGCGGCGCGAGCTGGCAGAGGAGCCCGGCTACCCCGGAACCTGCCGCAGCGCACCGCGCCACGCCGGCCCCACGGCGACGCGCTTCCGCGTCCCGGACGTCCGGGTCGGCTGGCAGGACCGCCTGCAGGGCAGCTGCCACTACGAGCTCGCACCGCTCGGGGACGTGATCATCCGCCGCCGCGACGGTGGCTTCGCTTACCAGCTCGCGGTGGTGGTGGATGATGCCGCGCAGGCCGTGACCGACGTGGTGCGCGGCGCGGATCTGATCGCCAGCACGCCCTGGCAGATTGCCCTGCAGTCGGCGCTGGCGCTGCCGCCGGCGCGCTACGCGCACCTGCCGCTGCTGACCGAGCCGGGGGGCGCGAAGCTCGCCAAGTCACGCCGCTCGGTCCCGCTCGAGCCTGCCCGGGCCAGCGCGCAGTTGTGTCAGGTTCTGGGGCTGTTAGGTCAGGGGCCGCCGGCAGGCCTTGAGCTTGAGCCTGTCCATACGGCCCTGGGATGGGCAATCCAACACTGGCGGCCGGAGCGGCTCACCGGGGTAGCGGCCATCGCCGCTCCCGACCCCTGAAAAAGCAGTTTCGCTGCGTGGCGGTGGCCTGCGGACGGTGAGTTGTAATAAGGTATGTCGGGAACGCCCTGCACTATGGAAGGTGCATAACAATACTCATAGTGAGGGACGTCAGATGAGCGAACCGCGCACAATAAAGAAGTATCCCAACCGGCGCTTGTACGACACCGTGGAGAGCCGCTACATCACGCTGGCGGACATCCGTCGCCTGGTGGTTGAACGCATCGACTTCGTCGTCATCGACAAGAAGTCGCAGACCGACATCACGCGCAGCATCCTGCTGCAGGTGATCGCCGAGCAGGAACACGACGGGGAGCCGCTCATGAGCCGCGACTTCCTTTCGCAGGTGATCCGCTCCTACGGCGGCACGACGCGCGCGATGGTCGGCAACTACCTCGAGCAGAGTCTGCGGCAGTTCTCCAGCCAGAACGGACACGGGCGCGGCCCTGCGGGCTGACCGCGTCCCCTCGTCCTCAGGATCCGTCGCGCGCGGCCGTCAGGCCGCGTCGAGGTCGCGCATGGACAACCGGATGCGTCCCTGACGGTCGACCTCGAGCACTTTCACGCGGATCACGTCGCCTTCCTTGAGCTTGTCGGAGACGCGCTCCACGCGCTCGTTGGAGATCTGCGAGATGTGCACCAGGCCGTCGCGGCCGGGCAGGATGGTGACGAACGCGCCGAAGTCCATCAGCCGCGCCACCTTGCCCTCATAGATACGCCCGACCTCCACGTCGGCGGTGATCAGCTCGATGCGCCGCTGCGCCTCGCGCCCCGCCGCCCCGCTCACCGAGGCGACCTTCACCGTGCCGTCGCTCTCGATGTCGATGGTCGTGCCGGTCTCCTCGGTAATCTGGCGAATAACCGCGCCACCCTTGCCGATGACGTCGCGGATCTTCTCCGGATCGATCTTGAGGGTGATGATCGAGGGTGCCCACTCGGACATCTTCTCGCGCGGCGCACTGATCACCTTATTCATCTCGCCGAGGATGTGCAGCCGCCCGGCGCGCGCCTGATCCAGCGCGACGCGCATGATTTCGGGCGTCACACCCTCCACCTTGATATCCATCTGCAGCGCGGTCACCCCGTCACGGGTGCCGGCAACCTTGAAGTCCATGTCGCCCAGGTGATCCTCATCGCCGAGGATATCGGTGAGCACCTGGTAGCGGCTGCCCTCGAGCACCAGCCCCATGGCCACCCCGGCCACCGGCGCCTTGATCGGCACGCCCGCATCCATGAGCGCGAGCGAGGTGCCGCACACGCTCGCCATCGAGCTCGAGCCGTTGGACTCGAAGATCTCCGAGACCACGCGGATGACGTACGGGAACGTGGTCATGTCGGGCATGACGGCCTTAACGCCGCGGCGCGCGAGGTTGCCGTGGCCGATCTCGCGGCGCTTGGGCGACCCCATCATGCCGGTCTCGCCGACCGAGAACGGCGGGAAGTTGTAGTGCAGCATGAAGGGCTCGCGCCGCTCGCCCTCGAGCGCATCGATGATCTGCGCATCGCGCGTGGTGCCGAGCGTGGTGACCACCATGGCCTGCGTCTCGCCACGGGTGAAGAGCGCCGAGCCGTGGGTGCGCGGCAGGGTGCCGACCTTCACGGTGATCGGGCGCACGGTCCTGGTGTCGCGCCCGTCGATGCGCGGCTCGCCGTTGAGGATTCTCTGGCGGACGATGTTGCTCTCGAGCTTGAAGAGCACCCCCTCCACCTGCTCGGCCGTGAACTTGGGTGCGTCACCGCCCGTGAGGGTGGCGAGGGTCTGCGCCTTGATCTCGTTCAGGCGCGCGTGACGCTGCTGCTTCTCGGTGATGCTGTAGGCCTGCGCGAGCGCCGCCTGCGCGTGCAGCGCCACGGCGCTGCTGACTTCGCTGCTCTCGGCCGGCTGCTGCCACGTCCAGCGCGGCTTGCCGGCTTCGGCGGCCAGCTCGCGGATGGCACGGATGGCGACCTGCATCTGCTCGTGGCCGAACACGACCGAGCCGAGCATCACTTCCTCGGAGAGTCCCTTGGCCTCGGACTCCACCATGAGCACCGCCTGCTCGGTGCCGGCCACCACCAGGTGCAGCTGCGAGCTCTCGAGTTCCTTGGCGGTCGGGTTCAGCAGGTAGCGGCCGTCCCGATAGCCGACGCGCGTGGCGCCGATCGGCCCGTTGAAGGGAATGCCCGAGAGCGCCAGCGCCGCCGAGGCGCCGAGGAGCGAGGGAATGTCGGCATCGATGTCCGGATCCATCGACAGCACGGTCGCCACCACCTGCACATCGTTGTAGAAGCCGTCCGGGAAGAGCGGGCGGATGGGACGATCGATCAGACGCGAGGTAAGAGTCTCCTTCTCCGAAGGGCGTCCCTCGCGCTTGAAGAAGCCACCCGGGATGCGCCCGGCGGCGTAGGTCTTCTCGACGTAGTTGACCGTGAGCGGGAAGAAGTCCCGCCCCGGCGTGGGGGTCTGCTTGGCGACCGCGGTAACGAGCACGACGGTCTCGCCCATCGAGACACGTACGGCGCCGTCGGCCTGGCGGGCGAGTTCGCCGGTCTCGATGGTGACGGTGTGCTGGCCGTAGGGAAATGACTTGCTGACGACGCTCAAGGGTCAATCCTCAAAAGAGTGAATTTCTGGAACCAAGAAAGAACAAGGGCCGCGCTCGATGGCGGCCCTTATCGGTATTAACGGCGAAGCCCCAGGCGCTCGACGAGCTCCTGGTACTTGTCGGGTTGCGTGGCTCTGAGGTAATCGAGGAGCTTGCGGCGCTGGTTCACGAGCTTCACCAGCCCGCGTCGTGAGGAGTGATCGCGCTTGTGGGCGCTGAAGTGCTCGCCGAGTCCGTTGATGCGCTCGGAGAGGAGCGCGACCTGCACTTCCGGGGAGCCGGTGTCGGCGGGGCCGCGGCGGAACTGGGCGAGGATGCCGCCCTTTTTCTCGCTGGTTAAAGCCATTACGCGATTGTCCTAACTGCTTGTATTAAGAGCCTTTAAGTAAGCCGGCGATTCTATATGGCAAAGGCTCATGAGGACAAGTCGGACCAGTTTCGCATGACCCCTGCGTCGGCCAGCGCTCCCCCTAATTGGGCTGAATCGGCTGCGGCTGTTCCGTCGGTTGCCCCAAGGGCCGGGTTCGGCACTTGGCTCCCGGGCCCGGCCTGGTTCTGCGCGCCCCTGCTCACGGCCCAGATCGAGTTCTTCAACCGAGTCGACGCCTTTAACAAACCCTTAGAAGGGTTTCAGTGCGCCTGCGGCAGCGGATGTGCCCCGGAGTCCGGTCCCACCACCACCTGTGCGGCCCGCACGGCAGCCGCGTCTGAGAAGTACAGGCGCGCGATCGCGAGCGCCGTATCGTACGGCTCCGGGGCATCGCGGTTGCTGAGCACGATCACCGTGAAGTGCCGGCGCGGGAAGCGCACGATCACGTTGCGGAAGCCGACCGTCTCCCCCGAGTGCCATAGGGTCTCACCGGTGATGCGCCAGCCGAATCCGTACTGCACGTGCGGATCCTCCGTACTGACCAGCGGGCTGAAGGCTTCAGCACGTGTGGCATCACTGAGCAGCCGCGCGTCGTAGAGCGCCGCATCCCACCTGGCCAGATCCTCGACCGATGAGTACACCCCGCCATCCCCGAGCACCGCGCTGGTGAGGCTCTGGTCATCGCGCTGCCAGCCGGAGCCTACCGCGCGATAGCCGAAGGCGCGCTCGCGCACCTGCGACACCCCGGCCTCGTAGGCCACGCTGCCGCGCATGCCGAGCGGGGCAAAGATCCGCTCCTGCAGGAACGCCGCGAACGAGGTGTGCGCGGCGCGCGCGACGATCAGGGCGAGCAGCGCGTAGCCACTGTCGCTGTAACGGTACTGGGAACCGGGCACGAAGTAGGTGCGGTTCTCGGCCTGCAGCAGGCGCAGCACGTCCGCATCGTGCAGCTGCTGCGTCATCCCGGCCGGGATCAGCTCCTCGTAGTCGATCACTCCCGAGACATGCGTCAGCAGGTCGCGCACCCGCACCGGCTGGGTTGCGGGTGGCAGCTCCGGCAGCCAGCGGCGCACCGGGTCCTCGAGCGACAGCCGTCCGTCCTGGGCCAGCAGCAGCACGGCGGCCGCGGTGAACTGCTTGGTCATCGAAGCAAGCCGGAAGTTGGTGGCCGGACTCACCCGCCGATGCGCCTCGAGATCCGCGTAGCCGTAGGCGCGCTCAAAGAGCACTCGCCCGTCGCGCCGCACCAGCACGGCGGCGCCGGGGACCTCGCCCTGGTAGGCCCGCATCAGCCGATCGATGCGCGCCGCGCGGCCAGCGCCGGCGTCGGCGAGCACGGCGCCGGCCCAGAGCGCTGCGAGCAGCACCGCCAGCCACTGCACGTAGTTCCGGGAAAACCCCTGCACGCCTCTGCCCCTCAGTTGAACAGCCGCCGCGGCTGCAGGCGGTGCTCGCCATCGACGCTGCCCAGGCCGAGGAAGCGGCCGGTAGGCCCGTAGAGGCGCACGCAGCGCAGCGGGCCAGCGAGCGCGGTCACCAGCTGCTGGCCGAGCCCGATGCGCCGCGCGCCCTCGGCGTCGAGCGCAACCTGCGGCAACTCGCGCAGCGGCCAGTCACTCGGCAGGAGCGCCGCGCCCGGCCCACCCTCGAGCTCCGCCAGCGTCCACATCTTCGCGCCGGCGAAGGGCTCGACGTACACCCGCCGCAGCTCGCTCACGTGCCCGACGGTGCCGAGCGCCAGCGCGATGTCCTGCGCGAGCACCCGTACGTAGGTGCCCTTGGAGCAGAGCGCCTCGAGCGTCAGCCCGTCAGGTTCGAGCGCCAGGAGCGTGAGGCTTACGATCTCGATGCGCCGCGGGGCGCGCGGGACGCTCAGCCCGGCGCGTGCCAGGCGATACAGCGGTGTCCCCCCCTGCTTGAGCGCCGAGTACATCGGCGGCACCTGCTCGTGCACGCCGAGGAAGCGCGCCAGCACCGCGGCACAGCTTGCGGCCTCGAGCACGGGCACCGGGGCGGTGGCGCTCACGGTACCCTCGGCATCGCCGCTGGTCGTGGCGCTGCCGAGTGCGATGCGGAAGCGGTAGCACTTGCGCCCCGCGAGGATCTCGCCGGCGACCTTGGTGGCCTCCCCGAGACAGATGGGCAGCATGCCGCTGGCGAGCGGATCGAGGCTGCCGACGTGACCGGCCTTGGCGCCTCCGTAGAGGTGGCGCACACGCTGCAGGGCGGCATTGGAGCTGAGCCCGCGCGGCTTGTCGAGCAACAGGATGCCGTCGGGCACGGCAGCGGCTGCGCTCAGCGCGGGCGCTCGGCTGGTGCGTCCTCGCCGGGCTCCGCAGGCTGCGCAGCGGCGCGATCCTCTGCCACGGCGCGGTCGATGAGGTGCGTCAGGTGCGCGGCGCCCTCCACCGCCTCGTCGAACACGAACTCGAGGCGTGGTGCGTGCCGCAGACCGAGGCGCCGGCCGAGCTCCCCGCGCAGGAAACCGGCCGCGTGCGTCAGGCCGAGGCGCACCTGCTCGGGTGCCTGGCGCGAGGCAAAGGGCGTGAAGTAGATGCGCGCACTACCCATGTCGGCGGCCATGCTCACCGCGGTGATCGTGACGTTGCCCACCCGCGGGTCCTTCACCCCGCGGGTGATCAGCCCGGCGAGCTCGCGCTGGATCTGTGCCTCGAGGCGCTGGACGCGGGCCTGCGACATTACTGCAGCGTTCTCGCGACCTCGACGCGTGCGTAGCACTCGATCTGGTCGTTGACGCGTACGTCCTGGTAGTTCTTGACGCCGATGCCGCACTCGGTGCCGGCGCGCACCTCGTTGACGTCATCCTTGAAGCGGCGCAGCGATTCCAGCGCCCCCTCGAAGATCACCACGTTGTCGCGCAGCACGCGGATCGGGTTGTTGCGCCGTACCGCGCCCTCGGTCACCAGGCACCCGGCCACCACGCCGAACTTGCTGGAGCGGAACACCTCGCGCACCTGCGCCACCCCGACGATCTGCTCCTTGATCTCCGGCTGCAGCATGCCGGACATCATCTGCTTCACATCGTCGATGGCCTCGTAAATGATGCTGTAGTAGCGCACCTCGACCGCGGTCTCCTTGACCGCCTCGCGCGCGCCGGCATCGGCACGCACGTTGAAGCCGATGATGAACGCGCGCGAGGCCGCCGCCAGCTGCACGTCCGAGACGGTGATGCCGCCCAGGCCGCTGGCGATCACCTTCACCTGCACCTCGGGGGTCGAGAGCTTGGTGAGCGCCTCGCGCAGCGCCTCGGCGCTGCCCTGCACATCGGCCTTGATGAGCACGGAGACGACGCCGGCTTTCTCTTCGCCCATCTGCGAGAATACGTCCTCGGCGCGCGTCGTCTGGCGCGCCAGCTTGACGTCGCGGAACTTGCCCTGGCGGTAGAGCGCCACCTCGCGCGCCTTGCGCTCGCTCTCCAGCGCCAGGAACTCATCGCCGGCATTGGGCGCGGCGGACAGGCCGAGCACCACCACCGGCATCGAAGGCGGGGCCTCCTGCACCGGCTTGCCATGCTCATCGAACATGGCGCGCACGCGCCCGAATTCCGAGCCGGCGATGATCGGATCGCCCATCTTGAGCGTGCCGCGCTTCACCAGCACGGTCGCGACCGCGCCGCGGCCCTTCTCGATGCTCGACTCGATCACCACGCCCGAGGCGAGCCCGGTGCGCGGCGCGCGCAGCTCGAGCACCTCGGCCTGCAGCAGGATGGCCTCGAGCAGCTGGTCGATCCCCTGGCCGGTGCGCGCCGAGACCGGCACGAAGATGTTCTGGCCACCCCATTCCTCGGAGATGACCTCGTGCTTGGAGAGCTCGGTGCGCACGCGCTCGAGGTCGGCGTCGCTCTTGTCGATCTTGTTCACGGCCACCACGATCGGCACGTTGGCGGCGCGCGCGTGCTGGATGGCCTCCACCGTCTGCGGCATGACGCCATCGTCGGCCGCCACCACCAGCACCACCACGTCGGTGGCGCGCGCGCCACGGGCGCGCATGGCCGTGAAGGCCGCGTGACCCGGGGTGTCGAGGAAGGTGATCGTGCCCTTGTCGGTCTCGACGTGATAGGCGCCGATGTGCTGGGTGATGCCGCCCGCCTCCCCGGCCGCCACCTTGGTGCGGCGGATGTAGTCGAGCAGGCTGGTCTTGCCGTGGTCGACGTGACCCATGACGGTCACGACCGGCGGCCGTGGCTCGAGGTCGGCCTCCGGCTGCTCGCCCTGCAGATCGGCCTCGATCTGGTTCTCCTTGAGCAGCTTCGGGGTATGGCCGAGCTCCTCGACCACCAGTACCGCGGTGTCCTGGTCGATGGGCTGGTTGATGGTGGCCATGACGCCCAGGTTCATGAGCGCCTTGATCACCTCGTTGGCCTTCACGGCCATCTTCTGCGCCAGCTCCGCCACCGTCACGGTCTCCCCGATCGGCACGTCGCGCTTCATCGGCGCGGTGGGCATCTCAAAGCCGTGGCGGCCCTCGCTGCCGGCCGCCGGCACCGGGCGCGCCTTGAGGCGGCGCTTCTTCTTGTAGCGCGAGCTGACATCCCCGGTGACGTGCAGCTCCTGGCGCCCGTAGCGGGTGTGCTTGTCGTCGGCCACCGGCTCGGCGGCCCGTGCCGCCGGCGCCGGCGCGGAGGGCTGCGGGCGCTCGCGCTCGCGCCGCTCGTGCTCCTCGCGCTCGCGCACGCGCCGCGCCTCATCGTCGCGCGTGCGCTGCTCGGCCACGCGGCGCGCATCCTCCTGGGCACGGCGGCGGGTCTCCTCCTCCTCCACGCGGCGGCGGTTCTCGGCCTCGAGCCGCTCGCGCTCGCGCCGCTCGGCCTCGGCGCGCTCGGTGGCGGCGCGCGCGGCCTCTTCGGCCTCGCGCCGCCGGGAGTCGAGCTCGTCCTGCTGGGCACGCGCCTGCTCCTCGAGCACGTCGCGCTTGATGTAGTTGCGGGTGCGGCGCACCTCGACGTTGACGGTGCGCGCCCGCCCCTGGTTGCTCGCCAGCTTCAGCTCGCTCTGCGTCTTTCTCTTGAGCGTGATCTTGCGCGGCGCGCCGTCGCCGCCGGTGTCCTCGCTGCCGTGCGCGCGGCGCAGGTGCGTCAGCAGCTCGAGCTTCGCGTCATCGCTGATGCGCGCCTCGGGCCCTGCGACCTTGATGCCCGCCTGGTCCAGCTGCGCCAGCAGCCGGTCGACCGGCACCTTCAGCACTTCCGCAAATTGCGCTACCGTCACTTCGGCCATAAGACTTTCCGATCCTTAACTTCCGTTGCCGGCCTCGAACCAGGGCGCGCGGGCCGTCATGATGAGGGTGGCGGCCTTGTCCGCGGCCAGGCCCTCGATGTCGGCCAGCTCATCGACCGACTGCTCCGCCAGGTCCTCGCGCGTGCGCACCCCCCGGCGTGCCAGGGTAAGGGCGAGGTCCGGGCTCATGCCCTCGAGCAGCAGCAGGTCGTCCGCCGGCATGGACTGATCGAGCGTCTCCTCGCTGGCGATCGCCTGCGTCAGCAGCACGTCGCGGGCGCGGTTGCGCAGCTCCTTGACGATGTCCTCGTCGAACTCCTCGATGGCGGCGAGCTCCGCCTGCGGCACGTAGGCGATCTCCTCGATCGTCGAGAAGCCCTCCTGCGCGAGGATCGTGGCGACGTCCTCGTCGACGTCGAGCTGCTTCATGAAATTCGCGACCAGCTCCTTGGCCTCCGACTCGCTCTTGGCATCGGCGTCGGATTCGGTCATGACGTTCAGATCCCAGCCGGTCAGCTGGCTCGCGAGGCGGATGTTCTGTCCGCCGCGGCCGATCGCCTGACTGAGCTTCTCCTCGGAGACCGCGATGTCCATGCTGTGTGCGTCCTCGTCGACCACGATCGACATCACCTCGGCGGGCGACATCGCGTTGATGACGAACTGCGCCGGGTTGTCGTCGTGCGGAATGATGTCGACGCGCTCGCCCGCGATCTCGTTGGAGACCGCCTGCACGCGCGAGCCGCGCATGCCGACGCACGCGCCCACCGGATCGATGCGCGGGTCGTTGCTCTTCACCGCGATCTTGGCGCGCACGCCCGGATCGCGGGCGGCGCCGAGGATGTTGATCAGGCCCTGGCCGACCTCCGGGACTTCGAGCTTGAACAGCTCGATCAGGAACTCAGGGGCGGTACGCGTCAGGAACAGCTGCGGCCCGCGCGGCTCCGAGCGCACCTCCTTCAGGAACGCCTTGATGCGGTCCTGGGGCTTGGCCTGCTCGCGCGGGATCATGTCGGTGCGCGGCACGAAGCCTTCGGCGTTGCTCCCCAAGTCGACGTAGATGCCGTTGCGGTCGACGCGCTTCACCACGCCGCCGACCAGCGTGCCGACGCGATCGCGGTACGCCTCCACCACCTGGGCACGTTCGGCCTCGCGCACCTTCTGCACGATCACCTGCTTGGCCTGCTGCGCGGCGATGCGCCCGAAGGCCACCGACTCCATCGGCTGCTCGACGAAGCCGCCCACCTGGGCGTTGGCGTCGAGGTCGTGCCCGTCCTCGAGCCGCAGCTCGCGCTCGGGCACCTCGAGCTCCTTGGAGTCGTCGGCGAACACCTTCCAGCGGCGGAAGGTGTCGTAGTCGCCGCTCTTGCGGTCGATGGCGACGCGCACGTCCCACTCCTCGCCGTGCTTCTTGCGGGTCGCGGACGCGAGCGCGGCTTCGAGCGCCTCGAAGATCACTTCCTTGTCGACGCCCTTCTCGTTGGAGACGGCATCGACCACCATCAGAATTTCCTTGTTCACCCGTCAATACCTCTCAGAATTCCGTAGCCGCCGCCCTCAGGAGGCGAGCCGCGCCTTGCCAATCTCCGCGAACGCGACCGCCACCCGCTCCCGGTCGACGGCGAGCGCAATCCCCTCGTCATCGACCGCCAGCAGCTGCCCCGTGTAGCGGCGGCGCCCGTCGCGCGGCTCCTTCAGCTCGACGAACACCCGCGAGCCGACGAAGCGGCCGAAGTGCTCGCGCGTGCGCAGCACGCGATCGAAGCCCGGCGACGACACTTCGAGCGTGTAGGCGCCCGGAATCGGGTCCTCGACGTCGAACAGCGCCGAGATCTCCCGGCTCACCCGCTCGCAGTCGTCGACTCCCACGCCCGCAGCGGCGTCGAGGAAGACGCGCACGATCCCGTGCCCGCGCCCGGCGCCGTACTCGAGGTCGACCAGCTCGTAGCCGAGCCGCCCGACGAGCGGCTCGACCAGCCCGATCAACCGCTCCCGCAAGATGGACGCCGTCGCCATGCACCCTCGCAAACAAAAATGGGCCCCAAGGCCCATCCACCAATCGGCGCGCCCCTTCAGGCGCGCTACCCAATAAAAAAGCCCCGCTGGGGGGCTTTCCGTTCATCTTGTCTCGGGGGTGCCGCCGCCCGGACTTATTCCGAACCCGCGCCACCAGCCACCCGTCCCCGCAGCTCGTACGCACCCTCCGCGGGGGCGCGCATTCTACCCGAACCCGCCCGGCGGGGGAACACGCGAAGGCTGCCAAGGCGGCGCCGCGGACCTTTATTATGAATGGTTGTGCCGGGGGCTCCTTTCAAGAGCACCGGCTTAAGGGACATGACGCCATGAACGACCATACCAATCGCCCCGCGCTGCGCGCCCCCCGCGGCACCACCCTGAGCTGCCGCAGCTGGCTCACCGAGGCGCCGCTGCGCATGCTCCTCAACAACCTCGATCCCGAGGTCGCCGAGCGCCCCGGGGAGCTGGTGGTCTACGGCGGAATCGGCAAGGCCGCCCGCAACTGGCAGTGCTTCGATCAGATCGTCGCGGCGCTGCGCGCCCTGGGCGACGATGAGACGCTCCTCATCCAGTCGGGCAAGCCCGTGGGCGTCTTCCGCACGCACGCGGACGCCCCGCGCGTACTCATCGCCAACTCCAACCTGGTGGCACATTGGGCCGATTGGGAGCATTTCAACGCCCTCGACCGCAAGGGCCTGATGATGTTCGGCCAGATGACCGCGGGCTCGTGGATCTACATCGGCAGCCAGGGGATCGTCCAGGGAACCTACGAGACCTTCGTGGAGATGGGCCGGCGGCACTTCGGCGGCAATCTCACCGGCAAGTGGATCCTCACCGCGGGCCTGGGCGGCATGGGTGGCGCGCAGCCGCTCGCCGCGACCATGGCCGGCGCCTCGATGCTCGCGATCGAGTGCCGCCCGCAGCGCATTGCCAAGCGCCTCGAGACGCGCTACCTCGACACCCAGGCGGGGAGTCTCGAGCAGGCGCTCGAGCTCCTCGAGCGCGCGCGCCGCGACGGCAGGCCGCTGTCGGTGGGACTGCTCGGCAACGCCTGCGAGGTGTTGCCGGAGCTGCTGCGCCGCGGGGTGCGGCCCGATGCGGTCACCGACCAGACCTCGGCCCACGACCCGGTGAACGGCTACCTGCCCTACCAGTGGACGGTCGAGAAGTGGGACGGCCTGCGCGCCTCGGACCCGGCGCAGGTGGCACGCGAGTCGCGTCCCTCCATGCGCCGCCACGTGGAGGCGATGCTCGCCTTCCAGAAGCTCGGCATCCCGGTCTTCGACTACGGCAACAACATCCGCCAGGTGGCGTTCGACGAAGGACTCAAGGACGCGTTCGCCTTCCCGGGCTTCGTGCCGGCGTACATCCGGCCGCTCTTCTGCCGCGGCATGGGCCCGTTCCGCTGGGCGGCGCTCTCGGGGGACCCGGAGGACATCTACCGCACCGACAGGAAAGTGCGGGAGCTGCTCCCCGAGGACCGGCACCTGCATCACTGGCTCGACATGGCGCGCGAGCGCATCCAGTTCCAGGGACTGCCGGCGCGCATCTGCTGGGTGGGCCTGGGCGACCGGCATCGGCTCGGGCTCGCCTTCAACGAGATGGTCGCGCGCGGAGACCTCAAGGCGCCGATCGTCATCGGCCGCGACCATCTCGACTCGGGCTCGGTCGCGAGCCCAAACCGCGAAACCGAAGCGATGCGGGACGGCTCGGATGCGGTGGCCGACTGGCCGCTGCTGAACGCGCTCCTCAATACCGCGAGCGGCGCCACCTGGGTCTCGATCCATCACGGTGGCGGCGTCGGCATGGGCTACTCGCAGCACGCCGGGGTGGTGATCGTCTGCGACGGCACGCCGGCCGCGGCGCGGCGCATCGAGCGCACGCTGTGGAACGACCCGGCCACCGGCGTCATGCGTCATGCGGATGCCGGCTACGAGGAGGCGATCGCCTGCGCCCGGGAGCGGGGACTGAATCTGCCGTTCCTCCCGAGCGCGCGCTGAAAGTCTCCGTGCCCGAGACCGTCAAGCTCTGGCGCAACGCGCAGCTCGCGACCTGCGATGCCGCGCTCGGCGTCATCGGGCGCGGCGCAATGGTCACGCGCGGCGGCCGCATCGAATGGGTGGGCGGGGAATCGGCGCTGCCGGCCTCGCTCATCGCCTCCGCCGCGGCCGGCACGGTGCCCGAAGAGCACGATCTCGGCGGCGCCTGGGTGACACCCGGACTCATCGACTGCCACACGCATCTGGTGTTCGCCGGCAACCGCGCCGGGGAGTATGCCGAGCGGCTGCGGGGCAAGAGCTACGAGGAGATCGCGCGCGCCGGCGGCGGCATTCTCGCCACCATGCACGCGGTACGCCGCGCGAGCGAGCAGCAGCTGATCGACGAGAGCGCGCCGCGCCTCGCGGCGCTCGCGAGCGAGGGCGTGACGACGGTCGAGGTGAAGTCGGGCTACGGACTCACGCTCACGGACGAGACGAAGATGCTGCGTGTCGCGCGCCACCTCGGGCGCGCCTTTCCGGTCACGATACGCACGACACTGCTCGCCGCACACACGCTGCCGCCGGAGTACTCGGGCCGCGCCGACGCCTACATCGACACCATCGCGCGCCACTGGCTCCCGGAGCTCGCCGCGCAGGGCCTGATCGATGCGGTGGACATCTTCTGCGAGTCGATCGCCTTCAGCGTGGCGCAGGCCGGGCGCCTGTTCGATGCGGCGGGCGCCCTGGGCCTGCCGGTCAAGATGCACGCCGAGCAGCTCACCAACCTCGGCGGCACGCTGATGGCGGCAGGACGCCGCGCGCTCTCCTGCGATCACCTGGAGTTCGCCGACCGCCCGGAGGCGGAGGCGCTCGGGAGCTCCGGCACCGTCGCGGTACTGCTGCCGGTGGCCTTCTATTGCCTGGCGGAGAAGCGCAAGCCACCGGTCGCGGCGCTGCGCGCCGCGGCAGCGGCGATGGCGCTCGCGAGCGATTGCAACCCGGGCTCGGCGCCCGGCGCCTCGCTCCTGCTGGCGATGAGCATGGGTACGCGCCTCTTCGGGCTCACCGCTGAAGAGGCGCTGCTCGGGGTGACGCGCCATGCAGCGCGTGCACTCGGCCTCGAGGGGGAGCGCGGCACCCTGAGCCCCGGCAAGGCCGCCGATTTCGTGGTGTGGAACGTGCGCTCGGTGGAAGAGCTGAGCTACTGGATTGGTTTCAACCCGCGCCGGACCGTGGTCCGCGCGGCCGAGGTTCTCAGATGGCCGAACACGACCCCCTGAAACTGGGCGCGCGCCCCTTGAGGCTCGCGGACCTGCGCCGGGTGTACGAGCGTCCGCAGAGCGTCGCGATCGACGCGGCGAGCCTCGGCGCGGTCACCGCCGCGCACACCGCGACCGCGCGGCTCGCCGCCGCCGATGCGCCTGCCTACGGCATCAACACCGGCTTCGGCCTCCTCGCCCAGACCCGCATCCCGACGGCACAGCGCGCGCTGCTGCAGCGGAACATCATTCTCTCGCACAGCTGCGGTGTGGGGCCGCAGCTCGATGAGGCGGTGGTGCGCCTCACGATGGTGCTGAAGCTCTCGAGCCTGCTGCAGGGATTCTCGGGGGTGAGCGAGGAGCTGGTGCGCTTTCTCGAGCGCCTCATCAACGCCGGACTCACGCCCTGCGTGCCCAGCCAGGGATCGGTCGGCGCCTCGGGCGATCTGGCGCCGCTCGCTCATCTTTCGCTGAGCGTGCTGGGTCTCGGCGAGATCCGCCGCCACGGCGAAGTGCTGCCGGCGGCGGAAGCGCTCGCTCAGGAAGGGCTGACACCGCTCAGCCTGGGTCCCAAAGAGGGCCTCGCGCTCCTGAACGGCACCCAGGTGTCGACCGCGCTCGCCCTCGCGGGCCTCTTTGAGCTCGAGACCGCGTTCGCGGCCGCGGTGGTGAGCGGCGCGCTCTCGGTCGACGCGCTCGCCGGGAGCGATGCACCCTTCGATGCACGTGTCCAGAGCGTGCGCGGGCACGGCGGCCAGGCGCGGGTCGCGCAGGTGTATCGCGAGCTCCTCGAGGGCAGCGCGATCCGCGAGTCGCACCGCGACTGCCCGCGGGTGCAGGATCCCTATTCGCTGCGCTGCCAACCGCAGGTGATGGGTGCGTGCCTCGACCTGATCTCCCAGCAGGCCGCGACGCTCGCCACCGAAGCCAACGCCGTCACCGACAATCCGCTGATCTTCGCCGATTCCGGCGAGGTGCTCTCGGGCGGGAACTTCCACGCCGAGCCGGTGGCCTTTGCCGCCGACATCCTGGCGCTCGCGGCGGCCGAGATCGCCTCGATCACCGAGCGGCGCGTGGCGCTCCTGGTCGACCCGAAGATGAGCGGGCTGCCGCCGTTCCTCGCGCAGGACAGCGGCGTCAATTCCGGCTTCATGCTGGCCCAGGTGACCGCCGCGGCGCTGGTCGCCGAGAACCGCATGCTGTGCCACCCGGCGAGCGTCGACAGCATCCCGACCTCCGCCAATCAGGAGGATCACGTCAGCATGGCGACGCACGGCGCACGGCGGCTCATCGGCATGACGCGCAACACCCTCACGGTCGCCGCCATCGAGTTCCTGGCAGCCGCGCAGGGTATCGACTTCCGCGCGCCCCTCAGGACCTCACCGCGGCTCGCCGGCGCTCACGGCGCGCTGCGGCTCAAGGTACCGTTCGCCAAGAGCGATCGTCTGCTCGCGCTCGACGTCGAGGAGGCGATACAGACCGTGCGGCTGCCCGAGGTGCAGTCGCTCGCGCGGTCGCTGTTGCCGAGTTATCGCTAAGCGTCAGGCGAATTGGGCGGATTTCTCCGGCGCCTTGTCGGAGTCGTCGGGGCTGCCGCCCTCGGACCCGCCTCCCTGCTGCTCGCGCTTGATGCGCTCGTAAATCTCTTCACGGTGAACGGCGACGTGCTTCGGCGCGTTGATGCCGACGCGGACCTGGTTCCCCTTCACCCCGAGAACCGTGATGGTCACGTCGTCGCCGATCATTACCGTCTCGCCGACCCGTCGCGTGAGAATCAGCATC
>DATJVL010000010.1:0-40796 GCA_035501795.1 Steroidobacteraceae bacterium
AGGCGCCGAAGAACATCACTTCCGAGAAGATGAACCACATCATCCCCATGCGGAACGAGCGGTCGACCTGCAGGTTGTAGATGTGCGCCTGGTTCTCGCCGATCACCACGCGGAACCAGCCGACGAACATGATCGTGAGCAGGATGGCGCCGGGCAGGAAGGCGATGCCCGGGAACCAGTCGTTGAGATAGGAGATCGCCCCGAGCATGACGCTGAACAGCGCCACCGAGCCGACGATCGGCCACATGCTGTCGTGCGGGATGTAGTACTTGCTGCTGCCGGTGCTGGGTGCGTTCGCCATGTCGTGGACTTTCAGAAGCCTCGGGTGATCTTCAGCGTCGCGCGGTCACGCGCGAGGACTCGTCGTAAAAGGTGTAGGCCAGGGTGATGATGTCGATGTGCGCGGGCAGCGCCGGGTCGATGATGAAGCGCACCGGCATGTCGCGCCCCTCGCCGCTGGCGAAGTGCTGCGGGGAGAAGCAGAAGCACTCGGTCTTGTGGAAGTAGGCGGCGACCTCGGAGGGGGCGATGTTCGGCACCGCCTGCGCCGTGGACTCGCGCCCGGTGAGGTTGTGGGCGAAGAACTGCGCCGTGTAGAGCTCGCCGGGGTGCACCTGGATGGTGCGCTTCACCGGGCGGAACTCCCACTCCCCGGCGCTGGCCACGTCGGTGAGGAACTCCACGGTCACGGTGCGGCTGGTCTGCGGGTGCTCGATGGCGCTCACCTTCTCGAGCAGCTTCTTCTGGTCGCCGTAGCCGGTGACCGAGCACAGCACGTTGTAGAGCGGCACCAGCGCGAAGCCGAACCCGAAGCTGCCGGCGGCGAACACCAGCAGCTTCAGCATCATGCTGCGGTTGGCGCGGCGCGTGTCGCTCATCGCGCCGCCCGCACCAGCGTCAGCACGATGAAACCGACGTAGAAGCCTGCGGCGATCAGCGCCCAGAGGATGGCGCTGTTGCGCACGCGCCGCCGGCGGCTGTTGTCTGCGGCGATCGCCGGCAGCGCGCTCATCAGTGCTCCGCCCCGCGCGCGATCACGGCATCAGAGGGCGGCTCGGTCCAGGAGTGATACGGCGCCGGCGAGGGCAGCTCCCACTCCAGTCCATGCGCACCCTCCCAGGCCTTGGCGCCGACCGGCGCGCCCGAGCGCACGCACTTCCAGATGATGTACGGGAACAGCAGCTGCGCGAGCCCGAAGCCGAAGCCGCCGATCGAGGACACCATGTTCCAGTCGGTGAACTGCACGGCGTAGTCGGGGATGCGGCGCGGCATGCCGGCGAGCCCGAGGAAGTGCTGCGGGAAGAACAGCACGTTCACGAAGATGGTGGACAGCCAGAAGTGCCACTTGGCGAGTGCCATGTCGTACATCTTGCCGGTCCACTTGGGCAGCCAGTAGTAGACCCCGGCCATGATGCCGAAGATCGCCCCCGGCACCAGCACGTAGTGGAAGTGCGCCACCACGAAGTAGGTGTCCTGGTACTGGTAGTCGGCCGGTACGATGGCGAGCATGAGCCCGGAGAAGCCGCCGATCGTGAACAGGAACAGGAAGGCGAGCGCGAACAGCATCGGCGGCTCGAAGGAGAGCGAGCCGCGCCACATGGTGGCGGTCCAGTTGAACACCTTCACCCCGGTCGGCACCGCGATCAGCATGGTGGAGAGCATGAAGAACAGCTGCGCGGCGAGCGGCATGCCGACCGTGAACATGTGGTGCGCCCACACGATGAAGGACAGGAAGGCGATCGAGGCCACCGCGTACACCATGGTCTCGTAGCCGAACAGCGGCTTGCGCGAGAAGGTGGGGATGATCTCGGAGACGATGCCGAAGGCCGGCAGGATGAGGATGTACACCTCCGGGTGCCCGAAGAACCAGAAGATGTGCTGGAACATCACCGGGTCGCCGCCGCCGGCGGCGGTGAAGAAGGTGGTGCCGAAGAAGTGATCGGTGAGCAGCATCGTGACCGCGCCGGCCAGCACCGGCATCACCGCGATCAGGAGGTAGGCGGTGATCAGCCAGGTCCACACGAACAGCGGCATGCGCAGCAGGCTCATCGCCGGGGCGCGCATGTTCATGATGGTGACCACGACGTTGATGGCGCCGAGGATCGAGGAGGCGCCCATCATGTGCACCGAGAAGATGAGCATCGGGAAGGAGGCGCCGGTCTGCAGCACCAGCGGCGGGTACATGGTCCAGCCGCCCGCCGGGGAGCCGCCCGGCACGAACAGCGAGGACAGCAGCAGCGTGAAGGCAAACGGCAGGATCCAGAAGCTGAAGTTGTTCAGCCGCGGCAGCGCCATGTCCGGCGCCCCGACCTGCATCGGGATCATCCAGTTGGCGAGCCCCGTCCAGGCCGGCATGACCGCGCCGAAGATCATGATGAGCGCGTGCATGGTAGTCATGGAGTTGAACAGCTGCGGGTCGACCCACTGCATGCCCGGCTTGAACAGCTCCAGGCGGATGACCATCGCCATCGACCCGCCGATGAAGAACATCGTGCAGGCGAAGACCAGGTACATCGTGCCGATGTCCTTGTGATTGGTGGCGAACACCCAGCGCCGCCAGCCGTGCGGTTTGTGGTCGTGGTCGTCGTGGGCGGCGTGGTGTGCGTGCGCGTCAGCCATGGCGTGCGTCTCTCTCGTCAAATACGGTCTAGGGGGCGGTGGCGGCCGGGCCGGCGCTCACGAGTTCGGCGGGCGTCGCGGCCGGAGCGGCGGCCTGCTTCTGCGCGGACTGCTCCTTCAGCCACGCGGCGAAGTCCGCCTGGCTGCGCACGTCGACCACGATCGGCATGAAGCCGTGGTCGCGCCCGCACAGCTCGGCACACTGGCCGCGGTACAGCCCGGGCTTGTCGCTGTCCACCTTGAACCAGGCCTCGTTGACGAAGCCCGGGATGGCGTCCTTCTTGACCCCGAAGGCCGGCACCCACCAGGAGTGGATGACGTCGGCGCCCGTGATCAGGAGGCGCACCTTGATGCCGACCGGCACCACGAGCGGATGGTCGACGTTGAGCAGGTAGTGCTCGATCGAGTTCGGGTCGATGCCCGAGGCGAGCTCGCGCGCGGCGTTGCTGGCGTGGTCCAGGTGCGAGTAGAAGTTGATGCCCTGGTCCAGGTAATCGTAGTCCCAGCCCCACTGGAAGCCGGTCACCTTGATGGTGAGCTCGGTCTTGGTGGTGTCCTCGATCTCGATCAGGGTCTTGGCGGCCGGCACCGCCATCACCACCAGGATGATGACCGGCACGATCGTCCAGAGGATCTCCACCTTGGTGTTGTGCACCATGGAGACGTCGGCCACCGCGCCCTGCGACTTACGGAAGCGCACCAGCGAGTAGATCATGACGCCGAACACCAGCACGCCGATCCCTACGCAGATCCAGAAGATCTCCATGTGCAGCGCGTAGATGTGGCGGCTCATCTCGGTGACGCCCGGGGTGAGGTTGAGCAGCTCCCAGCCGGATTCGGCGTGGGCGGCGAGCGCGCCACAGGCGGCCAGCACAGCGAGCAAGCAAGCGGCGGTTCTTGGACGAATCATCGTTATCCCGTGCCTTATGGCGCCTGCCCGTACGGGTGCACCTTATTCAATGCGTACCTAACCCCATCCCCCGCGGCGCCTTGACGTTCATGGCCAGGAGGGCGACTCATCGATGCGCCCAACGAGGCGCTGCAGGCGCAGCGCCAGTCCGCACCTTTCTTCCTCCGTGAGGAAGCTGCCCAGCTCACATTGCCGGCCGTGCGACTCGATGACGAGCCGGCTCGGGTGCAGGCGTGTTGCGGGGCGGCGCAGTTTAACCCGCGCCCAATGCCGCGGGAACACGACGCGCTCGTGCGTGCCGCGCCGGCTGGAATCCACGCGCACCTCGGCCTCGGTGACCGTGATGCACTGCTGGTGGTGGCTGCGCTCGAGGCTCGCGCGCAGCGCCCAGCCGAGCACCGCGAGCTCGAGGCCCGCAAAGGGCAGCACCGGCCAGAACCCGCGCAGCGCGAGCAGCAGCGCGATCAGCGCCGGCGCGATGCAGGCGCTGAGGAAAAAGGCGAGTGCGCCGCGCGGCGTGAGCGCGCAGTTGGGGCGGATTTCGATCTGCAGCGGCGACATGGGCGTGCCAGATGGTAACCCGCGCTTGCGTTTATTCAAGGCGGATCAGAGGCTTAAGTTCTTGCCAGCTGCGCCGCACAGGCGCGCAGATCCGGCCTTGCACGCTCAGGATCACGTAGGTGCGGCACGCAAGCGAGCGCGGCCTCGCCGAGGCGGCGCTCGAGCATCGCGAGGTTCTCACTCAGCCGCTGCATGCCCGGGTCGATGACGCTCGCGACCCAGCCGGCGAAGCCGACGCCGTCAGCGGCGATCGCGCGCCGGCTGAGTTGCGCATGATTCAGGCAGCCGAGCTTGACGCCCACGACCAGGAGCGCCGGCAGGCAGAGCGCCCGGGCGAGGTCGGCCATGCTGATCGAGTCCCCCAGCGGGGCGAGCCAGCCCCCGGCCCCTTCCACCACGACCCAGTCTGCCTGTGCCGCGATGCCGGCGTAAACCTCCGCGATCTTGCCAAGATCTATCGCGATCGAGGCCTCTTGTGCGGCGATATGGGGTGAAATCGCGGGTTCGTAGCAAAAAGGGTTCACGGCCTCGTAAGGAAGGTCCACGCTGGCGCAGGCACGCAGGGCTTCAGCGTCCGCATTGCGCAGGCCGCCGGGCGTACGCTCAGCGCCGGAGGCTACCGGCTTCATGACCGCCACCCGGTGACCACAGGCGGCAAGCGCCCGCACCAGTGCGCAGGCAATGAGCGTCTTGCCGACCCCCGTGTCGGTGCCGGTGACGAAAACACCGCGCGCGCTCATGGGCGCGTGCGTCCGATCGAGCCCGGCGCGATCCCGGCGTGCCCGGTCAGCGGCACGGTCGCACGGCCGGAGGCCCCCCAGGCGGCCCCGTAGATCACCTCGAAGGTTGCCGGCAGCGCGCCCGCGCGCCGCTCGGCTTCGTAGGCCTGCTGCATGCGCTCGAGGCGTGCACGCCCGATGAGCGTGCGCGGGCGCCCCGCGGTGACGTTGTGGGCGCCGATCACCTTCAGGTCACGCATGAGCGAGAGCGCATCGGGGTAGGCCGACTCGTAGCGGTCGACATCCAGCACCGGCTCGGTGAGGCCCGCACGCACCAGCGCATCGCCCATCGCCTGCACGTCACGGAAATGGTTGACGTGGTTCAGGGCATCCGCCGCGGCCCAGGCCGCGCGCAGCTCCTGCAGCGTCGCCGGCCCGAAGGTACTGAAGGCGAAGAAGCCCTCGGGCCTGAGCACGCGGCGCACCTCGGCGAGCGCCGCGTGCGGCGGCTCGCACCACTGCAGCATGAGGCTCGAGAACACCAGGTCGACGCTGGCGTCGGTGAGCGGCAGGCGCTGCGCATCCGCGCACACGCGCGCGAAGCGTCGCCAGGGACGCACGTGCCGGCCGGCCTGCTGCAGCATGCCGGCGGACAGATCGAGCGCCAGCACCAGCGCGCGCGGGTAACGGCGCTTGAGCGTGCCGCTCGCGCGTCCCGTGCCGGCGCCGAGGTCGAGGATCGTGCGCGGCGCGAAGGCGAAGTCCGCGAGCCGCCCGAGCAGCTCGTCGGCCACGCGCGCCTGCAGCGTGGCGGCGCGCTCGTAGGCGGCGCTGGCGCGGTCGAAGGCGTGGCGCACGGCGCCGCGGTCGAGGCGGAAGGCCTCGGGCAGCTCAGCCACGCAGGAACCCCTCGAGCACCTCGGCGAAGCGCTTCGGGTGCGAGAGGAAGGGCACGTGCGCGGCGGCGGCGAACTCCACGTAACGGGCATCGGCGAGTGCGGCCAGGGCGCGCGAGGCGGCCGGGCGCACGATGCGGTCGTGCGTGCCGGCGATCACGAGGGCCGGCATGCGCACGGCCGAGAGCGCCGGCCGCAGGTCCGCCTGGCGCAGTCGCTCCAGGCCGTGCGCGAGCGCCTGCGGCTGCGCGGCGCCGGCGCGGATCGCCGCACGCAGCCCCTGCAGCACGCGCGCCGCGGTGCGCGGGTTGTTGCCGCGCACCTGCAGCTTGAGGAACTCCTCGATGGCTTGCGGGTCCTCGCGCTGCAGCCGCGCCGCGAGGCGCTCGAGCAGCGCCGGCGCGGTGCCGAAGGGCCAGCCGGGGGCGGCGAGGAAGCGCGGGGTGGTGCTGACTAGCACCAGCCGCTCGATGGGCGCGGGCATGGCCGCGGCCAGGTCGAGCGCGAACTGCCCGCCGAGCGACCAGCCGAGCAGCGCATAGCGCTCGCTAAGCGGCGCCAGGGTCTCGTGCACGCGCCACGCCTGCGCGGCGGGCGTGACCGAGCGCGGATCCCAGTCGCTGCCGCCATGTCCCGGCAGGTCGATGCGGATGATGCGGTAGCGGCGCGCCAGCTCGCGCGTGAGCTCATCGAACACGTGCAGGTTGAGGCTCCAGCCGTGCAGCAGCACCAGGTCCGGGCCCTGCCCGCGGATCTCGTGATGCAGTGCGCCCACCTCAGCTGACCTGCGCTCGTTCGAAGGCCTGCGCGAGCGCCGTGCACAGCGCCTCCACCTGCGCGTCGGTGTGGGTGGCGCTGAGCGTGACGCGCAGCCGCTCGCGCCCGGCCGGTACCGTCGGGGCGCGGATGGCGACCACCCAGAAGCCGGCGGCGGTGAGCGCCTGCTGCATGCGCAGCGCCGCCGCGGCGCTGCCCGCGAGCAGCGGCTGTATGGGCGTAGCCGACTCGAGCAGCGGCAGGCCGCGCTCGCGCGCGCGGGCACGGAAGCGCGCCACGTGCTCGCCGAGGCGCTGGCGCCGCCAGCCCTCGCTGCGGATCAGCGCGAGCGCGGCGCGGCTCGCGGCCGCCACCGGCTGGGGCAGCGCGGTGGTGTAGATGTAGGGACGCGCCTGCTGGATCAGCAGCTCGATCAGCTGCGCGGACCCGGCGACGAAGGCGCCGAAGGAGCCGAACGCCTTCCCCAGCGTGCCGACGAGCACCGGCACCTGCTGCTGCGAGAGGCCGTAGTGCTCGAGCGTGCCGCCCCCGCGTGCGCCGGTGACGCCGAGCCCGTGCGCGTCGTCGACCACGAGCCAGGCGCCATGCGCGTGCGCGGTGCGCGCCAGGTCCGGCAGCGGCGCGAGGTCGCCATCCATGCTGAACACGCCGTCGGTGGCGATGAGCGCGGGTGGTGCGGCCGCGGCCAGCGTGGCGGCCGCGCCGGCATCGGCGTGTGCATAGCGGCGCACACGTCCCCCCGAGAGGCGCGCGCCGTCGATGAGGGAGGCGTGGCTCAGGCGATCGAGCAGCAGCGCCTGGCCGCGCCCGGCGAGCGCGGTGAGCACGGCGAGGTTGGCCATGTAGCCGGTGGAGAACAGCAGGGCGGCCTCGCGGCCGGTGAACTGCGCCAGCTCTTGCTCGAGGCGCTCGTGCTCGGGGCCATGGCCGCTGATCAGGTGCGAGGCGCCGGCGCCGGTGCCGCAGCGCTCGGCCGCGGCGGCGAGCGCCGCCGCGAGCCCCGGGTGGCGCGTCAGGCCCAGATAGTCGTTGCTGCTGAAGTCGATGAGGACGCGACCGTCGGCAGCGAGCAGCTCGCGCCCCGTGCCGTGGGCGCTGAGCGTGCGGCGCTCGCGCCGCAGCTGCTGCGCCTGCAGTTGCGCCAGCGCTGCGCCGAGCGAGGCGGCGGTGCGCTTGGAGGCGAGCGGCTGCACCGCCGTGGCGTCGGTCAGAGCGCCGCGCGCGCAGCCTCGGCGGGCGCGGGCGCGGCCGGCGGCAGCGGGGCGGCCGAGAGCCCGAGGCGCGCGAACAGCTCACGGTCGCGACTCACGTCGGGGTTGCCGGTGGTGAGCAGCTTCTCGCCGTAGAAGATCGAGTTGGCGCCGGCGAGGAAGCATAGCGCCTGCAGCTCATCGCTCATCGCCTCGCGCCCGGCGGACAGGCGCACCTGGGCGCGCGGCATGAGGATGCGGGCCACCGCGATGGTGCGCACAAAATCGAACGGATCCACCGCGGGCGCGTCCGCGAGCGGCGTGCCGGGCACGTGCACCAGCTGGTTCACCGGCACGCTCTCGGGATGCTCGGGGAGGGTGGCGAGGGTGCGCAGCAGCTCGGCCCGGTCGCGCGCCGACTCGCCCATGCCGACGATGCCGCCGCAGCACACCTTGAGCCCGGCGGCACGCACCGCGCGCAGCGTGTCGAGCCGGTCCTGATAGGTGCGCGTGCCGATGATCTGCCCGTAGAACTCCCTCGAGGTATCGAGGTTGTGGTTGTAGTAGTCGAGCCCCGCCGCCCGCAGCTCCTGCGCCTGCGCCGCGCTCAGCATGCCGAGCGTCGCGCAGCTCTCCAGTCCGAGCTCGTGCACCGCGCCGATCATGGCGGCGATGGCCTTGAGCTCGCGCGCCTTCGGCGAGCGGTAGGCGGCGCCGAGGCAGAAGCGTGTCGCTCCGGCGGCCCGGGCGCGCTGCGCCGCGGTGCGCACCTGGGCGAGCTGCATGAGCGGCTCGGCCGCGACCCCGGTGTCATAGCGTACGCTCTGCGGGCAGTAGGCGCAGTCCTCGGGGCAGGCGCCGGTCTTGATCGACAGCAGCGTGCTCATCTGCACCTGGTTGGCGGCGTGGAAGGCGCGGTGCACCTGCTGGGCGCGCAGGATCAGGTCCATGAAGGGCAGCGCGAACAGCCCCTGCACCTCCTCGGGCGTCCAGTCATGGCGGATCGGCGGGCTCATGCAGCGGCATCCGTGGCGCGCGGGGTGCGCTCTCCGCGGCGACGATGCCCGAGCCGCGGCGGCCGTGTCAACGAACAGGGCTGGGAAAAGTCGACAATTGCCGCAGGCCCTTCAGGGAGGCGCGTGCAGCACGTGCCAGAGGAAGGCCGCGGCGACGCCGAGCGCCCCGAGGCAGGCGAGGAGCACCGCGGCGGCGGCGCAGTCCTTGGCCGCGCGGATCGCCGCATGCTCGGCGGGGTGCAGCGCATCGGCCAGCCGCTCGATGGCGCTGTTGAGCAGCTCGCAGGCGAGGACGCCCGCGGCGCTGACGGCGGCGAGCGCCCACCACAGCGGCGCCGGCCGCAGCACCGCGAGCGCCACCAGCACCCCGGCCAGCCCGAGAAGCTGCAGCCGCAGGCTCGCCTCGGCGGCGGCGGCGTGCGCGAAGCCGTGCAGTGCGCAGCGCAGGCGCACCCCGAACGGACGGTTCTTCCAGCTGCTCAAGGCGTGTAGACGTACTGCAGCAGGATGCCGACGAACACCACCAGGCCCACGTACTGGTTGTTGAGGAAGGCGCGCAGGCAGCCGCCCGGCTCGCGCCGGCGGATGAGCCACTGTTGCCAGGTAAACAGCAGCGCGGCGGCGCCCACCCCGGCCTGGTACCAGCCGCCGAAGTGCATGTTGCGGCCCACCAGCAGGAGCGCCGCGAGCATCATGGCCTGCATCACGCCGATCAGGAACTTGTCCATGTCGGCGAACAGGATGGCGCTGGAGTTGACCCCGACCTTCAGGTCGTCCTCGCGGTCGACCATGGCGTAGATCGTGTCGTAGACCGCCGCCCACATGACCGCCGCGATGTACAGCACCCAGGCGACGCGCGGCAGCGCGCCGTCCTGCGCGGCGAACGCCATGAGCACGCTCCAGCCGCCGAAGGAGATGCCGAGGTAGAGCTGCGGCAGCGGGAAGAAGCGCTTGATGAAGGGGTAGGAGACGGTGAGCAGCGCGCCGATGACGGCGAGCTTGATGGTGTAGGGGTCCAGGCGCGTGACCAGGTAGAGCGCCACCAGGTTCAGCACGAAGAACAGCACCAGCGCCTCGCGCGGGGAGACGCGCCGCGCCGCCAGCGGACGGTCGCGGGTGCGGCGGATGTGCGGGTCGATGTTGCGGTCGGCGAAGTCGTTGATGACGCAGCCGGCAGCGCGCATGACGAACACGCCCAGCACGAACACCACCAGCACCCTGGGCTCGGGACGCCCGCCGCCGGCGATCCACAGCGCCCACAACGCCGGCCACAGCAACAGCCACGTGCCGATGGGACGGTCGAGGCGCATCAGCTGCGCGTACTCGCTCGCGCGGCGCAGCAAGCGCACGTTCCAGGGCGCCTCGGGGCTCTGCGGAATGAGCGGCAGTTCGGGGGTGCTGGCGGCCATGAGCTCGAGTGGCTTGCGCGGGCGGCAGCGACGTTAGCACAGGCGGCCGGGCGGCGCGCCAAGCGCCCCGCGCGCGCGTGCGCGAGAATACGCCCCGGGGTGAATAACCGCGGAGGCGACGCGCGCATGGGGATGAGCCGTTCAACGTGGCGCAGCCGCGCGGTGCTGGCGCTGCTGCTGAGCGGCCTCGCCGCGGCGGCCCCGGCCGGCGACGGCGAGCGCGCCCTGATGGCGGTCGATCCTTTCATCGGCACCGGCGGGGACGGTCATACCTTCCCGGGCGCGGTGGTGCCCTTCGGCATGATCCAGCTGTCGCCGGACACGCAGATCCGGCCGCGCGCAGAGGCCTACGGCTGGGCGGCCGGCTACCGCTACGACGATCACACCATCGTCGGCTTCTCACACACGCACTTCTCCGGCACCGGCCACTCCGACCTCGGCGACGTGCTCGTGATGCCGATCGCCGGCGAGGTGCGCCTCGAGCGCGGGGACGTGACGCACCCCGGCAGCGGCTACACCTCGCGCTTCGAGCACGCCAGCGAGCAGGCCGAGCCGGGCTACTACGCCGTCACCCTTGCCGACTACGACGTGCGCGCCGAGCTTACCGCCGCGGCCCGCGTCGGCCTGCACCGCTATACCTTCCCGGCGGGGCGACCCGCGCACGTGCTCATCGACCTGCGCACCAGCCTCTATGACTACCCTGGCAAGGTGCTGTGGTCACGGCTGCGGCTGCGCAGCGATGACACCGTCACCGGCTTTCGCGAGACGCGGGGCTGGGCCCCGGGCCGGCAGCTGTACTTCGCGCTGCGCTTCTCGCAGCCGGTGCGCGCGCATGCGCTGCACGACACCGAGGGCGAGCTCGCCTACAAGGGCTTCCCGCCGCCGGCCGCCGACTCGCCGGCGGCGCGCGCGCAGCTCGAGGGCCGCGCGCTGGTCGGGGTGTTCGACTTCGGCAGCGCGCCGGAGCGGGTGCTGCTCGTGAAGGTCTCGATCTCACCGGTGAGCGAGGAGAACGCGCTCGCCAACCTCGAGGCGGACGCCCCGGGCTGGGACTTCGAGGGCACGCGTGCGCGCGCGCGCGCCGCCTGGAGCGCCGCGCTCGGCGCGCTGGAGGTCGAGGCGAGCGAGCCCATGCGCCGCAGCTTCTACACCGCGCTCTACCACGCCTTCATGGCGCCAAGCCTGTTCATGGACGCCGATCATCGCTACCGCGGGCCCGACAACGCCGTGCATCGCGCCGCGGACTTCACCAACTACTCCACCTACTCGCTGTGGGACACCTACCGCGCGCTGCACCCGCTGCTCACCCTGGTGCAGCCGCCCGAGCGCACCAATGACATCGTGCGCTCGCTGACCGCGAGCCAGCAGCAGAGCCCCTACGGCATGCTGCCGGTGTGGGCGTTCCAGGGGCAGGAGACCTGGTGCATGATCGGCTACCACGCGGTGGCCGTGATCGCGGACGCCTACCTCAAGGGCATCCGCGGCTACGACGCGGAGGCCGCACTCAAGGCGATGGTGGCGACCGCGAGCTACGCGCCCTACGCGGGCCTCGGCGCCTACATGCAGCTCGGTTACGTGCCGATCGACGAGGAGGGCGAGGCGGCCTCCAAGACCCTCGAGTACGCCTTCGATGACTGGACCATCGCGCGCATGGCCCAGGCCATGGGGCGTGCGGACATCGCCGCGCCCTTCTTGCGGCGCGCCGCCAACTGGCGCCACGCCTACGACCCGGCCAGCGGCTTCATGCGGGCGCGGCGCCGCGACGGCAGCTTCCGCACCCCGTTCGATCCGGCGGCCAGCGGTTATGGCAGCGACTACACCGAAGGCAACGCCTGGCAGTACTCCTGGTACGTGCCCCAGGACGTGGCCGGGCTCGCGCGCGTGCACGGCGGCGCAGAGCGGCTGCTCGCGCAGCTCGACCAGGTGTTCGATGCCCGCATCGACGCCAGGCAGTTCGCGCACATGGAGGACATCACCGGCCTCATCGGCTGGTACGCCCACGGCAACGAGCCGAGCCACCACGTCGCCTACCTGTACGCGGCCGCCGGGCAGCCGTGGCGCACGCAGGCGCGTCTCGGGGCGATCATGGCGAGCCAGTACGCGCCGCGCCCCGACGGGCTGGTCGGCAACGATGACCTCGGGCAGATGTCGGCGTGGTTCATCTTCACCGCGCTCGGCTTCTATCCGCTCGCGCCGGCGAGCAACGAGTACATCCTCGGCCGGCCTTTCGTCACGCGCGCGCGGCTCGCGCTGCCGAACGGGCGCACGTTCACCGTCATCGCGGAGGGCCTGGACGAGGCTCATCCCTACGTCGCTGCCGTGACGCTCAACGGCAAGCCGCTGAGGCGGGTGTTCATCCGCCACGAAGAGATCATGGCGGGCGGGGAGCTGCGTTTCCGCATGCAGGCGACCCCGAACCGCGGCTGGCCCGGCGCCGCTGCGCTCAAGCCCTACTCGCTGTCCCTGCAGCGCTAGCGAAGGCGCGAAGTACACTCACTCCATGACTGGCGCAGCCACTCCGGCCTACGTCATGGGGCATGAAGACGGGCCCTGGTGAAGCGTGTGGAACCGGTGCTCCAGGCCCATCAGCAGAATGGCGCCCTGGCGCGGGCGTTTGCCAGGCTTTGCGCCGAGACGGCGCAGCCACAGTGTGCATTCCTCTTCGGGGAGTACTGGCGCGAGGACGCGATCACGGCCGAGGATCATGCCAAGGCGGTCGCCTTCATGTCCGGCCTGAATCCGCTGTCACAGCCCCACTGACGCGGCGCTACCCCACCCGCCCGTAGCGCTCACCGGACCCGATCCAGCGTGCGGCGAGTGCCGCGCTGGCCTCGGGATTGGCTTCGAGCAGCTGCTCGGCGCACTGCTGCACCTTCGGCAGCAGGTGCGCGTCGCGCATGAGGTCGGCGACCCGCAGCTGCGCCAGTCCGGTCTGGCGCGTGCCGAGGAACTCGCCCGGGCCGCGCAGCGCGAGGTCGCGCCGTGCGATCTCGAAACCATCGTTGGTGGCGCGAATCACCCTGAGGCGCTCGCGCGCCAGCGGTGACAGCGGCGCACGGTACAGCAGCACGCAGGTGCTGGCTGCCTCGCCGCGGCCCACCCGGCCGCGCAGCTGGTGCAGCTGCGCGAGCCCCATGCGCTCGGCGTTCTCGATCACCATCAGCGTCGCATTGGGCACGTCCACGCCCACCTCGATCACGGTCGTGGCCACCAGCAGCTGGATCTTGCCGGCCTTGAAGGCGAGCATCGCCGCGTCCTTGGCGGTGGCGGGCATGCGCCCGTGCACCAGGCCCACCCGCACGCCGGGGAGCGCTGCGCTCAGGACGGAGGCGGTCTCCTCGGCCGCCTGCGCGCGCAGCTCGTCGGATTCCTCGATCAGCGGACACACCCAGTAGGCCTGCCGTCCCGCACGGCAGGCCTCCACGATCCGCTGCACCACCTGCGCACGACGCGGCTCGGGCACCACCACCGTCTGCACCGGGGTGCGACCGGGCGGCAGCTCATCGATCACCGAGATGTCCAGGTCCGCGTAGGCCGTCATCGCCAGGGTGCGCGGAATCGGGGTCGCGGTCATGATGAGCTGGTGGGGCATGCGCCCGGCGCGCTGGCCCTTCTCCTGCAGACGCAGGCGCTGCTGCACGCCGAAGCGGTGCTGCTCATCCACGATGACCAGCGCCAGGTTGGCGAACTCGATGCCCTCCTGGAACAGCGCGTGCGTGCCGACCACGATGCGCACCTCGCCGGAGGCGATGGCGCTGCGCGCACTGCGCCGCGTGCGCGCCGGCTGCGACCCGGACAGCAGCGCCACCGTCTCGCCGAGCGGTGCGAACCAGTCGCGGAAGTTGCGCCAATGCTGCTCGGCCAAGAGCTCGGTCGGGGCCATGAGCGCCGCCTGCAGCCCCGAGCCGGCGGCGCGCGCGGCCGCGGCCGCGGCCACCACGGTCTTGCCGCAGCCGACATCTCCCTGCAGCAGGCGCGCCATGGGTGCGCCGGCGCCCAGGTCGCGCTCGGTCTCGGACAGCGCGCGCGCCTGCGCCGCGGTCAGCGCGAAGGGCAGCGACTCGAGGAAGCGCACAGCGAGGCGCGCCGCATCCGTGAGCGCAAAGGCCGGATCGGTGCGCAGCGTGCGCTTGCGCAGCTTGAGGGCCAGGTGATGCGCGAGCAGTTCCTCGAAGGCGAGCCGCTGCTGCGCCGGGTGCCGCCCGGCGGTGAGCTCCTCGAGCTGCGCCTCGCGCGGCGGCCGGTGCAGGTAACTGAGCGCCTGCGGCAGGCTCGGCAGGCCGCTCGGCAGCTGCGCACCCGGCGCCAGGTAGTCGCGCAGCGGCGTGCGCTCGATCTCGCGCAGGGCCTCCGAGACGAGCGCGCGCAGCCTGCCCTGCGGCACGCCCTCGGTGAGCGGGTAGATGGGGGTGAGCGTCTCCTCCAGCGGCGCGGCGGCGAGTGTCAGCCGCCGGTACTCCGGGTGCACCATCTCCAGGCCGAGCGGCCCGCGGCGCACCTCGCCGAAGCAGCGGACGCGCGTGCCGCGGGCGAGGTTGCCCTGCTGGCTCGCGGAGAAGTAGAAGAAGCGCAGCGTCAGCATCCCCGAGCCGTCGGAGATGCGGCACAGCAGCTGGCGGCGCCCGCGGTAGGCAATCTCGGTGAGCTGGACCTCGCCCTCGACCGCGGCGCGCAGTCCCGGGGCGAGCGCGCCGATCGCGGTGACGCGCGTGCGGTCCTCGTAGCGCAGCGGCAGCACGAACAGCAGGTCGGCGACCTGGTGCACGTCGAGGCGCGCCAGGCGCTCGGCGAGCGCCGCGCCCACGCCGCGCAGCGCCGTGACCGGGCGCTCCTCGGCGGGACTGGCGCGGGAGTGCGGCCTGCCCGTCAGCCGAGGTGCAGGATGCACTCGATCTCGACCTCGGCGCCGCGCGGCAGCTGCGCGACCCCGACCGCCGCGCGCGCCGGGTAGGGCTTGGCGCAATACAGCGCCATGATCTCGTTGACCTTGGCGAAGTGCTTCAGGTCGGTGAGGTAGACGTTCATCTTCACCGCCTGCGCGAGCGAGCCGCCGGCGGCCTCGGCCACCGCCTTCAGGTTCTCGAACACGCGACGTATCTGCGCCTCGATGTCGCCGCCGACGAGCTGCATGCTCGCCGGGTCGAGCGGGATCTGGCCGGAGAGGTACACGGTATCCCCGGCACGCACGGCCTGCGAGTAGGTGCCGATCGCCTGCGGCGCGCGCTCGGTGTGAATGGTCTGACGGCTCATCGCAACACTCCTCGGGCTGGCACGGCTAGCCGCGGCGCTCAGCCGCCGCGGTCCGGGTCGCCGTCATTGTCGCTCACCCGGCCGCCGCGCGCGTGGGCGGCGATGGTGCGCTCGATGCGACTGACGTCGGGCATGCGGCGGATGACGCGCACCAGGCGCGCCAGGTGGCTGCGGTCACGCACGCGCAGCTCGAAGGTGAGCACGGCGGTGTCGGAGTCCTCGCCGTCGATCGAGACGTGGTCGATGTTGGTCTCGGTGCTGGCGATGGCGGCGGCGATCTTGGCGAGCACGCCGGTGCGGTTGACCACGTACACGCGCAGCTCGGAGGAGAACAGCCGGTCGGGCGAGCTCTGCCAGCTCACCGGCAGCCAGTTCTCCGGGTGCTTGCGGTAGTCCTCGACATTCACGCAGTTCTCGCGGTGGATGACCACGCCGCGCCCCGAGGAGAGGAAGGCGAAGATCGGGTCGTGCGGGATCGGGAAGCAGCAGCGCGCGTAGGTGACCAGCAGGCCCTCGGTGCCGGCGATCGCCAGAGGCGCCAGCTGTGCGCCGCCGGGCGGCTGCGTCGGTGAGGGCAGCAGGCGCCGCGCCACCAGCGGGGCGAGCCGCTCGCCCAGCCCGATCTTCTCGTACAGCTCGTCGAGGTCCTTCATGCCGAGCTCGCCGAGCGCGGCACGCTGCACCGCCTCGCTCACGTCATCGAGCTTGAAGTTGAACTCCCCGAGCGCCTGGGTGAGGAGCTTGGCGCCGAGCGCGATCGCCTCGGTGCGCCGCAGGCTCTTCAGGTAGTGGCGGATCGCGGTGCGCGCCTTGGCCGTCACCACGAAGTTGACCCACGAGGGGTTGGGGGTCGCACCCTTGGCGGTGATGATCTCGACCGTCTGCCCGTTGCGCAGTACGGTGCGCAGCGGCGTCAGGCGGCGGTCGACCTTGGCGGCGACGCAGCGGTTGCCGACGTCGGTGTGCACCGCGTAGGCGAAGTCCACCACCGTGGCGCCGCTCGGCAGGCGCAGGATCTGCCCCTTGGGCGTGAACACGTACACCTTGTCGGGGAACAGGTCGACCTTGACGCTCTCGAGGAACTCCTCGGAGGAGCCGCTCTCCTGCAGCGAGACCAGGTTGGAGAGCCACTCGCGCGTGCGCTCCTGCTGGAACGAGTCGGCATCGCTCCCGGCCTTGTACTTCCAGTGCGCGGCGATGCCGGCTTCGGCGACGCGGTGCATGTCGAAGGTGCGGATCTGCGCCTCGATCGGCACGCCGTTCGGGCCGAACAGCGTGGTGTGCAGCGACTGGTAGCCGTTGATCCGCGGGATGGCGATGTAGTCCTTGAAGCGCCCCGGCATCGGCCGGAACACCGAGTGCACCGCGCCGAGGGCGCGGTAGCAGGTGTCCGGGCTGTCGACCACGATGCGGATGCCGTAGACGTCGACGATCTCGTTCAGCGGCGCGCGCTTGCGGCGCATCTTCTGGTAGATGCTGTAGAGGTGCTTCTCGCGCGTCACCACGCGCGCCTCGATCTGGCTCTTCATGAGCGCCGCGTTCAGCTGCTGCTCGATCTTGCGCAGGAACTCCTTCTGGTTGCCGCGCGCGCGCTTGAGCGCGCGCTCGAGCACCAGGTAGCGCTGCGGGTAGAGCGCCTTGAACCCGAGGTCCTCGAGCTCGAGCTTCATGTTGTAGAGGCCGAGCCGCTCGGCGATGGGCGCGTAGATCTCCAGCGTCTCGCGCGCAATCGCCCGGCGCCGCGCCGGCGCCATGGCCTCGATGGTGCGCATGTTGTGAGTGCGGTCGGCCAGCTTCACCAGGATGACGCGCAGGTCGCGCACCATCGCCAGCAGCATCTTGCGGAAGGACTCCGCCTGCGCCTCCTCGCGGCTCTTGAACTTGATCTGGTCGAGCTTGGTGACCCCGTCCACCAGCTCGGCGACGTCGGCGCCGAAGCGCGCCGCCAGCTGGTCCTTCGGCGTCGGGGTGTCCTCGATGACGTCGTGCAGGATCGCCGCGATGATGGTGTCGGCGTCCAGGCGCAGGTCGGCGAGGATGGCCGCGGCGGCCACCGGGTGGGCGATGTAGGGCTCCCCGGAGAGGCGCTTCTGGCCCTGATGCGCGGAGGTGCCGAACTCGGCCGCCGCGCGCACGCGGTTCACCTGGTCAGGGGCGAGATAGCTGCCGACGGAAGCGAGCAGCTCCTTGAGTCCCGGAGTGCGTCTTCCGCCGGGCAGCAGTCCCAGGAGCGAAGACGCGTAATCCATCGGTTGACTCTAAGCCGTCAGTCTCCGAGGCCGAATTGCGGCGCGCGGAAGCTGGCGTCGACATCCGGTACCGGCGGTTCGGGCACCGGCTCCGGCTCGCGCAGCATCTCGGCGGTGATGTTGCCGGCGGCGATCTCGCGCAGCGCCAGTACGGTGGGCTTGTCGTTCTCCAGGGGCAACGTCGCCTCGGCGCCGTTCGCCAGGCGACGGGCGCGCTGGGCAGCGAGCAGCACCAGCTGGAACAGGTTGTCGACGTTGTGCAGACAGTCTTCTACGGTAATGCGGGCCATGGTGCGTCGGTCAAAGTGAGGGGGCGCCCGGGAACGGGCGCGGGTTCTCCACTATAGGCGAAAGCCCCTTAGCAGGCCAGTTTCCGCTTTGGCTCGGCCACGCACGCGACAGCGTGGTCGCTAACTATGCCGATCGGATCTGCACTGGAGGGAGCCCGCTCGCCGACGCCTCAAGAGACCCGCGAGGGCCAGCAGTTCGAGCGCCTCCAGCGCGCCCCCGCCACCCCCACCTCCGCCGCCACTGCTGCTGGTGGCCGCGGTGACCTTGATGGTTACGTCGGTGGCATAGCCCTGCTGATTGCCCAGGACACAGATGAGCCGGTAATCAAACGTCCCTGGAGCGCTCGCTGTCTGGGTGAGGGAGCCCGAGGGCGGCAGGGTACCGGTCCACTGGGTCCCGTCGGCGCCGCCGCCGGTCGCGGTGCACTCGCTGGCATCCGATGACCAGGTGAGCGTGAAGGACTGGCCGGTCGTCACCGAGGTCGCCGTGCTATTCAGCGTCGCGCTCAGCGGTTGCACGGTCAGGGACTGGTGCACGACGGTCGCGGGCAGCATCGAATCGATGCTCTGGCACGTCATGGTGAACGTGTACGTCCCGCCACCGAGCGGACCCTGGTCCAGCATGCTTCCCGAGACCACCCCATTCAGGTACATCCAGGTATCCCCCGGGATACCGTCGCTTCCCTGGCAGTTCGCCGCATCGCTCGCCGACCAGGCCACGGTGAACGCTTCCCCCGAGACCACGTGGCTCGGCGTGAAGGTGATCGTCACCACCGGCGCCGGCGGAGGCAGCACGGTGAGCGTGGTGCCGAACTCACCCTCGTGGCCCCGTCCTGCGAGGTGCAGTTCTCCTGGACGGTGTAGGTGCCGGAGTGTGGCGCGGCGAGTGCCACCCTTCCCTGGGGCGAGATGTTGTAAGCCAGCGGGCCCTCCTCAATGCTCTGCAGGAGCGAATTGGAGTCCGCATAACATTGGGTGAGGTTCGAGTTCCAGCTGTAACCGACGTAGTCCGCCGGCGAGGCGGAGAAGCGGACCGAATCCTTCTCCAGCGCGGCGCTGACAAAGGGTGGTCCGCTTTCGACGGTGATCGCGACACTCTGCTGCACGGACTGATCGCCCGAGGCGCACACGAGCGTATAGGTGTAGCTGCCCTCTGCCGTCACCGTCGGGGAAAAGAAGTCCTGCCCGCGGAAGCTGTTACTAGTCCAGCCATCATTCGGCGCGCCTCCGGAGGGCGTGCAGGTGTCCGCGTAGCTCAGCCACTGCAGCACGAGCGGCTCACCGAGGCGCCGGTCGGTGCCGTTGGCCTGCAGGACGAGGCTCGGTGTCGCGTACTGGACCAGTGTGTCCACCTCAGCACTGTCCTGGATACCCGGACCGCAGCTGAGGTTGTAGGTGATCTCGCCCGCGGTCGTCTGCGTCGTGGTGGTCGAGCCGGAGGCCGGCAGATTGGTGAGCGCCACGGCTCCGCCGCTCAGGGCGCAGGGCGTGATGTTCGAGCTCCAGGTGAGCACCTCCGGCCGCCCCGTCCACAGGATCGTAGCCGATGGAGTGAGGGTGAGCTGCGGGTACGGTCCCACCCAGGCGACGGTGGTGAGGGTCTTCGCGGTGCGACCGCCGGGATATGCGCAGTTGATCGAGTAGGTCACGCCACCGGGGAGGTTCTCGGTCACCGACTGGCTGCCCGTCGTGGCGAGCGTGCCGGACCAGCCATCACCCGAGACGCCGCCCGTAGCGGTGCATTGGGTGGCGCCGGAGGCACTCCAGGTCAGCTGCAGCGGTGTGCCGTAGATCGCCGTCTGCGCGGAGGCATTGAGGATGATCACCGCCGCGGGGGCGCTCGTGGTGAGGAGCGTACCGGTGTTCAGCGGATCAAGCGCTGCCTTCAGGGTGGCGCTGCCCGTCGAGCTCGTCGCGTCAGCCGTTGAGTTCCACACCGCGGCGAGTGCGGTGAAATCGCCGGCACCGTTCGAGCCGTTCGGACCTGAAACACCCGGTGGCGGACAAGAGCCGTAACCGGAAGGATCACTGGTGTCGCGACCATAGGTGAGGGATCCCACGAGACGATTGTTCTGGTTGAACAGTCCGCTCCCGGAGGCTCCGGGCCCGATGTTGCCGTCCTGGTTCAGCGTCTCGAGGAACGGCGAAAACCCGCTGAAGCGGTTCTCAGAGAGAGCCTGTCCCACCCAGGCGACGTACTGCTTGTCGCTGCCCTCGGCCTGATGGACGGTGTAGCCCCCTGCACGGCGGCACCGCTGGCATCAAAGCCGGCGAACTGGGCATCCGCAACCACAGGATTGACGTCGAGACGGATCAGCCACGCGTCCTGCTGCTCGACGATGGTCTGCGCACCGGTCTGCGTCGGGACGCCGGGGTCGTAGATCGAGCCGAGCGCGCTGCCGCAGCTGCTGGTGGCATCCCAGAAGACGCTCGTCCCGGCGGCTGCGGACGGGTCATCGGCCACTCCCACCTTGCCGCTGATGCAATGGCGTGCGCTGAGGATGTAGGGGGTGTTGTCGCCCGGCACGTCGTTCACGAGGGTGCCCGAGCACTGAAACTGGTTCTCGATCAGCAACGCGACCGTCGCGGCGCCCGCCGGCGCATTCGCCGCGGTGCTCCGGCAGGCGTAATTGACCGCGCAACTCGAATTGTTGCCACCGGTGAGGGGGTGCTGCTTCAGCTGCCGGAAGTAGGGATGATCGGCGACCCCGGCACCCAGGGAGCGGTAGCCCGCCTGCAGGCTCACGATTCCGAATCGCAGCTTGGAGCGCTCGCTGGCGGCGACGGTGAGCGTGAACTCGAGCGCGGAGCCGGGCTGCACCCGGCTCCAGATCTGCGCGCGGTGCACTTCGCGAGCGCTGTAGCTGGTGGTGGTGCGCGCGCCGCGCACCTCGAGCACTGCGCTCTCAGGGAAGGTGACCTCGGTCGCGTGGAACGACAGCGACACCGCCGTCGGCACCCGCACCGCGTAGCGCCACACGGCGCGGCCACCGGAGACCGACCAGGTGCCGGCACTCGCGGTCGAGGCGGCATGCGGCACCGGCACGGCAAACTGCGCCGGCGACTGGATGGCGGCGCGGATGAGCGGCCGCAGGTCGGTGTTGAGGGTGTGTACCGGGACCCGCGGCGCCGCGGCGAAGGCCAGCGTGGAAGTCAGCAGGGTAAGCGCACCAACCGGCGCGCCGGATGCGACATATCCTCATGTTTCAGCCTTCGGCCGTTATTGTTGGTTTTGGCAGGCCGCGACACGGCTAACTCTGCGCCCAAGTTTGCGCCGCAACAAGACCCCGCCAGCCGTACTCCTCTTATAAGGGGTCTATAAGGGGTCTGCGCTCAGGAGCCCAGCGGCCGCTCGGAACGGCTGGCAGCGGCCGGGCGCAGCCGGCCGAGGAGCGCAAACACCATGGGATTGAGGACGATCGAGAGCAGCGCGCCCGCCACGATGTAGCTCTGTCCTTCTGGCGGCAGGACCTTCATCGCCACTCCCATCACCGCGAGGATGAAGGAGAACTCCCCGATCTGCGCCAGTGCGGCCGAGACGGTGAGCGCGGTAGAGAGCGGGCGCCCGAGCAGCCGGACGATGAGGAATGCGGCGAGTGACTTGCCCAGCACGATGATGGCGAGCACCTCGAGCACCTCGAGCGGGTGCCGCACCAGCACCTCCGGCTCGAACAGCATGCCTACCGCGACGAAGAACAATGCCGCGAAGGTGTCCTGCAGCGGCTGCAGGTAGTGTGCCGCGCTGTGGCTGTGGTCCGAGCCGCTGATCACCATGCCGGCAAAGAAGGCACCGAGTGCCACCGAGACGCCGAACAGCTTGGCGGCGCCGAAGGCGACCCCGAGTGCCAGCGCCACGGCGGCGAGCGTGAACAGCTCGCGCGACTGCGTGCGCACCGCGTGGCGCAGGATCCAGGGAAACACGCGCGCACCGACGATGAGCATCAGGGCGACGAACAGCGCCACCTTGCCCAGGGTCGCGGCGAGCGGGTGCCAGAGCGTACTGCCCGGGCTCGCCGCAAGGCCCGGCGGCGCCTCCCCGCCGAGCACGCCGGCGAGCGCGGGCAGCAGTACCAGGGCGAGCACGGTGACGAGGTCCTCGACCACCAGCCAGCCGACGGCAATGCGCCCCTCCTCGGTGGCGAGCGTGCCCTGCTGCTCGAGTGCCCGCAGCAGCACCACCGTACTGGCGACCGACAGGGCAAGCCCGAAGAGCACGCCGGTGCCGAAGGTCCAGCCCCAGAAGTGCGCCGCGCACATGCCGAGCGCGGTGGCCACGAGGATCTGCGCGAGCGCTCCGGGGATGGCCAGCGCCTTCACGGCCATGAGGTCGCGCAATGAGAAATGCGTGCCGACCCCGAACATCAGCAGCATGACGCCGATCTCGGCCAGCTGCGGCGCGAGGTGCGTGTCGGCGACGAGGCCGGGCGTGTAGGGGCTGAGCGCGATGCCGGCCAGCAGGTAACCGACCAGCGGCGGCAGCCGCAGCTGCACGGCGGCGAGCCCGAACATGAACGCGAACGCAAGGCTGAGCGCCAGCGTCGCGATCAGGGCGTCCTCGTGCAGCATGCCGCGGTTTTGGTCAGCCGGCCGGGTCGAGCAGTGCGCGCACCAGCGGCTGCAGCTGCGGCCGCGCCGGGGTCAGGTCCGCACCGGTGCCGGCGATGATGCGCTGCAGCTCGGCACGCGCGCGCTCGAAGTCATCGTTCACCACGACGTGGTCGAACTCGCGGTAGTGACCCATGTCGGCGACCGCCTCACGCAGGCGCCGCCCGATCACCTCGGGCGCGTCGGTGCCGCGCTTGGCGAGGCGCTCGGCGAGCGCCTGCCGCGAGGGTGGCAGGATGAAGATGCTGATGCAGTCGGGCAGCGCGGCGCGCACCTGCTGCGCGCCGTTCCAGTCGATCTCGAGCAGCACGTCGTGGCCGGCGCGCAGCTGCTGCTCGACGAAGCCCCGCGAGGTGCCGTAGTAGTTGTCGAACACGCGCGCGTGCTCGAGGAACTCGCCGCGCCCGACCAGTTCCTCGAACTGCGGCACGCTGATGAAGTGGTACTCGCGCCCGTCGCGCTCGGTGGGACGGCGCGGCCGGGTGGTATGGGAGATCGACAGCCGCAGCCGTGGCTCGCTCTCGAGCAGCGCGTTGACCAGCGAGGTCTTGCCGGCGCCCGAGGGCGCGGTGATCACGAACAGCCGGCCGCGCTTCATGAGGCGGCAATATAGCCCTCGCGGACGAGTCCCGCGACGAGCGCCTGCAGGGCCTGCGCACGGTGGCTGACTGCGTTCTTCTCCTGCGCCGCCAGCTGCGCGGCCGTGCGCGTCTCGCCGCTCGGCACGAACACTGGGTCGTAGCCGAAGCCGTTCTCGCCGGCCGGCGTGCGCACGATATGCCCTTCCCAGGTGCCGCTGGCGATGAGGGGCGCGGGGTCCGCGGCCGCGCGCAGGCAGGCGATGACACACTGGTAGCGTGCCTGGCGCGCCGCGTCCGGCACCTCCTCGAGCTCGAGCAGCAGACGATTCAGGTTGTCTGCGTCGCTGGCATGCTCGCCCGCGAAGCGCGCCGACCACACGCCGGGGCGGCCGCCGAGCGCATCGACCTCGAGGCCCGAGTCATCGGCGAGTGCGGCCAGGCCGGAGTGCCGCGCTGCATGCCGCGCCTTGAGGATCGCGTTCGCCTGGAAGCTGGTGCCGGTCTCGGGCGCCGGCCGGATGCCGAGTGCGTCCTGCGGGATGAGCTCGACGTGCAGGGGGGCGAGGAGCGCCGCGAACTCGCGCAGCTTCCCGGGGTTGCTGCTGGCGAGCACCAGGCGCATCAGGACCGCTTCAGCGCCTGCGCCTGCAGCGTGAACAGCGTGCCGATGCCCTGCACGGCGAGGTTGAGCAGCGCATCCAGCTCGTGACGGCGGAAGGCGTGACCCTCGGCCGTGCCCTGTACCTCGACGAAGGCCCCGCCGTTGTTCATGACCACATTCATGTCGGTCTCAGCCTGGGAGTCCTCATCGTAGTCCAGGTCCAGCACCGGCACGCCGCCACAGATGCCGACCGAGACCGCGGCCACCTGGCCGTGCAGCGGGCTGGCGGCGATCAGGCGCCGGGCGACCAGCCGTTCGCACGCCTGGGCGAGCGCCACGTAGCCGCCGGTGATGGAGGCGGTGCGCGTGCCGCCGTCGGCCTGCAGCACGTCGCAGTCGAGCGTGATCGTGCGCTCGCCGAGCGCGCGCAGGTCGGCCACGGCGCGCAGCGAGCGGCCGATGAGGCGCTGGATCTCCTGGGTGCGCCCGCTTTGCTTGCCGCGCGCCGCCTCGCGCGCGGTGCGCGTGTGCGTGGCACGCGGCAGCATGCCGTACTCGGCCGTGATCCAGCCCTGGCCCTTGCCGCGCAGGAAGGGCGGCACCGTGTCCTCAACGCTCGCCGTGCACAGCACCTGCGTGTCGCCGAACTCGATCAGCACCGACCCTTCCGCGTGCTTGGCATGGCGGTGCGAGAAGCGCACGGGGCGCAGCTCATCGGGTGCACGTCCGGAGGGTCTGCCCACGGCCCGCAACCCTAGCTGCCGAGCCAGCGCAGCGCCGCGGCCGAGGTGTTGTCGCTGCCGTTGCCGGCGCGCTTGACCGCGCGCTCGCCGAGCTTCAGCAGCTTGTCCTTCAGCGCCCCGGGCGTGCCGAGCTCGGCCACGATCTCCTCGTCCTTCAGCGATCCCCACAGCCCGTCGGTGCATACCAGCAGCACGTCATTGGCGACGATCGGCCGGCGCCGCGCCAGTGACATCTCCGGCAGGATCGGATCCCCGCCGAGGCAGCATTCGACGAAGTTGCGCATCGGGTGGTTGTGGGCCTGGTCGGCGTTGATCAGGCCCTCGCGCAGCAGCAGCTCGACGTGGCTGTGGTCACGGCTGCGCGCGACCAGGCGGTTGCCGCGCACGTGATAGAGGCGGCTGTCGCCCACGTGCGCCCACCAAGTGGCCTGCTGCTGCACCAGGCAGATGGCGCAGGTCGCGCGCGGGCGCTGCTCGAGCGGCAGCTGCGCGCCAAGCTTCACCACCTCCTCGTGGGCACGGCCCAGCGCCAGGTGCAGGAAGCCGAGCGGATCGAACAGCGGCTGCGGCGTGCGCCAGAAGGCCTCGGTGATCACCTGCTGGGTGACCTGCGCCGCCCTGGCACCGTCGGCGTGGCCGCCCATGCCGTCGACCACGACGAGCAGGGCGGCGTGCTCGGCGATCGCCGTGCTCACCCGGTCCTGGTTCTCCTCGCGTCCCCCGAGCAGGCTGATCTCAGCGCTTTCGACTCGCAAGAGCAAACCCATGCATCTGTTAGACTTGCCTGCACTTTATATCACCTGCGCGCCGCACCGGCGTAGCGCCACGCCGCAGATCGCCCGTGGCCGCCGCGCTCGCAGCTCCAGCCGAGTACCACGGACGCACTTACATGATCGCGAGCATGACTGGTTTCGCGCGCCGCGAGAGCAGCGGGCCCTGGGGAACACTGGTCTGCGAGGTGCGCAGCGTCAACCACCGCTTCCTCGAGGCCGGCTTCCGGCTGCCGGACGAGCTGCGCGTCGCCGAGAGCGACTTCCGCGCGCGCCTCACGCGGCAGCTGCGCCGAGGCAAGGTCGACTGCACGCTCAGTTACCGCCGCCCGCAGGGGGTGGAGGGCGCGCTGCAGGTGGATGCCGCGGCGCTCGAGCGGCTGCTGGCCGCGGTGCACGTGGTCAGCCACGCCCTGCAGCATTCCGGCAGCGTGAACGCGCTCGACGTGCTGCGCTGGCCGGGCGTGGTGCGCGAGGAATCAGCCAGCGGCGAGGAGCTGCTGGCGGCAGCCCAGGCCCTGTTCGGTCAGACGCTCGATGAGCTCGTGGCCATGCGCGCGCGCGAGGGCGCGCGGCTGCGTGAACTGCTCGAGCAGCGCTGCGCGGGGCTCGAGGCGCTGGTGGCCGCTGTGCGCGCGCGTCTCCCCGAGGTGCAGGCACGGGTGCGCGCGCGTCTCGCGGAGCGCGTCAGCGAACTCGCCGGCAGCGCGGATCGCGAGCGCCTCGAGCAGGAGCTCGCCATCCTGCTGCAGCGACTGGACGTGGATGAGGAGCTCGAGCGCCTGAGCGGACACATCAGCGAGGTGCGCCGCGTGATCGCCGGGCAGGAGCCGGCCGGCCGCCGCCTCGACTTTCTCATGCAGGAGCTGAACCGCGAGGCCAACACGCTCTCCTCCAAGTCACAGGACCTGGAGACCACGCGCAGTGCCGTGGACATGAAGGTGGTCATCGAGCAGATGCGCGAGCAGGTACAGAACGCCGAGTAGCACTGCGCGGCCAGAGGCCCGAACACCGTGTCTTCGCCGGGCTTAGAGCTGCTCAGTCATCCGGTACCGTGCTCCAGCCACGGCTGCCCGTCGCTGCCGCCGGGGGAGCCTCCGGGACCTCACGCCGCGGCAGCAGATGGTGCGGCAGGAAGAACCCGTTCGCGACCAGCGTGGGCACGATGGCGCTGCCGATGACCGCGGCGATGAGGTACGAGTACTGCCGCTGGTCGATGATGCCGTGCGCGAGCCCGAAGAGCGCGGAGATGCTGCCGAAGGTGAGGCCCGTCGACATGAGCAGTGTCGTGTACATGGATTCCTTCAGCGGCGCCCCGAACACGCGCGTGACCGGATACACGCCGATGAACTTGGTGAGCATCTTCGAGCCGAGCAGCGCACCGAGGATGCCCAGCCCCGCCGCCAGCGCCGGCAGCGACACGAAGGAGCCGGCGCGGATGAAATAAAACGGCGTCAGCAACCCGAAGGTGAGCGTGCGCAGGCGCCGCACCAGGGAGTGATCCTTGCCCACGGTGCTCGCCAGGATCATGCCGAGGATATAGGCCGGCAGCACCGGCTCGCTTCCGGCCCACAGCGCCAGCGCTCCCAGTGCGAACATGGCCAGCAGCAGCAGCTTGGCTTCCAGCTCCGAGGGACGCCCGCCGTAGCGCGCGAAGAAGCGCGGCACCAGCCAGGGCAACACCACGAAGGCCGCCGCGCTGCCGCCGGCGAAGGTGAGGGTGCGATAGCCGAACGGCGCGAACTTGAAGCCGAGTGCCAGCACGGTCGCGAGATCGTTCACGAAGCACGCCGCGAGCACCACCTTGCCGTACTCGGTGCGGTTGAGACCGAACTCGAGCATCACCGCGTAGACCACGGCAACCGAGGTGGTGGAAAGCGCGATGCCGGCGAGCCAGCTGGCATCGCTCCCCCAGCCGAGCAGGAAGCGTGCGGTCAGGGCGCAGCCGAGGAAGGGCGCGAGGAAGGCGACCAGCCCGACCACGGTCGCCTGCTTCCACTCGCGCCGCATCACCTGCGGGTCGAGTTCGGCGCCGGCGAGGAAGGTGAGCACCACGGCGCCGATGCTGGCGAGGAACTTGATCCACGACTGATCGGTGCCGAGGGCGCTGGCGCCGAGCGCGGCGCCGATGATGAGCTGCGCCACCGTGCCGACGATGATCTCGGACATGGCGGTGGCGATGCGCAGCCAGATCGACAGCAGCGTCGCGAGCAGCGCCAGACCGAGCCACAGGGCGGCGAGGCCGTAGATCTCGGTCACGGCTCGCTCCTGCCCGGGTGTGCCTGCTGCCCGATGACACCGAACTGTGCCGGCAGCCGTGCATACACCAGGCTCAGCTGTTCGTGGCGCAGGCTCTCGAGCAGCCGGTCGGCCATCTCATTGGTGACGATGAACTCGATCTCCATCGTCAGCTCGCCGGCGAGTTCGAAGAAGTGCGAGCTGTGCAGCACACCGTGGCGCCCGAATCCCTCCACCGCGCGAAAGACGGAGCCGCCGTGCACACCCATGTGCCGGGCATGCTGCAGCAGCCACTCGTACAGCAGCTGGTGACGATGGCGCACGTTCTCGTGCACGTAGAAGCGCAGGTAAGTGCCGTTCAAGGTGCCGTCACCGGCGGGGTGGGTCGTTGCCACGCTAGCCCTCCAGGGATGTACGAACGAGAAGCGCGCCCAGCGCCGTCATCGACAGCGAGCCCAGCACGTGCAGGGCAATGGCCGCGGCCGCCCCAGCCATAGCGCTGCTGCAGCAGCAGTGTCACGGTCTCGGCCGAGAAGGTGGAGAAGGTGGTGAGTCCGCCGAGAAAGCCGGTGACCAGCAGCAACCGCAGGGTAGGGCGGGAAGTGCAGCGGCTCCGCCGCCGCCGTCATCACCGCGCCGATGATGAGACCGCCGAGGAGGTTCGCGCTCACCGTCCCCAGCGGCACCGTGGGAAAGACCGGGTTGAGATAGATGCCGAGCGCCCAGCGCAGCCAGGCTCCTGCAGCGGCACCCGATCCGACGGCCGCAAAGCCGTGCGCGGGCAACGGTCAACCCTTCAGTGCGACTGCAACGCTTGTAGCAGGCCGGGCGGGGGCAAGGGGCAGGGTAGTCGCACGTGACCTACCACTACGCCGTCCGACGGCGGGGGTAGGCATCATCAGCCTTGCAGCGGTTCGCGGAGAATGCCATCTCCGGTGTCATCGAGTCTAAGACGCCACCGGCGAACAAATCAACCGCAGGCTTTTCAACTCGTACTGCGCTGCGAAGATTCGCAGCGCTCGCAAAAGCCTGCGCCGCGGAATCAGCTCAGCGAGGCAAGCATCAGTGCTCCTGCTTGGCTTCCGGGTACATACAGGAGAGGCGCGCTAGGCGGGCAGCCTCGGCGATGCTCTTCTTCTCCAGCGCCGTCTTCTGCTCTTCGTAGCAGCGCGTGAAGTCGTTGGCCGGCACTGCGCGACCGTTGTCGGACTTGTAGGTCGGCTCAGCCGTGGCCTCCGCGCACAGTGCCCGGATGTCATCGCCCTCCATCTCTCCTCCGGAGGCCACCGCGCTCAACAGGCAGTTCGAGTAGGTCGGCTCGCTACGAGTCGCCGCCACTCTGCTCTGATCGCAGCCGCACAGGGTCAGCGCGGTGGTGCCGAGTATCAGAAAAAGCGCCAGTGAGGCTTTCATGTGTCCGCATTCTTTGCAGTCGCGGGAGACAACCATGTAGCAGCAAATGCGTTCGACGTACAGGCGCCCTGCCATTTGCACCCGAAGAAACGACCGTTCTCTGGATGCTGCGGGCGCTCGCGGCAGCCGCGGCCTCTGGCGTACAGCCGGTGGCTGGCCACCCCGGGGATAACTCCTCAGCTACGCCTTCGAGGATGTCGCCGCCGCGGAGCGTATCTGCAGCGCTTTACGCGCCGGTGGTATCGAGGTCTGGTACGACCGCAGCGAGCTGCGCGGCGGGGACGCCTGGTCTACGTGCGCCACGACCGCTTCTCCACCAACCTGCGCGGTGCGGCCGCCTACCGCAAACTCCTGGTACAGCTGAAACTGCCGCCCTGACCCGGTGTGCCCGGTGGCCGCCGTCGCCCCGCGCTACCATGAGCGCATGGCGAGCTGGACCCACCGCTACGCGCACATCAACGGCCTGCACACGCACTATGTCGAGCAGGGCGCCGGGCCGCTCGTGGTGCTCTGTCACGGTTTCCCGCACCTGTGGTTCTCGTGGCGCCACCAGATTCCGGCCATCGCGGCGGCCGGCTGGCGGGTGGTGGCGCCGGACATGCGCGGCATGGGCCAGACCGAGGCGCCGCCCGATCCGCGCGCCTACGACGTGCCGCACACCACCGGCGACCTGCTCGGCCTGCTGGATCACCTGGGCGAGGAGCGCGCGGTCTTCATCGGCCTCGACTTCGGCGTGTTCGCCATCTACGACCTCGCCTTCCGCGCGCCCGAACGGCTGCGCGCCATCATCGGCCTGGAGAATCCCGCCACGCCACACAACCCCGAGCTCGCGCCGCTGCGCGAGGCGGCCGAATGGGCCCGCCGGCACTTCGTGCACATCCACTACTTCGTCCCGCCGGGCCTGGCGGACGCGGCGCTCAATGCCCAGCCGCGCGAGTTCCTTACGCGCGTCTTCTTTGCCCTGAGCGGCGACTACCATTACCTGGACGTCTGGAAGCACCCGCCCGGCACCGCGTACCTGGAGGCGCTGCCAGCGGCGCCGCCGCTGCCGTGGCGCTGGCTCTCCGAGCTCGAAATGGAGTTCTTCGTCAGCGAGTACGCGCGCAGCGGTTTCACCGGCGGGCTCAACTGGTATCGCGCCATGGACCTGCGCTGGGAGCAGCGGCGGCGCTTCGAGGGCCTGAAGAATCCGGTGCCGTTCTTCTTCATCGGCAGCGAGCGCGACTGCGACCTGGAGGCCTGGCACGGCGCCGACCCGCTCGGTGTGCTCAAGCGCCAGTACGAGGATGTGCGCGGCGTGGCGATGGTGGCGGAGGCCGGACACCTGATGCAGATGGAGCGTCCCGCGCAGGTGAACGAGTGGCTCCTGCGCTTCCTCGGGCAGCTGCGCTGAGGGGCAGAGGCGCATGCTCACCCTGCCGCCGCTCTCGCTCTACGTGCACTTGCCCTGGTGCGTGAGAAAGTGTCCCTACTGTGATTTCAACTCCTACACGCTGCACGGCGAGCTCGCCGAGGCGGCCTACGTGCGGCGCCTCGTGCAGGACCTCGAAGCGCAGAGCGCCAAGGTGGGCGGCCGCAGCGTGCGCACCGTCTTCTTCGGCGGCGGCACGCCCAGCCTGTTCTCCGCGGAGGCTCTGGGACGGGTGCTGCAGGGCGCGCGGCGTCACCTCGCCCTTGCGAGCGACGCGGAGATCACGCTGGAGGCCAACCCCGGCACCATCGAGCGCGGCGCCTTCCGCGAGTACCGGGCGGCGGGCATCACGCGCGTGTCCCTGGGAGCGCAGAGCTTCGATGCCGAGCGCCTGCAGGCCCTCGGGCGCATCCACTCGCCACAGGAGACGCGCACGGCGGTGGCCGAGCTGCACGCCGCGGGCCTAGGCAACTTCAATCTCGACCTCATGTACGCGCTTCCGGGCCAGTCGCGGGCAGGTGCGCTGGCGGACGTGCGGGAAGCGCTCGCCATGGCGCCCGCGCACGTCTCGCATTACCAGCTGACGCTCGAGCCGGGCACGCCCTTCGCCGCGCAGCCCCCGCCGCTGCCCGATGATGATGCGGCCGCCGAGATGCTGAGCGAATGCCTCGCGGCGCTCGCGGATGCGGGCTTGGCGCAGTACGAGGTTTCCGCCTACGCACGCGCTGGCCGCCAGTGCGCGCACAACCTCAACTACTGGAGCTTCGGCGATTACCTCGGCATCGGCGCCGGCGCGCACGGCAAACTCACCTTCCCCGAGCGCAACGAGATCGTGCGCACCGTGCAGCCGCGCGAGCCGCGACGTTACCTCGCCGCCGCGCCCGGCACGCTGACCCAAAGCGCCGTGCCACCCGCGGAGCGGCCCTTCGAGTTCATGCTCAATGCGCTGCGGCTGTGCCAGGGCTTTGACGCGCAGCTGTTCACTTCCCGTACCGGGCTTAGTCTCGATTCGATCGCGGCACCGCTGGCGGCCGCGCTCGAGCGCGGCCTCGTCCTGAGCGAGCAAAATACCTACCGGCCGAGCCCCCGCGGGCTGCGTTTTCTCAACGACACGCTGCTGCTTTTCATGGCCGAAAACCCGCAAATGACCGGTGATTCCGCGTTGTCAATTGCCTGTCACCAGGTCGGCACAGGCAATCCGGCGGGTTTATTCACAGCATCGGGGGGTGCGATCGCAGAATGAGTGAATTACGCGGCAAAGCGGCCAAGCTGCTGAACGAGATGCCCATAACCCATTGAAGAAACAGGTCCAAAATGCCTGCTCATTTTTTAACCAAGGTAATAAATATGCAATGTGGCTGCGAAAACCCGGCCCCCCGGACGCAGCCATCCACAGAGTTGTCCACAGCTTCTGTGGATAAGGAAACGGCCGCGGCAGGGCTGCGCCGCGGCCGCGCTTGAGGGGCGGCCCCGCTGCCGCTAAACTCCCGCGCCCTTTAACTTGTGCTGGCGCGCCACCATGTAGCGCCATCCACCCGACTTGAACGCTGCGAGCCCGCCATGAAAGACGCGATCCACCCGGCCTACAAAGAGATCACCGTCAGCTGCACCTGCGGCAACACGTTCAAGACCAGCTCGACGCTCGGCCATGACCTGCAGGTCGAGGTGTGCTCGAACTGCCACCCCTTCTATACGGGCAAGCAGAAGATCGTGGACACCGCCGGCCGCGTTGACAAGTTCCGCCGCAAGTACGCGAGCGCCGGCGCGAAGTAAGCGCCGCTCCCGCCACCTCCCCGAGACACCCGCTGCGCCGGTTACCGGCGAGTAGGCTCGTGCCTTGATTCGGGGCACGGACCATGTAACCCTCCTGCGCGCACACGTGCGCGCGCCGCCCGGCGCCGCCGCGTCCCCGCGTAGCGATGGAAGACGGCAGCCGAGATGACGGACAAGAAGGGCAGGACGATCGAGCTCACCGACCGCGACAGCAGCCGCAGCACGCAGCTGCCGGTGCGCAGCGGTACCCTCGGTCCGGCGGCGCTCGATGTGTCCACGCTCTACAAGGACCTCGGCGTCTTCACCTACGACCCGGGCTTCCAGTCCACGGCCGCCACCGAGAGCCGCATCACCTACATCGACGGGGACGCGGGCGTGCTGCTGTACCGCGGCTACCCGATCGAGCAGCTGGCCGAGAAGAGCTCCTTCATGGAGGTGGCCTACCTGCTGCTGATCGGCGAGCTGCCCACCGCGCGCCAGCTCGAGGAGTTCACCGGCAACATCCGTTATCACACGATGATCAACGAGTGGCTGCTGCGCCTCTTCGACGCCTTCCAGCACAACGCCCACCCGATGGCCATGGTCTCGGGCGTGGTGGCCTCGATGTCCGCCTTCTACCACGACACGATGGACGTCCATAACCCGCGCCATCGCGAGATCTTCGCCCATCGCATCATCGCCAAGATCCCGACCATCGCCGCGGCGGCTCACAAGCACTCGCTCGGTCAGCCCTTCATCTACCCGCGCAACGACCTGGACTACGCCGGCAACCTGCTCAACATGCTGTTCGCGGTGCCGTGCGAGGCCTACAAGCTCGACCCGATCGCCGCCAAGGCGCTCGACCTGCTGTTCGTGCTGCACGCCGACCACGAGCAGAACGCCAGCACCTCGACCGTGCGCCTCGCCGGCAGCACCGGCGCCAACCCGTACGCCGCCATCTCCGCCGGTGTCTCGGCGCTGTGGGGCCCGGCGCACGGCGGCGCCAACGAGGCGGTGCTGGCGATGCTCGAGCAGATCGGCACGGTCGAAAACATTCCCAAGTACCTGGCGATGGCCAAGGAGAAGTCGAGCCACTTCCGCCTCATGGGTTTCGGCCACCGGGTGTACAAGAACTTCGACCCGCGCGCCAAGATCATCCGCGCCATGTGCCACCAGGTGCTCGCGCAGCTCGGGCGCGGCGACAACCCGCTGCTCGAGCTCGCCCAGCGCCTCGAGGAGATCGCGCTCAAGGACGAGTACTTCGTCGAGCGCAAGCTCTACCCGAATGTGGATTTCTATTCTGGGGTCATCTACAGCGCCATCGGCATCCCGCGCTCGATGTTCACCGTCATGTTCGCCATCGCGCGCACCGTGGGCTGGGTGGCGCACTGGCAGGAGATGATCTCCGACCCGGCGATGCGCATCGGCCGCCCGCGCCAGCTGTACACCGGCCCGGTACAGCGCACCTACGTCGACATCAAGAAGCGCGGCTGAGCCCGGGGGCTCTGCCGGCTAGTCCTGTGTCTGCTCGAGCTTGCGGCCGTTGGTCGGCTGGGTCGGCCGGGCGTTGTTCGGATAGCGGCCCGCGAACTGCACGATCTGGCCGCGCGAAGCCTGCATCTGCCGCTTGAGCACCAGCCAGCGCACGTGCTCGCTGCACGGCGGCGTGGTGAGTGAGCCCTCGAAGGTGTAGTAGCCGCGGTTGCGTGGCAGCAGCTGCGTGAAGTCGAGCGTCGCGCCCGGCACCGAGTGCTCCTTCTCTCCCGGCGGCGGGAAGTTGTCGAACACCTGGCGCAGCAGCGCGTTCTCGTTGCCGTTGCGGATCAGCACCGCCACCACCGCCAGTTCACCCTGCGCATTCTTGTGCACCAGGTGGGCGACCAGCGCGTAGCGCTTGCCGGCGATGCGCTCCTCGCTCGGGTAGTGGAAGTGCACCTGCACGAGATCATAGTGATCCGCGCCGACCGTGATGCCGCCGCTGCCGGCGGGGGCATTCACCTGCATCGAGTGGCCGGTGTCGACCACGGTCAGCGGCACGGGCTTGTAGTCGAACTCTATGGGCGGCAGCTTCGCCGGGGTGGCGTCGCGGATGTCGATCGGTGACTGGCGCGTGCCGACGCCGCAGGTGGCGTAGTCGGGTTCCAGGTCGCCCCAGCGCGCCGGGCCGGTGTCGCCCGAGTAGCTCCAGTGCGGCGCCTCGCCCTCGCTGCGTGCGCCCGCAGCCAGCGGCACCATGGCAAGCGCCCCGAGCGCGATCCACAACGCAAACGGCTTTCTCATGATCCGCTCCCCATGCGCAACTTCGCGCGCGGAACTATAGCAAGAGCTGCGCGGCGCGACGGCCGCGGCGTGGTGACAGCTTCAGGCCTGTTCGAGCAGCGCCGCCACCTCGAGCACGTTGGCGCGGCGCATGGGCCGCCCGTCCACCGGGCTCACCGGCGCCTGGCGGATGCCGTCCGGCGGAAACACCGTCACCTCGATCGGCTGGTCGTCCATCTCGAAGCGCACCCCGGGGAAGGCGCGGATGCGCTCGGCATTGAGCTTGACGCGCCGCTCGGTGACCTCGTGCGGAATGCCCTCGTCGATCAGCTTGAGCGTGACGGATTCGGCGCGCTCGGCGAACAGGTGCAGCTGCACCTCCGAGTGCGCGGTGGCAGTGCCGGAGAGCACCGGACCGACCAGGCGTGGCTCGAACTCCTCCAGGTAACGCATGGCCGAGAGCGCAGCGGCGCGCTGGGCGTGCAGCGCCTCGAGGTAAGTGGCGCCGCCGAACAGGCGCTGGTAGGCCACCAGCGCCTCCTCGATCTCGCTGTTCTTCGGCAAGAGGGCGGCCCCGTCGGAAACGCCGAAGCGCTCGGCGGCCTTGCGCTTGGCCACCAGGAAATCACGGATGCCGTGTTCGGCCATGAGGCGTGCCGCCTCCTGTGCCAGCGCGCGCCGCAGCTGGTCGCCGCGCGTCGGATGTCGCCGGGCTCGCATGGGGCGGTGCTCAGAAGATCGGCTCGCCGCTCGTCTGGGCCTGCTGCCCCTGCGCCATGGCTGCCGCGTCCTCGGCCGAAGGCAGATGGTCGGTCATGAAGATCTCCGGCACACCGTTGGGATTCTCGGCGCTGACCAGCGTGCCGTTCTCCGGCGCGATTCGCAAGGTCACGACGCCGTCGGGCATGGTGCGATGCTGCTCGGTGACGCCCTTGAGCGCAGCCCCCATGAAGTTGATCCAGATCGGCAGCGCGGTGCGCGCGCCCTCCTCGGCCTCGCCGAGCGGCCGCTCCTGGTCGAACCCCACCCATACCGTGGCCACCAGGTTGGGCGTGAAGCCGTTGAACCAGGTGTCCTTGGCCTCGTTGGTAGTGCCGGTCTTGCCGGCGATGTCGCTGCGGTTGAGCGACAGCGCGCGCCGCCCGGTGCCCCGCTTGATCACATCCGCCATCATGTCGTCCATCACGTAGGCGTTCTGCGCGCTGATGACGCGCGGCGCGATCTCGGCCGACGGCAGCGCCGTGGGCTCGCCGTGGGTGCCGTCGGACACCGGCAGCGCCTGCGCGCCCTGTTCACCGGGCACGCCGGGGCTGGCGGCGTTCTCGCACGCGCTGCACACGCGCTTGGGCTGGGCACGCCACACCACCTGCCCGGCGGCATCCTCGATGCGCTCGATGAAGTAGGGCTGCACGCGGTAGCCGCCGTTGGCGAACACGGCGTAGCCGGCGGCCACATCGAGCGGGGTCGCCTCCATGGTGCCGAGCGCCAGCGTCAGGTCGTGCGGCAGGGTGCGGGGATCGAAGCCGAAGCGCTGGATGTAGTCGATCGCCGGTCCGATGCCGATCTCCTTGAGGATGCGGATCGAGACCAGGTTGCGCGAGCGCACCAGCGCCTCGCGCAGGCGCGTCGGCCCGCCGAACTCGCGCGTGGAGTTCTCCGGGCGCCAGGTGTCCTCGCTCCCGGTGCCGTCGAGCACGATGGGCGCGTCGAGTATGACGCTCGCGGGGGTGAAGCCGTGCTCGAGCGCCGCCGAGTACAGGAAGGGCTTGAAGCCCGAGCCGGGCAGGCGGCGTGCCTGGGTGACGCGGTTGTACTTGTTGGTGAAGTAGTCGAAGCCGCCCACCAGCGCCACGATGCTGCCGTCGTTCGGGTCGAGCGCCACCAGCGCGCTCTGCGCCTCGGGGATCTGGCCGAGCTGCGCGTGGCCCTTGTCATCGGCCACCACGTACACCACATCGCCGCGCGTGACGATCTGCGCGGCATCCTTCGGCTGTGCGCCGACGCTCTCGTTGCGCAACGCCTTGCGGGCCCACGACAGGCCGTCCCAGTCGACCTGCACCGCGCCGAGGTTCTTCACGTACGCGTGCACAGTCCGATCGGCCACCGAGGTGACGATCGCCGGGGCGAGGTTGCCGATGGCCGTGTATTCATCGACCAGGTCAGCGTAGTCGGGCTCGCCGTGCGCGGGCAGGTCGACGTGCCCGGCCGGGCCGCGCCAGCCGTGGCGCCGGTCGTACTCGATCAGCCCGACGCGCACCGCGCGATTGGCATCACCCTGCAAGCGCCCGTCGATGGTGGTGTAGACCTTGTAGCCGGCGCTCTCGGCCGAGGCGCCGAAGCGCTGGCGCAGCTCCAGGCGCGCCATCTCCGCGACGTACGGCGCCTCGACCTCGAACAGCGGCGCGTGCGCGCGCGCCTCCATCGGCTCCTTGTTGGCGGCCTCCGCGGTGGCGGCGTCGATGTAGCCGAGCTCGCGCATGCGGCGCAGCACATAGGCGCGCCGCGCGCTCGCGGCCTGCGGGTCGTTGATCGGGTTGTAGCGCGAGGGGGCCTTGGGCAGGCCCGCGATGGTGGCCGCCTCGGCCACGTCGAGCTTGTCGAGCGTCTTGCCGAAGAAGGCCTCGGCGGCGGCGGCCACGCCGTAGGCGCGCTGCCCGAAGAAGATGACGTTGAGGTAGAGGCCGAAGATCTCCTGCTTGGTGAACTCGTGCTCCATGCGGTAGGTGACGAAGGTCTCCTGCAGCTTGCGGCGCGCGGTCTTGTCGAGTGACAGGAACATGTTGCGCGCGGCCTGCATGGTGATGGTGCTCGCGCCCTGGCTCTTGTCGCCGGAGACCACGTCCACCAGCACCGCGCGCACCACGCCGAAGTAATCGATGCCGTGATGCTCGAAGAAGCGCTCGTCCTCGGCGGCGAGAAAGGCGTGCTTAACCAGCTCGGGAATCTGGTCGTAGCTCACCGGGATGCGCCGCTGCTCGCCGATCTGCGCGATGAGCGCGCCGGAGCGCGTGTACACGCGCAGCGGCACCTGCAGTTCCACGTTGCGCATCGATTCGATGCTCGGGAGCGAGGGCACCAGGTACACGTAACTGCAGGCCAGCGCGTAGGCCCCCAGAAGTGTGAGCAGCGTCACAGTCGCGCCGATGTAGGTGAAAACTCGAAAGTAATTCCATTTCACAGAAACCAAATTCCTCTGCTTGCGCTCCCTGCGGTGCCCCTGCATAGTAGCCGCCGTTTCAGGGCAAACTCACCGAAAGGTGGGGACGCAAAGCCTCCGGTCTACGGGACGCAAGTGCCTATGACAGCGGGGTTGCCGGATCGAACGTTAACGCACTCGGCGCCACAGGGTCACGCAGGCGCCGCGCAGGTTCGACCGACTGACTCCTCCTGACTTAAGTGCTGCCTCCTGGCGAATCCGCCGCGGGTCTTCGCGCGTCCCCAGGGAAGCTTGGACCGAGCGCAGCAGCATTTGTTGATCCCCGCCGGGGCGACTTATCGCGCCCGTGACGCTGTCGGCAGTCCGCTACAGCCCAGTGCAGGTACCGTGCGCATCCGTGAGGGGTCTCACGTTCAATTTAACTTTGCGCTGATATATAGTGTTCCTGAGGCTTATACAGGGCGGTCAGTTTCAGGCGTAATGTCCTGAAAAGGAAATAAAAATGTTGCTTCTGCAGCGCAAGTATCGCCCCCTGCTTGGATTAGACATAACCACCTCCTCGGTGAAGCTTATCGAGCTCGCGATGGCCGGCGGGCAGTACCGGGTCGAGGCTTATGCCGCGGAACCCACACCGCAGAACGCCATCAACGAGAAGGCCATCGTCGATGCCGAGGCCGTGGGCGAGGCCATTCGCCGCGCCGTGAAGCGCGCGGGCGCCAAGAGCGGTGAGGTGGCGGTGGCCATCTCCGGCGATGCGGCGATCACCAAGGTGATCCAGATGCCGCGCTCGCTGCGTGCCGGCGATCTGGAGGCTCAGGTTGAGATGCAGGCCGACCAGTACATCCCCTTCCCGATGGACGAGGTCTCCTACGACTTCGAGGTGCTGGGCGCCAACGACAAGGACCCCGACAGCAACGACGTGCTGCTGGTGGCCACGCGCACCGAGAACGTCGAGCAGCGCCAGGCGGCGGTCAAGGCCGCGGGCCTGACGGCGAAGATCGTGGACGTGGAAGCGTTCGCGCTCGAGAACGCCTGCAAGCTGATGACACACCAGATGCCCGACGGCGGCATCGACCGCACCATCGCGGTGGTCGACTTTGGCGCGAGCAGCACCACCTTCAGCGTGCTGCGCAACCTGAAGGTCGTGTACACGCGCGACTTCGCCTTCGGCGGGCAGCAGCTCACCGAGGAGATCATGCGCACCTACGGGCTGGCGATGGAAGAAGCCGGGCGCGCCAAGAAAGAAGGCGGCCTGCCGGGCAACTACCAGTCGGAAGTGCTCGACCCCTTCATCGATGACATGACGCAGCAGGTGAGCCGCTCGCTGCAGTTCTACCTGGCCTCCGGCTCCGGGCGCGAACAGCCCGAGAAGATCGTGGTGTGCGGCGGCTGCGCCAACATCCCGGGCGTGGCGGAGGTCATCTCCAGCCGCGTCGGCATCGCCGCGGAGAAGGGCGATCCGCTGGGGCAGATGAAGCTGTCCTCGCGCGCCAAGGCGCAGGCGGTGCAACGCGACGCCACGGCGCTGCTCACGGCCTGCGGCCTCGCCCTGCGGAGCTTCGACTGATATGCCACGCATAAATCTACTGCCGCATCGCGAAAGCAAGCGCAAAGAGCGCAAGCTGAAATTCATGGTGGCGCTCGGCGCCGCCGTGCTCGCGGCCATCCTGACCTCCGGCGCTGCCTACCTCATGTACGGGCAGATGATCGACGCGCAGCAGCACCGCAACGACATGCTGCGCGCGCAGATCAAGAAGCTGGACAAGGAGAACGAGGAGATCAACGACCTCGAGGCCAAGAAGCAGAAGTTCATCGCGCGCATGGAGATCATCGAGAAGCTGCAGCGCTCGCGCCCCGAGATCGTGCACGTGTTCGATGAGATCGTGCGCACGCTGCCCGAGGGCGTGTACCTGACCGCGGTCAAGCAGAACGGCAGCACGCTCAAGTTCGACGGCATCGCGCAGTCGAGCACGCGCGTCTCCTCCTTCATGCGCAACATCGATGGCTCGCAGTGGCTGCGCAATCCGGCCCTCGAGGTGGTGCAGACCAAGAAGGACTCGGGCCCCGGCTCGAGCTTCACGCTCACCGCCCAGCAGGTGACCACGGCCACGCCGGACGCCAACGCCCGCGGCGCCAAGGGCAAGATCCGCAAGGCCAGTGCCGGCGGCACGGGAGCGCAGCAATGAACATCCTAGAGGAGCTGCGGTCACTTGATCCGCGCGACCCGGGCCGCTGGCCGTTGCCGGTGCTCGCCGGCGCGGTGGTGCTGGCGTTTCTGGTCGCCACCGGCGTGGGCGTCTACCTCCTGGTGTGGAACGAGCAGCGCCCGCGACTGCAGCAGTTCGCCGCCGAGGAGACCAAGCTGCGCCAGGAATTCCGCGACAAGCACGCCAAGGCCGTGAATCTCGAGGTCTACAAGCAGCAGCTGAAGGACATCGAGCGCTCCTTCGGCGCACTGCTGCGCCAGCTCCCCGGCAAGACCGAGGTGCCGAGCCTGCTGGTGGACATCTCGCAGACCGGCCTGGCCGCCGGCCTGGCGGAGAAGCTGTTCCAGCCGCAGCCGGAAGTGAAGAAGGACTTCTACGCTGAGCTGCCCATCAAGATCCGGCTCACCGGCAGCTACCACCAGTTAGGCGAGTTCGTCAGCGGCATCGCGGCGCTGCCGCGCATCGTCACGCTGCACGACATCGACATCAAATCCGACAACAAGGACGCCTACGACCAGTTGTCGCTCGAGCTCACGGCGAAGACCTACCGCTACATGGACGAGGACGAGATCGCCGCGGCCGAGGCCGACAAGAAGAAGGATTCCAAGGGCCCGAAGCGGGCCGGTGGCTAACCCCATGCACAAGAGCACACACAGAACCGGACTGCGCCTGGCGTGCCTGACGCTCGCCACCGCCGTGTACGCGGCGCTGACCGCGTGCTCGAGCGCCGATGACGAGCTGGCGCGCTTCATCGAGGACACCAAGAAGGAGCCGGGCGGCCGCGTCGAGCCGCTGCCGGAGATCAAGCCCTACGAGACCTTCGTGTACGCCGACTCCGAGATGCGCTCGCCGTTCATGCCGAGCGCGCCGGGCGCGGGCGCGGGCCTCGCCGGCGTGCGCCCGGACGCCAGGCGCAACCGCGAGTTCCTCGAGCAGTTCTCGCTCGATACGCTGAAGATGGTGGGCACGCTGCGTCTCGGCGGCGCCATGTACGGCCTGGTACAGACCAAAGACGGCCTGGTGCACCGCGTCGCGGTGGGCGAGCACCTCGGCCAGGCCGAGGGCAAGATCACCGAGATCTCACCTTCCAAGATCAGTCTCATTGAAATCGTTCCGGACAGCCTCGGCGGCTATATGGAGCGGCCCGCCGCGCTCGCCCTGAACGAGTAAGGT
>DATJVL010000011.1:0-65663 GCA_035501795.1 Steroidobacteraceae bacterium
TGCCTACAGCGAGGCGCGCGGGGTCGAGCGGGTCGAGGGCCGGATCGTCGAGGTGCAGCTGCGCGACGGCGACGGCTACGTCAGCGCCGTCAAGCTCAACTCCGGCGCCAGCGTCGCCGGCGAGCTGTTCATCGACTGCTCCGGTTTCCGCGGGCTGCTGATCGAGGGGGCACTACACAGCGGGTTCGAGGACTGGACGCACTGGCTGCCCTGCGATCGGGCGGTCGCGGTGCCGTGCCGGTCGGCGCACGAGCTGCATCCCTACACGCGCTCGACCGCGCGCCAGGCCGGGTGGCAGTGGCGTATTCCGTTGCAGCACCGCATCGGCAACGGTTACGTCTTCTCGAGCAAGTACCTGAGCGAGGACGAGGCGACCAGCGTGCTGCTCGGCAACCTCGACGGCGAGCCGCTTGCCGCACCGCGCACCATCCGTTTCGCGACCGGACGGCGCAAGCTCGGCTGGAACCGCAACGTGGTGGCCGTGGGGCTGTCCAGCGGCTTTCTCGAGCCGCTCGAGTCGACCAGCATCCACCTGGTGCAGAAGTCGATCCAGCATCTGCTGGCGTTCTTCCCCACGGCCGGCTTCGACGCTGCCGACCGCGACAAGTACAACGAGGTCATGCGGCTGGAGTACGAGTGGGTGCGGGACTTCATCATCCTGCACTACAAGGCGACCGAGCGCACCGACACGCCGTTCTGGAATTACACCCGCGCGATGGAGGTGCCCGAGTTCCTCGAGCGGCGCATGAACCTGTTCCGTACGCACGGTCGACTGTTCCGCGAAGGCAACGAGCTGTTCACCAAGGTCAGCTGGTTGCAGGTCATGCATGGACAGCGCTTCCGCGCGCAGTCGTATCATCCGCTCGCTGACCTGCTGACCGAGAAGGAGATCGCGGACTATCTCGATGAGGTCGCGGGCGTGATCGAGGCGTGTACGCGCGTCATGCCGACCCACGCCCGTTTCATCGCCGAGAACTGCGCCGCCGCCGGCGTGCCGGCGCCGGCCGCGGCGGGCGGCGCCGCCTAGGGCGCGGAATCACGGATCGACACGGAGGAAAAGATGAGATACCCGACGCTGACTCTGCTCGCAGTTTCCGTCAGTGCGGCCTTACTGGGCGCCTGTGCCGCGACGCCGGCGCGCAAGGCCATGCTGACCTACCAGAGCGTGCCCGACGGGGCGCAGATCTACGAGGGCGACAAGTCGCTCGGCACGGTTCCGGTGACCCGTACGTATGACAGTGACGGCACCTCGCCCAACATCACGACCCCGGATGTGCGCGCGGTCTGGCCGAGCGGCGCGCAGACGACCTACTTCACGGTGATTCCGGTCGGCTCCGACCGGGTCGCGACGCTCGAGCGGCCGAAGGACGCACCCGGCCTGCAACAGGACCTCGAGAATGCCAAGAAAGTCGCGGCCGCGCGCAAGGCTGATGAGGAGCGCAGGCGGCAGGAGCAGCAGACCGACATCAACCGTGCATCGGCGCGCTGCAAGCAGGAGCAGGCCCAGGGCACGCAGGGGCTCACCGACGATTGCCGCTAGGCGCGCTCAGCGCGCCGCCGGACGGCAGGTGAAGAAGCCGTTCAACGTCAGCCGTCCGGTGCGCGGATCGGCACTCAGGCGCGTGGGTGCGGTGATGTCTCCTGAGTGGAACAGGCCGCCGTTGTAGAACAGCATGCGGTTCCAGGCCGCGGGGACCTGTGCGACGCGCTCGAAATAGCGGTTGCTGCCGGTGAGGTAGCCGGCCTCGAGGCCGTAGCGCGCGCTGAACCCGGCGGCGCTCATGCGGCCCGCGTCGTTGAGCATGCGCTCGGTCTCTGCCTCGCTTAAGCGGGAGCGATAGAAGCTCGTGCCCCCGAGTCCGCCGTCGCGAAACAGGTAGGTGACCATCGCCGCCAGCAGCAGGTCGTGTGGGGCGGAACCCTGGCGGTCCCGGTGGCACTGCCACTGCACGGGGCGCAGCTCTCGCGGTGCGAGCGTCACCAGTGACAGGCGCACCGCCGTCGAGAGCGTGCGGCGCCCACCGAGGCGTCCGCGCACATGCTCGGCAAAATAGTCGCCGATCATCGCCGACACGGCCGGCGGCGCGTCGACGATCACTCCGGGATAGGCGAACCCGCCGGCCGGCCTGAACTGCTGCGTGGCGGCCCAGCCGACCAGGCCTTCGGGGTCTGCCAGCGCCTCATCGACGACGATACAGAATTCGCCGGGCGCGATCGGTACCGCGCTGACGCGCGGCGATGAGTTGAAGAACTGACCGGCGCCACTCAACCAGCTGTCCATGCCGGACAGTCTACCTGGCAGCCCTCAGGAGCGGTGCGAGCTGGCGGTCTGGCCGAACAGGATCCTGCGTTCCTCCTCGGACATCTTGCGGCTGTAGGACTGCTGGACGCCCACGTAGGCCCGCTGACAGGCAGGCCGCTCGCTGATGCGGTAGAACCAGCGCTTGAGGCTCGGGAAGTCGTCGAGATTCTGGCCGTGCCGCTCGTGCGACACGATCCACGGGTAACTCGCCATGTCGGCAATCGAGTAGTCGCCGGCAACGTACTCGCGCCCCGCGAGCTGGCGGTCGAGGACCCCGTAGAGGCGGTTGGTCTCCTTCACGTAGCGCTCGATGGCGTACGGCACCTTCTCGGGCGCGTACTGGGTGAAGTGCCCGTTCTGTCCGGCCATGGGGCCTAAGCCCCCGACCTGCCAGAACAGCCACTGCAGCACCTGCGCGCGGCCGCGGATGTCCTTGGGGATGAAGCGGCCGATCTTTTCCGCCAGATATAAAAGAATGGCGCCGGACTCGAACAGCGAGAGGGGAGCTCCGCCGCCTGCCGGCTCATTGTCGACGATGGCCGGAATGCGGTTGTTGGGCGCGATCTTCAGGAACTCGGGCTTGAACTGCTCGCCCTTGCCGATGTCGACCGGAATGATGCGGTAGGGGAGCTCCGCCTCCTCGAGGAACAGCTTGACCTTGAGCCCGTTGGGCGTCCCCCAGTAATACACGTCGATCATGGCCGCTTCCCTCAGCCTGCCGGCACCGGCTCCGGCGCACGTCCGTCGCCGTCTTTCTGGTGACCGCGCGCACGGGCCTCGTGTTCGTGATCGGCGCCGATGAACATGTACATCGCGGGCACGACGAACAATGTGAACAGCGTGCCGATCGCGAGCCCGGTGAAGAGCACCACGCCCATGTTGCGCCGGCCGGCAGCGCCTGCGCCCGAGGCGATGACGAGCGGAATGACTCCGAAGCACATCGCCGCGGTCGTCATCAGGATCGGCCGCAGCCGCACCGCCGCCGCCTCCTCGATCGCCGCGAGCTTGCCGTGCCCGGCGCGCTGCAGCTCGTTGGCGAACTGCACGATGAGGATGCCGTGCTTGCTCACCAGGCCGAGGAGCGTGACGAGTCCCACCTGCGTGTAGATGTTGAGCGTGAGGCCGAGTACCCCTAGGTTGATGAAGATCAGTGCCCCGAACAGCGCCATCGGTACCGACACCAGGATGACCGCCGGATCGCGGAAGCTCTCGAACTGCGCGGCGAGCGCGAGATACACGATCGTGAGCGCAAACAGCAGCGTGAATACGAAGCTGCCGGAGCCGAGCATGTATTGCCGGGACTCTCCCGAGTAGTCGGCGTTGTAACCCGTGGGCGCGACCTGCTTGAGCGTGTTCCGCAGGAACTTGAGCGCATCCGCCTCGGCGACCGCCGACACCCCGCCGATGGTGGTGGCGTTGAGCTGCTGGAAGTGACCGATGGTCTCGGGCACGGTCGAGGTCTTGAGGCTCGCGATGGTGCGCGCCGGGATGAGGGTGCCGTTCCCGGAGTGGAGCTGGTAGTCGAGCACCTGGTCGGGGTTGAGGCGATCGACCTGCAGCACCTGCGGGATGACCTTGTACGAGCGGCCCGCGATCGAGAAGTAATTGACGTAGCCGCCGCCCAAGGCCGCGGCCAGCGCGCCGCCCACGTTCTGCTGAGTGAGGCCGAGGTCGCTCACCATATCGCGGTCGACGTTCACGGTCTGCTGCGGCTTGTCGAGCTTCAGATCCGAGTCGACGAACCAGAACATGCCGCTCGAGCGTGCCTTGTCGAGCACCTGGGTTGCGACCTCGTTCAGGTTCTCGATCGGCTCGGTGGTGGTGATGACGAACTGGATGGGGAAGCCCTGCGAGCCGGGGAGCGCCGGGAACTGGAAGGCCGCGACCCGGGCGCCGGGGATCTTGTTCCACTCGTTCTGCAGCAGCATCTGCAGCTGGGCGGCGCTGCGATGGCGCTGGTCCCAGGTCTTGAAGAGAACGCCCCCGAAGCCCTGGTTCACGGTCGGAGCACCGGTCAGCTGGAACATCTGCTGATATTCCGGCAGCTTCCTGGCGATCGCGAACTCGGCATCGGAGTAGCTCTGCATCTGGGTGAGCGTCGCATCCGGCGGACCCGTGGTGGCCTCGAGCACGATGCCCTGGTCCTCCTGCGGCGCGAGCTCGGCCTTCGAGGTCATGAACAGATAGACCACGCCCGGGAGGATCAGTGCGCCGAACACCACCACGACCCCCCAGGTCGTGAGCCAGCTGGAAAGAGTGCGCAGATACGCATCGCGCAGGCGGTTGAAGGTGCGATCGAGGAAGTGGGTGAAGCGGCCTTCCTCCTGCTCGCTGCGGAATACCTTGGCACACATCATGGGCGAGAGGGTGAGCGCGATGATCGCCGAGACGGTCACGGCTCCGGCGAGCGTGAAGGCGAACTGCGTGAACAGGGCTCCGGTGAGACCGCCCTGCAGGCCGATCGGCACATAGGCCGCGACCAGCACGATGGTCATGGCGATGATCGGCCCGCCGAGCTCGCGCGCCGCCTGTAGCGCCGCCTGCAGCGGCGACGCTCCCTCCTTGAGATGGCGGTCGACGTTCTCGACCACGATGATGGCATCGTCCACCACCAGCCCGATCGCCAGCACCAGCGCGAGCAGCGTCAGCAGGTTGATGCTGTAGCCGAGCATCAGCATGATGAAGAACGCGCCGATCAGGGACAGCGGCATGGCGATGACCGGCACGATCACCGAGCGCACGCTGCCTAGGAACAGGAAGATCACCAGCGTGACGATCAGCAGCGTCTCGATGAGCGTCTTGACCACGTCGCGGATGGCTGCGTTGATGTAGCCGGTCGCGTCGTAGCCGATCTGCGCGTGCATGCCGCCCGGCAGCTGCCCCTGGATCTCGGGGAAGAGCTTGCGGATGGCGCCCATCACCGTGAGGATGTTGGCCTCGGGTGCCACGTGGATGCCGACGAACACCGCGCCCTTGCCCTTGAAGGCGACCTCGGACTCGTAGTCTTCGGCACCCAGCACGACGTTGCCGAGGTCGCCGAGGCGCACGAAGCCGCCGGCCTTCTGCTTGACGACCAGGTTGCGGAATTCCTGTGCCGAGTGCAGGTCGGTGTCGGCTTTGAGGTCGACGCTCACCATCTGGCCCTTGGTGGTGCCGAGTGCCGAGAGGTAGTTGTTGTCCTGCAGCGCCGCGGCCACGTCCGCGGCGCTGACGCCGTTGGCCGCAAGCTTCACCGGGTCGAGCCAGGCGCGCAGCGCGTACTGGCGCGCGCCGAGGATCTCGGCGCGCTGCACCCCCGCGACCGCCTGCAGTTTGGGCTGCGCCACGCGGATCACGTAGTCGGTGATCTGGTTGGCCGGCACGGTCTCGCTGGAGAAGCCGATGTACATGCCGGCGTTCTGCTCGCCCACCTGCACGGTGATCACCGGCTGCTGCGTGCCGGTTGGCAGCTGGTTGAGCACCGAGTTGACCTTGCTGCTGATCTCGGACTGCGCGCGGTTGGCGTCGTAGTTCAGTCGCAGCACTGCGGTGACGGTGGACGTACCCATCACGCTGTCCGAGGTCAGATAGTCGATGCCCTGCGCCTCGGCCACCGCGGACTCGATCGGCGTGGTGATGAAGCCGGCCACGAGGTCGGCGCTGGCGCCGAAGTACTGCGTGGTGACGGTCACCGTGGCGTTCTCGGTCTTGGGGAACTGACGGATCGGCAGGCTGGCCGCCGCGCGCAGGCCGAGCACCAGCACCATCAGGCTCACGACCGTCGCCAGTACCGGACGCTGGATGAAGATGTCGGTGAAGCTGCTCATCGATGCCGCGTGCCTCACTGCTCCTGCGGGCGCGGGTGCGGGTCGTCGCTCGGCCGCACGCTGTTGTTGACCGTGACCAGCGCGCCGTTGCGTAGCTTTATCTGCCCGGAGGTGACCACCTCGTCGCCCTCCTGCAGGCCGCTGAGGATCGCCACCTGGTCGCCGCGCGTGGCGCCGGTGAGCACGAACACCTGTTTGGCGACGAGCGCGCCGGCATCGGCAGCGGTGGCCGCCTTGCCTTGCGCGCGCGGCGCGCCCGCCGTCCCCTGGGCCACTAGCACGTATACGGTCGCACCGTAGGGGTTGTAGGCCACCGCGGTCTGCGGCAGCGTGAGGTAGCGCTCGCTGCCGCCGGTCGCGACGCTCACCGTGACGTACATGCCAGGCAGCAGCCGGTGCTCGCGGTTGGGCAGCACCGCCCGCAGGCTGACGTTGCGCGTGGCGGTGTCGACCGCCGGGTCGAGTGCGCCGATCTCGCCGCTGAAGCTCTGCCCCGGGAAGGCATCCGTGCTCACGCTCACCTGCTGCCCCGGTCGCAGCACGGTGAGTGACTGCTGCGGCAGTGTGAAGTCGACGAAGATCGGGTCGAGCTGCTGCAGGGTTGCGATCTTGGTGCCGGCCGCGAGGTACTGACCGACATCGACCTGGCGGATGCCGATCTGGCCGGCAAACGGCGCGCGCACCAGCTTCTTCGCCAGCAGCGCCTCCTGCTCGGCCACCTGTGCGCGGGCGCTGCGCAGGTTGGCGGCGTCGGTGTCCAGCTGCGCCTGGCTGATCGCCTGCGCCTCGAACTGGCTCTTGTCGCGCTCGTAGTTGATCTGCGCCAGCGAGGCGGTGGCGCGCAGCGACTCCAGGTGCGCCAGGTCATCGGCCGCACGCAGGTTGAGCAGCGCCGCACCGGCCTTGACGTTGTCGCCGGAGCGGAACTCGATGCTGCTGACGATGCCGGGCACCTCGGCGCTCACGTCGGTGCCGCGCTCGGCACGCACGCTGCCGACCGCAGCCAGCTGCGGCTGCCATTCCTGGAAGCCCACCTTCATGGTGCTGACGGTGAACTTCTGCGTGCCCTGCGCGGCAAACTCGCGGAACTGCAGGTAGGTGCCGATGCCCTTGACGAGCCCGATCAGCAGCACCAGCGCACCGAGCACTGCGCCGAGTATCCACCAGCGCCTCATGGGGTTGCCGCATCCGGCCGCGGTTGCATGGCGGCCTGCGGCGGCGCCGCCGTGGCTGCGGGGCTCCACCAACCGCCGCCGAGGGCCTGAAAGAGCGCCGCCGTGTCGGCATAGCGCTCGGCCTGCGCCTGCAGCTGCGCGATGCGCGCCTGCCAGTAGGCGCGTTGCAGCACCAGCAGGTCGAGTGGCCCGATGGAGCCGGCGGCATAGCGCGCCCGCGCCACGTCGAGGGATTCGGCGGCGGCGGCGGTCGCGACGTTGAGCTGATCGAGGCGCGCGGCGTCGGTGTTCACCGCGTGCAGGGCGTCGGCGACGTTGCGAAAAGCGCCGAGCACGGTGCTGCGGTACTGAGCGGCCGCCTCCTCATAGGCGGCCAGCGCGGCGCGCCGGCGATGCAGCAGCGTGCCGCCGTGGAACAGCGGCTGCGTGAGGCTGGCGCCGATGCTCCAGACGTTGCTGCTGCTCTTCAGCAGGTCCGACGCCTCGGTACTGAAGTCGCCGAACTGCCCGGTGATGCTCAGCTGCGGCAGCATGTTGGCCGTGGCGACGCCGATCTGCGCGCTCGCCTCGTGCAGCAGCGACTCCGAGGCGCGCACGTCCGGACGCCGCGCCACCAGCTGCGAGGGCACGCTGAGCGGCAGCTCCGCCGGCAGGGTCAGATCCTCCAGCGCCATCGGCTCCGCCGGCGTGTCGCTGGGCAGGTTGCCGATGAGCACCGCGAGCAGGTCGTGGTTCTGCTGCAGCTGCTTCTTCAGGGTCTCGCTGCTGGCGAGCTCGCTCGCCAGCTGCGCCTGCTGCGTCAGCAGGTCCAGGCGCGAGACGCCGCCGAGGGCGAGCTGGCGCTGCACCGTCGCGAGCTGTTGCCGGTCGGCATCGATGATCTGCTGCGTCGCCTCGAGCTGCGCGCGCAGCGCCGCCTCCTGGATCGCGGTGGTCACCACGTTGGCCGCCAGCGTCAGATAGGTCGCCTGCAGCTGGTAGTTCTGGTAGTCGGCCTGCGCACCGGCGGCCTCGACCCCGCGCCGCACGCCACCCCACAGGTCGAGCGTGTAGGAGACGTTGGCGCTGGCGTTGAAGAGGTTGTAGATGTACGAGCCGCCCTGCGGCTGGCCGAATTCGGCGCCGGTGATCTTCTCGCGCGTCGCGCCGGCGGTGGCGTCGAGCGCGGGAAAGTAGCTGCCGCGCTGCGCCAGCAGCTCCTCATGCGCCTTGCGCAGCGCCGCCTGCGCGGCCCCGACATCCGGATTGGCCTGCAGCGCCTGCTCGACCAGCGCATCCAGCCTGGCGCTGTGGAACAGCGTCCACCAGCGCGCCGGGATGTCCGCGCCGTAGTTGAAGTGCTGCGCGGTGCCGGCCGGACCCGCGCTCGCGGCCGTCTGCGGCGGCAGCGCCTCGGCAGTGTAAGCCTGCGTGCGCGGCGCGGCCGGCGGCCTGAAGTCGGGGCCGACCGCGCAGCCGGCGAGCGCCGCGAGGCCCACGAGCGCCGCGCCGCGCGTGCGGCGCGCTCTCAGGCTCGCAGTCAGCGGATCTCCTGGCGACATCGATCCTCTCTTCCCTCGAGATGCGGCGGCGCGGGTGCGCGCCGGCAGCGTGCGTCCACTCACGCGCGCCGAGCGCGGCGCGCGCCTTGCCTTAGCTGCAGCGCAGCGCAGCAGCAAAGTGGCAGCTGCGGAATGGATCGATCATGTCGGCGCGCGCGCCGCGACGCAACCCTGCGAACGCGGTTGGTTGTTGACCGCGAGCGTGTCCGTCGCATGGGGGCGAGCCCGGCGTACCCCGGATTGGGTGTTGACAAGCGCTGCCCCGTGCGGCGCACGGACCTGGCGGCGCGCAGCGCGCGCTCAGTCGCCGACGCGGATCACCAGCGCGTCGACGTCGGCGGCCTGCAGCTGCTTGCGCACCTTATTGAGCTCATCGAGGTTGCTGATGGGGCCGATGCGCACCCGGTGCCACACGTCCGCGTCCACGGCGACGCGCTGCACCTTGGCATCGACTCCCTGCAGCGCGAGCTGCGCGCGCACGCGGTTGGCATCCGCCTCGTTGCGATAGGAGCCCGCCTGCAGCACGTACACGCCGGGACGCTCGATCTTGGCGGCCGCCGGCAGGTCGCGCTTGACGTCTTTGTCCTTCTCCGGCACCACCACCTCGAAGTTGGGCAGCATCTCGTAGAAGTCGTACTTCTCGGCGGGCTTGCCGGCGCCGGGACCGCTCAGGTCGTTGTCGGCGCGCGCGGCGCGGTGCGGATCCGGCCGCGGCGTGTCGGCCGCGTCGGGCCCCTTGTGCAGCCGCGCGTTCACGTAGGCAAAGCACAGGCCGGCGAGCACGACGCCGCTCACGGCGCCGTAGGCGAACTCGCGCAGGCCGCGCACCTGCAGCCCGCCCCTGGCGCTGCCCTTGTAGTCGCGCGCGGTGAGGCGGCCGCTGCGCCGCGTAGATGGGGCGCTCACATGCTCTCCGGCGCCGACACGCCCAGCAGGGCGAGTCCGTTGCGCAGCACCTGCTGCACGCCGAGCACCAGCGCCAGGCGCGCGTTGCGCAGGGCCGGCGCCTCGACGATGAAGGCCTGGGCGTTGTAGTAGGTGTGGAACACGTTGGCCAGCTCGCGCAGGTAATGCACCAGGGTGTGCGGGGTGCGGTTGAGCGCGGCCTGCTCGAGCGCTTCCGGGTAGCGCGTCAGCGTGCTCAGCACCGCCAGCTCCTGCGCCTCGCCCAGCTGCGCGGCCGCGCCCAGCCCCTGAGCGAGATCGAGGCTCAGGCCGCGCGCAGCGAGCTGCTTCAGCACGCTCGCGACCCGCGCGTGCGCGTACTGGATGTAGTAGACCGGGTTCTCGTTGGTGCGTGACTTGGCCAGCTCGAGGTCGAAGTCGAGCGGCTGGTCGTGGCTGCGCATCAGGTAGAAGAAGCGCGCCGCATCGTTGCCGACCTCGGTGCGCAGCTGGCGCAGCGTCACGAACTGCGCCTCGCGCTTGCCCATGGGAATCTTCTCCGCCCCGCGGAACAGGCTCACGAACTGGATCAGCGTCACCTCCAGGCATTCCCCCGGCTGGCCGAGTGCCATCAGCCCGGCACGCACGCGCGCCACGTAGCCGTGGTGGTCGGCGCCGAGCACGTCGATCAGGCGCGCGAAGCCGCGCTCGCGCTTGGCGAAATGGTAGGCGATGTCGGAGGCAAAGTAGGTGGTCTGCCCGTTCTCGCGCACCACCACCCGGTCCTTCTCGTCACCGAACTCGCTGGCGCGGAACCAGAGCGCGCCCTCGCGCCGCTCGAGCCGGCCCTGCGCCTCGAGCACCGCCAGCGCCTGCGTGATCGCGCCGCTGGCGGCGAAGGCGTGCTCGGAGGTCCAGTGCTCGAAGTGCACGCCGAACTCGGCCAGGTCGGCGCGGATGTCCGCGAGCATGGCGCTCAGCGATAGCTGCAGCACCTCCTGGAAACCCTCCGTGCCGATCAGCTCGCGGCTGCGGGCGATGAGCGCGTCGATGTAAGCGTCCTTGTCACCGGCCGGCGCATCCGCGGGCAGTCCGGCGAGCACCAGCGCGGCGGCGCGCCGCAGCCGCGCGCCGACCCGCGCGCGCAGCTGCTGCGCCAGCGGTCGCACGTAGTCGCCACGGTAGCCGTTCTGCGGAAACGGCAGCTGCTCGCCGCAGGCCTCCAGGTAGCGCACCCAGGTGCTGACCGCGAGGATGTCCATCTGCCGCCCGGCATCGTTGACGTAGTACTCGCGCTCCACGCGGAAGCCGGCCGCGGAAAGGATGTTGGCAAGCGTGGCGCCGTAGGCTGCCTGGCGGCCGTGGCCGACGTGCAGCGGGCCGGTCGGGTTGGCGGAGACGAACTCGAGCAGCACGCGCTCGCCGCCCCCGAGGGTGCTGTGCCCGTAGGCGGCGCCGCGCGCGTGGATGGCGGCCAGCTCGCGCGCGTACGCCGCGTAGCCGAGGTGAAAGTTGATAAAGCCCGCAGCGGCCACCTCGGCCCGCTCCAGCAGCGGACTCGGCGGCAGCGCCGCGACGATGGCCGCGGCGAGCTCGCGCGGCTTGCAGCGCGCGCCCTTGGCCAGGCGCAGTGCCACGTTGCTGGCGAATTCGCCGTGCTGCGCATCGCGGGTGCGCTCCAGCGTGACGGCCGCGGCCGGCGGCATCTCCGGCAGCACGCTGCCGACCAGACTCGTGACGGCGGCGAGCAGCAGCTGCTCGAGTTCAGGCTTCAATGGAGTGGGGTGGCACTGGCACTTTGGGACGCGCGAGTTTACCCGAACGCTGCCGGCGTTGGCGTCAGAACAGCTCCAGCGGGTCGACATCGAGCGACCAGCGCACCGCCCGCGCGCTGCGCAGTCCCTCGAGCCGTGGCAGCCAAGCCTCGAGAAAGCCGTGCAGACGCGCGCGCTCGCGGCTCTCGAGGAGCAGCTGCGCATGGTAGCGGCCCGCGCGTTTGGCCATGGCCGCGGGCACCGGCCCGAGCAGGCGCAGCCCGCGCGGCGGCTGACCGGCAAGCGCGCGCGCCTCGGCGAGGAAGGCGAGCGCCGCCTCGCGCGTCGGCGCCGAATCGCGCAGCGCCGCGAGCCGCGCAAACGGCGGCCAAGCGGCCTGGCGTCGCTCCTCGAGCGCTGCGTGCGCAAAGCCGTCGTAGCCCTCGAGCAGCAGGTGCTGCAGCAGCGGGTGCTCGGGAAACTCGCTCTGGATCAGCACCTCGCCCGGGCGGCTGCCACGCCCGGCACGCCCGGCGACCTGCACGATGGTCTGCGCGAGGCGCTCGCTCGCGCGGAAGTCGGTGCTGAAGAGCCCCTGGTCGGCATTGAGCACCACCACCAGCGTGAGCCCGGGGAAGTCGTGGCCCTTGGTGACCATCTGCGTGCCGACCAGGATGCGCGCCGCGCCGGAGGCCATGCGCGCCACCACGCTCTCGAGATCCCCGCGCCGGCGCACCACGTCGCGGTCGAGGCGCGCGATCGGCGCCGCCGGGAAGCGCGCCGCGAGCACCTCCTCGATGCGCTCGGTTCCCTGCCCGACCGGTTTCACCGTAAAGCCGCACTGCGGGCAGCGCTGCGGGAGTGGGGCGTCGGCACCGCAGTGATGGCAGCGCAGCCGGCCCGCGCCCTGGTGCACGGTGAGGCGCGCATCGCACGCGCTGCAGGGCGCGATCCAGCCGCACGCCGTGCACAGCAGCGTCGGCGCGTAGCCGCGGCGGTTGAGGAACACCAGTACCTGGCCACCTTCCGCGAGGTGACGCTCGATCGCGCTGACGGCGGGGGTGGCGATGCCGGCGTGCACCGGGTGGGCGCGCAGGTCGATGAGCGAGAGCACCGGCGGCTGCGCCTGCGCCGCGCGGCGTTGCAGGCGCAGCCGCCGGTAGCGTCCGGCCGCCACGTTCTGCAGCGTCTCGAGCGATGGCGTTGCGCTGCCGAGCACGATCGGCACCTGCGCATGATGCGCACGCACCACCGCCAGGTCACGCGCCGAGTAGCGCAACGCGCCCTCGTGCTGCTTGAAGGAAGGGTCGTGCTCCTCGTCGATCACGATCAGACCGAGTGCCGGCACGGGCGCAAACACCGCCGAGCGCGTGCCGAGCACCAGGCGTGCCGCGCCGCTGAAGGCGGCGCGCCAGGCGGCGAGGCGCTCGGCGTCGGTGAGTGCCGAATGCAGTACCGCGAGCGGCACCTGGAAGCGCGCCTGAAAGCGCGCCAGCAGCTGCGGCGTGAGCGAGATCTCCGGCACCAGCACCAGGGCCCGCTGCGAGGCTGCCAGCACCCGCTCGATGAGTCGCAGGTAGACCTCGGTCTTGCCGCTGCCGGTGATTCCGTGCAGCACGAACGTGCCGAAGCCACCGAGCGCCGCGCCGATCGCCTCGACCGCCTGTGCCTGCTCGCCCGAGAGCTCCGGTCCCGGCGCGCGCACCGCGGGCGGCGCTGTTGCGAGTGCCTGCGGGGTCTCGATGCTCGTCAGCCAGCCGCGCGCCAGCAGCGCGCGCGCCGCCGCGCGCCAGCCGGGCGAGCGCTCGTTCAGCGTGGCGGCGCTCGCGCCCTGCTCGGCGGCGAGCAGTCCGAGCAGCGCGCGCTGCCGCGGCGCGCGCCGCGGCTCGCCGGCGGCATGCGCCGTGGCCCCCGCGGCGCTGAGGACCCAACGCTCCTCGCTGGCCTCACTCGGTGCGCCCAGCCGCAGCGCCTTCGGCAGCGCAGCGGCCACCACCTCCCCCAACGGATGGTGGTAGTACTCGGCCGCCCACTCCAGCAGCGCCAGCGCCCCCGCATCCGCGACCGGCCGCCGGTCGAGCACCTCGAGCGCGGGCCGCAGCCGCTCGCGCGGCAGTTCCGAGGCCTGCGCCAGCGCCACGACCATGCCTACGAGGCGTCGCCGCCCGAACGGGACCCGTACCCGCACGCCGACGCGCACAGGCAAGCCGCCGCTGGGTGGCAGGTAATCGAACAGGCGTCTCACGGGGGTGTCGAGCGCCACCCGCAGAACTGCGGCTTCCGAGGTGTGGTCCAAGCTGAATCAGTGGTTTACGCACGCACCGGGCCGTCAACCGCCAGGGCCGTGCGCGCGTTATACGGGCCATGTCCGAGTTTGCTACGCTCGCGTCGCCTTATAGCATGCCGGCCGCACTACACGGCGACGTGGACCTGACGGATCCTTCTGCCCAGACCCGTTCGCGAGCGCTGAACCAGTTCCTGGCCGGCGTCGAGCTCAAGGCATTCCGGATCGCCCAGGCCGCGCTGCGACACGAGGATGACGCGCTGGACGCCGTGCAGGATGCGATGCTGCAGCTGGCGCGTGCGTACTCCGAGCGCCCCGCGGAGGAGTGGAAGCCGCTCTTCTACCGGATCCTGGAGAACCGCATCCGCGACATGCAGCGCCGCCGCACGGTGCGCGGTCGCGTCATCGCCTGGCTGCCTTTTCGCGGCGAGGATGACGAGGAGGAGCCGGACCCGATCAGCCAGGCCCCGAGCCCCGAGCCGCAGCCGGTGAAGCGGCTGGAGCTCGATGAGGCCATGGGAGCCCTGGAGAAGGCACTCACGGCGCTGCCGCGACGCCAGCAGCAGGCCTTCCTGCTGCGCACGCTCGAGGGCATGGACGTCGCCGAGACGGCCGCCGCCATGGGCTGCTCGGAGGGCAGCGTCAAGACACATTACTTTCGCGCGCTGCAGGCGCTGCGCGCCCAGCTGGGGGAGCTCTACCTGTGAGCCCGGTCGAGGAGCACCTGACGGAATTCGAGCGTAACGCGCGCACGGTGCTCGAGGAGAGCGTGCTGCGCGTGGACGCGCGCACGCGCTCGCGCCTCAACCAGGCGCGTCACGCGGCACTCGAGGCTGCACAGTCATCGCCCCGCTGGCGCTCCTTCACCTTCATGCCGGCCGCGGGCGCGGCGGTGGCAGCGGCGCTGCTCGCCGTGATGCTGTGGCAACACCACCCGGCCAGCGACGTGCCGCTCATCGAGTCCACGCACAGCGCGGTCGAGGACCTCGACCTGCTGGCCGACAGCGAGGGCCTGGAGCTGATCGAGGGTGGCGACGGCTCCTTCTACGAGTGGGCCGCCGCCCAGGGCGAGAATGGTGCGAGCGATACCTGATGCGGCTTACCCTCTCGCTCCTGACAGTGCTACTCGGGTACGCGCTGCTGGCGGCCGCCGCGGTTGCCGACCCGCCGCCGCCTGCCGATCCGGACCCGGGCTTTCTCGAGTTCCTGGGCAGCGTCGACGGGCTCGCCGAGGTCAACCCGAACTACCTGACGCAGGCCACGCCGGCACCGAGTGCTGCCAAGGCGCCCACGCCTGCCGCGCCGCCGCCGCAGCCGGCACCCAACTCCGTGCCGGGAGTGAAGAACAATGAATGAACGCCGTCGCGTTGCGCTCACGCTGCTGCTGAGCCTCATGGCCCTCGCGGCTTCCCCGCTCGGGGCCCAGGAGAGTGCGCCGCCGGCCGCCGAGGCGCCGGCCGCCCCGGTCGCCTGGTCGAGCCTGTCGGCGCAGCAGCAGCAGGTGCTGTCGAAGTTCGGCGGCCAGTGGAGCAGCCTGCCGCCGGAGCGGCAGCAGGCGCTGGCGCGCGGCAGCGAGCGCTGGCTCGGCATGTCCCCGGAGCAGCAGGCCCAGGCGCGCGAGCGCTTCGAGCGCTTCCGGGCACTGCCGCCGGAGCAGCGTCAGGAGCTGCGCAGCCGCTGGCAGCAGTTCAAGTCGCTGCCGCCGGATCAGCGCGCCTTCATGCGGCAGAACTTCCATCGCTTCCAGCAGCTGCCGCCGGCGCGCCGCCAGGCGCTGCGCGAGCAGTGGCGCAACGCCACCCCCGCGCAACGCTCACAGATGATCGAGCACGCGCGGCAGCGGCAGCAGATGCCGCGTCACTGAGGGCGCGCCGGCTATTTCGGCTCGGCTGCGCTGCGCACGCGCGCGGGTATCGGGATGTTGCACACGTCGATGCGGCCGGCCGGCACCTTGAACCAGGGGTCGAGGCGGTTGCGGCGCGCGGCGACGTAGGCCTGGAAGGTGGGCGTGTCGGTGCGCAGCACCTCGAGCTCGGTGCGCTGCGCGGCCGGCACGTCACTCGCCACCTGCAGCGCACGGATCGGCACCCGCTGTTCCGCGCGCTCGTAGAAGCCGAGCGCGCCGCTGCCGCGCGGCATCACCGAGAGCAGCTCCATGCCTGAGACGACGCGCCCGATCAGGGTCACGTTGCGGTCGAGGTGGCGCGGTGCCTGGCCGATCACCACGTAGAGCTCGGTACCCCCGCCGGAGTCGACGTCGTTGTCGCGCCCGGCACCCACCATGCCGTAGCAGTGCACCGCCCAGGCGCGTCCCGCGGCCGGGTCCGCCGCCGCGGGGAAGCCGTCGACGAAGCCGACCTCCGGGGCGTAGGTATCCGGGTCGGCGAGCTTGACGAGCGTCAGGCCGTGCAGCGGCCGCTCGAACTCGGCGGCAAGCGTGCGCTGCGCCTCGCCGACCGGCTTCTTGCCGTCGGCATCGCCCCACTGCACTACGTAGTTGTCCTGGGCGCGCATGATGGTCAGGCCGTCGAAGTAGTGCCCGCGGGCGAGCGCCAGCACGTTGGCGACGTGGTGCGGCGCGAATGCCGGGGCCAGCTCGATGACCACGCGGCCTGCAGGCAGCTCCACATAAAGAGTGTGTTGCGGGTCGAGCGCCCGCCAGTCCGCCGGCGCCGCGGCGGCCAGGACCTCCGCGCTGGTCGGGGGTTTCTTCGCCTGCGGCGCGGCGGCCGCGGCGGCGAGCCCGGTGAGCGCAAGCAGCCCCGGCAGGCTCAGTCGCAGGAACAGGGATGGTTTCATTTGTCGTGCTCGTCGGCGTGGAACAGATGCAGCAGCCGGTGCAGGACCGGCGCGAGAATCGTGGTGGCGACCACGAGGAAGACTATGCCCGCGTACAGGGCGTACCAGCCGGCGAATACCTTGCCGGCGTCGGTGCTGGGATTGTTGACCGGCCCCATGCCGCCGAGCAGCATGCAGGAGTTCTCGAACGCGTCGCGCCAGCTGAGTCCCTCGAAGTGCTGGTAGCCGAGCATGCCGATGGCGAGCGAGACGGCGAGCAGCGCGCATGCCAGCAGCACGTGGCGCAGCAGTCGGCGCAGGAACAGGGCGCGCGACAGCGGCGGCTCGCTGCGCCGCTCGTAGCGGAAGAACGGGCTCGCGGCCTTCTTGGCCGCGCGGGCCTTATCCGATGCGCGTGAAGCCATCGGCGCTCCAGGCCTCGCTGCCGACGCCGTGATGCACGAAGAAGAGTCCCTGCGGATCGTACTGCTTTTTCACGGCCGCCAGGCGCGGATAGTGGGCGCCGAAGTAGGCCCGCTGCCAGTCGCGGTTGAAGAAATTGCTCTCCGACAGGTAGGAGGCCGGCTGCGGCACCAATGCGCGCAGCTCGGCCGTGGCCTGATCGATGGCGCGGGCATTGCGGTGCGCGGCTTGCGCGTCGAGCGGCTTCGGCGGCATGCCCGGATAACGCGGACCCTCGCCGTCGGCGATGATGGCGAGCGCGAAGGCCGCGGTCACCGCCGGATTCATGGCCGTGTCCAGTGCCGCCGCGCGGGCCGGCTCGGGCGCGAACGCCAGGCCCTTGTTGCAATGCAGGCCGACCTCCTCGTGGCGGCTCGCCGCGAACAGCGCGCGCGCTAGCCGCGGCCGCGCCGCGGGCTCGAGCAGCGTCGCCGGCAGCCACAGTGACTCGTAGCCGTGCAGGTACAGACCCACCTGCTCCTGGTCACCCTCCCACCAGCCATGATGCGCGGCCGCGCCGGCGCGCGGGTCGCGGATCATGTTGCGGTTGCCCGCGACCTCCCACCACTTGCGCGCCGCCTTGGCGCCGGCGCCGAGCTCGTCCGTGACCGCGTAGTCGGCCGAGGACTTCACCCAGGCGAAGAACGGCTCCCACAGCGCGCGCGCCGCCTCGCCGCTCACCCCCTGGCTCACCATCGAGACCTTGAGCGAGTTGTCCGGGCGCACGGCGAACTGCTCGCCCCAGTGCTCGTTGGCGAGGCTGCCGGCGTAGAAGTCGAGGAAGCGTGCGATCAGGCGCTCGTAGGCGGCATCGTCGCGCGCCTTCACCGTGCCCCAGGCGGCCCCGAAGAACTCCGGCAGCGCATGCGTACGCAGGGTCAGCCGCGTGACCACCCCGAAAGTGCCGCCGCCGCCGCCCTTGAGCGCCCAGAACAGCTCCGGGTCGCTGCAGGCATTCACGGTGCGCACGCGTCCATCCGCGGTGACCACTTCGGCCTCGAGCAGGTGCGCCGCCGCACTGCCGAAGGCCTTGGAGAAGCTGCCGAAGCCGCCGCTCTGGATGAGGCCCGCGACGCCGACGCTGGTGCAGCCGCCGCCCTGCACGTAGCGCCCCGCCTGCGTGGTGACCGCCGTGTAGGCATCGATCCAGGTGCAGCCGGCACCGACCGACACCGCAGCGAGCGGGGCGCTGCGGCCGGCACAGCCCTGGGGCACGAAGGCATCGTGCAGCTCGATCGCATCGAGCCCGCGCGTCCAGATCAGCAGCGAGTCGGGCGCGTTGGAGGTGCCGAGGTAGCTGTGCGCGCCGCCCTTCACCACGAGGCGCAGGTTGTGGCGGCGCGCGAAGCTGACCGCCGCGGCCGCATCGGCGGCCTGGCGCACGCGCACCGCGTAGGCGCTCGCGGCCGGCGTCCAGGCATCGAGCCAGCCGGATACCTGCGTGCCGCCGGGCTGATCGCCGAGGTAGAAGGGATTGGAGAGGTTGTGCAGCAGCTGCGTGCAGGCGGCGGCCTGCGGGTCGGCGCAGTCCGCGCACAGCGGCGGCACGCTCAGGAGGTTACCCCCGACCGCCTCGCGCAGCTGCTGCCACTCCTGCGCGGAGGGCCAGTAGGCATCGCCGGGCCGCACCCGCTGGAACGGCGCCATGACGCGCGCCGCCGGCGCCGCAGAGACCGCCGCCAGCGGCGCGAGCAGCGCACCTTGCAGCAGTGTGCGGCGTTGCATAGTGCGCTCCGCGGCTCAGCCTCAGCCGGCCGCCTTGACCGCCTGGATCAGCTCGGCCGCCGCCTTCTGCGCATCGCCGTAGAGCATGCGGGTGTTGTCCAGGTAAAACAGGGCATTCTCGATGCCGGAGAAGCCGGCGCCCTGGCCGCGCTTGATGACGATGACGTTCTTCGCCTTGTCGGCGTTGAGGATCGGCATGCCGTAGATCGGGCTCGACTTGTCCGTGCGTGCCACCGGATTCACCACGTCGTTGGCGCCGATGATCAGCGCCACGTCGGCGGTCTCGAACTCCGCGTTGATCTCGTCCAGGTCCGCGATCAGGTCGTAGGGCACGCCGGCCTCGGCGAGCAGCACGTTCATGTGCCCGGGCATGCGCCCGGCGACCGGGTGGATCGCGAACTTCACCGTCACGCCCCGCTCGATCAGCAGCTGGCACAGCTCCCAGATCTTGTGCTGCGCCTGCGCGACCGCCATGCCGTAGCCCGGCACCACGATGACCTTCTGCGCGAAGGCCATCATGACGCCGGCGTCGCTCGCCTCGATGGGCTTCAGGCTGCCGCTGACGGTGCCGCTCGCGGTGGCCCCGGTGTCGCCGAAGCCGGAGAACAGCACGTTGCCGAGCGAGCGGTTCATGGCGCGGGCCATCAGCTGCGTGAGCAGCGTGCCGGCCGAGCCCACCACGGTGCCGGCGATGATCATGGCGGCATTGTTGAGCACGAAGCCCTCGAAGCCGACCGCGAGCCCGGTGAGGGCGTTGTAGAGCGAGATCACCACCGGCATGTCGGCCCCGCCGATGGGCAGCGTCATGGCAAGCCCGAGCACCAGCGCCAGCACCAGCAGTACGCTCACCACCACGGGGGAGGCGTTGAAGCCGGCGGCGATCATGACGCCCGCCGCCACGGCCGCCACCAGCAGCAGGAGGTTCAGCAGCTGCTGCCCGCCGAAGCGCAGGCTGCGCTTGATGAGGCCCTGCAGCTTGCCGTAGGCGATCAGGCTGCCGCTGAAGGACACCGCGCCGATCAGGCCGCCGGCGACCGCCAGCGTGCTGCTGGCGTAGCCCTGGGTCTCGCCGCGATACAGCTCGACCGCCGCGATCGCGGCGGCGGCACCGCCGCCCATGCCGTTGTAGAGCGCAATCATCTGCGGCATGTCGGTCATGGCGACGCGCTTGCCGCTCCACCAGGCGAGCGCCGCGCCGACGAACATGGCCGGCACGATGAGCTCGTAATTGCTCATGCCCGGGTAGAGGAAGGTGATGAGCGTCGCCACGGCCATGCCGGCGCCGGCCCAGAGGATGCCGCTGCGGGCACTCACCGGCGAGCTCATGCGCTTCAGGCCGACGATGAACAGCAGCGCGGTGACGAAGTAACTCGCCTGGATCAACAGCGCGCGCGACGCCCACAGCGGCATCAGTGACTCCCCTTACCGCCGCGGCGGCTGCCGCTCGCCTTGAACATCTCCAGCATGCGCTCGGTCACCACATAGCCGCCCACCGCGTTACCCGCGGCCAGCAGCACGCCGAGCACACCGATCACCTTCTCGAGCGGGGTGTGCGCGCCGCCGAGCGCCACCATGGCGCCGACCAGCACGATGCCGTGCACGAAGTTCGAGCCGGACATGAGCGGGGTGTGCAGGATCACCGGCACGCGCGAGATGACCTCGTAGCCGGTGAAGGCCGCGAGCATGAAGATGTAGAGCGCCACGATCCCGGTCATGCTGGTCAGCCCTCCAGAGCCTTGCGGGTCGGCTCGTGCCGGATGGCGCCGCCGTGCGTGAGGCACGACTGCGCGAACACTTCGTCGTTCCAGTCGATCGCCAGCGCGCCCTGCTTGAGCGCCGGCCTGAGGAAGTTGTACAGGTTGCGCGCGTACATCTCGCTGGCGTTGTAGGCGAGCGTGGCGGGCAGGTTCACCGGGCCGGCGATCCTGACGCCCTGGTGCTCGAGCACCTCGCCGGCACGCGTGAGCTCGCAGTTGCCGCCCTGCTCGGCGGCGATGTCGACCACCACCGAGCCGGCGCGCATGCGCTCCACCGCGGCGCGCGGGATGATCTTCGGCGCCGGCCGTCCCGGCACGGCGGCCGTGCTGATCACGGCGTCCGCGGCGGCGATGCGCGCCTCGAGCACCTGCTGTTGCTGCGCGCGCTCCTCGGCGGTGAGCTCGCGGGCGTAGCCGCCGGCGCCCTCGGCGCTGACGCCGGTCTCGACGAACTTGGCGCCGAGGGACTTCACCTGCTCGCGCGTAGCGCCGCGCACGTCGTAGCCCTCGACCACGGCACCGAGGCGCCGCGCGGTGGCGATCGCCTGCAGCCCGGCGACGCCGGCGCCGATGACCAGCACCTGCGCCGGGCGGATGGTGCCGGCGGCGGTCGTGAGCATGGGCAGGAATTTCTGCAGCTCACTGGCGGCGATCAGCACCGCCTTGTAGCCGGCGATCGCGGCCTGCGAGGACAAGGCATCCATCGACTGCGCGCGCGAGATGCGCGGCACCAGTTCCATGGCGAAGCTGGTGAGGCCGCGCTCCTTGAGAGCCGCCACCTCGGCAGCGCGCGCGTGCGGCTGCATGAACCCCACCACCACGGCGCCGGACTTCAGCCGCGCGATCTGCTCGAGCGTCGGCGGCTGCACGGTGAGCAGCACGTCGGCGGCCGCGAGCACCTCATCGGGGGCGTCGGCCCAGGCGGCACTCTTGTAGAGCGCATCCGGGAAGCGCGCGCGCTCGCCGGCACCACGCTGCAACAGCACGCGCGCGCCTTCCTTGGCGAACTTGTCGGCCACTTCGGGCACCAGGCTGACGCGCGATTCTTGTGGCGCGATCTCGCGTAGTGCGCCGATTGTGACTGACATTCACTCCCTCTCGCGGCGCGTGGCCGGTCGGCCACGCGGTTAAAAATCTGTAATCGAATTAGTGATTTGCGTTGTTGAATTCTTGCACAAAAGTGCCGTATCTTACAGCCGCCATGCTGGGCATCGATCTTGAGCGCGCCGACCACGGCCTTCTGCAGGAGCTGCGCATCGTCGCCGCGCCGAGCGCGCGCGGACTCTCGCAGCTGGTGCTGCGCACCGACGTTGCCGGCATGCCGCTCGAGTGGATCGACTACAAGGAAGCGGCGCGACTGTATCACCAGGAGCAGGTCGCTTACACGTGTGGCTCGCTGCTGTACTCGCTGTACGGCGGCATCAACGCGCGCACCGGGCGGCGCACCGTGCTCGAGGTCAACTCGATCGTCGCGACCGTGGGACACACCGGCAACCCGGGCAACACGCGCCATGACTACGTGCCGCCGCTCAACAACCAGACACTGTTCCGGCGCGACGCCTACCTGTGCATGTACTGCGCGCAGCGCTTCCCCTCGCGCGAGCTGTCGCGCGATCACATCCGCCCCTTCAGCCAGAACGGCCACGATGTCTGGACCAACGTGGTGGCGGCCTGCCGGCGCTGCAACAACCAGAAGGCCTCGCGCACCCCCGAGCAGGCGCGCATGCAGCTGATCGCGGTGCCGTTCACGCCGACCTACGCCGAGTACATCTTCCTCAAGGGCCGGCGCGTGCTCGCCGACCAGATGGAGTACCTGCTCGCGCACTTCCCGCGCTCGAGCCCGCTGCACGATCGCATCCAGCGCTGGCTCGCCTGAGGGCGCGGCTGTCGCGCCCCGTGACGCTGGCGGCCGGCGCTGCTAAGGTGCGGGCGTTGCCCGCCCGGGACGCCGCGCCGCCGTGATCTTCCTCATCGATGCCTCGGTCTACGTCTTCCGGGCCTACCACTCGGTGCTGCCGGACATGCGCGACCGCGACGGCAACCCGGTGCACGCGGTGTTCGGCTTTGCGCGCTTCCTCGGTGACCTGATCGAGCGCGTGCGGCCGCGCTACATCGCGGTGGCCTTCGACCAGCGCCGCAGCGATTCCTATCGCAGCCGCCTCTACCCGGCCTACAAGGCCAACCGCGAGCGCGCCCCGGCGGACCTGGTGCTGCAGTTCGAACGCTGCCGCGAGCTGTGCCGGCACCTGGGGGTCGCGATGTTCGTCGACCCGCACTATGAGGCGGACGACATCATCGGCTCGCTCGCCGCGCTCATGCACGCCGGCGGCGTGCGCTCCGCCTACATCACCCGCGACAAGGACCTGGCGCAGCTGATGCGCGATGGCGATGTCTTCTGGGATTTCGGCGCGCGCAGCCAGTTCGGCTATCACGACATCGAGCGCCATTTCGGGGTGCCTCCGGAGCGCTTCGCCGACTATCTGGCACTCACCGGTGATGAGGTGGACAACATCCCCGGCATCCCGGGAGTCGGCCACCACACGGCGGCCTCACTCATGAAGGCCTTCCGCTCGCTCGAGGAGTTGTACGAGGATCTGGAGCGCGTCGGGCAGCTCAAGCTGCGCGGGGCGGGCACGCTGGCGCAGAAGCTCAGCGCGCACCGCGAGGCGGTGTTCCTCAGTCGCCAGCTGACGCGCATCGCCTGCGACCTCAAGCTCGACGTGGATGCCGACGGGCTGCGCCGCCGCATCCCCAACCTCGCCGCGCTCGGCGATCTGTACGATGAGCTCAACTTCGGGGCCTTCCTGCGGCGCCAGGGCGAGCGGCTGGTGCAACTGCCCCTCGCCTGAGGGGTCTCTGAGGCCATGAACACGCCGCAACCGAGCGCCGCCCCGCCGCCACCTCCGGTGCGCGGCGCACTGGTGCGCATGGTGGGCGCGGCGCTGTGGGTGGCAGCCGCCGGCTTCGTCATCGGCTCGGTGCAGGTGTGGCGCGCGCTGCGCACCGGGCAGAACTGGGGCAACTACCGCGGCGAACTGCTCACCAGCGCGGAGCTGCGCCACACGCTGGTACTGTTCATCGTGGCCGCGGCGCTGTGCACGCTGCTCGCCTGGCGCTGGCAGCGCTACCTGCGGCGCAGCGGACCGTGAGCTACCAGTTCTCCGGCGGCCTGTTGCTGTCGCTGGCGCTGCTCACGCTGCTGGTCGCCATCCCGATGCAGGTGGGCGCGCGGGTCGTCGGTGCGCAGCACAGCGGGCTCATCCGCTGCGGCTTCGCCGCCTTCGTCGGCGTACTGGGCGCAGCGCTGGTGGGCCTGTTCCTCGGCGGGCTGATCGGCGTGGCGCTCGCCGGGGCGCTCGGCTTCCTGCTGGCGATCCGGGCCATGCTGGGCACGAGTTTCCTCGGCGCGATCGGGCTGACGCTCATCGCATTGCTCGTATCCGCACTCGGGTTCTGGCTGCTGACGCACCTCGGCGTGCTGGTGGCCACCCCGGCCGCGGGCGCCGTGGCGGTGTGAGCGTGGTGGTGCCGATTCTGGGAGGTGTCATGGATCTGCCGCTGCTGTGCGACTGGCTGCTGCTGTGCACGCTCATCAACTACGCCGTGCTGCTCGTCTGGTTCCTGGTGTTCTGCACCGCGCACGGCTGGCTCCTGCGCCTGCATCAGCGCTGGTTCAGCCTGTCCGCGCCGCTCTTCGATGCCCTGCACTACGGCGGCATGGGGCTCTACAAGGTCGGTATCCTGCTCTTGAACCTCGTCCCCTACGTGGCGCTGCGCATCGCGCTCACGCACCACGCCACCTGAGGCCGCCCTGCAGCGCTTCGCCGCCATCGCGAGCGAGCTGCAGCGCCTGAGCGGGCAGGTCTGGGCGGCGCAGCCTGCGCGCCGCAGCGGTGGCGGCGGCGGCCAGGAGTGCTACGCGTGGCCGTGCGCGGCCGGGCTCGCCTTCGTCAAGCTCGCCGCACCCGCAGCTGCCGGGCGGCTCGTGGCGGAGGCGGACGGGCTGGCGACGCTCGCCCGGGCGGGTGCCCTGCGGGTGCCGCGTGTGCTCGCTTGCGGCACGAGCGGCGGCGAGGCGTTCCTGGCCCTCGAGTGGATCGAGTCCGTCCCGGGCGATGCGGCCGCCGCCGAGCGCCTCGGCGCGGGCCTGGCGCGACAGCACGCCGTGGTGGCGCCACGCTTCGGCTTCGCGCGCGACAACTTCATCGGCCCCACGCCGCAGGTGAATGCCTGGAGCGATAACTGGGCGGAGTTCTTCCGCGAGCAGCGCCTGCGTCCGCAGTTCCGGCTCGCCGCGCAGCGCGCCGATGCCAGCGCACTTCAGTCCCGGCGCGAGCCGCTGCTGCAGGCGGTGCCGGCGCTGCTCGCCGGCCATGCACCGCGCCCGGCGCTGCTGCACGGGGACCTTTGGGCCGGCAACTACCTGGTGAGCAGCCGCGGGGAGCCGGTGATCTTTGACCCGGCCGTGTACTACGGCGATCGCGAGGCGGACCTGGCGATGACGCGGCTGTTCGGTGGCTTCGCGCCGGATTTCTATCGCGCCTACCGCGCCGCAGCGCCGCTGCCGCCCGGCTGGCAGCGACGCGCCGATCTCTACAACCTCTACCACCTGCTCAACCATGCCAACCTGTTCGGGGCCGGATACGCGCTGCAGGCCTGCGCACTGATCGACCGGCTGCTGGCCTGAGGGCGCGCGGCCGCCGCCGCTTGCGTTATGCTTTTGGCCGCACTCCCTTTGCCCACTTCCACGAGCGCGAGCACCATGGCCGCGAAGAACATCGAATCGACCCTCAAGGAGCAGCGCAGCTTCGCGCCGCCGGCCGCATTCGCAGCGCGCGCGCGCATCAAGAGCGCTGATCTCGAGCGGCTGCGCCGGCGCGCGCGCGCCGATCACGTCGGCTTCTGGGCCGAGCTGGCGCGCCAGGAGCTCACGTGGCACGTGCCCTTCACGCAGGCGCTCGATGACAGCCGCGCCCCCAACTACCGCTGGTTCGCGGACGGGCAGCTCAATGCCTCGGTGAACTGCCTGGACGTGCACCTGGCCGAGCGCGGTGACAAGACCGCGGTCATTTTCGAGGGCGAGCCGGGTGATACGCGCCGGCTCAGTTACCGCGAGCTGCACGCCGAGGTGTGTCGCTGCGCCAATGCCCTCAAGGCCAAAGGCATCCGCCGCGGCGACCGCGTGGTCATCTACATGCCGCTGGTGCCGGAGGTGCTGGTGGCGATGCACGCCTGCAACCGCATCGGCGCCATCCACTCGGTGGTGTTCGGCGGCTTCTCCGCGCCGGCGCTCAAGGATCGCATCGAGGATACCGGGGCCCGGCTGGTGATCACGGCCGACGGCGGCTGGCGGGCCGGCCAGGCGATCGAGCTCAAGGCCGCCACCGACAAGGCGCTCGCGAGCGGCTGCCCGAGCGTCGAGGGCGTGATCGTGCTCAGGCGTACCGGCCGTGACGTGCCGATGCAGGCCGGACGGGACGTGTGGTGGCACGAGCTCATGGCGCACCAGCCGCCCAGCTGCGAGCCGGAATGGGTGGACGCGGAGCACCCGCTGTACCTGCTGTACACCTCCGGCTCGACGGGCAAGCCCAAGGGAATCCAGCACTGCACCGGCGGCTACCTGCTGCAGGTGAAGCTCACCACGCAGTGGATCTTCGACCTGCGCGACGCGGACGTGTTCTGGTGCACGGCGGACGTCGGCTGGGTCACCGGCCACAGCTACGTCGCCTACGGGCCGCTGGCCGCCGGCGCCACCGTGCTGCTCTACGAGGGTGCCCCGACCTTTCCCGACGGCGGCCGCTTCTGGAAGAACTGCGCCACGCACGGGGTCACGGTGTTCTACACCGCCCCGACCGCCATCCGCGCGCTCATGAAGCTCGGCGAGCAGCTGCCACGCCAGCACGACCTGTCGCGCCTGCGCCTGCTCGGCAGCGTCGGCGAGCCGATCAACCCCGAAGCCTGGATGTGGTACCACCGCGTCATCGGCGCCGGGCGCTGTCCGATCGTGGACACCTGGTGGCAGACCGAGACGGGCGCGATCTTGATTGCACCGCTGCCGGGCGCCACCGCGACCAAGCCCGGCTCCTGCACGCAGCCGCTGCCGGGGATCGCTGCGGACATCGTGGATGACCACGGCCACAGCGTGAAGCGCGCCGATGCGGGCGGCTACCTCGTGATTCGCAAGCCCTGGCCTTCCATGCTGCGCACTATCTGGGGCGACAACCAGCGCTACCTGGACACCTACTGGGGCAAGTTCGACAACCGCTACTACGTCGCCGGCGACAGCGCCCATCGCGACCAGGACGGTTATTTCTGGATCATGGGACGCATCGATGATGTGCTCAACGTCGCCGGCCATCGCCTCGGCACCATGGAAGTGGAATCCGCGCTGGTCGCGCACGCGCGCGTGGCCGAGGCGGCGGTGGTCGGCAAGCCGCACGAGATCAAGGGCGAGTCGGTGTTCGCCTTCGTGGTGTGCCGCGGCGCGCACCCGGGCGCGGAAAGCGCAGCCCTGGTGCAGGAGCTGCGCAACTGGGTCGCCTCCCAGCTCGGCGCGATCGCCAAGCCCGACGACATCCGCTTCGCCGAGAATCTCCCCAAGACGCGCTCGGGCAAGATCATGCGCCGGCTGCTGAAGGCGATCGCGCGCGGCGAGGAGATCTCCCAGGACGTCTCCACGCTGGAGAACCCGGCGATCCTCGAGCAGCTGCGCGGCGTGGAGGGCGTGCCGCCCGCCGCTGTCCGCTCCCGGATCGCGGGCCGAAAGCGTGCCGCGCCGCGCAAGCCACGCGCGGCGCGCGCCAAGCCGGCGCGCGCCCGGCGCAAGCTCGCCACGGCACGCGCCGCCAAGACCCACAAGCGCGCAGTGCGCGTGGCCCGCAAGGCGGTGCGGCGCGCGCGCGTAGCTAAGCGCGCGCGACGCGCCGTCAGCACGCGGGCGCGGCGGCGCTCGCCTCGAGGGCGCTGAGCAGCAGCCGCCGTTCGAAGCGCTCGCGGCAGCCGTGCGCCATGGCGAGCCCCATGCGCTCGAGCGCGGCCTGGTGCGCCGCGCCGGCCACCCCGCCACGCAGTGCCCGCCATGCGAGGCGCAGCCGCGCAAGCCGCGAGCCGCCGTGCGCCTCCAGGTAACGCAGGGCCCGGCTGAGAGCGATCTCGGTGGCGGTGAGATCGGTGCCGAACGGGTAGTCGCTGAAGCAGCCCTGCGTGCGCAGGCCGCGCAGCGCCTGCTCCAGGCGCGCGGGGGTGTTGGCGCGGCAGCGCTCCGGGATCACGTAGTCGCTTGCGATCTTGCCGGCCGCCTGCGCCTGCCGCAGCAGCTGCGGCTGGAAGCGCGAGTCGGCGATGTTCAGCAGCGCCGCGATCACTTCGGCGTCGGTCGCGTGGCGCAGGTCAGCGATGCCGTACTCGGTCACCACCAGGTCGCGCAGGTGCCGTGGGATGGTCTCGTGGCCGTAGTTCCACAGCAGGTTCGAGGTGGTCACGCCGCCGCGGGTGCGCGTGGCGCGCAGGCACAGCAGCGAGCGGCCGCCGGGCAGCGCGTGCGCCATGGCGACGAAGTTGTACTGGCCGCCCACGCCGCTCACCACCTGGCCATCGGCCAGCTGATCCGAGACCGCCGCGCCGAGCAGCGTCACCATCATGGTGGTGTTGATGCAGCGGGCCGCGCGCCGCTGCAGCACGCGCAGCTCCTGGTCCGCACCGTACAGCTGGTTCACGTACCCGACCCCGCGCATGCTGAACTGCGCGCGCTCGCTCTCGGGCAGCTCGCGCAGCGCCGCGTAGAAGCCGCGTGGCCCGAGGAAGAAGCCGGCGTGCAGCACCTGGCCGTTGCGCAACTCGTATCCGAGGCACTGCTCGCCGAGCTGCGCGCGGCAGCGCGCATCGGCGAGGTCGGCCTCGATCCACTGCCCGTCGCGTCCGCGCATCCGGCCGTCCTGGAACTCGACCTCCTCGCGGAACACCCCGTGGCGCTGCAGCTCGGCGAACTCAGCCGCGTCCAGGCGCGGGCCGGCGCCGGCGGCCAGCAGCGCCGCGAGTATCTCGGCACCGAAGCGCTCGGACTGCCCGGCGGCGAGTGCCCGCTCGAGCGGCAGCGAGTCGTAGGCGCGGCGGCGCAGCACCCCGGCGCGATACAGCTCGAGCAGCTGGGCGACGAACATCTCGCTCGCGGCGAACAGCCCGTGCACGAACGGCGTCGTGCCGCCGGTGGCCTCGAGGAGCGCGGCGTCCTGCACGCCGCCGAGTGCCGCCAGCGCCGTGCGCCAGGCCGCGTTTTGCTGATGGCGCAGCAGCAGCGCATGGCAGAGCGCATCTCCGAGCTCGCCGATGCCGACCTGCAGCGTGCCGCCATCGCGCACCAGCGCGCTCGCGTACAGCCCGATGGCGTGCTCGGCGGTGGCGAGCGGCGGGTTTGGCGGCGCGAACAGGTCGTAGTCGTAGGCCGGCGCGTCCACCAGGAAGTCGAAGTGCCCGGCGTCAAGGCGCGCCGCGCCGCCCATGAACGGCAGCTGCGCGTGCGTCTCGGCCACCATGACGACGTCGCGCCCGGCGCGCCGCTCCGCGGCGATGAGCGGCATGAGGTCGAGCGTCACGTCGGGGTTGGAGCTCAGGCTGAGCTCGCGCGCACCGTTGACGGTGCGCTGGGCCACCAGGTGCGCAATGACGTTGACGCCGCGCGCGAGCACCGCGCGGGCCACGTGCGTGTAGTTGGCGCTCAGGTAGTGCTGCTGCGCGTGCGCGCGGTGCAGGTAGCCCCCGGGGGTGAGGAAGAACTCGATGACGTGCACATTGGCGGGCACGCGATCCGCGCGCAGCGCGTGCGCATACTGCGGCTCCACGTAGCTGCCGAACACCCGGGCCACCAGCGGCTCGAGCAGCCGCCGCTCGAGCGAGGCGCGTGCCACCGGCTTCAGGAGCGAGAGCGCCGTGATGATGGTGAGGTCGAGCTGCGGATCCTGCAGCGCGCGACGGTAGAACTCGTTGACGAGCGGATTGGGCTTGCCGATGCCGAGCGGCAGGGCGAGCACGATGCGCCGGCCCACGCGGCGCAGCACCGCATCCACGCAGTGACCGACGTCGGTGAACACTTCAGGCATGCAAGTTGCCAGATGCTCCCCGAAGCACGCGCCGCACGTCAACCGTGGGGCCGGCGGGCCGCGCGCCCGCGGTGGGCTATGCAGCCATGCGTGTTGATGGCAGCAACGTGCAAAGTGTCAGTTCCGGATCGGCGTTCACCCTTACGGGTAGGTTGCTGCACCCCACGCCGCGGCTGACAATCAGCGGGCCATTGTCGGGGAGTTCGAAGCGGCCGCGGCCGTAAATGCGCGCCAGCGGCCCTCCTGCGCTCACGATAGGGGTGCCGTCCGCCAGGGCGATCTGGCCGCCGTGAGTATGGCCGGCGAGTGCCAGATCGAAGCGTTCATCGCCAAGCAGTAACAGGGCGTCGGGCGAATGCGTGAGGAATATGCGGATCGGGCCCGACCCTTGGAACGCCCCCGCCAGGTCTGGTTCTCCGACCCAGGGATCATCAATACCGCAGATCGAGACCTCGCTGAAAGGCGCGGGAAGCGCCTGGTGCGAATTGACGAGCACCACAATGCCGGCGGCGCTTAATTGCCGCCTGATCGAGGCGGCATCGGCCCATAGGTCGTGATTGCCGAGGACGGCATAGACACCCAGTGGCGGCTGATAGCGCGCGAGCACGGGCAGCAAGACCGCGAGGTGCTCGGCCCTGCTGGAAACGTAGTCGCCGCCCAGCAGCAGCACATCGGGGGTGCGACGCAGCAGCTCTCGGCGAGGCGAGCGAACATCCCCGGATGCGTGGTCGGTCCGGCGTGGAAGTCGGAAGCGAAGGCAAGCCTGAGCGGTTTTCTGAGCGGCGCGTTCGGCGCTAGCTCGATTTCGTGCACCCCGATCTGCAGCGCGCCGTGGGCGCCCAGGCGGTAGCTGAGACTTGCGACCGCACCGCGCAGCAACGCAGCGTCCAAGGCGCGCAGCCCGAGTTTCCGCAGACGACTGTGAGGCTTCATGGCAGCAGTGGGCGGGCGCCGCGCAGCGCGGTCTTACCGGGCAGCAGCCATTCACGGGTCCTGCAACGCTTGATGGGCGTTTGCGGCGCGCTGCGCGTGCTCAGCGCAGCCCCCTCAGCGGACGGCGCTGCGCAGGCGCAGCGCAAAGGCGACGCCGACCTCGTTGGGGACCTGGTCGGTCGCCTTCCAGTCCCCCTGGCCGACGCCGTAGTCCAGACGCCGCAGCTGCGTCTTGCCGCTCATGTAGCCGACGCTGGCACCGGCCTCGGTGGCGGTGCGGAACGTAAAGGGCAGGTGGATCTCGCGGCTCACGTCGCGAATGGTCAGTTTGCCGACGGCCTCGTAGCCGCTGGCGGTCTTGACGATCTGGCTGGCGCTGAAGCGTGCCTGCGGGAACTTCTGCGCCGCGAACAGCTCGGCATCGCGCAGCGTGGCGTCACGCTCCTCGTCGCCGGTATCGAGCGAGGCCACCTCGATCGAGACCTCGAGACGGCTTGCCGCCAGGTTGTCCGGGGCGAAATCGAACTGTGTCTGGAAGTGGCGGAAGCGGCCCTTGTTCTGCGCGCCGGCCTGCGTGAAGGTGAATTCCAGCGTGCTCTTGGCCGGGTCGAGCACGTAGCGCGCGGGCGCGGGCGCATCCGCCGCCCGTACCGCAACGGCCGCGCACAGCAGCAGGGGCGCGATCGCGAGGCGCGTGGCGGGGTGTCTCATGGGCGCGATCCCTAGGCTTTGGTGGAGAAGAAGGGCAGCATGCGCCGCAGCGTGTCGTCCCGCAGCACGAAATGGTGCTTGAGAGCGGCCAGCAGGTGCAGCACGGCGACGGCGCCCAGCGTCCAGGCGAGCACCCCGTGCGTGCTGAGCAGGAACTCGTACAGGGCGCGGTTTTTCGGCACCAGGTCCGGCAGCGTGAAGAACCCGAACCAGCTGACCGGGAACCCACGGGCCGAGGACATGAGCCAGCCGGTGAGCGGCACGGCGAACAGCAGCACGTACAGGAGCACGTGGGTCAGGCGCGCCAGCGCGCGCTCATAGGGCTTGAGCGTCGCCGGCAGCGGCGGGGTCTGATTGCTCCAGCGCCACAGCACGCGCAGCAGCGCCAGCATCAGGATGGTGATGCCGATCGACTTGTGACGTGCGACCAGCGTCAGCTTGCGGGAGCCGGCCGGCAGATCATCAAAGAGGAAGGCGAGGGTGAACTGCGCGATGATGCACAGCACGACGATCCAGTGCAGCAACTGGGCCAGCGCGCCCCAGCGGCGCGGAGTGTTTCTCAGGACCATGATCGGCAAGCTTAAGGGGCCGGGCATCGCTTGCCTACTGCGCCGCGGCGCGGCGGCGCTGTGCGCGCTTGCGCTGAGCGGCTGCCCCGCGCCCGCCCCGCGCGTGGCCGCGCCGGCGAGCGTGCCGGCGCCGCCGCCGCCGCGCGCTGCGCTGACCTACACGATCCTGCCGGCCGAGTCGCTGCTGACCATCCGCGTCTACCGTGGCGGCGCGCTGGCCGCCGCCGGCCACAATCACGTCATCGCCTCGCACGATCTTTCCGGCCACGTGTACGTCGCGGATGAGCCGCTGGCGAGTGGCTGCGAGGTACAGCTGCCGCTTGAGAGCCTGAGCGTGGATGAGCGCGAGCTGCGCCTGCAGGCCGGCCCGGACTTCCCGCCCGACGTTCCCGACAGCGCGCGCGAGGGCACGCGCCGCAACATGCTTGGCCCGGCGTTGCTGGCCGCGCTCGATTACCCGCAGATCGTGCTCAGCTGCGTGCGTCTGGAGGCGTCGGCGCCACCGCAGGGCGGCACGGTGCAGGCGCACCTGCAGGCACTGGTGCGCGGTACGCCACACGAGCTGCAGCTGCCGGTGCACTGGGAACGCAACGGCACGCGCCTGGTGCTCAGCGGCGAGACGGCGCTGAAGCAGAGTGAGCTCGGGCTCAAGCCCTTCAGCGCCATGTTGGGTGCGCTGCAGGTGCAGGACGAGATGCAGGTGGCGTTCCGCATCCTCGCGCAGGCGCCTGAGCGCTAGCGGCCGGCGCGCACGCAGGCGCCGGCGCTGCACGCGCTACTTGCTGCCGAGTTCGCTGAGCAGCTCGCTGGCCTTGTAGACCTTGCGCAACCCCTCGAAGATGATCTGCGGGTCGACCGCCACCGCCCGGTTCAGCTGCGGGTCGAACCAGTAGTCCCCGGCGATGGAGTGGATGTTGCCATCGAACATCAGGCCGACGATCTCGCCCTTGGCGTTGATGAGCGGGCTGCCGGAGTTGCCACCGACGATGTCGTTGTTGGTGGACAGGTTGAAGCGCGTCTCCATGTTGAGCGCCGGCTTTGCGCTCAGCCAGGCTTCCGGCACCCGGAACGGATCCTGGCCGGTGGCGCGCGTGTACAGCTGCGCGAGCTGCGTGAACGGCGGCACCGCATGGTCGCCCTCCTGCCAGCCCTGCACGGTGCCGAAGTTCAGCCGCAGCGTGAAGTTAGCATCCGGCGGCTCGCTGGTGCCGAACACCTTGAAGCGTGCGCGTGCGATCTTCTCGGCCGCCGCCGTCTCGGGCGCCTCCACCTCGTCCTCGTAGCTCTTGCGTGCCGCGCGCGCCTCGGCATCGACGCTGCGCGCCAGCACGATGAGCGGATCGGTGGAGGCGTCAACGGCCGCCGCCCCGCCATCCCACAGGCGCTTGCGCACCGCCGGATCGCTCAGCTGGGTGCCGTCCACCAGCTTGGCGGCGAGCGTGTCGGGCGAGTCATGCGAGAGCAGCTGGCGCACGATCGGCGCGTCCGGCCCCATCCACTCGCGCATGCGCTCCAGGCTGAAGGACAGGTTGATCTTCTCCAGCTCCGGGTAGACCGGTACCGGGGCCACCAGGCGCTGCTCGACGCGCGGCAGTGCGGCGTCGCTGTATTCGCGCAGCCGCTCGGTGTTGGGCTTGGTGCGTTCGGCGGCCGCGCGCACCAGCGTGCGGGCGTAGCCGAACAGCTTCCCGGGGTAGCCGGCACCGAGGCCCGCGCCCTGCTCGATCCACACGTACGGCAGGTACAGCTGCTCCTCGCGCTGCTGCGCCTTGGCGATGCTGGCCCAGGGGTCGCCGAGCGCCTGCGCCAGCTGCGGATCTGCGGCCACCTGCGCCCGCAGCGCCGCCTCGTCCTTGCGCTTGGCCTGCATCAGCCGCTCATCGAGCAGCGCATCGAGCAGCTTGCGGCGCACCTTGATGACGTTCTCGAGGGTGTTGAGCGGGTCCTCGACGATGCGCGCCGCCTCGGGACTGCTCTTGCCGAACTGGATCAGCCGCCCGCGCAGCTCCGCGGCGCGCAGCAGCCAGCGCGGCAGGATGATGTCGCGCTGCGTCTCGAGCTCGGCGACCGTGAGCAGGCGCGAGGTGCTGCCCGGGTGCCCGGAGACGAACACCAGGTCCCCGGCCTGCGGTCCGCCCGGATTGATGCTGAGGAAGTTGGGGGTCGCGGCCGGCTTGCCGTCCGGCCCGTAGGCGCGCAGCACCGACATGTCCAGGGCCCAGCGCGGGAACTGGAAGTTGTCCGGGTCGCCGCCGAAGGCGGCGATGGCGCGCTCGGGCGCGAACACCATGCGCACGTCGCTGTAGCGGTGGTACTTGTACATCCAGTACTGCCCGCCCTCGTACAGGTCGACAGTCTCGCACTTGAACGGCCCGCCCTTGGCCTTCTTGCCATCCTGCTCGCACTGCTGCTCGAGCTGCGTCATGGTGGCCTTGCGCTTGTCGTTCGCGGCCTGATCGCTCAGGCCCTGGGTGGCGGCGTTCACCTGGGCGGTGATGTCCTCCATCTGCATGAGCACGTCCGCGATCTGCGTGCCGCACTTGAGCTCCTTGTCGCGGGTGCGCGCCAGGAAGCCCTCGGCGAGCAGGTTGTGCTCCTTGCTCGAGTGCTCATCCAGGCAGGCCGCGCCGCAATGGTGATTGGTGAGGATCAGCCCGTCGCGCGACACGAAGGAGGCGGTGCAGTTGGAGAGGCGGATGGTGGCGGTGCGCACGCGGTCGAGCCAGGCCGGGCTGACGTCGGTGCCGTGCTCGCGCTTGAGCAGCGCGTGCGGGAATTCCTGGAAGGTCCACATGCCGCCGTCGCTGAAGGCGGGGGCGGCGATGAGGATGAGCAACAGGGCGAAGAGGGGGCTGCGGCGCATGCCGGTTCCTTTCGAAGTTGTTCTATGTGCGCGGCGGGCACTTCAGACCACGCATTATGCAGCAAAGCGTGCGCGTCGATGGTCACCGGCAGCGCCCGGCCGCGTGTGCTTCACCGCACGCCCACGGGCACTGGTCGCAGCGGCACGGGCAGCACCGCTAGTCCGTCTCCGGCAGCAGCAGGAGCGGCGTGCCCGCGGGTGCATCCAGCAGCGCGCTCTCGGGTGGCAGGCCGCGCGGCGTCGGGGCGAAGGCCACCCCCAGGCTGCGCAGACGCTCGATGCGTCCCTGCATGTCCGGGGCGCGGAATACCAGCAGCGGCTGCTCGCACAGGCGGGGCCGGTGGAAGGCGAGCTCGAGGAAGTCACTCGTCAGGGGCAGCCGCGCGTAGGGGCTGTCCTGCTCCTCGGCGGCCACGAAGCCCAGATCCTCCCAGCAGCGCTGCGCGCGCGCGAAGTCCGCGGCCGGCAGGCTCAGTTCGGCGAACTCACCGCACAGGGAGCTCTCGTGGGCAGAACGCGTGACCGGCGAGTAGGTGCGCGCCTCCAGCACCGCGACCGTCTGGCCGCAGGCTGCCTCGAAGCTGAGCTCGTTGAAGACTTCCTCACCGGTGTGGCAGGTGCGCAGCTCGATGCCGGCGCGCGCCAGCGCGGTAGCGCTGCCGGCCACCCCCGGGCGCACGAAGGTGAGCACCGGCGAGGGCGGCGCGCGGCGGTGCAGGCCGATGAACAGCCGTCCGTCGGTGAGCACCCCGTAGGGATGCGAGTAGGTGTCGGTGGTGGTCGCGTGGCTGAAGCCGAGCCGCTCGTAGAACTCCACCGCGGCGCGGACGTCCGCGACGGCGACGCTGAGCTCGTGGAAGGTGCCAAGCAGCGGCAGCGGCCGGCCGCTCATCCGGAGGTGCCGCGTGCGGTCTGCGGCAGGCTGCCGTGGCCGCTGGTCATCCACGCCTGGCAATGCTGCGCGATCAGATCGGCGAGCGCCTGCGCGTGCAGCGGCCGCGCATTCAGCGCCGGCACGTATTCGAAGCGCCGGCCGCCGGCCTCGAGGAAGACGGCGCGGTTCTCGATGTTGATCTCCTCCAGCGTCTCCAGGCAATCGACCGCGAAGCCCGGGCACACGACGGTCACCGCGCGCGCCCCGCGCCCCGGGAGCGCGCGCAGCACCGCCTGCGTGTAGGGCTTGAGCCAGCCGGCCGGGCCGAAGCGCGACTGGAAGCTCACGCTCCACTCGCCCTCGCGCAGCAGCAGTTCATCGGCCAGCAGCCGCGCGGTGTGCTGGCACTGCTTGAGGTACGGGTCACCGGCGCGCACGTTGCGCTCCGGAATGCCATGGAAGGACATGAGCAGGTGTGCGCTGCGCCCGTGCGCCTGCCAGTGCTCGGCGACGCTGGCGCGCAGCGCCTCGATGTAACCCGGATGCTCGTGGTAGCCGGCGACGAAATGCACGTCCGGCAGATGCCGCCAGCGGCCGAGCAGTGCGTGCACCGCGTCGAAGGCGGCGCCCGAGGTGGCACCGCAGTACTGCGGGAACAGCGGCAGCGCCAGGACGCGCTCGGCGCCACTGTCGCGCAGCCGGCCGAGCGCCTGCTCGAGCTCCGGCGCGCTGTAGAGCATGCCCACCTCCACCGACAGCGGTGCCAGCACGCGCTGTGCCAGCGCGGCGCGCAGCTCGACGCTGAGGCGTTCGGTCAGCTCACGCAGCGGCGCGCCGCCGCTTGACCAGATGCGGCGGTACTTGCGGGCCACGCGCCGCGGTCGCAGCGGCAACACCAGGCCGTACAGCAGCGGCAGCCACAGCGCACGCGGCAGCTCCACCACGCGCGGGTCGGCGAGGAAGCGCGCCAGGAAGGCGCGCACGGCGTGCGGCTCGGGTGCGGCGGGCGAGCCGGTGTTGATGAGCAATATGCCGATGCGCTCCGGCGTGGGCCGCGGCGGCGCGGGGCGCCTCTCAGCCGATGCCGACACAGACGTACTTGAGCTCGGTGTAGTCGAGGATGCCGTACTTGGAGCCCTCGCGGCCGGTGCCGGACTCCTTCATACCCCCAAAGGGGGCGACCTCGGTGGAGATGAGGCCGGTGTTGAGGCCGACGATGCCATACTCGAGCGCCTCGGAGACGCGCCAGGCGCGCGCCAGGTCGCGCGTGTAGAAGTAGGCAGCCAGTCCGAACTCGGTGTCGTTGGCCATGCGCACCGCCTCAGCCTCGGTCTCGAAGCGGAACAGCGGCGCGATCGGCCCAAAGGTCTCCTCGCGCGCGACCAGCATCTGCGGCGTCACGCCGGTGAGCACGGTGGGCTCGAAGAACGTGCCGCCGAGCGCGTGGCGCCGGCCGCCCTGCACGACGCGCGCGCCCTTGGCGAGGGCGTCCTGCAGGTGCTCCTCCACCTTCGCGAGCGCCTTCTCATCGATGAGCGGTCCCTGGTCGGTCGGGCCCTTCAGGCCATCGCCGACCTTCAGCTGCGCCACCGCCCCTACCAGCCGGCGCGTGAACTCCTCGTACACCGGCGCCTGCACCAGCAGGCGGTTGGCGCACACGCAGGTCTGGCCGGTGTTGCGGTACTTGCTGGCGATGGCGCCGGCCACGGCCGCATCCAGGTCGGCATCGGCGAACACGATGAAGGGGGCGTTGCCACCCAGTTCGAGCGAGAGCTTCTTCATCGTGCCCGAGCACTGCGCCATCAGCTTCTTGCCGATCTCGGTCGAGCCGGTGAAGGTCACCTTGCGCACCGTGGGATTGGTCGTCATCTCCCCGCCGATGGCGGCGGCATCGCCGGTGAGGATGTTCAGGACGCCGGCGGGCAGTCCGGCGCGCTCGGCCAGCGCGGCGGCGGCGAGCGCGGAGTAGGGGGTCTGGCCGGCCGGCTTGCAGATGAAGGTGCAGCCGGCGGCCAGCGCCGGCCCGGCCTTGCGCGTGATCATCGCCAGCGGGAAGTTCCACGGAGTGATGGCGGCCACGACGCCGACCGGCTGACGCAGCACCAGGATGCGCTTGTCGCTCTGATGCGCGGGAATGACGTCGCCGTAGAGCCGCTTGCCCTCTTCGGCGAACCATTCGATGAAGGCGGCGGCGTAGGCGATCTCCCCCTTGGCCTCCGCGAGCGGCTTGCCCTGCTCGGCCGTCATGAGGGTCGCCAGGTCCTCCTGGTTTGCCATCAGCAGCTCGTACCAGCGGCGCAGCAGCTGCGCGCGCTCCTTGGCCGTGCGCGCCGCCCAGGCCGCCAGGGCCGCGTGCGCGGCCGCGATCGCGCGGCGCGTCTCGCTGATGCCGAGCACCGGCACCGTGCCGAGCACCGCGCGCGTGGCCGGATTGGTCACCGGGTGGGTGGCGCCATCGTCCGCGCCCACCCATTGGCCGCCGATGAAGGCGCGGGTGCGCAGCAGCTCCGGGTCGCGCAGTTTCATGCCAGCACCAATCGCCATACCATCTCACTCCTGCCCGGGGCGCGTGCCCACGAGGTAGCGCTCGAGGAAGCCGAGCGTGCGGCCCCGCGCCAGCGCGGCGGCCTGCGGCTCATAGCTGGCGCGCTGGTCGCAGTTGAAGCCGTGACCGGCGCCCTCGTACACGTACACCAGGGCCGGGTCGCGCGCCGCCGCGCGCACCCGCTCGACGTCACCGGGCGGGATGCTGTGGTCGCTGGCCCCGTAGTGGTACATGACCGGACAGCGTGGCTTCTGCTCCAGGTGCGCGCTCAGCTTGCCGTAGTAGACCACCGCGCACGCGAGCGGCAGCTGCGTGGCCGCCAGATACGAGAGCGTCCCGCCCCAACAGTATCCGACCGTCGCGGTGCGCCCGGAATTCTTGACCACGGCGGCCGCGGCCGCCACGTCCTTCATCACCTCTTCGGTCTTCAGTTGCGCACGGTAGCCGGCGCCCTCCTGCATGTCCGCCTGCGTATAGCCCAGCTGGATTCCGCGGCGGATGCGGTCGAACAGACTCGGCGCGATGGCCGTGTAGCCCTCGGCCGCAAAGCCGTCGGTCACCGCGCGGATGTGGCCGTTGACGCCGAAGATCTCCTGCAGCACCACGATGGCGCCGCGCGCGCGCCCGGGCGCGGCGGCGAGCCACGCCTGAAACTCGTGCCCGTCGCGGGCCATGATGGTGGTGTATTCGCCCATGCTGCGCCCCTCCATGGCTTCGCCAGTTAGGGCATGGCATTCTAACGCGCGGCGCACCCGGGAGGAGTCAATGCTGGTCGGACCTGCAGTTAGGCGCGTCGCCATCGTCGGCGGTCTGCGCATTCCGTTCGCACGCGCCTACACCGCCTACGCCAACGCCACGAACCAGGACATGCTCACGGCCGTGCTGCGTGCCCTGGTCGAGCGCTACAAGCTCCAGGGCGAGCGGCTCGGTGACGTGGCCGCCGGGGCGGTGATCAAGCACACGAAGGATTACAACCTGGTGCGCGAGAGCGTGCTGTCGAGCGGACTGGACCCGCAGACACCGGGGCTCGACCTGCAGCGCGCCTGTGGCACCGGGCTCGAGGCGGCGCTCGACATCGGCAACAAGATCGCGCTCGGGCAGATCGAGGCCGGCATCGCCGGCGGCGTCGACTCGATCAGCGACGCGCCGATCGTGTACCCGCGTTCCTACCAGCAGCTGCTGCTGCGCAGCTACCGTGGCCGCGGCGCCTGGCAGCGCCTGGCCCCCTGGCTTGACCTGCGGCCGCGCGACTTCAAGCCCGTCAGCCCCGCGGTGGTCGAGCCGCGCACCGGGCTGTCGATGGGGCAGAGCACCGAGATCATGGCGAAGCGCTGGCAGATCGGGCGCACCGAGCAGGACCTGCTCGCCTACGACAGCCACCTGAAGGCGGCCGCAGCCTGGCGCTCGGGCTTCTACGATGACCTGGTGATCGAGTACCTCGGGCTCAAGAGCGACAACAACGTGCGCCCCGACACCAGTCTCGACAAGCTCGGCAAGCTGCGGCCGAGCTTCGTGGCCGACGGCACGCTTACCGCCGGCAACAGCACGCCGCTCACCGACGGCGCGAGCGCGGTGCTGCTCGCCACGCCCGAGTGGGCCGCGCGGCGCAACCTGCCGGTGCTGGCGTATCTCAGCCACGGCAAGGTGTGGGCGGTGGACTTCGCCAGCGGCAAGGAGGGGCTGCTGATGGCGCCCGCGTACGCCGTCCCGGCGATGCTGCGCGATGCGGGCCTGACGCTGCAGGACTTCGACTACTACGAGATCCACGAGGCCTTCGCCGCACAGGTGCTGTGCACGCTCAAGGCCTGGGAGTCAGCCGACTACTGCCGCCACGCGCTCGGGCTGCCCGGGCCGCTCGGCAGCATCGAGCGCGCCAAGCTCAACGTGAAGGGCGGCAGCGTCGCGCTCGGACATCCCTTCGCGGCCACCGGCACGCGCATCGTCGCGGGGCTGGCGAAGCTCCTGGCCGCCGACGGCAACGCCCGGCGCGGGCTGGTCTCGGTGTGTACCGCCGGCGGCATGGGCGTCACCGCGATCATCGAGCGCTAGCCGCCCGCGCGGGCTGCCCCCGGTTCCGGCCGTCCCCGCCGGCCGCGCCGCGACAACGAGCCTTGGAGTTAACACCGCGGCGCTGCGCCTCGCGGGAGCGTGTTGTGTTGGTGGCGGGGGCGCAAGCATCCGGTCGCGGCGCGGTCAATCCCGCTGAATATGTGGCTGCGCGGCGAGCGGCGGCGGTACGATGCCGAGCATGCGCACGCGCGCCTCCAGCATCGGGGTATCCTCGAGCCAGACCGGAGCTTCGGCCCCGCCGTTTGCCGGTTTCCGCGAGTTCTATCCCTACTATCTCGCGCAGCACAGCAGCCCCGGGTGCCGCCGGCTGCACGTGCTCGGCACGCTGCTCGCGATACTGCTGGTGGCCGCAGGCCTCGGCGGCGGCCACGCGAGCTGGCTGCTGGCCGCACCCGTGGCCGGCTATGCGCCGGCGTGGCTCGGGCACTGGCTGTTTCAGCACAACCTCCCGGCCACCTTCCGCCATCCGCTCTACAGCCTGCGTGGTGACCTCGCCATGCTGGCCGAGGTGCTCACCGGTCGCATGCGCTGGTAGCGCGCGGCGAGGCACAGCGCCATGAGCAGACCCGGCATCGACCGCCTCTTCGAAAGGCGCCTGGGCTTCCTCGTCAACGCCGGGGCGCCGCGCATCCTGCAGGGCGGCCGCAAGGGCGTCGAGAAGGAGTCGCTGCGGGTGCTGCCGAGCGGCATCCTGGCGCACACGCCCCATCCGCGCGCGCTGGGCTCGACCCTCACCAGCGAGCACATCACCACGGACTACTCCGAGTCGCTCATCGAACTCGTCACGCCGGCGTTCACCCACAGCTGGGAGCTGCTGCAGTACCTGCTCGACCTGCACCAGTTCGTCTACCGCCATCTGGGCGAGGAGTTGCTGTGGGCGACCAGCATGCCCTGCGCCATCAGCGGTGATGCCGACATCCCGCTGGCGCAGTACGGGCGCTCGCACGTCGGGCGCATGAAGACCGTGTACCGCAACGGTCTGGGGCTGCGTTACGGGCGCATGATGCAGGCGATCTCGGGGGTGCATTTCAACTACTCCTTTCCGCTGCCGTTCTGGGAGGCGTGGGCGGCCGCGCGCGAGTCCCACAGCCACGACAGCGCTTTCGTCTCCGCCTGCTACTTCGACCTGCTGCGCAACTACCGGCGCTTCGGCTGGATCGTGCTGTACCTGTTCGGCGTCTCGCCGGTGGTGTGCAAGTCATTCCTGCGCGGGCGTGAGCTGGGGCTTGAGGATTTCGGCGCCGACAGCGCCTTCACCCCCTACGCGACCAGCCTGCGCATGAGCGACGTGGGCTACCGCAACCGCAACCAGGCCGGACTGTCGGTCTCGGTCAACAGCCTGGATGAGTACGTGCGCGACCTGACACGCGCCATCAGCACCGTCCACCCCCCCTACGAGGCACTCGGCGTGGAGGTCAACGGGGAATGGCGCCAGCTCAACGCCAACATCCTGCAGATCGAGAACGAGTACTACAGCTTCATCCGCCCCAAGCGCGTGGCCCGCTCCGGCGAACGACCGACCAAGGCGCTGCGGCGCGCCGGGGTCGAGTACGTGGAGGTGCGCGCACTCGATGTCAGTGCCTTCGACCCGGTGGGGGTCAACCAGAACAAGCTGCGCTTTCTTGAGGCCTTCTGCGCGCTGTGCCTGATGAAGGCCAGCGACCCGATCGCCGCCTCCGAGCAGCAGGCGCTGGATGAGAATCACGTCGCCGTCGCCCGCAACGGGCGGGATCCGACACTCACGCTGTGGCGTGACGGTCGCAGCGTCGCCGTGCGGGACTGGGCCAGGGAGCTGCTCGACTCGATGGCCGGCATCTGCGAGCTGCTCGACCACGGCGACAGCGCCAAGCCCTACACCGAGGCGCTGGCAACGCAGGCGGCCAAGGTCGCCGACGTCAGCCTCACCCCGTCCGCACGGCTCATGACGGAACTGGACGCCGGCGAGTCGTTTTTTGACCTGGCGCTGCGCATGTCCGCGGCCCACAAGGCTTATTTCCTCGAGCTCTATCCCCCCAATGAAGAGCGCCTTAAGGAGTTCCGCGAGGAGGCGGAGGAATCGCTGGCGGCGCAGAAGCGCATCGAGGAGAGCGACACGGGAACGTTTGCGCAGTATCTGACGCGTTATTTTGCGGACTGAGTCACAGCAACGCGCCAGCGCTGCATGTTGGTGCGTTCAGCGCGCGCCGACGTGACAGCAACGTGACATAAGTAGGCCTTTGTCCTATTCGCTTTTGCCCCCGGGACGACATAAACTTTCACCCCCGCATCGCACTATGGAAGGACGAGCGGGCAACGGAAGAGCAAGAACAACAACAGTCGGGATCGAGCGAGAACAAGCAGGAGCGCACGGCGATGAAGCGAAAGAGCGTGGAAGGACTTCCCGCTGAGCCCACGCAGCACGTGGCCGCGAACGAGGAGTTCACCGACAACGCCGATGGCTACGCACGGCTCACGGAGCGCTCGGGCTGGGACCCATATGACGTCTGGCGTACGCGCGTGAAGAATGTCGCGCGCGCGCCGGAACGCGAGGGCGAGCCGCGCCGTTAACTGCCTTGACGTCGCGGGGGGCGACGACGCTTGCAGCAGACGCAGTTCGAGGCAGCGCGCGACGGTGAACGCCGCGGTCTGAGTCTGCGCCTGCGCTTCCGCGACGCGCAGCTCGAGCGTCAATTTCTCCACAGCTACCGTGGCAGCGCGCGCGTCTGGGTGCGCCTGAGCCTGCTGGTGGCGCTCTCCAGCGTGTGTGGCTTCGCCATCATCGATCATGTGCTGCTGGTCGGGCCGCGCTTCGCGCGCGCCGACGTGTGGCGCTTCGGCCTGCAGTTCCCGCTGGTATTCATCATGCTGGTGCTGACGCGGCCGCGCTGGTACGCGCGCTACTACCAGCCGGCGATCCAGGTGGCGGCGCCGCTGTTCGGCGCCGGCACCGTGCTCATGGCGATCGAGGCCACCGCGGCGCAGCTGCCGCTGGTGGCGGCGCGGCTGCTGCTGGCGACGTTCTACTTCTACTTCATGCTGGGCATGACCTTCGGTGCCGCGGTGCGCACCAACGTGCTGCTGGTGAGCGCCTACGCGCTGGCGGCGCTGTCCGGCGAGATCGCCCCGACGGTCGCCATCTACTCACTGTTCGTGCTGTTCTCCGCCAACCTCATCGGCGGCGCCGGCAGCTACGCGCTCGAGCACGCCAACCGCGTCGCCTTCCTCGAGCGGCGCCGCCTGGCGCAGGTGGCCGCGCACGATGGGCTCACCGGGCTGCTCAACCGCAGCGCGCTGGAGGAGCAGGCGCGCGCGCTGTGGCAGCACGCACAGCAGACGCAGGCGCCGGTGGCGGTGCTGCTCATGGACATCGATCACTTCAAGGCCTACAACGACCTCTACGGCCACCAGGCCGGGGACCGTTGCCTGCAGCAGGTCGCCGCCGCCATCCAGGGCGTGGTGAGCCGCCGCCCGCTCGACCTCGTGGCACGCTACGGCGGCGAGGAGATCATCGCGCTCCTCTGCGGTGGCGATCGCGCCTACGCCAGCACGGTGGCGCAAGAGGTGCTGGCGGCGGTCGGCGCGCTGAACCTGGCGCACGGCGGCTCACCGACGCGTGCGTGCGTGACGGTGAGCATCGGCGTGAGCACGATCGCCCCCGGCGAGGAGTACCTGCACGAGCGTGCCGTGCGCTGCGCGGACCTGGCGCTCTATGGCGTCAAGGCGCGCGGCCGCGCGCACTGGGCGGTGCACGAGAGCGCGGCCGGACCGGCCGAGCCGCCCGAGCTGCTGCAGACGGCCAGCTGAAGCGCCGCCTGCGTCAATCCCCCGCCGGGGGCATGGGCGCACGACTCGCGTGCGCCAACACTAGGGGTTTGCGCCGCCCTTGCGCTCGCGCCTGCCAGCCCCGATCCTCTTGCCATGAATGCACTCTCGGTCCGCGGACTCACCAAGACCTATCAGAACGGGGTGCGCGCGCTGCAGGGCGTGGACCTGGACGTCGAGCAGGGCGATTTCTTCGCGCTGCTCGGCCCGAACGGGGCCGGCAAGACCACGCTGATCGGCATCATCACCTCGCTCGTCAACAAGAGCGGCGGCGAGGCGCGCGTCTTCGGCCACGACATCGATCGCGAGCTGGAGGCGGCCAAGGCCTGCATCGGCGTGGTGCCGCAGGAACTCAACTTCAACATGTTCGAGACCCCGCTCACCATCGTGGTGAACCAGGCGGGCTTCTACGGCATCCCGCGGCCCGTGGCGCGCGCGCGCGCGGAGCAGTACCTGCGGCAGCTGCAGCTGTGGGACAAGCGCAATGGCATGTCGCGCGGCCTGTCCGGCGGCATGAAGCGCCGCCTGATGATCGCGCGCGCCCTGATGCACGAGCCGCGCCTGCTGATCCTCGATGAGCCGACCGCCGGCGTCGACATCGAGATCCGCCGCTCCATGTGGGACTTCCTGCGCGAGATCAACGCGCGCGGCACCACGATCATCCTCACCACCCACTACCTGGAGGAGGCCGAGACCCTGTGCCGCAACATCGCCATCATCAACGGCGGGCGGATCGTCGAGCGTGACCGCATGAGCAGCCTGCTGCGGCGGCTGCACGTGGAGACCTTCGTCCTCAACCTGCGCGATGCGCTGCTGCAGGCGCCGCACCTGGAGGCCTACGTGGTGCGCCTGGTGGACGATCACACCCTCGAGGTGGAGGTCTCCAAGGAGGAGAACCTCAACGACATCTTCGCCCGGCTGTCCGCGCTCGGCATCGAGGTGCTGAGCATGCGCAACAAGGTCAACCGCCTCGAGGAGATCTTCATGCGCCTGGTGGAGGGTCGCGGCGAGGCCGCGCGCGCCCCCGCCACGCGCGCGCCGGCGAGCGTTGGCGGCCCGCCATGAGCAGCGTGGTGCTCGGCGCTGCGCCGGTCAACCTGCGTCGGGTACGCTGGATCGGCTTCAAGACCATCGTCATCCGCGAGTACGGCCGCATCATCCGCATCTGGGGCCAGACCATCGTGCCCTCGGTCGTGACCGCGGTGCTGTACTTCACCATCTTCGGCAGCCTGATCGGGCGGCGCGTGGGTGCCATGGGGGGCTTTGACTACCGCCAGTTCATCGCCCCCGGGCTGATCATGATGTCGGTCATCACCAATTCCTACGGCAACGTGGTGGCGTCCTTCTTCGGCGCCAAGTTCGGCAAGCACGTCGAGGAGCTGCTGGTCTCTCCGCTGCCCAACTGGGTGATCGTGGGCGGCTACGCCGTCGGCGGCGTGGTGCGCGGCCTGCTGGTCGGGATCGCCGTCACCGGGGTCGCGCTGGTGTTCACCCACCTGCAGGTGCACCACGTGCTGCTGGTGGTGGGGGCGCTGCTGCTCACCTCGGTCACCTTCGCGCTCGGCGGCTTCCTGAACGCCCTGTTCGCCAAGAACTTCGACCAGGTGAACTGGATCCCGGCCTTCGTGCTGACGCCGCTCACCTACTTCGGCGGCGTGTTCTACTCGGTGAGCCTGCTGCCGCCGTGGGCGCGCACGCTCTCCTTCGGCAATCCGATCCTCTACATGGTCAACGCCTTCCGCTACGGCTTCCTCGGCGTCTCGGACGTGCACGTGGGCGTGGCGTTCGCGCTGATGGCGGCCGCCGCGCTGCTGCTGTACGCGACCGCCGTCACGCTCATGAACCGCGGCACCGGCATCCGCGATTGACCGCCTTCGCGCTGGTCAGCTGCCGCGCGGCGCGCGGCCTGGATGGGGACATGCCAGCGCTGCTCGCCGCCTGCGCCGCCGCCGGCGTGCACGCCGAGATCGCCGACTGGGATGATCCGGCGGTGGCTTGGGGGCGCTTCGATGCCGCGCTGCTGCGCTCGGCCTGGGACTACACCGAGCGCATCACCGAGTTCCTCGCCTGGGTGGAGCGCACCGCTTCGGTGACGCGCCTGCTGAATCCGCCGCCGGTGGTGCGCTGGAACTCCGACAAGCATTACCTGGCCGAGCTCGAGCGCCACGGGCTGCCGATCGTGCCGAGCGGCTTTTGCGAGCCAGGGACCGACGCGGAGGCGTTCCTCAGCGGCTTCCTCACACGACATCCGGAGGCGGAGCTGGTGGTGAAGCCGGCCGTGGGCGCCGGCTCGCGCGATACGCAGCGCCACCGGCGCGAGCTGCGCGGCCCGATCCTGGCGCACATGCAGCGGCTGCTCCGGGCGGGCCGCAGCGTGCTGCTGCAGCCCTACCTCGCGCGCGTGGACGAGGCGGGCGAGACGGCGCTCATCTATATAGACGGCGCCTTCAGCCACGCGATCCGCAAGGGCCCGCTGCTGCCCGCGGGCGCCGCGGCGACCCAGGGGCTCTTTGCCGCGGAACAGATCAGCCCGCGCATCCCGGAGGCCGACGAGCGCCGCGTCGGCGCGCGCATTCTCGAGCGGCTGCCCTTTCCCGGGCTGCTGTACGGGCGCGTTGACCTCATCCGCGGCGTGCAGGGCGAGCCGCGCATCCTCGAGGTGGAGATCACCGAGCCCTCGCTCTACCTGCCCCACGGCACGGGCGCCGCCGCGCGGCTGGTGCGCGCCACGCTGGAGCGCCTCGGCCACTGAGGGTGCCGAGCGACCCGCCGTGTGAGGTGGCGCACGCAATAAGGCGCCTAAACCCCTGTCGCAAAAAAACTTTCATGGTTCCGTCACGCCAATGACGCACTGCGGGAACAGGCTGCGCCTGTCACTGCATGGGCCATGCGTCGGAGGCGCTGCGCCGCATGAAAGCGACCGGTCTGAATGCCTTCATGGCGCGCGTGGATGCGGCCGAGTACGGCTTGTGCCGGCGGCTGAACCGCGGGGCCGCCTTCGCACTGCCGCGGCGCATCTTCCAAGTGGCGAGCCGCCTGGGCGATGGCATCGTCTGGTACGTGCTGCTGCTGGCGCTGCCGGTCCTGTACGGCAGCGCCGCGGTGCGCCCGGCCGCCGTCATGGCGCTCACCGGCGCGCTCGGGGTGCTGATCTATGCGCTCCTCAAGCGGCTGTTCGTGCGCGAGCGGCCCTTCATCACCCACGCCGGCATCGATCGCGCGGCCGCGCCGCTTGACCGCTACAGCTTCCCCTCCGGCCACACGCTGCACGCGGTCTCCTTCACCTGGCAGGCGCTGGTGCACTTCCCCGAGCTTGCCTGGGTGCTCGTGCCGCTGGCCGCGCTCATCGCCGCCTCGCGCGTGGTGCTCGGCCTGCACTACCCCTCGGACCTGCTCGCCGGCGCCGCCATCGGCGCCGCCCTGGCCGAGGTCGGCGTGGCCTGCAGCTAGTGCCGCCTGCGTACCCCCCGCGCACGCCGGCGGCGCGCGGCGAGGCCTAGCGCGTGCGGGTGCTGTTCATCTCCGACGTGTACTTCCCGCGCGTCAACGGCGTCTCCACCTCCATCCGCACCTTCCGCCAGGACCTTTCCGCCCAGGGAACCGAGACCCTGCTGGTCGCGCCGCTCTACCCGGGCGCTGAGCAGGCGCCCGCGGAACCGCAGGTGCTGCGCGTGCCCTCGGCCGGCGTGCCCGCCGACCCCGAGGACCGGCGCATGCGCTGGGGAGCGCTGACGCGCGCCCTGGATGCGCTGCCACGCGGGCGCTTCGACCTGGTGCACATCCACACGCCCTTCATCGCGCACTACGCGGGCGTGCGCTTCGCGCGCCGCGCGCAGCTGCCCCTCATCGCGACCTACCACACCTTCTTCGAGGAGTACCTGCACCACTACCTGCCGGTACTGCCGCGCGCGCTGGGACGCTTCGCGGCGCGCCACTTCACGCGCGCGCAGTGCGCCCAGGTGCATGCGCTCATCGCCCCCTCCGAGCCGATGCGCGCGGTGCTCGCCGACTATGGCGTGCGCACGCCGGTGCACGTGCTGCCGACCGGGCTGCCGGCGGACCGCTTCCAGGCCGGTGACGGCGCCGCCTTCCGCGCATCCGCCGGCATCGCCGCGGAGCGCCCGCTGCTCACCTATATCGGGCGCGTGGCGCACGAGAAGAACATCGGCTTCCTCATCCGCATGTTCACGCGCGTGCGCGCCGCGCTGCCCGCGGCATGCCTGGTGATCGCCGGCGAGGGGCCGGCGCGCAGCGCGCTGCGCGCTCAGGTGGCCGCCGCCGGGCTGGCCCCGCACGTGCACTTCGCCGGCTACCTCGACCGTGCCACGGCGCTGCTCGACTGCTATGCGGCCGCCGACGTGTTCGTGTTCGCCTCGCGCACGGAGACCCAGGGGCTGGTGCTGCTCGAGGCGATGGCGCAGGGGACCCCGGTGGTCTCGACCGCCGAGCTCGGCACGCGCTCGGTCCTGCTGCCGGAGAGCGGCGCGCTGGTGGTGGCGGAGGAGGCCACGGCCTTCGCCGACGCGGTGGTGCGGGTGCTCAGCGAGCGCACGCTGCGCGCGGAGCTCTCCGCGCGCGGCCGCGCCTACGCGCGCCGCTGGTCCTCGGGCGCCATGGCGCGCGGCCTGGCCGAGCTGTACGCGCAGCTGCACGCCACCCACGGCGTGCCGCACGCCAACGTGAACTGCGTCACCTAACCGGCCGTCTCGGCGCGGCGACAGCGTCAGCCCTCGCTCGGTTCTGAGCTACACTTTCCGCACCGCCTGAGCGCGGGCGTTGGGAGCGGAATGATGGGAGCCAAGCGCGCCTTGATCGTGGACGACTCCAAGTCCGCGCGCCTGTTCCTCGCCCGGGTGCTGGAGAAATACGACATCGACGTGGACGCCGCCGACAGCGCCGAGGCGGCCATCGACTACCTGGGAAGCAACCGTCCCGACGTGATCTTCATGGATCACCTCATGCCGGGCATGGACGGGCTGCAGGCCGTGCAGCACATCAAGAACGACCCGCGCACCGCCACCATTCCGATCATGATGTACACCTCGCAGGAGGGTGAGCTGTACCTCGGGCAGGCGCGCGCCCTCGGCGCCGTCGGCGTGCTGCCCAAGCAGATCAAGCCCACGGATGTTTCCAAGGTGCTCTACCAGCTGCACCTGCTGCCCGACCGGCGCAGCGGCGAGCAGTCGACCTTCACCCCGCTCAACATGCGCACCGAGGCGGACCCGGCGGCGGCTGCCGGCATGCTCTCCAAGCCGCTCACCGACAGCGCGCTGCGCGAGCACTTCGCGGAGCTGCGCCGGGCGCTCGTGGCCGGCGTCGACACGCAGACCGAGCGCATCACCGCCGAGGTGCGCGCGCTGCTGCTCGAGTCACTGCCGCCGGCGGTCACGCGTGCCCCGGCCGGCGCCGTGGAGCCCGACCTGCCGCCGCCACCGCCGCCGCCGCAGCCGCGCGGGCCGTGGCTGCTCGGGGGCGTGGCGCTGCTGCTGGCGCTGCTGAGCAGCCTCTTCTGGTGGCGCAGCCTGCAGCTGCTCGAGAGCCTGAACACGCGCGTCGCGCAGCTGCAGGTGCCGCGCATTGCCGGCCTGCTGCCCGCCCCCGCGCCGGTGGCGCCGCCGGCCGCGAGTGCCGCGCCCGCCGACAAGCCGATCGTGGTGCTGGTGCCCTACGGTGGCGAGGCGCTCGGCGGTGCGCGGCTGGATGTCCTCAGCCGCCTGCTCTACCGGCTCGCCGCGGCGAAGGCGCCGGCGCAGGTGGAGGTGCGCACCTACGCGGCGCGCTTCTGCCTCATGGGCAACCCGAGCGACGGCTTCTCGATGGCGCCGGAGGAGCTGCCGTTCGCCCGCTGCGACTTGGTCGGCAATCCTTCCGAGGAGACCCTCTCGCCGCTGCAGCGCACGCCGCTCGCACTCGCCAACCTGATCGGTGACGTGCGCCGCTCGAGTGGCGGGGCGGTCAGCGTGCGGGTGCTGCCCGGAGAGGCGGGCAGCCTCGCGCAGCCCTACCCGCCGGTGTCCCCCGAGCTGACCGCCGGGGAGTGGAACCGCGCGGCGATCGCCAACAACCGCATCGAGATCCGCGAGCATTGAGCCGGGCGCTGCTGAGTGAGGCGGCCGTCACCGACGCGCTGCAACCGCCGCGCTGGCTGCGCAACGCGCACCTGCAGTCGATGCTGGCGAGCACGGCGTGGCGTCGCGGCCGCGTGCTGGCGGCGGCGCGGCCCATGCTCGGCGCCGCGCAGGAGCTGCTGCTCGAGTGCGGCGCGGGCGTGCGCCTGCAATGCTTCCTGTCGCGGCCCGGGGAAGCGCGCGCCGCAGCGCCCGTGGTGCTGCTGCACGGCTGGGAGGGGAGCGCCGACTCCTACTACGTGCTCTCCCTGGCACAGCTGCTGTATGCGCGCGGCTTCACCGTCGTGCGGCTCAACCTGCGCGATCACGGCGAGACGCACCACCTCAACCGCGAGCTGTTTCATTCCTGCCGGCTGCCGGAAGTGGTCGGCGCGGTGCGCGCCCTGCAGGCACGGCTGCCGGGGGAGGCGCTGCAGCTGCTTGGCTTCTCGCTTGGCGGCAACTTCATGCTGCGGGTGGCGGCCGAGGCGCGCGCCGCGGGGCTCAATTTGCGGCAGGTGATCGCCGTCTCGCCGGTCCTGGATCCGGCGCAGACCCTGACGGCGCTGCAGGGTGGCTTCCCGGGCTACGAGCGGTACTTCGTGCGCAAGTGGCTGCGTTCGCTGCGCAAGAAACAGGCGGCCTGGCCGGACCTGTATGACTTCGGCAGCATCGCGCGGCTGCGCGACCTGAAGGTGATGACCGCCGAGCTGGTGCGCGCGCACACCGAGTTCCCGGCACTCGAGGACTACCTGAACGGTTACGCGGTGACCGGCGCGCGCCTCGCCACCCTCGAAGTCCCGGCGCACATCATCACTTCGCTCGATGACCCGATCATCCCGGTGGCGGGCCTGGCGCGCCTGGCGCGCTCGCCCGCGCTCTCACTCACGCTCACGCGCTACGGCGGGCACTGCGGGTTCTTCGCACAGCTCAACGGGCCGACCTGGCTCGAGCAGCGCCTCATCCGGCAGCTCGGCGGCGCCGAGGCCTAGGAAGCGCGGCGCTTCTCCTCGAACTCGAGCACCCGTTCCCCGCTGCTCACCGTGATCGCACCGTCGATGATGGCGCCCTTGGCCACCGCGATGCTGCGCGCGACGATGTCGGCGCGGATCACGGCGCTCGCACCGATCTCGAGCTTGTGCTCGACCACGAGGCGCCCGCTGATGCGACCGGCGATCACCGCATCCGGGGCGTGGATCTCGCCCTCCCACTGTGCGCCGGCGGACATGTGCAGCGTGCCCCCGACGCGCCCGTCGCCGCGGATGGCCCCGCAGACGACCAGCGGCCCCGGGGTCTCGAGGTCGCCGGTCACGCGCACCCCTTCGGCGACGAACGTGGGGGATTCCCCGATGGAATCGATCAGACGGCGCTTCGGAGGGGCGTTCATCGGGCCATAATACGTAACGGCTCCGTCCCAAAAGGCCGACCATGATCACATTCTGCGCAGCACGGGCGTGCCTGCCGGCCCTGCTGCTCGTCCTGCTCGCCGGCTGCAGCAGCCGGGAGCAACAGGACTGGCATTCAGCCGAGGCCGCCAATACCCCGGAGGCCTACACGCGTTTCATCGAGCAGCACGGCGACAGCGAGCTCGCCCGTCAGGCCCAGGCGCGCATCGCGCAGCTGCAGGAAGAGCATGACTGGCAGCGCACCGACGGCATCGGCACGCTGGAAGCCTACCGGCTGTTTCTGGCAGCACACCCCCGCGGCAGCTGGGCCGAGCGCGCACGCATCCGCATCGAGGGTTTCTCACTGGGTTCCGCGCCGCGTACCGCGGAGGCGTCTGCGAACCTGGCCGCGGGCCGCACGGGCGTGAACGCGCTGCTGCTGGCGACCGGGGCTGCCGCGAGCACCGCCACCGGTGCGCCTCCGCCCCCCGCCACGGTGGCCGCGGATGCCGCGGCTGCAGGACTGGCGAACGCGACACCACCCCCGCTGGCCGTCGCCGAGCCGGCGCGCCCGCTGCCGGTGGCCAACCCCGTCCCCGTTTCGGCGTACGGCGTGCAGCTCGGTGCCTTCGCCAGCCAGGCGAGCGCGGATCGCGAATGGCAGCGGCTGCAGGGTCGTTTCGGTGCCCAGCTCGGCGGCCTCGCGCCGCGTATCGTGATCGCGAGCACGCAGTCCGGCCCGCTCTACCGCCTGCAGGCCCCCGCGGGTGATGAGGCGGAGGCGCGGGCGCTGTGTGATGCGCTCAAGGAGCAGTCGCAGGCCTGCGTACCGGTCATTCCGCGCTGACCCCAAAGAAGCGGCCGTCGGTCTGCACCGACGGCCGAAGGCCTTCTGAGGCTCTCACTGACTGCGCTTGGCTCCAAAGTGACAAATCGCGTCACCCGGCATGCCCGGCGGGTTGCACGATAACTCCTTGTCTTACAAGGATTTCCTTCCTTGGCATACCCCTTGCTTTGTAGAAATCAGCTGCGAACAACTTCCCCGTGTTCGCTCCTGCGCGCCGCGATGCGACTTCCCCCGCCTCGCGGCGCTTTTTTTTGGGTGATCGGAGGGGAGACGGGCCATGCGCTCGAGGGGGATCGAAAAGGATGCCCCGTCTCGCCCTCCGGTCATCGGGAAAGCGGCCGCGTGAATGGCGGCCGCCGTGGTCTGTGCATTCTGCTGCCCCTGCATGGCATTCATGTTGCGCGGGGCGAAATTGGCCTCACGGCGATGCCGGCGGCTCGCCCGGCGCGGTTCGCGCTGGCGTGAGGGCAGTCCGGGCGCTCGATGAACATGATCGTCTCTCCATCAGACACGCCCTCACAGCGCGTGCCGGCACGATACGAGCGCCCCCGCGCAGCCACAAACGAAAAGAATTGGCCCGATGGCTGAGGCGCGCTCAGTCACGGCGGTACTGCGCGAGTGCCCAGTGCGTGAGCGCGCGCACCTGCGGCTTCTCGGCGTCCTTCGGACGGGTGACGAGGTAGTAGGCATCGCTCGCCGGCAGCTGCACCGCGAACACCCGCACCAGCGCGCCGCTGCGCAGCCAGCCCTCGCACAACACCGCCGGTACCAGAGCGACCCCCAGGCCGCGCTCGGCCGCGCGCACGACCGCGGTCATGGTGTCGAGCTCGATCACCTGCTTGGGCTCGGGGCTCTCCAGGCCCACTTCCTCGGCCCAGCTGTCCCAGGCGAACGGGCGCGTGCGGTCGACGATCAGTGCCAGCGTGCCGAACAACTCGCGCCCGAGCTGCGCCACGCGCGGCGCGTGCTCGCGGGCGCACACCGCGATCAGCGGCGAGGCGAACAGCCGCACGCTTTTCAGCTCGGCCGGCGCGCCCTCGGCGAGCAGGATCGTGACGTCGGCGGTCGGCGGGTGGTTGGCCGGGCGTGGATCGCGCGTGTCCAGCTGCACGTCGACCTGCGGGTTGGCGGCGCAGAAGCCGGCCAGGCGCGGGATGAAGAGCTCGTTGGCGAACAGCGCCGGCAGGCGCACGCGCAGGGTCTGCCGCCCGTTGTGCCGCGCGACCTGCGCGAGCGTGCGCTCGAGCGCCTCCAGCAGGGGCTCGACCTCATCGAGCAGCCGGTGCGCGGCCGTGGTGAGCTCGAGTGCGCGCGTCTTGCGCTCGAACAGCCGCATGCCGAGGCTGGCCTCGAGCTCCTTCATCTGATGACTCACCGCCGAGGGCGTCACGCACAGCTCGTCAGCCGCGAACTTGAAACTGCGATGACGAGCCGCCACACAGAACGCCCGCAGATTCTTCAGCGGCGGGGGTCGGGACAAGCGCATCATCTGTTGCCATCCGTAATCCGCCCGAGCCTCGAAGCAAGAACCGTGCCCTGGCGGTAAGCCCCGGCGGCGCACGTGCACGGCGCGGGCGGTAAAGCTCGTGCCTCGGAGCGGTGCGGCGCACGCCCGCGCTGCACCCGGCCGGTGCGTGCGGGCGGCTAGAATCGGCGCAGGCGGAACGCTTACATGGAATATCGCGACTACTACAAGCTGCTCGGACTGGAGCGCTCGGCAAGCGCCGAGCAGATCAAGACCGCCTACCGGCGGCTGGCGCGCAAGTACCACCCGGACGTCAGCAAGGAGAAGAACGCCGAGGAGCGCTTCAAGGAAGTGCAGGAGGCGTACGAGGTGCTGAAGGATCCGGAGAAGCGCGCCGCCTACGACCAGCTCGGCAGCGAGTGGAAGTCCGGGCAGCAGTTCCATCCGCCGCCGGACTGGGGCAGCGGCTTCGAGTTTTCCGGGGGCCCGCCGCCGGGCGGCTCGCGGCGGCGCACCTACCGCGCCGCCCCCGGCGAGGGCGGGGCGGAGGACTTCAGCGACTTCTTTGCCTCCCTATTCGGCGGCGGCTCACCCTTCGCCGGCGCGGGCGTCGGCGCGCACGCCGCACGCGACCATCACGCGCGCGTCGACATCACCCTGGAAGAGGCCTTCCGCGGCACCACGCGCACCCTCGAGCTGCGCCGCCCTGCGGTCGCGAGCGATGGCAGCCTCGCGCTCGAGACGCACACCGTGCGCGTCACCATCCCGGCCGGCGTCACCGAGGGGCAGCTCATCCGGCTGCAGGGCCAGGGGTCTCCCGGCGCCGCCGGTGCGCCGGCCGGCGACCTGTACCTCGAGGTCCACATCCTGCCGCACGCGCTCTACCAGCTGGACGGCCGCGACGTGACGCTCACCTTCCCGGTGGCACCCTGGGAAGCCGCGCTCGGGGCCTCGGTCAATGTGCCGACGCTCGGTGGTGCGGTGGCCATGCAGATTCCGGCCAACTCCCAGCCGGGGCAGAAGCTGCGCCTGCGCGGGCGCGGGCTCCCCGGCGCGAACCCCGGCGATGAGTACGTGCAGCTGAAGGTGGTGCTGCCTGAGGCCAGCAGCCCGCAGGCGCGCGCACTCTACGAGCAGATGCGCGCGCAGCTGAATTTCGACCCGCGCGCCGATTTTGCGAGGTGAAGCCATGGTCCGTGTCAGTACGCAACTGCTCGAAGCCCACCTGATCACCGAGGGCGACTGGATCGCCGTGACCGAGATCTGCGCGCTGTGCCGGCTCGAGCCCGCCGCGGTGCTCGAGCTCGGCGAGCTCGGCCTGGTGAGCGCGCGCCACAGCGGCGATGCCTGGCAGGTGCCGGCGGCGGCGCTGCCACGGCTGCGGGTGGCGGCGCGGCTGATGCGCGACCTGGGCGTCAATGTGAGCGGCGCGGTGCTGGCGATCGAGCTGCTCGAGCGGCAGCGCTCCCTCGAGCGCCGCATCCATGATCTGGAGGCCCTGGGCGGCGGTCACTGACCGAAGCTCGCGCCGCCGGCGCGCAGCCAGGCGAGCTCCGCCTCGGTGCTCTCGCGGCCGAGCGCCGCGTTGCGGTGCGGGAAGCGGCCGAACTCCTCGATGATGGCGCGGTGATTCTCCGCCGAGCGCTGCGCGCTCTCGAACACCTTCTGCACTTCCTCGGGGGCCTCCTGGCGCAACCGCCGGTAGGCGGCCACGGCCTCGTCCTGCACCTCGCGCCGCTCGGCGTGCTGCAGTGGCATGTAGAAGAAGAGGCGCTCGATCACGGTGAGCGCCGCATCGGCCGCGCTCTGCATGCCCGAGAGGGTGAGCGCGAGGGCCTGCTCGTCGCAGGCATAGGCGCGCGCGGTGCCGCGGAAGATGTTACGCGGGAACTGGTCGAGCAGGATGATCAGGCTCAGGCGCCGGCGTGGCCCGTCGGCCCAGGCGCTCAGCTCCCCGGCGGCGGCACGCTCCAGCAGCTTGCCGAAGCGCGCGCGGATCTGCGCATCGCGCCGCGCGCGCGCCGGGGAGGCCTCGCCGCCGAACCAGAAGCGCACGCGGCGATTGAGCTCCTCGGCGCTCGGCGGCTGCGCCCCGAACCAGAAGTCACGTACGCTGCGCGCTTCGTCCATCGGGCTGCTCGGGCTTGGGCTGGGGGTCGGACTCGAACAGCTTCTCCAGCTGCTGCGCCGCCTCGCGCGAGGTGGCGAGGAACTTGGTCTCGTCCTCCTTGACCGCGTATTGCTGCGCCAGCGTGGCCTCGTCGTGGGCGCGGAAGCGGCGCACCGCCTCGCGCGCGGCCGCCGGGGTCTGGCCGAGCGCCTCCAGCACGCTCCCCGCCAGCTCCAGGCTCGAGGCGTAGGTCTCGCGCACGATGTCGGTGACCCCCGCGTCCATGAGCGCGAACACGTGCTGGCGGCTGCGGGCGCGGGCGAAGATGCGGATGTGCGGGAATTGCTCGCGCACCAGGATGGCGGTGCGGGTCGCGGCCTCGACGTCATCGAGCGCCAGCACCAGGAAGCGTGCATCGGCGGCGCCGGCGGCGCGCAGCAGGTCGAGCCGCGAGGCATCGCCGTAGAACACCTCGTTGCCGAAGCGGCGCACGAAATCGACGTGCGTCTGGCTGCTGTCGAGGGCGGTGAAGGCGACGCCCTTCACGCGCAGCACGCGCCCGACGATCTGCCCGAAGCGCCCGAAGCCGGCGATGATCACCGGGCTGTCGCGCGACTCGATGGCATCGAAGGGCCGCTTGGGGGCGACCAGCCAGCGCCGTGCGACAGCCTCGTAGCCGATCAGCAGCAGCGGCCCGAGCATCATCGACAGCGTCACCGCCAGCACCAGCAGGTCGGCGGTGCGGGTATCGAGCAGGTGCTGCTCGGCGGCGCGCGTGAAGAGCACGAACGCGAACTCACCGCCGGCGGGTAGCGTGAAGGCGAGGCGGCGCGCGCTCTCGCGTCCCTGGCCGGCGAGGCGCCCGAGCAGCAGCACCAGCACCACCTTGATCGCGAGGAACCCGAGCGTGAGCGCGAGCAGCGTCAGCGGCTCGGTGCCGAAGAGACCGAGGTTGGCGGACGTGCCGACCGAGATGAAGAACAGGCCCATCAGCAGCCCCTTGAAGGGCTCGAGGTCCGCCTCCAGCTCGTGGCGGAACTCGCTGTCGGCCAGCAGCACGCCGGCGATGAAGGCACCGAGCGAGGGGGACAGCCCGGCACGGTCGGCGAGCAGCGTCGTGGCCACCACCGTCAGCAGTGCCGCCGCGGTGAACACCTCGGTGACCTGTGCGCGTGCCACCAGCCGCAGCGCCGGGCGCAGCAGCAGCCGGCCGCCGGCGATGATCACCCACACGATCACGGCGGCGAGCTTCAGCAGCGGCACCCACCAGGGGCTGCCGGAGGGCGCCGCGGTGCCGGTATTCCCGGACAGCAGCGGCAGCACCGCGAGCACCGGCAGCACGGCCAGGTCCTGGAACAGGAGGATGCCGAAGGCGGCGCGCCCGTGCTGGGTCGAGAGCTGGCGCCGCTCGGCCAGCACCTGCAGCACCAGCGGGGTCGAGGAGAGCGACAGGCCGACGCCGATGATGCCGGCCGCGATCGGGGCGAGCCCCAGCAGGTAGGCGGCAGCCGCCAGCACCAGGGCGCAGCTCAACACCTGGGCGGCGCCGAGGCCAAAGACCAGCCGCCGCATGACCCACAGCCGCGTCGGCTGCAGCTCGAGGCCGATGACGAACAGCAGCAGCACGATGCCGAACTCGGACACGTGGCGGATGCGGGCGACGTCGCCCAGCAGGTTCAGGCCCCAGGGGCCGATGGCGAGTCCTGCGGCCACGTAGCCGAGGATCGAGGAAAGCCTGAGGAAGCGGAACAGCGACACCGCGACCACGGCGGCGGTGAGCAGGATGGCGGTCTGGCCGAGTGTAATCATGGACTTGAGGATTCTGGCAGGAAAAGCCGGCCGCCGTTCACTCTTGAGTTTGCCGCGCGCGGGCCCCATGCCTGCGCCAATGCTCGAGTCAGCTGCAGTGATCGAGGGTGCGGAGGCAGGCGACGCGCTCGATGCTTACTCCGCCGCGGTCGTCGGCGCCGTCGATGCCGTTGGCCCGGCGGTGGTCAGCGTCTACGTCGGCGGCGAGGAGGAGGCGCAGCGCGCGCGTGGCGGGGCGGGCAGCGGCGTGGTGGTGACGCCCGATGGCTACCTGCTCACCAATGAGCACGTGGTGCAGCAGGTGAGCCGGGCGCGCGTCAGCTTCGTCGACGGCCGCAGCGTGCCCGCGGTCCTCGCCGGGCGCGATCCGGCCACGGACCTGGCGGTGCTGCGCGCCCAGGCGAGCGCACTTCCCTATGCGCAGCTCGCCCCGCAGGTGCGCCTGCGCACCGGGCAGCTGGTGGTGGCGCTCGGCAACCCCTTCGGCTTCGAATCCACCGTGTCCGCCGGCGTGGTCAGTGCGCTGGGCCGCTCGCTGCGCAGCCGCCACGGCCGCCTCATCGAAGGCGTCGTGCAGCACTCGGCCGCGCTCAACCCGGGCAACTCCGGCGGACCGCTGGTGGATGCACGGGGCCGCGTCGCCGGCATCAACACCGCCATCATCGCGATGGCGCAGGGCATCGGCTTCGCGGTGCCGGCCAGCACCGCGCAGTGGGTGCTCACCGAGATCCTGACCCAGGGGCGCGTGCGGCGTGCCTGGCTGGGGGTCGCCGTGCGCGACCGGCCGCTCGATCTGCGCCTGGTGCGTGCCCTCGGGCTGGAGAGCCGCCATGCCGTGGAGATCCTGTCGCGCGAGTCGGACGGGCCGGCAGCCGGCACCGAGCTGCAGCCGGGTGATCTCATCGTGGCCGTCAATGGCGCGCCCGTCAGCGGCATCGACGCGCTGCACCGCGTGCTCGCCCGGGTGCCGCCCGGCAGCGCGCTCGAGCTTGGCGTCGTGCGGCGCACGCAGCGCATCCAGGTGAGCCTGACCGCGCGCGAGCCGCCGGGCTAGCCGCGCCCCGCCCTGGCGTGCCCGCCACGCGCCGCGCCGCCCGACCGCTCCCCGCCCCGCGTTATTTCCGGGACCGCGACGACCTGCGTCGCTGGCTCGCGCGCCACCACGCCTCGCGCGCCGTGCTGCTGGTCGGTTTTCACCGGCGCGCCACCGGCAGCGGCCGGCTCACCTGGCCGCAGGCGGTGCAGGAGGCGCTGTGCTTCGGCCGGATCGACGGCGTGCGCCGCCGCGTGGACGCCACGCGTTAGTGCGTGCGCTTCAGCCCGCGCCGCGCCGGCAGCATCTGGAGCGCGGTGAACGTGCGCAGCGCGCGCGCTGCTCGCGCGCCGGCGAGCTGATCCCGCAGTTTCGCTTCCGCCAGCGCGAGCGCGGCGGCCTGCCAGGCGCTGCACCGATTTCGGGCGACGCGATCGGTGCTTGCAAGAGCATCGCGGGCCGGTATTATCGGGCGCATAGCGATGGTGTAAGACGGTCGGCAGCGGCGCAGGCGGTATGGGCCCCGCGCGCAGTGACGGCTGCTCATTCGCACGCCCCGCAAGGCGTGCGGATCTCCTTCAGCGCCTGATTTGCGGTCATGCTCCCGCCACGAGCCGCGCGGCCTGTGGCGCGCTGACGTGCGCCGCGGCCGGACCACTTCGAGGCTCAAGCACCATGCACTCCCGAGCGCACGGACTCTACAAGGACGCCTACGAGCGTGACAGCTGCGGCTTCGGGCTGATCGCCAGCCTGGATGACGCGCCAAGTCACGCCCTGGTGCGCACCGCGATCAGCTCGCTGCAGCGCCTGACGCACCGCGGCGCCATCGCCGCGGACGGCAAGACCGGGGATGGCTGCGGCGTGCTGCTGAAGAGGCCGGAGCGCTTCCTGCGTGCGGTGGCGGCGGAGGCGGGCATCGCGCTCGCCGAGGAATTCGCCGCCGGGCTGGTGTTCCTCGACCCCCGTCCCGAGGGCGCGGCGCATGCCCGCGCGGTGCTCGCCGAGCAGCTGCAGCGCCAGGGGCTGGAGCTCGCCGGCTGGCGCGTGGTGCCGACCGATGCCGGCGCCTGCGGTGCCGAGGCGCTGAAGTCGCTGCCGCGCATCGAGCAGCTGTTCGTCAACCGCCGCGCGGCCGGGCCGGATGCGGCCGTCTTCAACCGCCGTCTCTACCTGGCGCGGCGCCTGGGCGAGAAGGCACTCGCTGCCGATCCGGCCTTCTACGTGCCGAGCCTGTCGGCCGACACCATCGTCTATAAGGGCATGGTGATGCCCCAGTACCTGGCGCAGTTCTACCCCGACCTCGCCGATGCGCGCCTCGAGAGCTCGGTGGCGGTGTTCCACCAGCGCTTCTCGACCAACACCCTGCCGCAGTGGCGCCTGGCGCACCCGTACCGCTACCTCGCGCACAACGGCGAGATCAACACCGTGGCGGGCAACCGCAACTGGGCGCTGGCGCGCGGTCCGCTGCTGAGCTCGGCACTGCTGCCGGACCTGGCCGCGGCGCTGCCGCTGGTGTCCATGTCCGGCTCGGACTCGCAGAGCCTGGACAACATGCTCGAGGTGCTGCTGATGGGCGGGCTCGACCCGCTGCACGCCATGCGGCTGCTGATCCCGCCGGCCTGGCACGGGCTCGACACGCTCGACCCGGAGCTGCGCGCCTTCTACGAGTACTACGCGGTGCACATGGAGCCCTGGGACGGTCCGGCCGGGGTGGTGCTCACCGACGGTCGCTACGCGCTGTGCACGCTCGACCGCAACGGGCTGCGCCCGGCACGCTACTGCATCACCAGCAACCGCCTGCTCACCATCGCCTCCGAGACCGGCGTGTGGGACTGGGCGCCCGAGGAAGTGGTGAAGAAGGGCAAGCTCGGCCCGGGCGACATGGTGGCGCTCGACCTGCAAAGCGGCACGCTGCTCTCCTCGGCCGACATCGACCAGCTGCTGAAGAAGCGCCACCCCTACAAGGCCTGGCTCAAGCAGGGCGTGCGCTATCTGGAGAGCGACCTGGTGGACCCGCGCCTGGCGGCCGAGCCCATGGACCGCGCGACCCTCGCGCTCTACCAGAAGATGTTCAACGTCACGCAGGAGGAGCGCGACGACATCATCCGCGTGCTGGCCCAGGATGAGAACGAGGCGGTCGGCTCGATGGGCGATGACACGCCGCTGCCGGTGCTCTCGCACCGCGTGCGCTCGCTGTACGACTACTTCCGGCAGCAGTTCGCCCAGGTCACCAACCCGCCGATCGACCCGCTGCGCGAGACGATCGTCATGTCGCTGCAGACCCAGATCGGTCCCGAGGCCAACATCTTCGAGCCCGCGCCCGAGCATGCCCGCCAGGTGGTGCTCGGCTCGCCGATCCTCTCGCAGCGCAAGCTGCGCCAGATCCTGGCCATCGAGGAGGTCAGCCACGAGTTCCTCGACCTGCAGTACGCACCCGCCGAGGGGCTGCGCGCGGCGCTCGCGCGGCTGTGCGCGCAGGCCGAGAGCGCAGTGCGCGAGGGCAAGCTGGTGCTGCTGCTCTCGGACCGCTACCTGGTGCGCGAGCGCATCCCGGTGCACGCGCTGCTCGCCACCGGCGCGGTGCACCAGCACCTGGTGAAGAGCGGGCTGCGCTGCAAGTGCAACCTGCTGGTCGAGACCGGCACCGCGCGCGAGCCGCATCATTTCGCCTGCCTGATCGGCTACGGCGCCACCGCCGTCTACCCCTACATGGCCTACCAGGTGCTGTTCGAGATGATGCGCCGCGGGCGCGTCAAGCTCGACTTCCATGCGCGCCTGGAGCTCGGCCGCAGCTACCGCGCGGGGCTGCGCAAGGGGCTGTTCAAGATCATGTCGAAGATGGGCATCTCCACCATCGCCAGCTACCGCAGCTCGCAGCTGTTCGAGATCGTCGGGCTCGCCGACGAGGTGGTGCAGTGCTGCTTCACCGGCACCGAGAGCCGCGTGCAGGGCGCGGACTTCGATGACCTGGAGGCGGACATGCGCACGCTGGCCGCGCGTGCCTGGAACCCGCGCGAGCCGATCGGCCAGGGGGGACTGCTCAAGTACGTGCACGACGGGGAGTACCACATGTACAACCCCGACGTGATCGCCGCGCTGCAGGCCGCGGTAGGCAGCGGGGACTACGCGCTCTATCGCCAGTACGCGACGCTCGTGAACGAGCGTCCGCCCTCGACCTTCCGCGACCTGCTCACCCTGAAGCGCGCCGCGCGCGCCCTGCCGCTGGCAGACGTCGAGCCGGTGGAGGCGATCGTGGCGCGCTTCGACAGCGCCGGCATGTCGCTCGGGGCCCTGTCTCCGGAGGCGCACGAGGCGCTGGCGATCGCCATGAACCGCCTCGGCGCGCGCTCCAACTCCGGCGAGGGCGGCGAGGACCCGGAACGCTACGGCACGGAGCGCAACTCCAAGATCAAGCAGGTGGCCTCGGGCCGTTTCGGGGTGACGCCCGAGTACCTGATCAACGCCGAGGTGCTGCAGATCAAGATTGCCCAGGGTGCCAAGCCCGGCGAGGGCGGCCAGCTGCCCGGCCACAAGGTGAACGACATGATCGCGACGCTGCGCTTCGCGCGCGCCGGCGTCGGGCTCATCTCACCGCCGCCGCACCACGACATCTACTCGATCGAGGACCTCGCGCAGCTGATCTTCGACCTGAAGCAGGTCAACCCGCGCGCGCTGGTGTCGGTGAAGCTGGTGGCGGAGCCGGGCGTCGGCACGGTGGCCGCCGGCGTGGCCAAGGCGTACGCCGACCTCATCACCATCTCCGGCTACGACGGCGGCACCGGCGCAAGCCCGCTGTCCTCGATCAAGTACGCCGGCACGCCCTGGGAGCTCGGCCTGGCCGAGACGCACCAGACGCTGCGCCTGAATGACCTGCGCCACCGCGTGCGGCTGCAGACCGACGGCGGACTCAAGAGCGGGCTCGACGTGGTCAAGGCCGCCATCATCGGCGCCGAGAGCTTCGGCTTCGGCACCGCGCCCATGGTGGCGCTCGGCTGCAAGTACCTGCGCATCTGTCACCTCAACAACTGTGCCACCGGGGTCGCCACGCAGCATCGCGTGCTGCGCGAGAAGTATTTCGTCGGCCTGCCGCAGATGGTCATGAACTACTTTCGCTTCGTCGCCGAGGAGGTGCGCGAGCTGCTGGCCGCACTCGGGGTGCGCACGCTGGCCGAGCTCATCGGCCGCACCGAATTCCTCGAGGTGCTGCCCGGCGCCACGCCCCGGCAGCGCAAGCTCGACCTCACGCCGATCCTCTCGAATGCCGGCCTGGCGGCCTCGGTACCGCGCTACTGCACCACGCCGAGCAATGCGCCCTTCGACCAGGGCGAGCTGGCCGAGCGCATGGTGCGCGACATGCTGCCGGCGATCGAGGCGCGCCGCGGCGGGCAGTGGGAATACGAGCTCAAGAACTTCAACCGCTCGATCGGCGCGCGCCTCTCCGGGGAGATCGCGCGCCGCTGGGGCAATTACGGCATGAGCGAGGCGCCGCTCGAGGTGCGCTGCCGCGGCAACGCCGGGCAGAGCTTCGGGGTGTGGAATGCCGGCGGCCTGCACCTCTACCTGGAGGGCGACGCCAACGACTACGTCGGCAAGGGCATGGCCGCCGGGCGCATCGTGCTGCGCCATCCGCGCGCTGCGCGCTACTGCGCCAACGAGACCGTCATCATGGGCAACACCTGCCTGTACGGCGCCACCGGCGGTGAGCTGTACGCCGCCGGGGTCGCCGGCGAGCGCTTCGCGGTGCGCAACTCCGGCGCGCTGGCGGTGATCGAGGGGGCGGGCGATCACTGCTGCGAGTACATGACCGGCGGGGCGGTGTGCGTGCTCGGGCGCACCGGCGTGAACTTCGGTGCCGGCTTCACCGGCGGCTTCGCCTACGTGCTCGACCTGGAGCGCAACTTCGTTGACCGCTACAACCACGAGCTGATCGACATCAGCCGCATCCACCCCGAGGCCATGCAGTCGCACGTGCAGCACCTCGAGGGACTGCTCGAGAGCCACATCCTGCACACCGAGAGCGCCTGGGCGGCCGAGGTCATGAACGACCTGCGTACCTACCTGCCGAAGTTCTGGGTGGTGAAGCCCAAGGCCGCCTCCATCGACTCGCTGATCGAGAACCTGCGGCGCGCCGCCTGAGCCGATGGCCGACAAGCACCTGCAGTTCCTGGACATCCCGCGCACCGACCCGCCGAAGGCGTCGGTGGAGGCGCGTGTCGGCCACTTCCGCGAGATCTACGCGCCGTTCGAGCCGGCCGCGGCGGCCCAGCAGGCGGGACGCTGCCTCGCCTGCGGCAACCCGTTCTGCGAGTGGAAGTGCCCGGTGCACAACTACATCCCCAACTGGCTGAAGCTGATCGAAGAGGGCAACCTCTTCGAGGCGGCCGAGCTCTCCCACAAGACCAACTCGCTCCCCGAGGTGTGCGGTCGCATCTGCCCGCAGGATCGCCTGTGCGAGGGCGCCTGCACGCTCAATGACGGCCTGGGTGCCGTCACCATCGGCGCCATCGAGAAGTACATCACCGATGCGGCGCTCGCCGCCGGCTGGAAGCCGGACATGTCCAACGTGCGCCTGAGCGGCAAGCGCGTCGCCGTGGTTGGCGCAGGTCCCGCCGGACTTGCGTGTGCCGACATCCTGGCGCGCAACGGCGTCGCGCCGGTAGTGTTCGACCGCTACGAGCGCATCGGCGGGCTGCTCACCTTCGGCATCCCGCCCTTCAAGCTCGAGAAGGCGGTGCTGGAGAAGCGCCGCGAGCTGCTGGAGGGCATGGGCGTCAGCTTCCGCCTCGGCACCGAGATCGGCGCGGACGTCGCCTTCGCCGAGCTGCTCGAGAGCTACGACGCCGTGTTCCTCGGCATGGGTACCTACCGGGCCGTGCGCGGCGGCTTCGCCGGCGAGGACCTGCCCGGCGTGCACGAGGCGCTGCCCTACCTGATCGCCAACATCCGCCACGAGCTGGCGCTCCCCGGGACGGGCGCGCCGCTCAGCCTGCGCGGCAAGCGCGTGGTGGTGCTCGGTGGCGGGGACACCGCGATGGACTGCAACCGCACCGCCATCCGCCAGGGCGCCGAGACGGTGACCTGCACCTACCGCCGCGACGAGGGCAACATGCCCGGCTCGCGGCGCGACTACCGCAACAGCCGCGAGGAGGGCGTCGAGTTCCTCTTCAACCGCCAGCCGACCGAGATCGTCGGCTCCGAGCAGGTGGAGGGCGTGAAGCTGGTCGCCACCGAGCTCGGCAGCCCGGATGCGCGCGGGCGGCGCGTGCCGCAGGTGATCGCCGGCTCCGAGGAGATCGTGCCCGCGGACGCGGTCATCATCGCCTTCGGTTTCCTGCCGAGCCCGGCGGCCTGGCTCGCCGCGCACCAGGTGCGCCTGCACGACAACGGCCGCGTGCGCGTCTCGGCGAGCGCACAGCTGCCCTTCCAGACCACCAACGCCAAGGTGTTCGCCGGCGGTGACATGGTGCGCGGCTCGGACCTGGTGGTGACGGCGGTGTTCGAGGGGCGCGAGGCCGCGCGCGGCATCCTCAACTATCTCGGCGTGAGTTAGCCGGCGCGAAAGCCCGGCGTCGCTGGCGGGTCTACAGCTCGAGCGCGCGCCGCAACGCGCCTCAGCCGCAGCGCCGTCGTCAGCAGCGTGAACAGCGTCCACAGCTCGAATGCGCCGCCACCTCCGCCGCCTGGCTGCGGCATGACGCTGATGGTGGCCGAAGCGGCGCTGCTCTTGTTGCTCACCGAGGACACACAGGTGAGCGTGTAGGTCAGGGCGAGGGGAGAGGTGCCGGGGTTCGATTCCGTGACGACCTTGCTCGATGCGAGCGGCTGCGCGCCCTGCCAGCCATCCCCGCTGGCGCCGCCGGTCGCGCTGCAGCCGGTGGCGTTCTCCGAGCTCCAGGTGAGCGTGGTGGACTGACCGGTCATGATGGAGGCCGCACTGGCGGTGAGCGACACCGAGACCGCCGGGTAGCCGACCGTGA
>DATJVL010000012.1:0-11832 GCA_035501795.1 Steroidobacteraceae bacterium
CCGAGCGCGACGATGTCGCGGAACATGTCGCGCAGGTTGCCGGCGATGGTGATCTCCTGCACCGGGTAGGCGAGCGCCCCGCCTTCCACCCAGAAGCCGCTCGCGCCGCGCGAGTAGTCGCCGGTGACGCCGTTCACGCCCTGCCCCATGAGCTCGGTGACCAGCAGGCCCGTGCCGAGGCGGCGCAGGAAGGCCTCGGGTGCCAGCGCCGCGGCGGAGCTGCCGACGATGAGGTTGTGGATGCCGCCGGCATTGCCGGTGCTCTTCAGGCCGAGGCGCCGGGCCGAGTAGCTGCCGAGCACGTAGCCCTCGAGCACCCCGGCGCTCACCAGCTCGCGGTCGTGGGTGGCCGCGCCCTCGTGATCGAACGGGCTGCTGGCGAGTGCCTTGGGCAGGTGCGGCCGCTCCTGCATGGAGATGAACCTGGGGAACACCTGCGTCCCGGCCGCATCCAGCAGGAACGAGGACTTGCGGTACTGCGCCGGTCCCGAGATGGCGCCGATGAAGGAGCGCAGCAGGCCACGCGCCATCTCCGGCGCGAACGCCACCGGGGCACGCCGCGTGCTCAGGCGGCGCGCCCCGAGGCGCGCCAGCGCGCGCTCGCCGGCGGTACGCCCGAGTTGCGCGGCGTCCTCGAGCTGCGCCGGGTCGCGCGCCACCGCGTACCAGTAGTCGCGCTGCATGTCCTCGCCCTGCTGCGCCACGAGCGAGCAGCTGAGTGAGTGGCTGGTGGAGGAGAAGCCGGCGAGGAAGCCGAGCGAGTTGCCATAGACGCCCGTGGCGCGCTGGGTGTTGACGGCGGCGCCCTCGGAGTTGCTGACACGCGCATCCACCGCCAGGCCGGCCGCCTCGCAGCAGCGCGCGCGCTCGATGGCCGCCTCGGGACTGAGGTCCCAGGGATGATCCAGGTCGAGGTCGGGGATCTGCCTGGCCAGCAGCTCCGGCTCGATGAGCCCGGCGTACGGATCCTCGGCGGTGTAGCGCGCGAAGGCGCAGGCCTTGGCCACCGTCTCGCGCACCGCGGCCGCCGACAGGTCCGCGGTGCTGGCTGCGCCCTTGCGCTTGCCGAAGAACACGGTGACGGCAAGCCCGCGGTCGCGCTGGTACTCGACCGTGTCGACCTCCCCGAGACGCACGTTCACCGACAGGCCCTGGCTGACGGAGACGTCCGCCTCGGCCTGGGAGGCGCCCAGCTGGCGCGCCTCCGCCAGCGCGAGGTTCGCCACCTCCGCGAGCGGACGGACAGCATCGGCAGCTTGGGGTGTGCTCATCGGGCGTGATCTTGCCGGCAGTGTGCTTAAATTGTACCAGTCAGCAGGAATTCAACCGCGGCATGGCAGGGGTGGGCGGCGAGGCAGGGGACGAGGAGGAGCGTGCGCCGCCGGAGCGCCCGAGCAAGAGCGCGCGCAAGCGCGCCGCGCACGCCGCCCAGGACCTCGGCGAGCAGCTGATCGAGCTCAACGATGCCCAGCTCAGCGCGCTGGCACTGCCGCCCACGCTCGAGGAGGCGGTGCGGGCGGCGCGTCACATCCGCAGCCGCGCCGGCCTGGCGCGCCAGCGCCAGTACATCGGCAAGCTCATGCGCGCGCTCGACCCGGAGCCCATCCGCGCCGCGCTCGCCGCGCGCAGCGCCGCCGATGCGCGCGCCGCCGAGCGCTTCAAGCGCGTCGAGTCCTGGCGCGCGCGGCTCATCGATGAGGGCGCCGCGGCGCTGGAGGAGCTCGTGCGCTGGCACCCGCAGCTCGACCGCGCCGCCTGGGCGCAACGCATCGCGGCGGCGCAGCGCGAGCGCACGCGTGCGGATGGCGGGGGTGCGGCGGCGCGGGAGCTGTTTCGCGCCCTGCGCGCATTGTTGGATACAATGCCCTGATGCAAGCGCTGGTCGGCATCATCATGGGCTCGGCCTCCGACTGGGAGACCATGCAGAGTGCCGCCGAGATCCTCGACCAGCTCGGCATCGCCTACGAGGTGCGCGTCGTCTCCGCGCACCGTACCCCGGACCTGCTGTTTGAATACGCCGCCGGCGCGCGCGCGCGCGGCCTGGAGGTGCTGATCGCCGGGGCGGGCGGCGCGGCGCATCTGCCGGGCATGACCGCCGCCAAGACCACCCTGCCGGTGCTCGGCGTGCCGGTACAGTCCAAGGCGCTCGGCGGCATCGACTCGCTGCTGTCGATCGCGCAGATGCCGGCGGGCGTGCCGGTGGCCACCTTCGCCATCGGCAGCGCCGGCGCCAGCAACGCGGCGCTGTTCGCCGCCGCCGTCCTCGCCGGCCGGCACGCCGCGATCGCGCAGGCGCTCGAGGCTTTCCGCGCGCGCCAGACCGCCGGGGTGCTCGGCAATCCCGACCCGCGCCGCACGCCGCGCGCATGAAGGTCGGCATCGTGGGCGCCGGCCAGCTCGGCCGCATGCTCGCATTGGCGGGCTATCCGCTCGGGCTCGAGTTCCTGTGCCTGGATCCGGCGCGCGACGCCCCCGCCGGCCAGGTGGCGCCGCTCCTCGAGGGTGCCTTCACCGACCGCCGCCTGCTGCGCCAGCTGGCGCGGCGCTGCCAGGTGGTGACCTTCGACTGGGAGAACGTCTCGGTCGCGAGCCTGCGCACCATGCAGCAGGCACACGGCGCGCGTATCTGCCCGCCGGTGGCGGCGCTCGCCACCGGCCAGGACCGGGTCGCCGAGAAGCGCCTGTTCGCAAGACTCGGCATCCCCACCACGCGTTGGCGCGCCGTGGAATCGCGCGCGCAGCTGGAGCGCGCGCTCCAGCTCATCGGGCTGCCGGGCGTGCTCAAGACGCGCCGCCTGGGCTACGACGGCAAGGGACAGGCGGTGATCGGCACGCGCGCGCAGGCCGCGCACGCCTGGGAGCGGCTCGGCGGCGTGCCGCTGCTGTACGAGGAACGCGTGCCCTTTGACTGCGAGGTCTCCATCATCGGCGCGCGCAGCGTGCACGGCGAGCTCGCCATCTACCCGCTGTGCGGCAACGTGCACGCGCAGGGGATCCTGCGCCTGACGCGCGCGCCGTACGGCCCACCGCAGTGGCGCACGCGCGCCGCCGGCTACCTGAAACGCGTGCTCGAGCATTTCCGCTACGCCGGCATCCTCACCATCGAGTTCTTCGTGCGCCGCGGGCGGCTGATCGCCAACGAGATCGCGCCGCGCGTGCACAACTCCGGGCACTGGACCATCGAGGGGGCGGCCACCAGCCAGTTCGAGAACCACCTGCGCGCCATCCTCGGCCTGCCGCTCGGGGACACGCGCGCGCTCGGGCACAGCGCCATGATCAACCTGATCGGGGAGATCCCCGCGCGCGCGCGGCTGCTGGCGGTACCCGGATTACACCTACACGATTATGGCAAGCAGTCGCGACCGGGCCGCAAGGTAGGACATGTGACCCTGGTCGAGCCCACGGCGGCCCGCCGCGACGCTTATGCCCTGAGATTGCTGGAGGAATTGGCCGGCGAGGTGGCCATCCCGTAACATCGGGCTGGAGCCAACACTCCATGTACCTCGAACCCTTCAAGCTCAAGGAATTACCGTTCCGCCTAAGCCCGGACCCGCAGTTCCTTTACCTCTCCAAGCAGCATGCACGCGCCAAGGCGTACATGGAGTCGACCATCTGGTTCACGGACGGCTTCGTCGTCATCACCGGGGAGATCGGCTCGGGCAAGACCACGCTGATCGAGTCCTTCCTCAAGGAGGTACCGAGCAACGTGGTGGTGGCGCAGATCAACCAGACGCAGATGACCGCCATCGACTTCCTGCAGTCGGTGCTGGCGCAGTTCGGGTTCTCGCCCTTCAAGATGCGCAAGGCCGAGCTCATCAACACCCTCAACAATTTTCTCATCGAGCAGTACGCCGCCGGGCGGCGCGTGTTGCTGATCGTGGACGAGGCGCAGAACCTCTCCATGCGCGTGCTGGAGGAGATCCGCATGCTCTCGGGGGTGGAGACCACCAAGGAGAAGGTGCTGCGCATCATCCTTGCCGGCCAGCCCGAGCTCAGCGACAAGCTCGATGCCCCGGAGCTGGCGCAGCTGACGCAGCGCGTGCGCCTGCGCTTTCATCTGCAGATGCTCAACGACAGCGAGACGCGCGGCTACGTGCAGCACCGCCTCGAGGTGGCCGGCGCCGGCGACCGCGAGCTGTTCGCCGCCGACACCTTCCCGGAGATCTTCCGCTACACCGGCGGGGTGCCGCGCCTCATCAACACGCTGTGCGACACGGCCATGATGGCGGCCTTCACCGCCGACCGCGATACCGTGACGCGCGCCGACGTGCAGAGCGCGGTGAAGGAGCTGCAGTGGGTCGACTTCGCCCACCGCCCGCGCCAGCACGCCGCCGAGTCCGAGCGCCTCGTGCCCCCGAAGGTGGCCAGCGCGGGCGCGGGCGCGGCCGAGGGGCGCCCGCCGCTCGCGACGCTCCTGGTGGCCACCGACGGGCGCACCGTGCAGGAGATCGCGCTGCGGCCCGGGCGGCTGATCATCGGGCGCACGCCCGATAACGACGTGCACATCGACAGCCGCTTCGTCAGCCGCCATCACTGCCAGGTGATCACCACGCAGCACTCCTGCGTGGTCGAGGACCTCAACAGCACCAACGGCATCTTCGTGAAGTCCAACCGCGTGCGGCGCCACTACCTGAACGACGGCGACGTGGTGCTGCTCGGCAAGCACGAGCTCATCTACGTGGACGAGCGCGCCTCGCGCCCGCGCAACAACCTCAACGACACCGTGCCCGGGCTGCAGGCGCTGCCCGACAACACGCCACCGGCCGAGAACGAGGAAGAAGCCGACGCCGACAAGACGGCGCTGAAGAAGAAGGCGCCCTAGCGCTCGTCGCGCCCCGAGAGCGAGTCAGACTCGCCGTACTGCGCGCGCAGCGCGCGGTAATCGCGGCGCCGCAGCAGCACCACCACCCCGCCGAGCAGCAGCAGCAGCCCGAGGATTCCGGCGATCAGGCTCGCCAGCCCGTAGCCGATCAGCAGGTAGCTGCCGCCGAGCACGGCGAGCCCGCAGATTATGTAGAACCAGGGCAGGCCTTCGTAGACGGGGCGTGAGAACTGCGGCATAGCACCGCATCCTAACGCCGGAACGGCAGTGTTGGAATGCCTGACGCGCGCGCGTCAGTTGAGACCGAACATGCGCGCCAGGCGCTCGAGCAGGCCCGGCTTCCAGCCGTCGACGCTGAAGTCGGTCTGCTGCTTCTTGCGGCGGCTCACTTCCGCCAACAGGTCGGCCGGCAGCTTCAGCTGCGGAGCTTCAATCGTTGCTTCGTCGATGGCCATCGAAGGTCCTTGGCGCGGTTCAGAAGTTGTGGGCTGCACGTTAAGGCGTCCATGCACGGTGCGGCGTGTGAGGAATCACACTTGCGTCAGAGCGGGATTATGTCGCAGTTGCGGCGTGCCGCGCGCGTCAGCAGACGGCGACAGTGCGCGCGCGTGCTGTCAAATCGCGCGCCGCAGCGCGGCAATTTTCAGGCGGTGCCGCCGACGGTGAGCCCCTCGATCTTGAGCGTCGGCTGGCCCACGCCCACCGGAACGCTCTGGCCGTCCTTGCCGCAGGTGCCGATGCCCTCGTCGAGCTTCAGGTCGTTCCCGACCATCGCGACGCGCGTCAGCACGTCGGGGCCGTTGCCGATGAGCGTCGCGCCCTTCAGCGGCGCGCCGAGCCGGCCGTTTTCGATCGCGTACGCCTCGCTCGCCGAGAACACGAACTTGCCGGAGGTGATGTCCACCTGGCCGCCGCCGAAGTTCACCGCGTAGATGCCGCGCTCGACCGAGGCGATGATCTCCTCGGGCGCGTGCGGCCCGGGGCGCATGTAGGTGTTGGTCATGCGCGGCAGCGTCATGTGGGCGAAGGATTCGCGTCGCCCGTTCCCGGTCGGCGCCACGCCCATGAGCCGCGCGTTCAGGCGGTCCTGCATGTAACCGCGCAGCACGCCGTTCTCGATGAGCGTCGTGCACTGCGTCGGGGTGCCCTCGTCGTCGATGTTGAGCGAGCCGCGCCGGCGCGAGAGCGTGCCGTCATCCACCACGGTGCACTCGGGTGCGGCCACGCGCTCGCCGATGCGGTTGGCGAACGCCGAGGTGCCCTTGCGGTTGAAGTCGCCCTCGAGCCCGTGGCCGATGGCCTCGTGCAGCAGGATGCCGGGCCAGCCCGGACCGAGCACGACCGTCATGGTGCCGGCCGGCGCCGGGCGTGCCTCGAGGTTCACCAGCGCCTGGCGCGCCGCCTCGCGGGCGAGGGCCAGCGGGCGCTCGCTGCGCACCAGCTCGGCGAGGGAGAAGCGGCCACCGGCACCGGCGTAGCCCTGCTCGCGCCGCCCGTCCTGCTCCACCAGCACCGAGACGTTAAAGCGCACCAGCGGCCGCACGTCCGCGGACAGCTCACCGTCGCTGGTAGCGATCAGCACCACCTCCTTGACCGCGACCAGGCTCGCCGTCACGTGCACCACGCGCGCATCGACGCTGCGCGCGGCGCGGTCGACGCGCTCGAGCCACGCCACCTTGTCCGGGGTCTGCAGGCTGGCGGCCGGATCCTCCGGCAGGTACAGCTGGTGACCGGCCTGGGCGCGCCAGGCGGCGACGCGCCGCGCGCCGCCGGCCACCGCGATCGCGCGTGCCGCGCGCGAGGCTTCCTCGAGCGCCGGCAGCACGATCTCATCGGAGTAGGCGAAGCCGGTCTTCTCCCCGGCGAGCGCGCGCACGCCCACGCCCTGCTCGATGCTGGCGCTGCCGTCCTTGACCATGCCGTCCTCGAGCGACCAGGACTCCTGGTGCGCCAGCTGGAAGTACAGGTCGGCGAAGTCGACCGCGTGCGAGAGCACCTCGCCGAACACGCGGTCGAGGCGCCGCTCATCCAGGCCACTCGGGCTCAGGATCAGCTCGCGGGCCAGGTGCAGCGGGTCGGGGCCGGTCTCACTCATGGGCACTCGTTCCTTCGGCAAAGCTCCGGTGCAGCAGCGCCGGGAAGCTGCCGCGCACGCTCGCCTGCATCTGCAGGTCGAGCTCGGCGATGGCGCAGCCGGTGCCGCGCGGCACACGCTGCAGGATACGGCCCCAGAAGTCCACGATCATGCTGTCACCGTAGGTCTCCCGCCCGCTCGGGTGAAAGCCGGACTGGGCGGGCGCGATCACGTAGCAGAGGTTCTCGATGGCGCGGGCGCGCAGCAGCGCCTCCCAGTGCGCCCGCCCGGTGGGCCCGGTGAAGGCCGAGGGCACCAGCAGCAGCTGCGCCCCGCGCGCGCTCAGGTGGCGGTAGAGCTCCGGGAAGCGCACGTCGTAGCACACCGAGAGCCCGAGCCGCCCGAACGGCGTATCGACCAGCACCGCGCCGGCGCCGGGGGCCACGTGTGCCGACTCGCGGTAGCTCTCGGGGCGCCCCGGGATGTCGACGTCGAACAGGTGGATCTTGTCGTAGCGCGCCACGCGGTGCCCGGCGGGGTCGTACACCAGCGAGGCCGCGGCCACGCGGCCGTCGGCGCCGGCCTTCAGCGGCACGGTGCCGCCGACGATCCACAGCCTCAGCCGCGCCGCGGTGGCGGCGAGGAAATCCTGCGCGGCACCGGCGCCGTCGGCCTCGGCCACGGCGCGCTTGTCGGCATCCTTCAGGCCCATGAAGGAGAAGTTCTCCGGCAATGCCGCCAGGCGCGCGCCCGCCGCCGCCGCCTCCTCGAGCAGCGTCCCGGCCTGCGCGAGGTTTGCGGCCACGTCCGGGCCGGAAGTCATCTGAATCGCCGCCGCCTTCATGCGTTCCCTAAAGCCGCGCTCATTGCGCAGCCATCACTATGGGGTCGTTCCATCCCCCCCGCAAACGCAGCGCGGTGCCGTCCTCCTCGGGCGCAGCGCCGCCAAACCACTCGCGCAGCGACAGCCACAACGCCGCGATCCGCGGCGTGGCCCCGAGGCGGCGCAGCGGTGCGGGCAGGCGCTCCTCGCCGTGCAGCACGAAGGCCTGGGCGTCGTACTCGCGCGCCAGCAGGTTCACGCGCGCGCGCATGAGAATCTCGGCATCCGGGCCGTCCAGGTGCAGGTTGCTGGTGCTGGCCAGGCCGTCGCGCAGCGCGAAATCGGCCGTCAGGCGCGCGTAGCGCAGCTCCTGCGGCGGGGCCTCGCCGCGCCCCGGATCGTTGTTCAGCGCGCGCATCAGTGCCGGCACCAGCAGCAACGCGAAGGGCGCAGCCTCGCCGGGCTGTGCGCCGCTGCGGGTCGCACCGTCCTCCAGCTGCATATGGAGATGGCCGCTGAGGGTTGCAAGTGGCGCGCCCGAGCCCTGCGGCCACTGCAGCTCGCCCTCGAGCCGGGCGCGGCGGCCGCTGAGGTCCGCCCGCGCACCGAAGGCCTCGAGCGTGGCCGCGAAGTCGCTGCTGTTGAGCGCGGCGCGCAGCGTGCACTGCTGCTGTAGCGCGCACTCGAGCACGCCCTCGAGTTCCTGGGGTCCGCCCCGGATGTGCAGCTGCGCCACCCGCGCCGCCTCGCTCGCGCTCAGGTGCGCCCGCAGCTGACCGAGCACACGCCCCCCAAACCGCAGCTCTTCGACGGCGAGCTCGGCCGGGCGCCCCGGCACGGCGAGCACGGCGAGCAGCGGCAGGTCGAGCTCGGCATCGGCCTGCGCCAGCCTGAGCAGCAGCGGCTGTGCGCCGTCGGCGCTGCGGGGCGCGCGCAGGCTCCCGGACAGGCCCTGGGAATCGAGGCTGATCTCCGTGCCGCCATCGAGCGTCGCCGCATTCACCGTGGCCGGCCCGTAGCTGCGGCCGGCCAGGAGCTGCTCGGTGCTCAGGCGTGCACGCAGGGGCGGCAGTACCTGGGATTGCACGGCCTGCTGCCACAGCGTGAGGAAGGCGGCGAGATCCAGGGTTGGCAGCCGCCCCTCGAGCGCCAGCACCGGCTCAGCCGGCACGGCGGCGGTGCCGCCCGGTCCCGTGCGCAGGGTGCCGCGCTCGATGCGCCAGCGCTCGCCGCTGCGCTCGAGCGTCGCCGCGGCCTGCAGGCGCTCCCCGAGGCTCAGGTGCAGCTGCGCGCGCGAGGCCTCGCCCTCCAGGTCCAGCCGCAGCGGCAGCGCGGCGCCTGCGGCCTTGGCGAAGGGCTCGGGAAGCGTGCTCGAAACGCCCGCAAGGGCCGAGTCCACGCGCAGCGCCCACTTCAGCCGTGCCGCGTCGGCCTGCGACCTCAGCTGCAGCTGCGCGCTCCATTCCGCCGTGCCCGAGAGGGCGGCACTCACCTCCGTAGCGCCGGCGGCGAGCAGCGCCTGCGGCACCTCCGCGAGGCCGTGGGCGCTGACGCTGAACGCGCCCGCCGCACCGGGAGGGCGCGCAGCGATCCCGAGTGTCACCGGGCCGCCGAACCAGCGGCCGACGAGCGTCGAGCGCTGCAGCCCGGCGGAAGCGAACGTGAGCGTTCCGTGCAGGGACTCGATCGGCGGCAGCGAGCCGAGCGGGCGCAGGCGGGCGCCGGCCAGCGCCGCCGTCAGCCGCAGGCGCCCCCGCTCACCGCGGGCCTGGGGCGGCAGCAGCTCGAGGTTCAGCTGTGCATCCCCGCTGAGGTCCAGGTACTGCGCCAGCGGGGCCGCGGCACCGAGCTGCGGATGCGCCCGCACCCACTCGAGCGCGGCGGCCGCGTTGCCGCTGAGCCGGGCGCTGCCCGTGAGCGGCTGCACTGCGCGCGCATCCCACTGCGCCTGCGCCTCCTCCAGGCGCAGGGCGCCGCTGCGGGCCTGCTCCAGGTGCATCCGCACCCGGCTTGCCCGCCACTCCAGACGCCCCGCGACGGAGTTCAGCTCCGGCCAGCGCTCGCTTGCGGCGAGCGCGACCTCACGCACCCGCAGCGCCCCGAGCACACCACCGGCCTGGCCTGCGGAGGGTGTGGCGGACGCAGCGCGCAGCGTGAGCTGCGCTTCCGTAATCGTGCCCGCGGTCACGCGCACCCCGGCGAGCCCGAGTGCCTTGAGCGCATCCTCGCCGAGGAGCGCGGCGGCGAGCGCGGCGTCCACCTCGCCGAGCGTGACGCTGCCGGAGAGCTCGGGTACCGCGCCGGGCATGCCCGAGAGCGCAAGCCGTGCGGCGAGGTGCCCGGCACCCAAAGAGGCGCCGAAGTCCTCGCTGGCGAGGCGCCAGCGGCTGCCCTCGAGGGTCGCGTTCAGCGTGCCGTGCAGCGCAATGCCGCTCTCATCGAGCGGCTGCTCGCGCAGCGCCACGAGACGCGCCGCGCTTGCCTGCAGCGCGAGGGTCAGCGCCGCATCGCGTCCCCGCAGCTGCGCGCTCAGGCCACTCACGCGCAGCGCACCCGGTGCGCTCTCGAGCGTCAAGTCCTCGAGGTTCGCCGCGCTGAGGAGGCGTGCGCCCGGGGTGCGGCGGGCGTCCCAGTCGAGCTCCAGGCGCGCCACGCGGCCGCCCACGGCGAGGCCCGGGAGCGGCAGCTGCGGCGCCCACCAGTGCAGCAGGGCCGCGAGGTTGGCGGCCGGCAGCCGCTCGAGGGTGAGGTGCGCGGCGCCGGGGCCGAACTGCGCCACACCCGCGGCGCTCTGCGTGGCGCCCACGTCGAGCCGCTCGATCTGCAGCTGCCAGCGCGCGGCGGCGCGCCGTGCCTGCCAGGCAGCACCGAGCTGCGGCAGTGCCAGGGCCACCGCCGGGGAGCCGCGCGGCGCCCATTCGGCGGCCTGGGCCTGCAGGCGGCCGTTCACCTGCTGCAGGGTGCCTGACTCGAAGAACGCGGCGAGCTCCAGGCTCCCCTGCCCACGCACGGGCAGGTAGCCGGAGAGCGCCGCGAGGGCATCCAGGCGCCGCCACCCGGCGAAGTCCAGGTGCGCGCCGCGCACGCTCAGGCTGCCATCCAGGCTCGCAGGATGCGCGACGTCGCCTTGCATGCGCAGCTGCAGCGTAAGCTCGCTGCCGAGTGGCTGCGGCAGCTGCACCTGCGCGTCCGCGCTCCAGCGCTCTGCCAGCCGGCGCAGCTCGGCGTGGCGCACGTTGAGCGTGAGTGCCTGCGGTCCGGCCGCGCTGGCGAGGTGCAGCACGCCGTTGTCGATGTCGATGCGGCCGCCGCGCCAGCCGGCGAGCAGCCGGCGCGCCTCCGGCAGCGCGCCGTCCGTGGCCGGCGTGCCGGGCGCGTGCCCCGCGGCCGGGCGCGCACTGAGGTCGAGCTCGGGATTTAGCAGGCGGATGCGCCCGGCCTCCAGGTGGCCGCTGCGGCCGCTGCGCCAGGCATCCACCGCGACGATCAGCTGCGCGCAGCGCAGCACCGCCGCCGAATCGGCGCTGCCGAGGCTGACGCCGGAGAACACCGCCTCCGGGCCGTACCAGCCCCAGCGTACGCTCAGGCGCTCGAAGGCGACCTCGAGGCCGGTCTCCTGGCGGATGAGGTTCTCGAGCGCCGCACGCTGGCGCGGCACCTGGGCGCGGATCAGCTCGCGCGCGAGCAGCAGCAGTCCGAGCAGCAGCAGCAGCGCCGCCAGCAGCGCGAGGCACAGGCGCAGGCGCGCGACGGCCGCACGGGCGGCCGGCCGCTCAAGCGCCTCTGCCGGCATCTCGGACACCTCACGCCTTACACGAGTACGACGTCGTACTGGTCAACGCCGTAGAGCGCCTCGACCTGCAGGCGGATCGGGCGTCCGACCTGGGTCTCCAGCTCCCCGAGCGTCGCCGACTCCTCGTCCAGCAGCCGGTCGACGACGTCCTGGTGGGCCAGTATCAGCAGCTCCCGGCTGGCAAACTGCCGGCTCTGTCGCACTATCTCCCGAAAGATCTCGTTGCAGACGGTCTCGGGAGTGCGCACGAAGCCGCGCCCCTCGCAGCTTGGACAGGGGCCGCACAGCAGGTGTTCCAGGCTCTCGCGGGTGCGCTTGCG
>DATJVL010000013.1:0-2126 GCA_035501795.1 Steroidobacteraceae bacterium
GTCTGCGCCCTCAGCGTCCATGCTCGCCGGCCTCGCGCAGCCGGTGGGAATCTTTCGCAGTGAGGTCGAGCCCGTAGACCGCCTTCAGCGCCCGCACCTTGCGCAACGTCGCCGCCGAGAACGGCGCCTTGCCTTCGAAGGCGTGCAGGACGATGCCTTCCAGCAGGTCGCCGAGCGACAGATCGAGCTCGGCGGCGAGTGCCTTGAGCACCTTGAGCAGACGACTCTCGAGGCGGACGCCGGTCTGTGTGCGCACGATCTGCTGCATGGCGCCCCATGGTACCATGTTACCAAGGTAGTTACCATGTTACCAAGGTACCAGTAACGTCCGCTTGGCACGGAGCGCCGCGCGCTGCAGGTCGGTCAGCCGCCGCCGCGCGCCTCGCGGGTGAGCGCACGCGCAAGGCTGCGCAGCGCCGGACGTATGGCACCGGCTTCGATGCAGCCGAAGCCGAACACCAGCCCCGGCTCGCTCTCCGCGCCGAGCGCGAAACGACTGAGCGGCTGCGCGCCGGGGGTGTGCTCGCGTGCCCGGGCGATGAGGCGCACGGCGGCGCTGCGGGTACGGATGCGCGTCGCCAGGTGGATACCGGCTTCTGCCGGCAGCGGCTCGAGCCACGAACCGAGGTCTTCCGCGAGGCCGTCGAGCAACAGCTGGCGGCGCTCGGCGTACACGCGGCGCATGCTGCGGACGTAGCGGGCGAGGTGGCCCTCGACGATGAAATGCCCGAGCGCATCCTGCAGCTGGGCATTTCCGCCGCTGTCGGCGCACCGCCGCACCGCCGTGAGTACTTCGCGTGCCCACGCCGGCGCCACGACATAGCCGACGCGCAGCGCCGGGAACAGGCTCTTCGAGAAGGTGCCGACGTAAAGCACGCTCGCATCGCGATCGAGGGTCTGCAGCGCATCGAGCGGGCGCAGCCCAAAGCGGAACTCCCCGTCGTAGTCGTCCTCGATGATGAGCGCGCCACGCGCGTGCGCGAAGGCGAGGAGCGCCGCGCGGCGCGCCATCGACATGGCGACCCCCGTCGGGAACTGATGCGAGGGCGTCACGTACACCACGCGCACGTCCTCCGGCAGCCGATCGACGCGCAGCCCCTCCTCGTCGACCGCCACGGGCACGATGTGCGCACCGGCGGCGAGCATCGCCGCGCGTAACGGCGGATAGCCGGGATTCTCCACCGCCACGCGGGTACGCCCGGGCGTAACCAGGGCGCGTGCCAGGAGATCGAAAGCCTGCTGCGCACCGTTGGTGACGATGACGTCGTCGGCGCTGCAGACTACCGCGCGCGTGAAAGAGACGTGCTGCGCGATCGCCGCGCGCAGCAGGGGACGGCCGCGCGCCTCGGGATAGTCGAAGCAGGCACCGTCGGTGCGGCGGTTGAGCGAGCGTGTCAGCAGCCGCCGCCAGACATCGAGCGGAAACAGCCGATGTTCCGGCGTGCCGAGACGAAAGCCCGCGGTGCGCGCCGCGGCAGCGAACTGCGCCACGGCAGGCGCCGCGCGTCGCCAGTAGGCGTTGAGCTGCCCGTCCGCGGCGCGTGCGCGCCGCCGTGGCGGCTGGGCGCGCGCACCGAGGTCGGCAACCTGGGCCGGGGCGCCGGCACGCGTGCGCACGTAGCCTTCGGCGACCAGGAGATCATAGGCAGCGATTACCGTGTTGCGGGCGAGTCGATAGGCGCTGGCGACGCGCCGGGTGGAGGGCAGCCTCGACCCGGGCAGCAGCCGCCGGTCGAGGATCGCGGCGCGCAGCTGGCCGTGAAGCTGACGCACCAGGCCGCCGGTGCCGCCGGTGCCGAAGGACAGCGGGAACTCGAAAACTGGTTCCTCTGGAGCCATGGTTCAGGTACGTGTGATGGAGCCAGCAGGAGGGTAGCGCAAGCGCACTGCCGCGACCACAATGCGCGCAGGCGCTTGCCGGCGGCGCCGGGGCGCGCGGCGTGACCTGCGGCAGGCGGCGTCGCATAATTTCCGCCCCCATGCTTAGCGCTCCCGACATCACCGCCTACCGCAGGCACTGGGCCGCGCGCTTCGGCACCGCACCCTTCCTGCCCATGTCGCGTGCGGAGATGCGGCTTCTCGGCTGGGACAGCTGCGACGTCATCGTCGTGACCGGCGATGCGTAT
>DATJVL010000014.1:0-65165 GCA_035501795.1 Steroidobacteraceae bacterium
CTCAGTGCGGTAGCGGATCAGCGTGTCGACCCAGATGGCCGCCTGCGCCTTGTCGTCGACGCTGCCGCGCGCGTAGAAGTTGCCGTTCTCCTCCACCAGTTTGAACGGGTCACGCGTCCAGTCCTCGCGCTTGGCCTCGACCACGTCGAGGTGCGCCAGGAGCAGGATCGCCTTCAGTTTTGGATTGCGTCCTGGATAGACCGCGAGCAAGCCACCCTCCTTGGGATGTTCCGGTGCGGTGAAGACCTGCACGTCGCTGTCGCCGAAGCCGGCCTGCTTCAGGCGGGCGGCCATGCGCTGTGCGGCGAGTGTGCAGTCGCCGGCAGATAGACTGGTGTTCGTCTCCACGAGCTCCCGATAAAGCTCGCGGAAGTGCGCCTCGTCGGCAGGGGCTGCGTCGCACACCTGGAGAGTCAGGAACGCAAAGGCCGCGAGCCAGCAGGCGGCAGGAATTCGCTTCATCGGATCCTCCCAGCAAGGAGCGGTGATTAAACGTGCGAACCCCGGGCGGCGCAAGAGCTTGAGGTTTCTATGGATCAAAGTGCCCTCGCGTCAGTGTGCAGGGTGCTTTCGCGGCGCCACAGTCCGCCATTAGAATTCCCGAGCGGGTTCGGGTGACGATTAATAAGAATGAGGAGACCTGCACGGTCCTGGGGAGGAGCTGATCCTATGCATTACGTCTGGATGTTCATTGTCGGCATCGTGATCGGCGCGCTGGCGCGATTGGTGCTGCCGGGTGCCCAGCACATGGGCATCCTCATGACGGGCATACTGGGTATCGTCGGTTCGTTCGTGGGTGGTTTTTTGGTGCGGTTGTTCAGCAAGAACTCCACTGACCCCGGCAAGGTTCAACCAGCGGGCATCCTGATGTCGGTGATTGGTGCGGCGCTCGTTCTGTATGTCTGCACCAAGCTCTTCGCCTAGGCGGCGCCGTCGACGATTCGGCGACGCAGCCATTCGGGCGGTGTGACCGCGGCGCTGCGCCGGCCTCAAGAAACTGCAGCGGCTGCACCGATCAGAGCGCAGGCACCAAGCAGCAATCCGACCCGCAGTGGCGACGTGCTTTCGTCATAAAGGAAGATTCCGATCGCGATGACACCCAGCGGAATCACCGCAGCCAGCAAGGGGCTCATGATCCCGAGCTTGGCGCCGCTCTGGTACATGCGCGCGACCATCCAGATTCCACAGACGAACAGCAGCGCGCAGCCCACTGTGGGCAGGAGCACCGTGAACCCGCGTGTGCGTGGCAGAAGCATCATCGCCATGAGCTGAAACGCCACGGATGCGAAAAACAGTGCGTAGATCCGCAGTGGAATCCCGAGCATGTGCCCACCTCGCTGGGATTATCGCGGTGCCAGCGACAAGGGCATAGCCGCGCGGACCTTGCGGGGGAAAATCACTGGTGTGGTAGGATGCGCGCCCTTTGGCGAGGGCCTGCAGAACCGAAACCCGGTCTGCAGCAACGAGCGCACCTCGACAAAGGCAGAGCCCAGCAACTATCTGATTTTATTGCAGATATCGCGCGCCCGTAGCTCAGTTGGATAGAGTGCCTGGCTACGAACCAGGAGGTCGGGAGTTCGAATCTCTCCGGGCGCGCCAATCATTCAAACAGTTACAACTCTCCCGCCTGCCTCAAGTGTTGAATATTCTGGCTAGTGTTGAACACTTCTGCGTAGCAAAAGCTGCGTGTCTGCTGTCCGTCGGCAAACACGATAGATGACTCCGTTCCTGAGCCGCTCTTTACGAGCGTCCGCGGTGATTATCGCCCGAACGGCCGCCCGGGGCGGCTGCGCGCTCGGGCTTAGTTGCCCGCGGGGTTGAGCTGGGTCCGCTGGGCCTTCTGCGCGTAGTCCTGTCCGTTCAGCGTCGCGTCCTTGAGCTGCGTCACCGTGCCACAGTGCTGAACGTCAGGGATCCTCGAGCCCAGTTGCGCTTCGCGCCGGCAATAGATCTTTTCACCGTTGCGCATCTGCGGCTTGTAGCCCTGACTAAGCAAGCGCTGCTCATCCGCGCTCAGCGCGGGGGCGGAAAGGGTCTTTGTCGGGGCAGGCTGGCTCGCCGGGGTTGACGATGCAGCCGCTGGCGCTGGTGCTGCGGTCGCGGCGCTGGTCGCAGGCGCAGCAGAGTCGGTAACGACCGCGGCGGGCGTCGCCGCGGGCTCGGTTTGCGTTGTCGGTGCCGGATCGGCAACGGCGAGTGCCAAGCCACCGAGACCCAGGAAGGCCAGGGCGAGAACATCGAAGCGCATAAAGAACCCTCGACTGTGTGACCAAGCACGGAGCCGCCACCGGGGGCACGGCCGCCGAGAGCACGGCCGCCGAGAGCACTATACTGTCAGCCTATGCTCGGGGTTGAATATCTCTCAGGGCAGTGTTGCAGGATCAGTAGGTTAGATGTTGCCAAGGCGCAAATATATTCAACACCCCCAGGGCACCATTCGCTGCTAATTCAGCAGCTTGCAACATTCTGACTGCCTCCCTAAGAACCAGGAGGTCGGGAGTTCGAATCTCTCCGGGCGCGCCATCTCATCGAGTGTCTATTCCGTGAGACGGGTGACTTGGCCTCAATGAGTCGTAGCGGATCGCGGGGCGGCACCCAGGGCCCGACTAGGGTGTGAGCGGGGTTGCCAGGATAGGCGGCCCACCGGTTACCGGGGCGTAGATCATGCCGCCAAAAGGAATCGCCATGACCGGAGTGCCGTCTCCCGTGACCGGCATGACCAGGCGCGGAATACCGTCGGGCTGCTGGGGAAGGGTGGGGATGATGGGCGAACTGTCAGGCGCACTGCGCGACTGCTCAGGCACGGGCGACCGCGCCTGCAGCGAACGCTGATCCGCACAGCCGACCACCGAGGTCATCAGGGCACTGAGTGCGAGCAGCCGCAGCATCGCGTTCATAGCCGTCCTTCGAAGGCCCGCAGACACCATACGCTGCCGCGTGAGGGGCTGGAGTAATCCATTGTGGGATCTGCCTCTTCAGGAACTTGACGCGTCAGCGCCAAGCGGCTGCGAACGGGCGTTGGCCGGTCGGGCCCGTCAGCACAACTGTGCGTCGTTACGCTGCCAACGCGTGCTCGTGCTGAACTTGCGGTGAGGGGGCGAGCGGTCCTCGTTACGTTCAATCCCGCGGGCGCGTTACACATAACGCCACCCGGCATGCCTCCTTAAACACCCCGGTGCGAAGCGTGATCGAACTCTCACCCGCGGCCTGGGTTTGTGTCGCGGCGGGTGATAGCCTGCAAGGCACAAGGGGATTAGATCATGCACAAGAAGAAGTCCTCCCCGGCTGCACCCGCGCCGCTCAGCCACTTGATGCGCTTCATGCTCAGCGCGCTCTTAGTGCTGCCCCTGCTGGCTGGCTGCGCGAGCTCCGGTTTCTACAACATGAACGACGATTGGTGCGGCAGACACCTGGACGCCAGCGAGAACCGTTGTCCGGGAATCCAGCCGCGGGACCAGCGCACCGCGGCGCTGCCTGGCCCTGCGGCCCCACTGCCTGTTGCAGCCACTGATCGCAAAGACCGTCCGCGCTAGCTAGTCCTTGTACGCGCCGCCGCGGGCGCGCTACGTTGCGGGTGCATGGGTCGCCCCGAAAAGTGGTTGCCGTCATTCACTGTCCTCTATTTGCTGCTCGTCAACGCCCCGATTGATGCGCGAGCCACATCGCCTGGGGGCGCCGGAGAGCGCGACGATCTGACCATCGACCCGGGCACGATCACCGCGGCCTGGAAGGGCGATCTCGACCGGATGGTCGAGCGACGGGTCATTCGCGTCCTGGTCGTGCCCAGCAAGACCTTCTACTTCAACGACAAGGGCACGCAACGCGGAATTACCTACGATTCCTTCCAGGTCATCGAGCAGGAACTGCACAAGCAGCTCCTCCGCGACAAGAAACTCAAGCGCAAGAACTTGAGGGTCAAGTTCTTCTTCATCCCCGTGAGGCGTGACAGGATCTTCACCGCGCTGGCGGCCGGCCAGGGTGACATTGCCGCTGCAAACCTCACCATCACCGCCCAACGCAGGCAGCAAGTCGACTTTGCCAAACCGATTCTGACGAACACACAGGAAGTGGTAGTGACCGCGCCCGGCGCATCGCCGTTAGGCACGCTGGATGACCTCGCGGGCAAGCAGGTGTTCGTGCGCAGATCATCGAGCTACTACGAACACCTGCTCGAGCTCAACAAGCGCTTGCTTGCCGCACGCAAGCCGCCGGTGCGACTGAAGGCGGCGCCCGAGGAACTCGAGGACGAGGATCTCATCGAGATGCTCAATGCCAAACTGGTGTCCGCCCTGGTCGTGGATCAGCACGTCGCGAGGTTTTGGAAGAAGGTCTTCCCGAGCATCAGGGTGCACGACGATCTTGTAGTGGGCTCTGGGGGTGAGATCGCGTGGGCGATCCGCAAGGGCAGTCCCCAGCTCAAGGCGTTCCTCGATGGCATAGCCGTGGCGAGCACGAGCGGGCACCTGGCTGATGAAAGGGAGATCATCCTGGCGCGCTACCTGAAACGCCTCACCTACGTCAGGAGCGCGACGGCCGATGCTGCACGCAAGCGATTCCTGGCGCTACTCGAGCTGTTTCGCAAGTACGGCGATCGTTATGACGTGGACCCTCTGTTGATGGCTGCGCAGGGCTATCAGGAGTCGAGGCTCAATCAGAATGCCCGCAGTCCTTCCGGGGCCATCGGCGTCATGCAGATCTTGCCGGCAACGGGTCGGGAACTGAAGGTCGGTGACATCCGCAAGGTAGATCCCAACATCCATGCAGGCGCCAAGTATGTGCGCTTCATGGTCGACCAGTATTACGCGCGGGAGCCGATGACGGATCTCGACAAGGCGCTGTTTACCTTCGCTTCCTACAACGCCGGCGCGCGTCGCGTGGCGCAGTTGCGCACGCAGGCAAAGCAACGCGGCCTCGATGCGAACGTCTGGTTTCACAACGTCGAATACGTTGCAGAGGAGAAGACCGGTGCCGAGACGGTGACGTACGTCGGCAATATCTATAAGTACTATGTTGCCTATCGCCTCCTGGATGAGGCCCTACAGGCGCGTCGGAGCCAGATGAAGGAGGTCCGCGCGCGCGCCCAGTAGCGGCTCGACCAGGCCCGGACAACCGGAAATGCCGGGCCTCGCCGCGCTGGCCCTATCGAGCGATCAATCCCTGCTTGCGGAGCTCGTTCGCGACGCTGTCAGCGACTTCGGTCACGAGGCTGGCCAAGCCCTCCGGATTGCTGGTGTGACTGGTCCCCGCCCACATCAGCTTGTCCTTGTTGAGCGAGTAGATCAGCGTCTCGATCGACACCTGCATGTCGGTGTATTCATACCCCGTCGAGTAGCTGAGAGAAACGCCGTAGGAAGAGTAGTAGTTACCAAACGTTCCATAGGCACTGCCGGAGAAGCCACCCGGGTCGACGATCGTCTGCTGGTCGGCACTTATCAGGCGCATGATCACGACGCCCTCGACGCCCGCTTCCTTGAAACGCGCGCGGGCGTAGTCGACGGCGGGGTTATCCAGTCCAATCAGCGTGTAGGCAGCGATACCCTGGGCGCCGCGATTGGTGATGTCGTTCGCCAGATAAACCTCCGCCGAGCGTCGGCGGTCGCGATCCTTGGAGAGCACCAGGGCCGCGATCTTCTTACCCGCTAGATTCACGCGCTGCGCATCCGGCGATTTCCAGGTTGCAATGAAGGTCGTTGTGCTGCTGCAGGCCCCCAGGCAAAGGATGACAGTCAAGGCCAATCTATGAAGCTTCTTTAGCAAGGTATGCTCCCGGCGGATGAGCGGCACAGTAGACTGCGCCTCGTACAAGTAGCAAGCGCCCGGCGCGTTTGGATCGTGCCTAACAAAGCGACGGTTGGGTCCGAAGTACATACCTGGACGTAGTGATCGGTGCGCATAGCGCCGGCAGTCTGCCCGGCCCCGGGGAGGCGGTGTAGAAGGCGTGGCCTCATAAGATCAGCATGGAGCCGATTTGCTCGACAGGCCGAACCCTTCTGCCGCTGCAGTTACGAAAGGCAGCGGCGCTGGCTTGGACTAGCCGAAGCGGAACTCCGGAACTGCCTGGTCAATCGGCTGCAGCAGCGCCGGAAAGTTGTTGCGCACCGAGTTGACCTGCGTACTGACCTCGTAGGCGACCATCAGCTCAGCAGAGTAGGGCTTGAGGACGCCTTTGGCCTCATCAAGCGTGCCGTTGAGCCAGGCATCATGGTCCTCGCTGCGCAGAATGGCGGGCATGCGCTGCGGATGGGCGCCGCCGTTATGGATGTCGGCCATGAGGGTATTCGCCGGCAGCGTGATGTGAGCACAGCTCTCGACGATGCTGCCGTCGCTCTTGACGCTGCGCTCCCACAGGCCCGCAAACGCGAACAGATCCTGGTCTGCGAGCGTGATAAGCCACGGTGCCTTACGGCCCCGCTCATCCCAGTGCCACTCGTAGAAGCCCGAAGCGAGCTGCAGGCAGCGCCGTCCCCGACGCCACGCATCCCGATACGAGGGGGCGCTCTCGACCGTCTCGATGCGGGCGTTGATGGTTGCGTACCGGGGTGGCTCGCCATGCGCGAAGAAGGGGATGAGCCCCCAGCGCATCAGCGCGTAGCCCGCCGTTTGGCCATCCCGGCGCACCGCGGGGACCTGCTGTGAAGGCGCGACGTTGTACGAGTCCAGAAACGGCGGCGGGCCGTATCTTTCCCACTCGCGCAGGGCCTTGCCCTGCTGGCGGATGATGTAACGACCGCACATCGCGGTCAGGCAGCGGAGCGCTCGAGCCCCGCCTTTTTTACCAGCACGCGCGAGGCGTCTGGCAGGGCATCGTCGATCTGCATGCACAGCTCGGCGATATCGTCGCGGATCATTTCGGCATCATCGAACATGTGGACCTGCAGCACGGCGCGCGCCCTGATCAGCAACGCAAGCAATTCTTCGTGCGTCATGGTGTGCTCCGGCGGGATTTTGTGCGGTCCGCGACGGGCACCAAGCATACGATGATTCCACGCCATTACCCACTAGATCTTGTGTGAGATTTTATTAGCTACCCACCAGATTTTGTGGTTAATGCCCCAGAGGTCCGGTGATTCAGTGACTTAGCGGCATCTCCTCGCACAGCTGGCCCCCCGCAACGAGGCAGCGGTGGCCGTGGGCGGGGTGAAGCTGCGCTCAGCGATGCAAATTGCGCGCGCCGTGCACGTTTCCGCGCGACGGCGCGTGAAGCCGCTCACAGTGGCAACGCCAAGCGGCGCTCCAGAATGCACTCTGCGCGGAGATATTCCGCACGTACGTGTATCAGCTATGAGCATGACGCAACTGGTCGTCGGCGCCACGCTGGGCTTTCTGATCGCCCAGGGCGTGCTGCACGGCATGAGGCAGTTTATCGGCTGGGCACGGCGCGACAGCGTGCGCGCCCGCGTGCGGGCCTTCACCCCGGCACCGGCAACCGCGCTCATCAACGGTTTCATCAAGTACGCAGGTCCGGTGGGCGCCAGCGCGGCGCTCATCATGCTGGGGGTCTGGGGTGTCGGCGACTATCTCGCCGCCAAGTCGGCACGCGCCGCCGCGATGACCAATTTTTATGATCCGGCCGCAGCGGATGCACCCACTGATCCGCACAACGCTTCCGAGGTCCTGGCGGCAGCACCGGTAGTCGAGCCGGCGCCGCCCGCTGCCAGTGAGGCGGTTGATCCGTACCACGATCCGGACTTCAGGGTGCAGCGCCGCTCGCATCGTGCCGGCAGTGAGCCGAGCTTGAAGGAGTCGCTACTGCAGCGCTCCGAGGCCAAGGCACGCAACGAGCTGCAGGTGCAGATGAAGCAGCACGCGCAGCGCTCGCAGTACGATTGCGAGGCCGCCGAGCACGCTGCCAAGTATCTGAAGGCCGGTCTGGATGTCTGGGGCTTCACGGCCTGGCAGGACAAGTACTTCCCCACCAGCGGCTACGCCGGGGCTAGCTCGCCGCAGTGCAAGGAGATCAAGAACCTCCTCGACCCGGCCAGCCTCGACCTGCACTCGACCGTCGCGCAGAAGTAGGCCCGCAAGCCGGGCCGGCGCTGCTCTTACACTGGCTGCTCGAGGGAGCGCGCGAGCGGGGTAAAGAGCTGCGGAGCGCTCTCGCCCATGTACCAGCAGTCTTCCAGGCGGATGCCGAACTCCCCCGGTACATAGAGCCCGGGTTCGTCGGAGAAGCACATGCCGGGCTGCAGCGGTGTGGTGTCACTGCGCACGAGGTAGGGCGCTTCATGGCCATCCAGACCGATCCCGTGTCCCGTGCGATGCGAGAGTCCCGGTAACGCGTAGTCGCGGCTCCACCCGAGACCCTCGTAATAGCTACGCACCGCGCGGTCGACTGCTCCGCAGGGTACTCCGGGGCGGGCGGTCTCCAGGGCGATTTCCTGCCCACGCTTTACCGTATTCCACAGCTCGCGCTGACGCGCCGAAGCGGATCCGAACACCCAGCTGCGCGAGATGTCGGAGGCATAGCCGTGCACGCTGCAGCCGGTGTCAATCAGTACCACGGAGCCCTCGCGTAGCGTCTGCGGCGTGGCGGACCCGTGAGGGAAGGCGCTCGCCTCGTTCAAGAGCACGAGCGTAGTCTCATGCTTGCCGCCCAACTGTTCGGTCGCCGCGATGACGAGCTTCAGGATCTCGTTGTTAGTCAGGCCGGCGTGCAGCTGGCCGTGCACGTGCCGGATCGCCGCCATGGTCACGTTATTCGCCGCCTGCAGCAACGCGAGCTCCGCCGGTGACTTGATCAGCCGGCAGGCGCGTACCAGCTCATCGCCACTGCGCACCTCGCGACTGCGGGTTGCCGCCTGGCGGATCCGGTCGATGATGAAGAAGCGCGTCGTCGGCTCGATCGCGAGCGCGCCCTCAGGGGTGTCCTGCAGAATGGCGGCCAGACGTTCGAAGGGACTCTCATCTTCCTTCCAGGCACGCACATCGGCCTCCACCTTGAGCGTCTCGCGAATCGAGGGTTCTTCGAAGTAGGGGGTTACGATCACCGTCCTGCCGCGAGCGGGGATGAGCGCCGCCGTGGTGCGCTCGGAACGCCACCAGTCCACGCCGGTAAAGTATTCTAAAGAGGAGCCCGCCTCGACGAGCAGCGCAGCGGTGTGCTGCGCCTGCATGAGCGACTGCAGCTTCTCCAGGCGCTGCGCATGCTCGGCGGCATCGATCGGACGTGCCGATGCGGTGAGGGAATGCAGCGCCGGCTGGCTCTTGCCCTTAGCAAGGACGTCACATGCGCCCAGCGCGGCACCGCCAGCAGCGGCGCCGATGAACGCGCGTCGGGTTACGGTACTCATTAAGGCTCCTGTTGGTCTTGGCAGCGATTGCGGACCGCAGCACCGGCCGCGAAGTAGGGACCGACGCAGTGTTGTTGTTTCGCCTCCCCCTCAAGGCGCGCCATCATAACCAAACGCCCACCGCCGCGTGGACAGCGCCCAGGCGCGGCGTGCGTGGGGCGCTGCCGGCCGGGGGGCCGCCGCGGTCCACAACTGTGACGCACGTCACTTCCGGGGTGTGCTCCCGCAAGGCTGCAGGCTGCGAATTTGAGAGGCCGCAACACTATGAAATAAGGGAAGTGAATTAGCTTACGCGGGTGAATATCCGCTCACAGGTCAGCGTTTTGATCGCCGGAATCTTCGTGATTCTCGGCCTGGCGGCGCTGTTGATCGGCAAGCTGGTGCTGATGCCGAGCTTCGCCGCCCTCGAGCGTGCGGATGCCCACACCGCCATGCGCCGCATCCAGCATGCCCTCGAGCAGAACCTCGAGCAGGTGGCGCTCTCCACCAAGGACTGGGGTAACTGGACGGATGCCTACCGCTTCGTCCAGGACCGCAACCAGGATTTCATCAACGCCAACATTACCGACGTCGCCCTGCGCCAGGTCGATATCAACATGGTGATGCTGGTGGACCTGGACAATAACGTCATCCTGGCGCGCGACGGCGACCTGGTGACGGCACGGCCGCTGCACCTGGATTTCGCATCCCTGAGCGCGTTGCCGCCGACGTTCCCCTGGCATGCCGCTGAGATCGAGGGCCATGCGCGTGGCCTGATCAACACCAACCACGGCGTCATGCTGCTCGCCGCGGCCCCGATCCTCGATGGCTATGGCCGCGGGCCGGCGCGCGGCATGGTCGTCATGGGACGCCTGCTCACGGATGCGGTCGTGGCCAACATCGCCGAGGAGGCGCAGGCCGACCTGAAGATGCTCGGCCCGCTAGCCGGGCTGGCCGATGAACGTCTCGAGGAGACCGACTCGCTGACGCGGGTGTACCGCGCGTTTCCGGACCTCTATGGGCAACCGCTCATGGCCTTGCGCGTCGACGTGCCGCGTGCGGTGACCATGCGTGGTAAGGCCGCCATCAAGGTCGCGGCGCTGTCGCTGATCGCGGCGGCGGTGCTGGTGCTGGTGCTGCTGGTGGTGGTGCTGAATCGCGTGATCCTGGACCCGCTGGCGCGCATCACGCACCACGCGGTCGCCATCGGCGAGGGCACGGATGCCACGCCGTTGAATCTGCAGCGCGAGGACGAGATGGGGGTGCTGGCGCGCGAGTTCGATCGCATGGTCGAGCGGGTCACCGAGTCGCGCATGCAGCTGGTGGACCAGTCTTTCCAGGCGGGGTTCGCGGAACTGGCGCGCGGGGTGCTGCACAACCTCGGCAACGCCCTGACGCCAATCGGGGTGCGCCTTGCCAACCTGAAGGAACGGCTGCGGGAGTCGCCGGCCGAAGATGCCGAGCGGGCGCTCCTCGAGCTGCACGGCGGAGAGTGCGAGGCCGGCCGGCGCGCGGACCTGGAAGAATTCGTGCGCCTCGCCTGCAAGGAGCTGGCGGCTACGGTGCATGCTACCCAGGAGGACGTCGCGGTGATGAGCCGCCAGACGACTCTGGTGCAGAGCACGCTCGCCGAACAGATGCGCGCAACCCGCAACGAGCACGTGATCGAGCCGGTGCGCCTGACGGAACTGGTGTCGCAGTCGCTGGAGATCGTCCCGGATGCCTGCCGGCAGCGCCTGACGGTCGAGAACGACGAGACGCTGCGCAAGCTTGGCGCGGTGCGCATCGCGCGCACGGTGCTGCGCCTGATCCTGCAGAACCTGATCATCAACGCCGCCGATGCCGTGCGCGATGCCGGCAAAGCCAGGGGCGTGCTGCGCGTGAGTGCCGAGATCGTGGACGAGGACGACATGCAGAAGCTGCACCTGCAATGTCGCGACGATGGCGTGGGAATCGCGCCGCAGAACCTGCAGCGGGTGTTCGAGAAGGGATTTTCCACCAAGTCTCCGGAGACCAACCACGGCATCGGCCTGCACTGGTGCGCCAATGCCATCAACGCGCTCGGCGGCCGCATCTGGGCCGCGAGCGAGGGTCCGGGGCGTGGTGCTTCGATGCATCTGCTGGTGCCGCTCGCGGCACGTGGGGCTGTCCCGATGGCGGGAGCCGTGTGAGGTTCGTATATGTCTGAGGCAATACCGATACGTGTGCTGGTGGTCGACGACGAGGCCGAGGTCCGCGATGCCTACCGGCAGATCCTGCTCGAGCAGGAACTGACGCAGGAGATGGTGGGCTTTCGCGAGCTGCGCAGTCGCCTGTTCAACCGCAAGAACGCGGCAGATACCGCCCGCCAGCGCTCCCCGGCCCGCGCCGGCTTCGAGCCGAGCTTCTGCGACGGCGCCGAGGCCGCGGTCACCGCGGTCAAGGAGGCCCTGGCCCGCAACGAGCCCTACGCAGTCGTGTTCCTGGACATGCGTATGCCGCCGGGCCCGGATGGCGCCTGGGCCGCCACCAAGATCCGCGAGCTCGACCCGGCGGTCGAGATCGTGGTGTGCACCGCTTACTCCGACGTCGATCCGTGCGAGATCGGCGGCCTGGCCCCGCCCGAGGACAAGCTGTCCTATTTGCAGAAGCCTTTCCATCCGCACGAGATCCGCCAGCTCGCCATCGCCCTCAGCAGCAAGTGGCGCGCCGAGCGGCGTATCGTGAAGCTGGCGTATTTCGACACGCTCACCGGGCTGCCGAACCGTGAGCAGTCCAAGAAGCGCCTGGTGAGCGCCCTGCAGGCCGCCCAGGAGAACCAGCGGCTGCTGGCGGTGCTGTATCTCGACCTGGACAACTTCAAGCGTGTCAACGACACCCTGGGCCACGCCGTGGGCGACCAGCTGCTGTGTGTGGTGGCGGAGCGGCTGCGCAGCTCCCTGCGCTACGGCGGCGAGGGAGTCCCGGGTGCGAGCGACACTGCGCGCCCCGGGGACCTCGCGCGCCTCGGCGGCGATGAGTTCCTGGTGCTGCTGCCGAACCTGCGCAACCCGGAGGATGCCGGCGCGGTCGCCGAGCGGCTGATCGTGGCGCTGCGTGAGCCGGTACAGCTCGCCATGAATTCGCTGGTGGTGACCCCGAGCGTGGGCATCGCCGTTTATCCGCGCGACGGCAGCGACGCCGAGACGCTGCTGCGTAATGCGGATCTGGCGATGTACTTCGCCAAGCGCCGCACGCCGGGCACGCACGCCTTCTTCGATGTCTCGATGAACGCGCACGCACTGCATCGCTTCACCATCGAGGAGCAGCTGCGCGGCGCGCTCGACCGCGACGAGTTCACGCTGCAGTACCAGCCGCAGTTCGACGTGCGCACCGGCACGATCTCCGGCATGGAGGCGCTGCTGCGCTGGAACAGCGCCGAGCTCGGCGCGGTCAGCCCGGCCGAGTTCATCCCGGTCGCCGAGGAGACCGGGCTCATCCACGCCATCGGCAAGTGGGTACTGGTCAACGCCTGCCGCCAGGCGCGCCGCTGGCGTGACGAAAAGCTGCCCTTCGTCAGGATCGCGGTCAACGTCTCCGGGCGCCAGTTCGCGCTGGCCGAGTATCCGGCCGAGGTGGCCGCGATCCTCGAGGAGACCGGCCTCGAGCCCTCCGCGCTTGAGCTCGAGATCACCGAGTCGGTGGTTATGGCGGACGAGGTGTGGGCGCAGAAGGCCATCAACGAGCTCAAGCAGCTGGGCATCTCGCTGGCTATCGATGACTTCGGCACCGGCTACTCGAGCTTCGGTCGCCTGCGGCATTTCTCCGTGGATCGTCTGAAGATCGACCGCTCCTTCGTCAGCAGCGTCACGGAATGCAACGACGACCGTGCTATTGCCGCGGCGATCATCGCGATGTCGCGTTCGCTGCGCATCAACGTCACCGCCGAGGGCGTGGAGAACTTCCCGCAGCTCGCCTTCCTGCAGGAGCAGGAGTGCCAGGATGCCCAGGGCTTCCTGCTGAGCCGTCCGCTCGCCGCCGAGGCGGCGAGCGAGCTGCTGCGGCGCGTGGACGATGCGAGCGATGCCTCGCGCACCCAGCGCCTGAAGGTGATTATCGGCTGAGCGCCCGCGGCGGCGCTGGCGGCGTTTGCGCGTAGAATCCCCCGGAGTGCCCATGAGGCTACTTGGGGTTCATGCAGACCGCGCTCGCCGACTTCGTCAAGGACACCGCAGCCGGGCGCGAGGCACAGGACATCCTGCGCAGCTGCGTACACTGTGGCTTCTGCCTGCCGGCCTGCCCGACCTACCAGCTGCTGGGGGATGAGCTCGACAGTCCCCGGGGCCGCATCTATCTCATCAAGCAGCTGCTCGAGGGCACGCCGGCCGGCCCTGCCACGCGGCTGCACCTGGATCGCTGCCTCACCTGCCGCGCTTGCGAGAGCGCCTGCCCCTCGGGGGTGCGTTATGGGCGCCTGGTCGACATCGGGCGCGAGCTGACCGAGCGACAGTTGCCGCGCTCGCCCGCAGGGGCGCTGAGGCGCTACCTGCTGCGGAAGGTCCTGCCACGCCGCGCCCGCGTGCAGCTGCTGCTCGGCGCGGCGCGCAGCATGCGCTGGTTGCTGCCGCGTGCGCTGCGCGCGCAGTTACCCCCCGTGCCCGCGGCCACGGCGCTGGCGTGGCCGGCGGCGCGCCATGCGCGGCGCGTGTTGCTCTTGCCCGGCTGCGTCCAACCGGCTCTTGCCCCCACGATCGACGCCGCCGCGGCGCGCGTGCTCGACCGCATCGGGATCTCGGCCCTGCCCGCCACCTCCGCCGGCTGCTGCGGTGCGCTGGCGCATCATCTGGGTGCCGCCGCCGATGCCCGCGCGCAGCTGCGCCGCAACGTCGATGCCCTGTGGGGCGCCATCGAGGCCGGAGCCGAGGCGATCATCCAGACCTCGAGCGCCTGCACAGCGATGCTGGGCGATTACGGGCGGCACCTGGCGCACGATGCGCGCTACGCCGAGCGCGCGGCGCGGCTGAGTACTCGGGTGCGCGATCTCAGCGCAGTGCTGAGCGGGGAGGGCGCCGCACTCAGGGCGGCGCTGCGCGCCGCCCCGCCGCCGCGTGCGCCGTTCCGGGTGGCCTTCCAGGCGCCCTGCAGCCTGCAGCACGCGCTCAAGGCCGACGCGCTCGTGGCGGACCTGTTGCGTGCGGCCGGCTACGAGCTGACGGCCGTGAGCGACGGCCAACGCTGCTGTGGGGCCGCGGGCACCTACGCGCTGCTGCAGCCGCAACTGTCGCAGCGACTGCTGCGCGCCAAGGTCAGTGCTCTCGAGGCGCAGGCCCCCGAGCTCATCGCCACCGCCAACATCGGTTGCCTGCAGCACCTGCGCGCCGCCACTCGCCTGCCGGTGCGTCACTGGGTGGAATTGCTCGATGCGAGGCTGGCCGGTGGCTGACCTGTGGGGCGAGCGCATGCCGCGCTCGGTCACCCTGCTGCAGACCGTCGCGGTCTCCGTGGGAGTGACGATCGGCAGCGGCATCTTCCGCGTGCCGGCCACGGTGGCCGGGCAGCTGCAGGACCCGCGCGCGATGCTGGTGTGCTGGGTGCTCGGCGGCGTGATCGCGTTGTGCGGGGCGTTGAGCATCGCGGAGCTTGCCGGCGCGCTGCCGCGCTCGGGCGGCGTGTTCGCCTACCTGCTGGAGGCCTACGGGCCGCTGCCCGCCTTCCTCTTCGGCTGGACCGAGCTGATCGTGATCCGCGCCGCGGCGCTCGGTGCTATCGCGACGATCTTTGCCGAGTACCTGGGTTATTTCTGGCCGCTCTCGGCCGCAGGCGTGCGCCGCTGCGCCGCCATCGCCATCGTCTTCATCGGCGCCGTCAACTACCTCGGTGTGCAGCGCGCGGCGCTGCTGCAGACCGTCACCAGCGCACTGAAGTTCGCCGCGCTGCTGCTGCTCGGGCTGCTGGCGTTCACCGCGCGCGGCGGCGGCAGTGCACACTTCGCCGTGCAACCGGGGGCGTTCTGGTCGGCGTCCGCGCTCGCCACGGCACTGATTCCCGTGATGTGGACCTACGACGGCTGGGCGGATCCGGCGACCATGGCCGGCGAGATCCGCGATCCGCAGCGCAACCTGCCGCGCGCACTGATTGCAGGCGCGCTGTGCGTGATGCTGGTCTATCTGCTGGTCAACGTGGGATTCCTGTACGCGCTGGCGCCGGCGCAGATGGCCGGTTCGCGGCTGATCGCCGCCGACGTGGCCGAGCAGATTCCGCTCCTCGGCCGCGCCGGCGGTGGCGCGATCGCGGCCGCGGTGGTGCTGGCAGCCTTCAGCGGCCTCAACGGCTCGATGCTCACCGGCGCGCGCGTGTTCTTCGCCATGGCCGATCGCGACCTGTTCTTCCGTTCCGTGGCGCGTGTCTCGCCGCGCTTCCAAAGTCCCTCGGTCGCCATCGGACTGGCCACCGTGCTCGGCGTGGCCTACGTGCTGGCGAACGACTTCGCGCAGCTCGCCGACAAGTTCATCCTCGGCATCTGGCCCTTCTATGCCCTCGCGGTCGCCGGGATATTCACCCTGCGGCGCAGGCAGCCGCAGCTGCCGCGGCCCTACCGCGTCTTCGGCTACCCGCTCGTGCCGCTGGTGTTCCTGGTGGCCTCGGTCCTCATGATGGGCAACGCGCTCGTGACGGCGCCGCGTGATACGGGTTTCACGCTGCTGGTAATCGCGGCCGGCGTGCCGGTCTACTGGCTGCGGCGGCGGCTGGTGCCGCGCGCCTGAGTGCGGGGCGGCGGCGGCCGGGTCCGTATAAGATAGCGCGCCTTTTTCCAAAGAAGAGCCTATGAGTCTGCCCAGAGCCGGCCGCGGCGCGCTCGCGTTCATCTTCATCACGCTGTTGGTCGATGCTACCGGCTTCGGCATCATCCTGCCGGTCCTGCCGCGGCTGATCATGGAGCTCACCGGCGTCGGTATCGACCGCGCCGCCGCCTACGGCGGCGGCCTCGCGTTCGTGTACGCGCTCATGCAGTTCTTCTGCGCGCCGGTGCTCGGCAACCTGAGTGATGCCTATGGCCGGCGGCCGGTGCTGCTGTTCGCACTGGCCGCCCTGGGCTGCGACTACTTCGTCATGGGGCTGGCGCCGACGATCGGCTGGTTGTTCCTCGGCCGCCTCATCGCCGGTTCCGCGGGTGCGGCGTATACACCCGCATATGCCTACGTGGCCGACATCAGCGAGCCGGCCAAGCGCGCGCAGAGCTTCGGCCTGCTGGGCGCCGCCTTCGGCATGGGATTCATCGCCGGCCCGGCGATCGGCGCGCTGCTCGGGGACTTCGGCAGCCGCGCGCCGTTCTACGTCGCCGGGGTGATTGCGCTGCTGAATACCGCCTTCGGCTACTTCGCGCTGCCGGAATCGCTGCCGCGCGAGCGGCGCCGGCCTTTTCACTGGGCGCGCGCCAATCCGCTCGGCACCCTGGCGCAGGTCGCGCGCTACCCCTCGCTCAGCTGGCTGCTCGGCGCGGTGTTCCTCTGGCAGCTCGGCCATCAGGTACTGCCGAGCGTGTGGTCGTTCTACACCATCTCGAAGTTCGGCTGGTCGGTGCGCCAGATCGGCTACTCGCTCACCTGGGTTGGGATCGTGATGGCCATCGCTCAAGGGGTGCTGACGCGAGTGCTCATCCCCTGGCTCGGCGGCGAGCGGCGCGCGGCGCTGGCCGGCATGGCGGCCGCGCTGGTGGCGTACGTCGGCTACGCGCTCGCCACCCAGGGCTGGATGATGTACGCGGTATCGCTCGCCACCTTCATCTTCGCGCTCAGCTACCCGTCCATGAACGCCATCGCCTCGCGCCAGACCCCGGCGAATGCACAGGGGGAGCTGCAGGGCGCGATCGCCTGCCTCTACAGCCTGAGTGCGATCCTGGGGCCGCCGCTCATGACCCAAGTGTTCCGTTACTTCTCCGCGCCCGCTGCCCGGGTGCATTTTCCTGGCGCGCCTTTCATCGCGGCGGCGCTGCTGACGCTTGCGAGTGCCGCGCTGCTGCTGCAGGCGCTGCATCGCACCCCGCGCACCGCCACGGGCGACCTCGCCCCCGCAACCGCAAAGGTCCCCGAATGATGCCGAGCCACCGCGTGCCCACCCTCGTCGCAGCGCTGCTGCTCCTGGCCATCGCGCCGCTGGTGCGCGCCGCCGGGCTGCCGCCGGTACGCCACGTGTTCGTGATCGTGCTGGAGAACAAGTCCTACGAGACCACCTTTGCGCCACAGTCCGCCGCCCCCTACCTGGCGCGCGAACTCCCGGCGGCCGGTGCGCTGCTCACGCAGTACTTCGCCGTCGGGCACTACAGCCTCGACAACTACATTGCGCTGATCAGCGGCCAGGGCCCGAACGAGGCCACGCAGATGGATTGCCCGATGTTCGATGAGTTCCGGCCGAGCGCCGCCGGACTCGACGAGCACGGTCAGCTGCGCGGCGCCGGCTGCGTCTATCCGGCCAGTGTTAAGACGCTGCCGGACCAGCTGCGGGCCGCCGGATTCAGCTGGCGCGCCTACATGGAGGACATGGGCAATGATCCTGGCCGCGAGCGGCCCACCTGCGCGCACGTACCGCTCGGGGCCCCCGATCCCACCGACGGCGCGCAGCTCGGCGACCAGTACGCCAACAAGCACGACCCATTTGTCTACTTCCACTCGCTCATCGACGACCAGGCGAGCTGCGATGCCCACGTGGTCAACCTCAAGGCGCTGGCGCACGACCTGCAGCACCTGGAGAGCACGCCCAACTACGTGTTCATCACCCCCAACCTGTGCAACGACGGCCACGACGACCCCTGTGTCGATCGCAGCCAGGGCGGCCTGCCGGCGATGGACGCGTTCCTACGCAAGTGGGTGCCGCAAATCCTCGCTTCCGCCGCCTACCGCGCCGACGGCATGCTGGTGATTACCTTCGATGAGTCTGGCGGTCTCGGTGGTGCCGCTTCCGCGGCCTGCTGCGGCGAGCGTCCGCTGACGGGCGCCCGCTATGCACCGGGACTGAGCGGCCCCGGCGGCGGCCGCGTTGGCGCGGTGGTGCTGTCGCGCTTCGTGCGCCCGGGCACCGTGTCCGCCGAGCCGTACAACCACTACTCCTTGCTGGCCACCATCGAGGAGCTGTTCGGGCTGTCGTCCCTGGGCTTCGCCGGGGCGCCTGAGCTGAAGCACTTCGGCGCCGACGTGTTCAGCGCCGCCGCCGCGCCGCGTCCACGCGCTCAATGAGGTCCGAGACGATCGCGTTGCGGGTGCGCAGCAGCGGTCCGAACAACGGCTGAATCGGCGCGAAGGTCACCTCGCGCCCGAAGCGGCAGGGCTCGCGCAGCGTGAGCGTCGCCCGGGGCGGGTTGGTGATGCCGGCGAAGCTGATGTTGATGATGTTCGCAAGCGGGATGCGCTCCTCCTCGTCGCCGAAACGCACGCGCAGCGCCTCGCCCTCGTCAAACACGGCGTCCGCCAGGTCGAGCACCAGGCGCCGCAGCAGTACATAGATGAAGAGCGCCACGATCAGTGGCGCCCCGAGCAGCAATGCGAGCGGTGGCGCATGACCGCTCACGCGCGCGGCGCCGGCCGAGGCGAGCACCACCACCAGCAGCAGAGCGAGCCACAGCAGGGGCAGCAGGCGCTTGAGAAAAAAGGTACTGCGCGAGGAGATGCGCTTGCCGCTTTCCAGGGTCGTCACGGGGCCGCCTTTCATCCGACCGGCGGGGCACCTCCGCCCGCGCCGGTGCCCGGTGCCTGCCCGGGCTCGTCGAGCTTATCACCCAGCAGGCGGCGCACGGCGACGTAACACACCGGGATGAGCAGCACGCCCAGCACCGCGGCACTGAGCATGCCGCCGACCACGCCGGTGCCGATCGCGTGGCGCGCGTTAGCGCCGGCGCCATGCGAGATGGTCATGGGCAGGACCCCGAGGATGAAGGCGAACGAGGTCATGAGGATCGGGCGAAACCGCAGCCGCGCCGCCTCCAGCACCGCATCGTGCAGGCTCTTGCCGGCACGCTGCTGTTCCACGGCGAACTCGACGATCAGGATCGCGTTCTTCGCGGTGAGCCCGATGATGGTGATGAGCCCGACCTTGAAGAACACATCGTTGGGCAGGCCGCGCAGCTGCGCGGCGAGAGTCGCGCCCACCAATCCCGCCGGCACCGCCATCAGCACCGCCGCCGGGATGCTCCAGCTCTCGTACAGAGCCGCCAGGCACAGGTAGACGATGAGGATCGAGAGCGCGAACAGCATCGGCGCCTGTTGCCCGGAGAGGATCTCCTGCAGTGACTGGCCGGCCCAGTCATTGCCGAAGCCGCGCGGCAGCGCGCTGCTCACGATGTTGCGCATCGCCTGCATGGCCTGACCGGAGCTCTTGCCGGGGGCGTTGCCGCCGGTGATCTCGACCGCCGGGTAACCGTTGTAGCGCGTGAGCGAGGGTGCGCCGAGGGACCACTCGGCGCGCACGAAGTTGGCGAGCGGGATCATGGCGCCGTTGGCGCCGAGCGCGTAAAAGTGCCCGAGTGCATCCGGCGTCATGCGGTAGGGCGCGTCCGCCTGCAGCAGCACGCGCAGCACCCGTCCCTGATAGATGAAGTCGTTGGCATAGACCGGCGCCAGCATCAGCTGCAGTGCCGTGTACACGTCACTCACCGACAATCCCATCGATTGCGCCTGCACGCGGTCGACGCTCAGGTTGAGCTGCGGCGCCGGCGGCAGCAGATTGGCACGCACCCCGCTCAGGGTCGGGTCCTGGCCGGCGCGCTCGAGCACGGTCGCCTGCGCATTGGCGAGCGCCTCGCGGCCGAGCCCCGCGCGGTCCTCGAGGTAGAAGTCGAAGCCGCCGAACACGCCCAGTCCGCGGATGGTGGGCAGATTGATGACATAGGCGCGTGCGTCGTGGATCTCGCGCGCCATGCGCATGTTGGCCCAGTGGATGATGTCCGCGGCCCGCTGCGAACGCTCGTCCCAGGGCTTCAGGCGCACGAAGGCGCGCGCCGCGTTCTCGCCGTTGCCGGTGAAACTCGAGCCCACGATGGTAAACACGCTCGCCACCCCGGCATTGGAGGCGAGGATGTCGGTGACACGCTCCATGACCTCGCGGGTGCGCGGCATGGAGGCGCCGGCGGGCAGCTGCACGTCGACCAGGATATAGCCCTGGTCCTCCTCGGGCACGAAGCTGCCGGGCAGGCGCAGCAGCAGGAACGCTCCCAGCGCCAGCATGACGGCGAAGCCGAGCATCCAGCGCGGCACGTGCGCCACCGACTGAAACACGCGGTGCACGTAGCTGCCGCGCACCCGCTCGTAGGCTCGGTTGAACCAGTTGAAGAAGAAGTTGCCGCGCAGGTGCTGCGGCGTGAGCAGTGTGGCGCACAACGCCGGCGTGAAGGACAGCGCTAGCAGCGCCGAGAAGCCCATGGAGAGCGCGATGGTGAGCGCGAACTGCCGGTAGATCACCCCGGTGCTGCCACTCTGCAGGGCACTCGGGATGAATACCGCCGCCAGCACCGAAGTGATCGCCACGATGGCGCCGGTGATCTGGCGCATGGCCTTGCGCGTGGCTTCCAGCGGGCTCAGGCGCTCCTCGCGCATGATGCGCTCCACTGCCTCGACCACCACGATCGCATCGTCCACCACGATGCCGATGGCCAGCACCATGGCGAACAGCGACAGCTGGTTGATGGAGAAGCCGACCGCGTACATGCCGAGCAGGGTGCCGAGCAGGGCCGCCGGTACCACCAGCGTCGGTATCAGCGTGGCGCGGAAGTTCTGCAGGAACACCAGCATCACCAGAAACACCAGCGCCACGGCCTCGATCAGGGTGATCACCACCTCGCGGATGGCGACGCGGATGAAGGTGGTGGAGTCGAACGCCCAGAACCAGCTCACCCCGGGCGGAAAGCTCGGCAGCATGTCGTTCATCTTGGCGCGCACCGCCTTGGACACCTCGAGCGCGTTGGCGTCCGGGGACAGCTGGATGCCGAAGGCGGCGACGGCGGTCTTGTCCACGCGCGTCTCGAAGCCGTACTGCGCCGCCCCGAGGCTGACCGTGGCCACATCTTTCAGGCGCACCGAGGAGCCGTTGGGCTCGGTGCGCAGCAAGATGTTCTCGAACTGCTCCGGGGAGTTGAAGCGACCCTCGGCGCTCACCGTGGCGGTGATCGCCTGCCCCGGCACCGCCGGCTGGCTGCCGAGCGCGCCGGAGGCGAACTGCGCGTTCTGCGCCTGCACCGCAGCGAGCACTTCCGCGGCCGATAGGTTGTAGGCGTGCAGGCGATCGGCGTTCAGCCAGATGCGCATCGCGTACTCCGAGCCGAACTGCACCACCGCGCCCACTCCGGGAATGCGTTGCACCTGATCGAGCACGCGCGAGGCGACGATGTTGTTCATCTCGTCCGCGCTCGGGCCGCCGGGGCCGGAGCGCAGCCCTATGCCGCCGAGGAAGCCGGCGCTCACCTTGGCGATGCGAATGCCCTGCTGGTTCACCTCGGCCGGCAGCCGCGGCTGCGCCAGCGTGACGCGGTTCTGGGTCTGCACCGCGGCGATGTCGGGATTGGTGCCGCTCTCGAAGGTGAGCACGATGGCGCTCGAGCCGTCGGAGGCGGACTGCGAGGTGAAGTACAGCAGGTGATCGAGGCCGGTGAGCTGCTGCTCGATGATCTGCGTCACGGTGGTTTCCACCGTCGCCGCGCTGGCTCCCGGATAGGTGGCCGATACCGACACCTGCGGGGGTGCGATCTGCGGATAGGCCTCGGCCGGCAGGCGTGTCAGGGCGAGCAGACCGCCGAGCGTGATGAGGATCGCGAGCACCCAGGCGAACACCGGGCGGTCGATGAAGAACTGCGGCACCGCTACTTTCCGTTCGCCGCCACGGCGCTCGTGCTGCCCGCGGCCGGAGCCTGTGCCTGGTAGGGCACCACGGTGACCGCGCTGCCCGGGCGCGCATTCTGCGTGCCACTGACGATCATGCGATCGCCGTCGCTGAGCCCGCTGGTGATGATCCAGTCGGTCCCCTGCAGGCCATCGACCGTCACGCGCTTGAGCGCCACCTTGTCATCGCTGCCGGCGACCAGCACGTAGGGTCCCGTGCCGTCGCGCTGCAGGCCGGCTTGGGGCACGAGGAAGCCGTGGTTCACGGCGCCGGAGGTAAGGCGCACGCCGACGAACATGCCCGGCAGCAGCAGGTGCTCGGGGTTGGGGATGATGCCGCGCAGCGCCACCGCGCCGGTGGCCGGATCGACGCTGGTGTCGCGGAAGTCCAGCGTGCCGGTGTGCGCATAGGCGGTGCCGTCCTCGAGCAACAGCTGCACGGTCGCCTGGTCGGCGGCGGCGACGGTGACCGCGCCGCCGGACTGCTGCTGTCGCAGGCGCTGGATCTCGATCGCCGGCTGATCGAAGTTCACATAGATCGGGTCGATCTGCTCGATCGTGGTGAGCAGGGTGGGCGTGCTCTGTCCGACCAGGGCCCCCTCGGTGACGCCCTGTTGGCCGGCGCGCCCGGAGATCGGCGCGGTGACGGTGGCATAGCCGAGATTGATGCGCGCGCTGCCGACTGCCGCACGCGCCTGCTGCACCGCCGCCGCGGTGGCCCGTTCGCTCGCCTCGGCATTGTCCAGATCCGAGCGCGATACGAGCCCGCTCGGCAGCAGCTCGCGCGCGCGCTGCGCGGCGATGTGCGCGTTGGTCGCCTGCGCCTCGGCCTGGGCGAGGGCGGCCTGCGCCCCATCGAGGGCGGCCTTCAGCGGTGCCGGGTCGATCTGAAACAGCACCTGGCCTTCCCGCACGTCCGAGCCCTCGCGGTACAGCCGCTTCTGCAGCACGCCCGCAACCCGCGCGCGCACGTCGGCGGAGCGCGTCGCCGACAGGCGGCCCACGAGGCTGCGTGTCAGCGCCACCGAGGCGCCGTGCGCCACCACCACGGCCACCTGCGGCGGCGGCGGGGCCGGGGGCGGGGCGTGCGCGCCGCAACCCGCCAGGGCACGCAGCAGCGCTGCCGCCGCCGCGGCGCTGGCGAGGCGGGGGCAGTGGGGCCGGCGGCTCACGAGCATCCTTTCACCTCGACAATTACTTGCCGAGGCAGTATTATCATTGGCAGTAATCTTTACGGCAGCCATTAGGATAGCAAGCCGCGCGTGGTCCGCAGAAACGCCATCAAAGCCGAGCCCGTGTCGGCGCTGCAACCCCCGGAAGGGGGATTGAGCGTCGGCTACCTGATGGGCCGGGCGCGCGCCTCGCTGCTCTCGGGGCTCGATGCGGAGCTGGCGCGCTTTGCCCTGAGCGGCATGCAGTTCGCCGTGCTCAAGCACGTCGCCGACGGCACCGCGCGCACGGCGGCCGATCTGTGCCGCTTCATGCAGTACGACACCGGCGCCATGACGCGCATCCTCGATCGCCTGGAGGAGAAGGGGCTGCTGCGTCGCGAGCGCTCGCGCGAGGACCGTCGCGCGGTCGTGTTGCGCGTCACATCGAGCGGGCGCACGCAGCTGCCGCGACTCGCGGCGGCGGCGATGCGGGTGCTGGAGGCGCACCTGGCGGGGTTCGCCCCGGCCGAGATCGAGGCGCTCAAGGGCTATCTCGGACGGATGATCGAAAACGGACAAATGCAAGGGGAAGATCGGCGCACCGGAACAGGCGGAAGGTCATGACACTGCGTAACGGCGCCCCGCTCCTGGCACTGCTGGCGCTCGCGCTCGACGGCTGCGTCGACCGTGGCAACTGGAAGGCGGCGCCGCAGCTTGCGACCGGCCAGCTCGAGAGTGGCCGCACGCTGCAGGCCGCGCCCGTGGATGCCGCGGCGTGGCCTGCCGATGGCTGGTGGCGCGGTTACGGCGATGCCCAGCTGGATGCGCTGGTGGATGAGGCGCTCGCGGGCAGCCCGACGCTCGAGGTTGCGCAGGCGCGGCTGCGCGCCGCGCAGGCACAGACCGTGGCCGCCCGTGGCCTGCGGGCACCGCAGGTTAGGCTCGATGCCGAGGTGATGCGGCAGCGCTATCCGGAGCATGACCTGTATCCCCCGCCCATCGGCGGTTCGTGGGAGACCCCCGCGAGCGCGCAGCTGGACTTCAGCTGGACGCTGGATTTCTGGGGCCGCAACCGCCAGTTGCTGGCGGGCGCGCGCTCGGGCGAGCAGGCCGCGCTGGCCGATCGCGAGGCCGCGCGCCTGGCGATCGCCGTGGCCGTGGTGCAGGCCTATATCCAGTTTGATCTCAACTACGCACTGCTCGACGTCACGGCCGAGAACCTCAAGCAGCAGCAGGGGATCCTGCAGCTCACGCAGCAGCGTGTGCAGTCGGGCCTGGAGAACGTGGCGCGCGTGAAGCAGTCCGAGGGCAGCGTGGCCCTGACGCGCGCGGCGCTGGCATATGTCGAGGCGAGCATCCAGCTCTCGCGCAACCAGCTCGCGGACCTGGCGGGCGCCGGGCCCGACCGCGGCCAGGGGCTGACGCGTCCGCAGCTGCAGGCGCCGCAGCAGCTGGCATTGCCGGGGCTGCTGCCGGCGCAGCTGCTCGGGCGGCGCCCGGACGTCGCCGCCGCGCGCGCCCGGGTCGAGGCGGCGCGCCACGACATCAAGGCCTCGGAGGCCAGTTTCTATCCCAACATCAACCTGGCGGCCTTCGCCGGTTTCCAGGCCTTCGGGCTGTCGCAGCTGTTCGATGTGGGCAGCCGCACCTATGGCGTGGGACCGGCACTGAGTCTGCCGGTATTCAACCGCGACACGCTGCGCGGTGACCTGTTCGCGCGCCAGGCGCAGTTCGACGCCTCGGTGGGACAGTACAACCAGACGCTGCTCGATGCGGTCAAGGACGTCGCCGACGTCGTGGCCAACTGGCGCGGCCTGGAGCTGGAGACCTCCCAGCAGCAGATCGCGCTCGAGGCCGCGCAGCGCTCGTACGATCTGACCAGCGAGCGCTATCGCGCCGGCCTCGACAACTATCTGAGCGTGCTCTCGAGCGAGAACCAGGTGCTGCTGGCGCAGACCGTGGGCGCCGAGCTGCAGGCACGGCGCCTCAACTACAGCGTCGACCTGGTGCGCGCACTCGGGGGCGGCTATGCGCCCCCGGTTGGCTAGTCGCGCCCGCGCCGGCACCAGCTCCGGGCAGGGAACAGGACACCATGGACGCCACCGTCGAAACCGCACCCGCCACGCAGACGCTGCGGCAGCGCCGCCAGAAGTGGCTCGTCGTACTTAGCGTGGCGCTGCTCGTGGTGGGCGTGGCGGTCGCCGCCTGGTGGCTGCTGTACGCGAGCCACTACCAGAGCACCGACGATGCCTACGTGGCCGGTGACCTGGTGAACGTCATGCCGCAGGTCTCGGGCACGGTGGTGGCGATCGGCGCGGATGAGACCGATCTGGTGCAGGCGGGACAGGAGCTGATCCGCCTTGACCCGACCGATGCGCGCATCGCGCTGCAGGATGCCGAGCAGCAGCTCGCGCGCACGGTGCGCCAGACGCGCACCGTGTTCGCCAATCGCGACCAGCTGCTGGCCATCGTCAGCCAGCGCCGCTCGGACCTCGACCGCGCCCAAGCCGACTACGATCGCCGCAAGGACCTGACGGCAAGCGGCGCGGTCTCGGGCGAGGAGCTTGGTCACGCGCGCGATGAGCTGAAGGCGGCGCAGGATGCCCTCACCGCCGCACAGAAGAATCTCGCCGCGAGCGCCGCCCTGGTCGGGCAGACCGGGGTCGCCGACAATCCCGACGTGCAGGCGGCCGCGACCCAGGTGGAGCGCGCCTGGCTGAACCTCACCCGCACCAGCGTGCGCGCCCCGATATCCGGCTACGTCGCCAAGCGCGGCGTGCAGCTCGGCGATCACATCGCCCCGGGCGCCCCGCTCATGGGCATCGTGCCACTGGATCGGCTGCGCGTGGAGGCCAACTTCAAGGAAGTGCAGCTCAAGCACATGCGCATCGGCCAGCCGGCGCGCGTGGTGGCGGACCTGTATGGCGGGCGCGTCGAGTACCACGGCACCGTGCAGGGCATCGGCATGGGCACCGGGGCCGCCTTCGCGTTGCTGCCGGCACAGAATGCCACCGGCAACTGGATCAAGGTGGTGCAGCGCGTGCCGGTGCGCATCGCCCTGCAGGAACAGGAGCTGCGCGCGCATCCGCTGCGCATCGGGCTGTCAACGCGCGTGCGCGTGACCACGCTGGATGACTCAGGCCCTGCGCTGGCACAACGCGCACCGCCGGCGCCGGTGCTGCGCACGGCGGCCTACGAGCTCGACGACAGCCAGATCCAGACGCGCATCGCCGAGATCGTCCGCGACAACTCGCGCGAGGGCCTCGCGCACTAGAAGATGAGGGCCCCCAAGCAACCGCTCGCCCCGCTGCACGGGGCGCAGCTGGCGATCGCAACCTTCGGCGTCTCGCTCGCGACCTTCATGCAGGTGCTGGACACCACCATCGCCAACGTGTCGGTGCCGACCATCGCCGGCAGCATGGGCATCAGCGCCACCCAGGGCACCTGGGTCATCACCTCCTTCACGGTCGCGACCGCCATCTGCATGCCGCTCACCGGGCGCCTGGCCGAGCGGCTCGGCCAGGTGCGGCTGTTCGTGCTCGCGACCACGCTGTTCACCATCGCCTCCATCACCTGTGGCCTGGCGCCCAACATGCCGATGCTGATCGCCGCGCGCGTGGTGCAGGGCGCGGTGGCCGGTCCGCTCATGCCGCTGTCGCAGGCGCTGATGCTCAGCATCTACCCGCGCGAGCGGCGCGGTCAGGCACTCGCCCTGTGGGCGACGATCGCCGTGGTGGCGCCGATCGCCGGCCCGCTGCTCGGGGGCTACATCTCCGACAACGCCTCGTGGCCCTGGATCTTCTTCATCAACGGGCCGGTGGGGGTGCTCGCGGTACTGCTGACCATCGAGTCGCTGCACCGCATGGAGAGCGCGCTGCACCGTCCGCCGATCGACTGGGTCGGGCTGGTGCTGCTGGCGGTGTGGGTGGGCGTGCTGCAGGTGATGCTCGACCTGGGCGCGGACGAGAACTGGTTCGACTCGCCGCTCATCGTGACGCTGACCGTCGCCACGGCAGTGGTGTTTGGCTACTGGCTGGTGTGGGAGCTGAACCACCCGTACCCCATCGTCGAGCTGTCGCTGTTCCGGGACCGCAATTTCGCCGTCGGCGCCGGCGGCGGTGCCCTCATCTATGCGGCCTTCTTCGGCAGCAGCGTGCTGCTGCCGCTCGTGCTGCAGACGCAGTTCGGCTACACGGCCACCTGGGCCGGCCTGGTGGTGGCGCCGGTGGGACTGGCGCCGATCCTCGGCTCGCGCTTCGTGGGCCGTAACTATCACCGTGTCGACCCGCGCCTGCTGATCAGCAGCGCCTTCCTGGTGACCGCCGGGGTCATGTGGTGGCGCTCGCACTCGAGCAGCGAGTGGGCGCTGTGGAACCTGCTCGAGCCGCAGTTGCTGCTCGGCGTCGGCGTCCTGGTCATGTTCACGCCGCTCACCGCGGTGATGCTCTCGACGCTCGACCCGCACCGCTCGGCGAGCGCCCTCGGCGTCTCGAGCTTCATGCGCCTGACCGCCGCCGGGTTCGGCGCTTCGCTCTTCACCAGCGTGTGGCAGAACCGCGCCGCGGTGCACCACACGCGCCTCGCCGAGGCCATCACGGTGTATGACCCGCAGCGCAGTGGCGTCTTCGGCCTGCTCACGCATGAGGGGCTCGGCAGGCCGCAGGCCTACGGCGTCATCGAGGCGGCCCTCAACAACCAGGCCTTCGTGATGGCGGCGGATGATGTCTTCTGGATGGCCGCGCTCGCGATCGTGGCCGTCACCTCCACCATCTGGCTGGCGCGGCCGCCGTTTCACTTCATGTCGGCGCCGGTGGTGAGCGAGTAGGGCGTTTCAGGATTCGAGCTTGACGTAGGAGAGCGGCAACGCGGTGGTGGACTTGATCGTCTCGAGCGCAAAGCTCGCGCTGACATCCTGGAACTCCACCGCTGCGATCAGCCGTTTGTACACCACGTCGTAAGTGTCGATGTCCGGCACGACGATGCGGATCAGGTAGTCGACGTCCCCGCTCATGCGATGGATCTCGGTCACCTCCGGGATGTCGCGCACCGCGCGCACGAAGCGCTGGAACCAGGCCTCGCTGTGATTGCCGGTCTTCAGGGTCACGAACACCGTCGTGCCCACATTCAGCGCGTGCGCATCCAAGAGCACGACGCGCCGGCGGATGACCCCGTCGGCCTGAAGTTTCTGAATGCGCCGCCAGCAGGGTGCCTTGGAGAGCCCGATCCGGTCGGCGATCTCCGCCGCCGTCAGGTCCGCGTTGCTCTGCAGCAGGTCCAGGATCTTCGCATCGAGCTTATCCATGGAACATTGTTTCCATAAATGCAACCGCTACGCAACTTTGTTGCGCAACGGCCCGATTACCCCCTCAAATAAGCAACCGCGTACCGGGGCACCGGGCTTAGCATTTTTAGTTATGAGCATATTACGAACCTTCACGGACCATCCGGCCTCCGTGGGCGAGAGCTACCTCGAGCACCTCGGGCGCGCGACGGCCTTCGGCCTGCGGATGATCTTCGCCGGACTCGCCTGCCTGCTGCACGGACTGCTGCCGTTCCTGTTCCAGCGCACCGGCAGCCGCGCGATCAGCGAGTTGCACGAACGCATGGTGGTCAACCGGCGCGTCGCGCGTCCCGCGCCCGTGCACGGCGCACGGCTGCCGTCGTAAACGTGCGCGCGCTGCAGCGCACGCTCACCCCCGGTCTGCTCTGGGCGCGCCAGGCGCTGCCTGGCATCTGCATCGCGATGGTGCTGGCGCTCGCGGCGCGCGCGCTCGCGCAGCAGCTGGCCGCCGGTTCCGCGGGCCTGCCGAAGTTTCCCCTGAGTCCCGTCATGTGCGCGGTCGTGCTCGGCATGCTCTGGCGCAACAGCGTCGGGGTCCCGGCCTGGGCGACGGCGGGCCTCAACTGGACCATGCACCGGCTGCTGCGTGTTGGCATCGCGCTGGTGGGACTGCGGCTGACGCTCGCCGGGGCGACGGCGATCGCCGCGAGCGCGCTGCCGGTGGCACTCCTGTGTTTGGCGGTGGCGCTGCTCGGCGGCTGGGCGGTGGCGCGCACCATCGGCGTACCGCGCCGGCTCGGGTATCTGCTGGCGCTCGGCACCGCGGTGTGCGGCTGCACCGCGGTCGTGGCGCTGTCGCCCGTGATCCGGGCGCGCCACGCCGAGACCGCCTTCGCCGTCACCTGTGTGGTGCTGTTCGGTTGCATCGCGATGCTCGCCTACCCCTGGCTCGCGGGACACTTCTTTGCAGCCTCGCCGCTGCATGCCGGCATCTTCCTCGGCACCGCCATCCATGACACCTCGCAGGTGATGGGCGCGGCGCTCATCTACTCACAGCAGTCCGGCGCACCGCAGGCACTCGCGGCCGCTAGCGTCGCGAAGCTGTTGCGCAACCTCTCCATCGCGGTGCTGATCCCGCTCGCCGCCTGGTTGATGCAGCGGCAGGATGCGCAGGCGGGTCGCCAGCCCCGGGAGCGCGTGTCCGGCCGCAGCGGCCTGCCGCTGGTGCCGGTCTTCGTGCTCGGTTTCATCGCCTTCATCCTGGTGCGCACGGCCGGCGATGCCTTGCTCGGCGGCAGGGCGGACTGGCAGGCGCTGATCAACACCGGCTACCAGGGCTCGGACCTGTTTCTCACCTGCGGCATGACGGCCGTCGGGCTGTCAGTCTCGTTCCGGGACATGTGGCGCATCGGCTGGCGGCCGCTGGCGGCCGGACTTGCGATCGCGAGCCTCGTCGGGGTCTGCAGCCTGCTGCTGAACCTCGCGCTGTGGCACTGGTTCGTGTGAAGCGCCCGCGCGCGCCACGGCCACGCTAAACTCCCTCAAGACCCGATCAACACGCGGCCAGGGCGCAAGACGCTCGCGTCGGCGGGAGGCTACGATGGCGAGCGCTCGGACCAAGGTATCGCGGCGCGCCGCGGAGAACGCGGTGCGCACGCTGTTGCGCTGGGCGGGCGATGACCCGCGGCGCGAGGGCCTCAGGGACACCCCGCAGCGCGTGGTCGACGCGTATCGCGACTGGTTCTCGGGTTACGAGATCGATCCGGCCGCCTACCTGCGGCGCACCTTCGAGGAAGTCGGCGGCTACGATGAGCTGATCGTGCTGCGTGACGTCTCCTTCGAGTCGCATTGCGAGCACCACATGGCGCCGATCATCGGCCGCGTGCACGTCGGCTACCTGCCCGACAGCAAGGTGGTGGGCATCAGCAAGCTGGCGCGCGTGGTGGATGGTTACGCACGGCGCTTCCAGGTGCAGGAGAAACTCACGGCGCAGATCGCCAACTGCATCACCGAGGTGCTGCGGCCGCGCGGCGTGGGGGTGGTGGTGGCGGCGGTGCACCAGTGCATGACGACCCGCGGCGTGCACAAGCGCAACGTCTCCATGGTCACGAGCCGCATGACCGGGGTGTTCAGAAGCGATGCCCGCACACGCGCCGAGTTCCTGCGCTTCATCGACATGAGCGCCAAGTACGAGCCCTAGCGGGATGGACTCAGGCGCTTAGGGCGGCGTCGGCGCGCGCGGCGCGCTTGCGGTCGGTGTCCTTGAGGAAACGCTTGCGGATGCGGATCGAGGCCGGCGTCACCTCCACCAGCTCGTCCTCGGCGATGAACTCGACCGCGTACTCGAGGGTGAGGGGGATCGGCGGGGTCAGCAGGATAGCGTCGTCCTTGCCGGCGGCGCGGATGTTGGTGAGCTTCTTGGTGCGGATCGGATTCACCACCAGGTCGTTGTCGCGGCTGTGGATGCCGATGATCATGCCCTCGTAGAGCTTCTCGCCGGGGCTGACGAACAGCCGGCCGCGCTCCTGCAGGTTGAACAGCGCGTAGGCCACCGCCTCGCCGGTCTCGTTGCTCACCAGCACGCCGTTGTGCCGGTCGGGGATCTCGCCCTTGACCGGGGCGAAGCCGTCGAACACGTGGCTCATGAGGCCGGTGCCGCGCGTCAGCGTCAGGAACTCGCCCTGGAAGCCGATCAGGCCACGTGCCGGCACGCGATACTCCAGGCGCACGCGCCCGTTGCCGTCCATGCTCATGTCGGCCAGCTCGGCACGCCGCCCGCCGAGCGCCTCCATCACCGTGCCCTGGTGATCTTCCTCAATGTCCACCGTCAGCGCCTCGAAGGGCTCGTGCACCTCGCCGTTCACCACCCGGGTCAGCACCTGCGGCCGCGACACCGCGAGCTCGTAGCCCTCGCGGCGCATGTTCTCGATGAGGATGGTCAGGTGCAGCTCGCCGCGGCCGCACACCCGCAGCACGTCCGCCTCGTCGGTGTCCTCGACGCGCAGCGCGACGTTGCTCTGCAGCTCGCGGTACAGCCGCTCGCGCAGCTGGCGGCTGGTGACGAACTTGCCCTCGCGCCCGGCGAAGGGCGAGGTGTTGACTTGGAAGTTCATGGCCAGCGTCGGCTCATCGATGCTGATGGGCGCGAGTCCCTCGGGGTGCTCCGGGTCGCACAGGGTGAGGCCGATGTTGACCTCCTCGATGCCGGTGACCGCGACGATGTCGCCGGCGCTGGCGGATTCCACCGGCACCCGCTGCAGTCCCTGGAAGCTCAGCACCTGCGAGATGCGGGCGCTGCCGCGCTCCTCCGCGCCGTAGCGCAGCGCCACCGGGGCGCCGGCGCGCACCACACCGCGGCGGATGCGCCCGATGCCGATGCGGCCGACGTAGGAGTTGTAGTCGAGGGTGGAGATCTGCAGCTGCAGCGGCTCCTCGGCCCGCGCGGCCGGCGCCGGCACATGGGTGAGGATCGCCTCGAACAGCGCCGTCATGTCCGGGCGCCGCTCGGTGTAGTCGGTGCTCGCCCAGCCCTGCAGGGCCGAGGCGTAGATGACGGGGAAGTCCAGCTGGGCATCGCTCGCGCCGAGCTTGTCGAACAGGTCGAAGGTCTGGTCGATCACCCAGGGTGCGCGGCTGCCCGGGCGGTCGATCTTGTTCACCACCACGATCGCCTTGAGGCCGAGCGCGAGCGCCTTGCGTGTCACGAAGCGCGTCTGTGGCATCGGGCCCTCGACCGCATCCACCAGCAGCAGCACGCCATCGACCATCGAGAGCACGCGTTCGACCTCGCCGCCGAAGTCGGCATGCCCGGGGGTGTCGACGATGTTGATGCGCGTGCCGCCGTATTCGATGGCGCAGTTCTTGGCGAGGATCGTGATGCCGCGCTCACGCTCGATGTCGTTGGAATCCATGATCCGCTCGCCGAGCCGCTCGTGCGCGGCGAAGGTGCCCGACTGCTTGAGCAGGCAATCGACCAGCGTCGTCTTGCCGTGGTCGACGTGGGCGATGATGGCGATGTTGCGGATGGGGCGGTTCATGGTCGGACCGCGGCGCGCACGGCAAGCTTCCCTATGGCGGGTCGCGCCCGCTGCCGGCGGCCGGGGGTGTCCAAAAAAGGGTGCGCAGGGTAGCAGATCCGCCGCGGAAGTGCCTGTTTTTCGGGGACTGCTACGCGCGCGGCGCGCCGATGCGCAGCGCCGCGGTCGCGTGGCGCACCTCGATGAAAAAGGTGATGAAGGCGGCACTGAGGAACAGCAGCGAGCCGACGAACAGCGAGGCGATGACCCCGGCGATGCCGAGGCCGAAGAAGGCGTTGGCGAACAGCGCCACGACGACCGCGGCCACCAGCACCGCGGCGATCGCGCACAGCGAGATGGCGATGTTGACGTAACGCGCGCGGCGCGCCAGCACCAGCAGGTCCGCGTGCAGCTCGGCAGCCTTGCCGGGCAGGTTCTCGAGGCGCGCCTCGAGCGTGCGCGCGCGATCCACGATGCGGGCCAGACGGTTGGTGAGGACCCCGAGGGTGGCGGCCACGCCGGTGAGCAGGAACACCGGCGCAACCGAGGACTGGATCAGATGTGCGATATCGGTCGTTTCGGGCATGGCGGCTTCTGTGTTCCTTGGCACACGCGACTGTGATGCAGCGCAATTCTGCAACACAATCGCCCGCGGCAGGGCGGCCGGCGAGCGGGCATCCGGTTGCCCGGCGGGGGTTCTTGTTGTACGATCGTTCAACAAGGAGTTAACAGTCAGGCCCATGAAAACCGCGCAGCTGCACCGCCTCGAAAGTGCCCCCCTGGCCGATCAGGACAACCTCAGTCTGCCCGGCTGGATCTACCACGACCCGGAGTTCTTCGAGCGCGAGCAGCAGGCAATCTTCCGCCAGGCGTGGCAGGCGGTCTGTCACCTCAGCGACATTCCCAAGCCGGGGGACTTTCACACCTTCCAGTTCCTCGGCGAGTCCGTGGTCGTGGTGCGCACCGAGGAGCTGGGCGTGCGCGCCTTTCACAACGTGTGCCGTCACCGTGCGGCGCGCCTGCTCGATGGCATCAAGGGCCACTGCGGCAAGCGCATCACCTGCCCGTATCACGCCTGGACCTACGCCCTCGACGGCCGGCTGGTCGGCGTACCCAACCGCGACAGCTTCAAGGGCCTGGACACCGCGCGCCATGGGCTGGTAACGCTCGAGCACGAGGTGTTCCTCGGGTTCGTGTTCGTGCGCTTCGCCCCGGGGCTGCCGAGCGTGCGCGACATGGCCGCCCCGTACCTGCACGAGATGCTGCCGTACCGCTTCGAGGAGCTGATGCCCGCCGGCGGGCGCGTGTCGCTGCGCCCGCGGCGCGTCAACTGGAAGAACGTCGCCGACAACTTCTCCGATGGCCTGCACATCAACGTCGCGCACCCGGGGCTGACGCGCCTGTTCGGGCGCGGCTACGGCATCGAGGCGCGTCCGTGGGTCGACAAGATGTGGGGCACGCTGCGCGAGACGCCCTCCGCCAACTGGTCCGAGCGTGCCTACCAGAAGTTCCTGCCGGCCGTGCCACACCTGCCGCCGGAGCGGCAGCGCCTGTGGCTGTACTTCAAGTTCTGGCCCAACTTCGCCTTCGACATCTACCCGGACCAGATCGACTTCATGCAGTTCCTGCCGCTGTCGCCGAGCGAGACACTGATCCGCGAGGCGGCCTACGTGCACCCGGACAGCAGCCGCGAGATGCGCGCCGCGCGCTACCTCAACTGGCGCGTCAACCGCAGCGTCAGCCTCGAGGACAAGACGCTCATCGAGCGCGTGCAGGCCGGCATGGCCTCGAGCAGCTACTCCTCCGGGCCGCTCGCGGACGGGGAGGTGTGCCTGCGCAGCTTCGCCCGCCGCATGCGCGAGCTGATCCCGGAGAGCCGCCTGCCGCAGGCCCCGCCGCGAGGCTGGAGCCATGGCTGAGGACGCGCGCCGCGACGTCCTGATCATCGGCGGCGGCCACAACGGACTGGTGTGTGCGGCCTACCTGGCCGCCGCAGGCCTCAAGGTGACCGTGCTCGAGCGGCGCCACGTCGTGGGCGGCGCGGCGGTCACCGAGGAATTTCACCCGGGGTTTCGCAACTCCGTCGCCTCCTACACCGTCTCGCTCCTGAACCCGAAGGTGATCCGCGACCTGGACCTGCCCGCGCACGGGCTCAAGGTGGTCGAGCGACGCGCGGCCAATTTCCTGCCCACCGCCGACGGGCGCTATCTGCTTTCCGGCGGCAGCCGCACCGCCGCCGAGGTGGCGCGCTTCTCCGCCCGCGACGCGGCGCGCCTGAACGAGTACGGCGAGCGCCTGGAGGCGATCGCCGACGTGCTGCGCGACCTGGTGCTCATGACGCCGCCCAATGCGCTCGAGGGCAGCTGGCGCGCGGCCCTGCCGGAGCTGGTGCGCGCGGCCCAGCTCGGCGGGCGGCTGCGCCGGCTGGACATGAACCAGCGCCGCGAGCTGCTGGCGCTGTTCTCGATGTCGGCCGGCGACTATCTCGACCAGTTCTTCGAGAGCGATCCCATCAAGGCGGTGTACGGCTTCGACGGCATCGTCGGCAACTACGCGAGTCCGTATTCCGCCGGTTCGGCCTACGTGCTGCTGCACCACGTGTTTGGCGAGGTCAACGGCAAGCGCGGCGCCTGGGGCCACGCGATCGGTGGCATGGGTGCCATCACGCAGGCCATGGCGCGCGCGGCGGCGGCGCGCGGGGTCGAGATCCGCACCGACAGCGCAGTGCGCGAGGTGCTGGTCGAGGGTGGTCGCGCGGTGGGCGTCGTCACCCTGGGGGGTGACGAGCTGCGCGCCGCAGCCGTGGTTTCCAACCTCAACCCGCGCCTGCTGTACCTGGACCTGATCGCCCCGGGCGCGCTGCCGGCGGAGTTCCGCGAGCACATGAGCCACTACCGCTGCGGCTCGGGCACCTTCCGCATGAACGTCGCGCTCAGCGAGCTGCCGGACTTCAGCTGCCTGCCCGGCAAGAGCGCCGGCGATCACCACACCGCCGGCATCATCATTGCACCCACGCTCGCCTACATGGAGCGCGCTTATTTCGATGCGCGCCAGCACGGTTGGTCGCGCCAGCCGATCGTGGAGCTGGTGATTCCCTCGACCCTCGATGACACGCTCGCCCCGCCGGGCCAGCACGTCGCCAGCCTGTTCTGCCAGCACGTCGCCCCGCAGCTGCCCAACGGCGCCTCCTGGGACCAGCATCGCGAGCAGGTGGCCGACCTCATGATCGACACCGTCAACGCCCACGCGCCGAACTTCAAGGCGGCCGTGCTCGGGCGCCAGATCATGAGCCCGCTCGACCTGGAGCGCACCTTCGGGCTCATCGGCGGCGACATCATGCACGGCAACCTGAGCCTCGATCAGTTGTTCTCCGCCCGTCCCATGCTCGGCTACGGCAACTACCGCGGCCCGCTGGAGGGCCTGTACATGTGCGGTGCCGGCACGCACCCGGGCGGTGGCGTGACCGGGGCGCCGGGGCACAACGCGGCGCGCGAACTCATCAGTGACTTTCGCCGCGGGCGCCTGCGGCGAATGGCATGATAGCGGCCGTGCCGCGCGCCAGCCGAGAGTACGCATGCCGCTGAGGGCGCTCGCCAGGACGGCGGGCGCGAACAAGCCGCGCTTCGTGCGTCAGCTGCCCGAGCAGCGGCGCCGCGCGCTGATCGCCGCCACCATCGAGTGCCTGAAGCGCTTCGGCCACGAGGGCCTCTCGATCCGCACCATCAGCGCCCAGGCCGGCGTCTCGGTGGGGCTCATCAATCACCACTTCCCCAACAAGGACGAGCTGATCGCGGCCGCCTACCGCCATTTCAACGGCGAGCTGATGGCGGTGTTCCGGAGCGCGGTCGAGCGCGCCCCGGGCGATGACCCGCGCGCGCGCCTGCACGCCTTCTTCCAGGCGCACTTCTCGCCCCCCAACCTCGACCAGGACGTGCTGGCGGTGTGGGTGGTGTTCTGGGGCATGTACCGGCACTCGCGCCACATCCAGCGCGTGCATCGGGACAACCTGCAGGAGTACGTGCAGCTGCTGCGCGGCATGCTGGGCGAGCTCATGAAGCAGGAGCGCCCGGGGGCGCGCCTCGAGCTGCGCCTGCCGGCCATCGGCCTCAACGCGCTGCTGGATGGCCTGTGGCTCGAATACTGCCTGGAACCAGGCCACTTCCGCCCCGCGGAAGCGGTGGCGCTGTGCGAGGCCTGGGTCGACAACCTGCTCAGCCGCACCGATAGATCGGCACTGGAATAACTGCTAATCATCCCCAGATCCGGGGTGTATCTTCCGGCCATTCGCGGGGCATGAACTTGGCGCAGCGCGCGCAGATCGTCATCGTGGGCTGCGGCTTCGGCGGCCTGTTTGCCGCCAAGGCGTTGCGGCATACGCCGGCCGACGTGCTGGTCATCGACCGCAACAACTACCACCTGTTCCAGCCGCTGCTTTACCAGGTCGCTTCGGCGGCGCTCGCGCCCGCGGACATTGCCCAGCCGATCCGCACCATCCTGCGTGCGCAGCCGAACGCGCGCGTGATGCTGGGCGAGGTGACGCACGTCGACCTCGAGCGGCGCGTGCTCACGGCCTGCGGACGCACGGTCCCGTATGACTATCTGGTGCTCGCCCCGGGCGCGGTCGACAACTACTTCGGCCATGCCGACTGGAGCCGGCTCGCGCCCGGGATGAAGGACGTGGAGGAGGCGACCTTCATCCGCTCGCGCCTGCTGCGCTCCTTCGAGCGCGCTGAGATCGAGCCCGACGCGGGCGAGCGCGCCGCGCTGCTTACCTTCGTGATCATCGGCGGTGGACCCACCGGGGTTGAGCTGGCCGGGGCGATCAAGGAGCTCGCGGTGGACGTGATCCCGCGCGACTTCCGCGTCGCCGACACGCGCCGCGCACAGGTGCTGCTCATCGAGGCGGGCCCGCGGCTGCTGCCCGCGCTGCACCCGGACTCCTCGGCATGCGCGCTGCAGCAGCTGCAGGCACTCGGCGTCGAGGTGCGCCTCGGCACGCCGGTGACCCAGGTGCGCGCCGACGGCGTCGCGGTCGGCAGCGAGCAGATCCGCAGCCACAATGTCATCTGGGCGGCCGGCGTGCGCGCCGCGCCGCTCATGCAGAGCCTGCAGGGGGCGCGCGGCCCCGGCGGACGCATCGCCGTGGCGCCCGACTGCTCGCTCCCGGGGCATCCGGAGGTGTTCGTCATCGGCGATGCCGCCCACCTGAGCGATGCCCGCGGACGCCTCGTGCCGGGGGTGTCGCAGGGGGCGCTGCAGATGGGCCGCTATGTGGCGCGGCTGATCGATGCGCGCGTGCGCGGCCGGACCGAGACCCCGGCGCCGTTTCGCTACCGCGACTACGGCTCGATGGCGACCGTGGGCAAGTCGCGTGCCGTGGCCGAGATCGGCCGGCTGCATTTCGGCGGACTGGCGGCGTGGCTGGCCTGGATGGCGTTGCACATCACGGTACTCATCGGCTTCCGTAACCGTCTCGCGGTGCTGTTGTCCTGGATCTACAGCTACGCCTTTTTCCGCCGCGGTTCACGCCTCATCACGCGCACCGAGCCCCCGAGCGTGGCCGGAGAGGGCTAGTGGCCTCCGCCGCACATCCGCCGCGCCAGGCGGCGCCGCTGTTCCGCCCGGCGCAGGACCCGACTTCGCTGCGCGGCTTCTTCGGCGTGTTCCGCTACAGCCACCGCGCCCTGCAGCTGGTGTGGAGCACCAACCGCGCCCTCACCCTGACGCTGGCGGCCGTCACGCTGCTCGCCGGCGTGCTGCCCGCCGGGGTGGCCTACGTCGGCGCGCTCATCGTCGATGCGGTGGTGGCGGCGGTGCGCGGCGGACTTGGCGCGCGGCACGTGCTCGGCCTGGTGCTGCTCGAGGGACTGCTGGTCGCCGCCATCTCCGCGGCGCAGCGCGCCATCCAGCTGTGCCAGTCGCTGCTGCGCGCCCAGCTGGGCCAGCGTGTCAACGTCATGATCCTCGAGAAGGCGCTGACGCTCGAGCTGCAGCATTTCGAGGACTCGGAGTTCTACGACAAGCTGACCCGCGCCCGCCGCGAGGCCTCCACCCGCCCGCTGAGCCTGGTGATGCGCACCTTCTACCTGGTGCAGAACGCCGTCTCGCTGGTGAGCTATGGCACGCTGCTGGCGCGCTTCTCGCCCTGGGCGGTGGCGGTGCTGCTGCTCGCAGGCCTGCCGGCCTTCATCGCGGAGGCCAAGTTCTCCGGCGACGCGTTTCGCCTGTTTCGCTGGCGCTCGCCCGAGACGCGCATGCAGATCTACCTGGAGACGGTGCTGGCGCGCGAGGATCACGCCAAGGAAGTGAAGCTGTTCGGGCTCGGCGCGCGGCTGCTGGAGCGTTACCGGGAGATCTTCCGGCGGCTGTACCGCGAGGACCGCGCGCTCACGATCCGCCGCGACCTGTGGGGCTTCGGCCTCGGACTGATCGGCAGCGCCGCGCTCTACGGCGCCTACGCCTGGATCGCGGTGAGCGCGGTGCGCCAGCTGGTCACGCTCGGGCAGATGACCATGTACGTGGCGCTCTTTCGCCAGGGGCAGGCGGCGGTCTCGGCGATGCTGGGGGCGATCGGCGGCATGTACGAGGACAACCTTTACCTGTCCACCCTGTACGAGTACCTGGAAACCGAGGTGGCCGCGCCCGCCGGCACCGCGCTGCGCGGCCCGCAGCCGCAGGATGGCGTGCGCTTCGAGGACGTGAGCTTCACCTACCCGGGCGCCGAGGCGCCGGCGCTCGAGCACATCACGCTGCACCTCAAGCCCGGCACCAGCCTGGCGCTCGTGGGCGAGAACGGCTCGGGCAAGACCACGCTCATCAAGCTGCTGACGCGCCTGTATGCCCCCGGCGCCGGCCGCATCCTGCTCGATGGCCGCGACCTGCAGGAGTGGGACGAACGCGCGCTGCGCGAGCGCATCGGTGTCATCTTCCAGGACTTCGCCCGCTACCAGATGCTGGTGGGGGAGAACGTCGGCGCCGGTGACGAGCGTTACTTCGAGGATGAGCAGCGCTGGCGCGACGCCGCCAGCAAGGGGCGCGCCAGCGCCTTCATCGAGACGCTGCCGCAGGGCTATCAGACCCAGCTCGGCAAGTGGTTTAAGGACGGCCGCGAGCTCTCCGGTGGCCAGTGGCAGAAGGTCGCGCTGTCGCGCGCCTTCATGCGCAGCCGCGCCGACATCCTGGTGCTCGATGAGCCCACCGCCGCCATGGATGCCCAGGCCGAGGCGGAGGTATTCGAGCACTTCCGTCAGCTCGCACGCGAGCGCATCACGATCCTGATCTCGCACCGCTTCTCCACGGTGCGCATGGCGGACCAGATCCTGGTGCTCAATGCCGGCCACGTCGTCGAGCGCGGCAGCCACGAGGAGCTGATGCGCGCCAACGGCCGCTACGCGCACCTGTTCACGCTGCAGGCGCGCGGCTACCGCTGAAGGCGACCTCAGCTGCCGCCCTTGTCCGCCTCCGCGCGCATGTCGGCCCGCAGCTTGGTGTAGTCGAGCTTGCGGATCTCGTTGATCGGGCAGCGCCAGCCCTTGACGATCACCGAGTCCAGCCGCGCGTGCACCGTGCTGGCGGTCGCGGTGAGTCCGATCGCCTGCGCAAAGTTCAGGTCCGTGCATGGCGGCTGCACCGTGATCAGGTAGGCATCGTTCGGGGTCGTGAACAGCACCAGGTGGTTGTCGCCGAGCGCATCCCAGCTGTAGTAACTCCCGAGCCAGGTGAAGCTGTCCTGTGGCTCGCCGGCGTAGGCGGCGTAGCGCGCGCGCTGCTGCGCATCGCTCTCGTGGCGCGGCACGGTGCTGCTGCAGGCGGCCAGCAGCGCGAGCATGGCGGCGGCGAGAAGGCGGGCCGCGGCGCGCGGCACGGATACGGTTCTCATGGTTCAAGGATTCTCGCGCGCGCGCCACCCGGGCGCCAGCGGCGGGAGCGCCTCAGACCGCGGGCGTGAGCAGCACGACCGCCAGCGGCGGCAGCCGCAGGTTGAGCGACTGCGCCTGCCCGTGCGCGGGGAACGGCTCCGTGTCCAGTGCGCCGAGGTTGCCCTGGCCGCTGCCGCCGTAGTCGGCGGCGTCGCTGTTGAGTCGCTCATCCCAGCGTCCCGCGCGCGGCACGCCCAGCCGGTAGCTCATGCGCGGTACCGGGGTGAAGTTGCACACCACCAGCACCAGCGCTCCGCTCAGGCTGCGGCGCAGGAACGCGATCACGCTGACGTCAGCGTCATCGCAGTCCACCCACTGAAAGCCCGCCTCGCTGAAGTCGAGCTCGTGCAGGGCGGGGCTGGCGCGGTACAGGCGGTTCAGGTCCCGCACCCAGCGCTGTACGCCGGCGTGCAGCGGGTACTGCAGCACGTGCCACTCGAGGCTCGCCTCGTGCTGCCACTCGCGTCGCTGGCCGAACTCCCCGCCCATGAACAGCAGCTTCTTGCCGGGGTGGCTCCACATGTAGCCATACAGGAGGCGCAGGCTGGCGAACTGCTGCCACTCATCGCCCGGCATCTTGCCGAGGAGCGAGCCCTTGCCGTGCACCACCTCGTCGTGCGAGAGCGGCAGGACGAAGTTCTCGCTGAACGCGTACCAGATGCTGAAGGTGAGGCGGCTGTGGTGGTACTTGCGGTGCAACGGGTCCTGGCGGAAGTAAGCCAGGGTGTCGTGCATCCAGCCCATGTTCCACTTCAGCCCGAACCCCAGGCCACCGAGGTAGGTCGGGCGCGACACCAGTGGCCAGGCGGTCGACTCCTCGGCGATGGTCTGGGTGCCGGGCTGATCGCGGTACACCGCGAGGTTCAGCTGCTTGAGGAACTCCACGGCCTCGAGGTTCTCGTGGCCACCGAAGCGGTTGGGAATCCACTCGCCGGCGCGCCGCCCGTAGTCGAGGTACAGCATGGACGCGACCGCATCCACGCGGAGCGCGTCCGCGTGGTAGACCTCGAGCCAGAACAGTGCGCTGCTGGCGAGGAAGTTGCGCACCTCAGCGCGGCCGTAGTTGAAGATCGAGCTGTTCCACTCCGGATGGAAGCCCTGGCGCGGGTCAGCATGCTCGTAAAGGTGCGTGCCGTCGAAGTAGGCCAGGCCGTGGGCGTCGGCGGGGAAGTGCGAGGGCACCCAGTCGAGGATCACGCCGATGTTGCGATCGTGCAGGTAATCGATGAGGTACATCAGATCCTGCGGCGTGCCGAAACGGGCGCTCGGGGCGAAGTAGCCGGTGACCTGGTAGCCCCACGAGCCGTAGAAGGGGTGCTCCATCAGCGGCAGCAGCTCGACGTGCGTGAAGCCGAGTTCGGTGACGTAGTCGGCGAGCGCCGGCGCCAGCTCGCGGTAGCTGAGGTAGCGGTTGCCCGCCTCGGGCACGCGCCGCCACGAGCCCAGGTGCAGCTCGTAGATCGACCAGGGGGCGCTCAGTGCATTGGCGCTCGCTCGCTGGCGTTGCCAGGCCGCATCCTGCCAGGCATAGCCGAGGTCCCAGACGCGCGAGGCGGTGCGCGGCGGCTCCTCGCTGCAGAAGGCGTACGGATCGGCCTTCTCGGCGGTGCCGGTGCGGTGGGTGAGGTGGTACTTGTACAGCGTGCCCGGTCCGATCCCGGCAAGCTGCCCCTCCCAGATGCCGGAGGAGTCCGCACGCGGCGCGAGCGGCTGCTCGCCGGGCCGCCAGCCGTTGAAGTCGCCGACCACCGAGACCGCACTGGCGTTGGGCGCCCACACGGCAAAGTGCGTGCCGCCGGGCGCGGCGTGCGCCCCGAGCTTCTCCCACGCGCGCACGTAGCTGCCTTCGCGGAAATGGTAGATGTCGCGTTCCGTCAGCAGCACCGCGAAAGTCTAGCAAGCCCCCTGCCGGTATGCTGGTATCGCCACCATGAGCGCTGCCATCATCATTGGCCACCGCGGCGCGAGCGGCTACGTGCCCGAGCACACGCTCGCGGCCTACTTCATCGCCCTGCAGCAGGGCGCCGACTTCATCGAACCGGACCTGGTCGCGACGCGCGACGGGGTGCTGGTGGCGCGCCACGAGAACGAGATCTCCGCCTCCACCGACGTGGCCGCGCACGCGCGCTTCGCCGCGCGCCGCACGCGCCGCCACATCGACGGGGTCGAGCTCGAGGGCTGGTTCACCGAGGACTTCACCCTGCAGGAGCTGAAGAGCCTGCGCGCGCGCGAGCGCATCCCGGCACTGCGCCCGGCCAACACCCGCTTCGACGGTCAGTTCGAGATCCCGACGCTGGAGGAAATCCTCACCCTGGTGCAGGCGGCCGAGGCGCAGCGCGCGCGCCGTGCCGCGCAGCTGGGGCTCGGCGCGCCGGCGCGCATCGGCATCTACCCGGAGACCAAGCATCCGTCCTACTTCGCCGCGCGTGGCCTGCCGCTCGAGGCGCCGCTCGTGGCGACGCTGGCACGCTTTGGCTATGAGGACGCGCAGGCGCCGGTGTGGCTGCAGTCCTTCGAGGTGGGGAACCTCGTGGCGCTCGCCGGGCAGACGGCACTGCGCCGCGTGCAGCTGATCGAGGCGCAGGGTGCCCCCTACGACCTGGCACTGGCGGGTAAGGCGGTGAGCTACGCTGACATGCTGACGCCGACGGGCCTCGCGCGCATCGCGCAATACGCGCAGGCCATCGGGCCGGCCAAGGAGCTCATCATCCCGCGCCGCGCCGATGACACCCTGGACGCGCCCGCGGCGCTCTGCCGCGCCGCGCACGCGGCCGGCCTCGAGGTGCACGCCTGGACCTTCCGTGCCGAGAACCAGTTCCTGCCACGGGAATTCCGCCGCGGCGCGGACCCGGCGGCGCTCGGTGACCTGGAAGGGGAGATCGGCGCCTATCTGGCCGCCGGCATCGATGGCTTCTTCACCGACCAGCCTGACCGCGGCCTCGCCGCGCGCCGCCGCGCCGCTACGGGCGCGCGCTGAGGCTTCTTAGGGGGTGGTGCGGCGGCGCGTCGCGCCGCCCACGAACACCAGCGAGTCGGTCGGGTCGCGCCCTGACTGCTGCGACAGCGCCTGCAGCGCCAGCCGGGCGCGCTCGCTCGCCGCCTGTGCCTCGCTCGCGGCGGCGCTGGCTTCGACCGGATGGGCCAGCAGGAAACCCTGCACGCCGATCGGGCCGCAGCTGCCGAGGAAGTCCAGCTGCGCGGTGCGCTCCACGCCCTCGGCCACGACCTGCAGTCCCAGGCCGTGACAGAGCGCGACGATCGAGCGCACGATGGCCGCCGAGCGCGGATTGGTGTCGACGCCGGCGATCAGCAGGCGGTCCAGCTTGACGCGCGTGATCGGCAGCTTCTCGAGCGAGGTCAGCGAGGAGTAGCCGATGCCGAAGTCATCCAGCGCCAGCGCCACGCCCAGTGCCCGCAGCCGCCGCAGCGACTCGATGGTGTGCGAGCCGGTCTGGAAGACGGTCTCGGTGATCTCCAGCTCGAGCGCGCTCGGCGGCAGCCCGGTCTCCTCGAGCGTGCGCGCCACGTGCTCGACAAAATCGCTCTCGAAGAACTGCTGCGGCGAGACGTTGATGGCGATGCTGGCGCGGCGCCAGCCCTGCGCGCGCCAGGCGGCGGCCGCGGCGGCGGCGGTGTGCAGGATCCAGCCGCTCAAATCGTGGATCACGCCGGTCTTCTCGGCCGCCTGGATGAACTCCGTGGCGGTGGCGATGGTGCCGTCGGGCTTGCGCCAGCGCAGCAGCGCCTCCTGGGTCACCGCCTCGAAGGTGTGCAGTGAGACCTGCGGCTGGTACATGAGCAGCAGCTCGTTGCGCTCCACCGCGCGGCGCAACGACTGCTCGAGGCGGAAACGCTGCGAGGCCGCATCGAACAGCGCCGGGCTGTAGAGCGTGAAGCGGTTGCGGCCGAGCTCCTTGGCGCGGAACAGCGCCACGTCCGCGGCGCGCAGCAGGCCTTCGGCGTCGGCGGCGTGATCCGGATAGAGGCTGGCGCCGACGCTGGCGCCGCTGGTGAGCACGCGGCCGTCGATGTTGAGCGGCTCCTGCAGGGCCGCGACGATGCGGGCAGCCTGCTCCTCGATCTGCGCCGTCGACTCGATGTTCTCGAGCAGCACCGTGAACTCATCGCCGCCGAGGCGTGCCAGCAGCGCGGCGCCGCGGGTCGCCTTGCGCAGCCGTCCGGCGATGTGCTGCAGCACGCGATCGCCGAAGCTGTGGCCGAGCGTGTCGTTGATGGACTTGAAGTTGTCCAGGTCCACGAACAGCACCGCGAGGCGCCGCTGCCGGCCGGTGCGGGTGAGCGAGGTGTTGAGCCGCGCCGTGATCGTGCGCCGGTTCGGCAGCTGCGTCAGCGGATCGTGATGGGCCAGGTGATGCAGCTGGCGGGTGCGCTCGGCCACGTGGCGCTCGAGTTCCGCCTGGTGGGCGCGCAGCTCGGACTCGGCACGCTCGATGCGGTCGGCCATGGTATTGAAGGAGTCGGCCAGCTCGGCGACCTCGCGCGAGCCGCCGCGGGGGGCGCGGGCGCTGCGGTCGCCGGCGGCCAGGCGGCGCGTGGCTGCGGTGAGGCGCCGCACCGGCAGGCTGATGCTGATGGTGAGCAGCACGGAGACCAGCAGCAGCAGCCCGAGTACCGTCACCGCGCTGTCGCGCAGGGTCTGCTCGGCATCCTCGGCCGCGATGGCCGCATACTGCGCGGCACCCACCAGCCCGCGGCGCGCCGGCTTCTGCAGCAGCTCCTGGATGGCGGCGGTGAGCGCGGCGCTCTCCTCGAGCAGGGCATGCCAGGCGGGCTCGGCTTCCGCGTCGTAGCGTGCGATCTGCTGGCGCAGGCGCACGCTGTCGGCAAAGTCGTTGCGCATCTGGGCCAGCCAGGCGCGCCCCGGAGAGAGCTCCAGCTCCGGTGCGTTTATCTCCAGGAGCGCACTGAAGTCCTGCTCGCGGCGCGTCAGCACGGCCGGCTTGGCGAGGCCGGCGCGCACCGCGTTGATGGCGGTTTCGAGCTCCGACAGTGAGCGGCGCGCATACACCTGCGTGCCGTCGATGGCCACGCCCGCGCCGCCGGCGGACACGATGAGCTGGTAGACGTGGTTGAGCGCGGCCTCGCGAGCTTCCGCCCATTGCGCGCGCTGCGCCGCGCGCGCGGCCAGCTGGCGAGCGCTCTCAATGTGGCTGCTCAGCTGCGTGCGCAGCGCCTGCGTCGGCTCATTGAGTGCTTGCGGCCGGTTAGCGAAGTAGGCCGCTACCGCGTTCTCCAGCGCATCGCCGGCGCGCGTGAGCGCGGCCGGATCACTGCCGGCCCGGGTCTGGGCCTGCAGGTAGACGCCCACGGCACGGTCGTAGGCCACCAGCTTCTCGAGCACGGCATCGGCACGGCTGGCGAGCGGCTCGTGCTCGCTTTGCATCACGCGCACCGCCTCCAGGGCATCGCGGGTGGTGCGCGTGGCGGTGACCTCGGCCGCGACCAGGACTGCCGCGACCGCGGCGAGCCCGAGCCCCAGCCGCCAGGCAATGCCCAGCAGCGGAGAATGTGCGCGCCGCCGCCGCGCCACGGAGGCGCCGCTGTTGCCCGCCGGGGGTGCGGAGTCGTCGTTCATTTGTCTGCATGCGACATAAGTCGCGGCCAAACCGACGCAGCTCGCATTGAGTGCGGATCGTCTTGGAATCATGCGCGCCGTGGCCGGGAGGCTTCCGAGGCCGGCATCGCACAAATGCCGCGAAGACCGCGGTTCAGCCGCTCGGCTGCCGGGCCACGGGCGCGTGTCAGCGGTCCCAGGGACCGGTCAGGGGGGCACGATGGCCTATACTAGGCGCCTCGATGAGGGGCGGCGCAAAGCAATGACCGAGCTGGCTGATACCTTTGATGCGGCCTTTTCCAAGGCGGTCGACCTGGGCAACCGTATCGCCGACAAGGACAAGGACGCGGACCTGTGGGACATCGCGGACGGCCTGCTCGCGGGTGCGATCCAGTACTGGCTTTACTCGCGCCAGCCCTGCGGCGACCCGCGCTGCCAGGATTGCATGCCCATCAGCACCGCGCAGGGGCGCATGGCGGAACTGAAACGCCTGATCGAGCAGCTCGCCTCCGAGAGCGAGTACTTCCACACGCCCACGGACGCGAACGCCGGGCGCGCGTAGAGGCCGGCCCGCGCCTCAGCCGGTCGCCTGCGCCTTGAGCGTCGCTCCCGCGACCTCCTCGAGCGCCAGCTCGAAGAGATGGAACCCTTCCTTGAGCAGCGCCTCGCTGATGGTGAGCGGCGCGAGGAAGCGGATCACGTTGCCATACATGCCGCAGGAGAGGATCACCAGGCCGTGGCGGCCGGCGGCCTGCACGAGTGCCTTGGTGAGCTCGGCATCGGGGGCGTCGGCGCGCATGTTCTTCACCAGCTCGATCGCCACCATGGCCCCCAGGCCGCGCACCTCACCGATGCAGGGGAAGCGCACCTGCAGGCCCTTGAGGCGCGCGGTCATGAAGCGGCCGATCTCCTGGGAGCGCTTCAGCAGCTGCTCCTCCTTCATCACCTCGAGCACCGCGAGGCCCGCGGCGCATGCCAGCGGCGAGCCGGCGTAGGTGCCGCCGAGCCCGCCCGGCACCGGCGCGTCCATGATCTCCGCCTTGCCGATGACGCCCGAGAGCGGCACGCCGCCGGCGACGCTCTTGGCGATCGTGATCAGATCCGGCTCGATGCCGGAGTGTTCGATCGCGAACATGCGCCCCGTGCGGCCGAAGCCGGACTGGATCTCATCCGCGATCAGCAGCATGCCGTGGCTGTCGCACAGGCTCCGCAGGCGCCGCAGCAGCTCCGGCGGGGCGGCGTAGAAACCGCCTTCGCCCTGCACCGGCTCGATTATGATCGCGGCGACGCGCGCCGGATCCACGTCCGCCTTGAACAGCTGCTCGAGCGCGCCGAGCGCATCCTCGACCGTGACGCCGTGGAAGGGCATCGGGAAGGGCAGGTGGTAGATCTCCGGCAGCATCGGCCCGAAGCCGGCCTTGTAGGGCTGCACCTTGCCGGTGAGGCTGATGCAGCCGAGGGTGCGGCCGTGGAAGCCGCCGGAGAAGGCGATGATGGCCGAGCGCTTGGTGTGGTAGCGGGCGATCTTGATGGCGTTCTCCACCGCCTCGGCGCCGGTGGTGAAGAAGATGGTCTTCTTCGGCGTTGCGCCCGGGGCGAGCGCATTCAGCTGCTCGGCGAGGGCGATGTAGCTCTCGTACGGGGTCACCTGGAAGCAGGTGTGCGTGAGCTTCTGCAGCTGCTGTGCGATGGCCGCCTGTACGCGCGGATGCACGTGCCCGGTGTTCAGCACCGAGATGCCGCTGGCAAAGTCGATGTAGCGGCGACCCTCGACGTCCCAGATCTCGGCATTGCTGGCGCGCTCGGCGTACACCATGAGCGAGTTGGAGACACCGCGTGGCACGGCGTGCTGGCGACGGGCATGCAGTTCGGCGTTCGAGGTCAAGGCGGTTCCTTTGGCAGCGCCGGTTGCGCTGGCAGTTGCATCTCAGCGGCGCTCGGCCGCTACGCACCGGCTCAGGCGGTGCAGGGGCGCCTACTATAAGGCCCGCCCGGCCGCGCGCGCACCTGCCGGGCCGGGTGAGCCATGCGGCGCCTGGGCGGACCCTCTACAATGCGCCGCACGGCCCAGTCGGCCGTCCCCGAAAAAAGAGCACTGTCTTGACCCAGTCCGCTACTGGCGCCACGGCGCCGCCCATAGCCACCGAAGTCGTCATCATCGGCGCCGGCCCCTGCGGGTTGTTCCAGGTCTTCGAGCTGGGGCTGCTCGGCATCAGCGCGCACGTGGTCGATTCGCTGGCACACCCGGGGGGGCAGTGCGCCGAGCTCTATCCGGACAAGCCGATCTACGACATCCCGGCGCTGCCGGTGTGCGGCGCGCAGGAGCTGGTCGACCGCCTGCTGCAGCAGATCAAGCCCTTCAAGCCTGAGTTTCACCTCGGCCAGGAAGTGGTGGAGTTCGCGCCCCGGGAGAACGGGCGCTTCCACCTGCGCACCGCCGCCGACCGGCGCTTCGACGCCGGCGCCGTGGTGCTGGCCGCGGGCCTTGGCTCCTTTCAGCCGCGCCGCCTCGGCGTGGAGGGGGCCGAGCGCTTCGAGGGCACCGCGATCCAGTATCGCATCAAGAACGCGGCCGAGCTCGCCGGCAAGCGCCTGGTCATCTTCGGCGGCGGCGACTCGGCACTCGACTGGACGCTCGAGCTGCTCGAGCGCGCGGCGGCGGTCGACCTGGTGCATCGCCGCAGCGAGTTCCGGGCCGCGCCGGCCTCGGTCGCCAAGATGCGCGAGCAGGTGGCGGCCGGGCGCATGCGCCTCTTCGAGGGACTGCCGCACGGGTTGCTCGAGGAGGCCGGCACGCTGCGCGGGGTCAACATCAAGCTCGCCGGCGGCGGCATCGAGACGCTGACGGCCGAGCGGCTGCTGGTCTTCTTCGGCTTGCATCCCAAGCTCGGGCCGATCGCCGAGTGGGGACTGGCGCTGGAGAAGCGCGCGCTCAAGGTCGACACGGAAAAGTTCCAGACCTCCTTCCCCGGCGTCTACGCCGTGGGGGACATCAACACCTATCCGGGGAAGAAGAAGCTCATCCTGTCGGGCTTCCACGAGGCGGCGCTGGCGGCGTTCGCTATCCAGCACCACCTGTATCCGCAGAAGAAGCAGTTCCTGCAGTACACCACCACGAGCCCGGTCATGCACCAGCGCCTCGGGGTGCCGGACTGACGCGCGATGGACCAGCGCCTGGCGGACCTGCTCGCGTTACTCGAGCTAGAGGCGCTCGAGGTCAACCTGTTTCGCGGTGCCAGCCGCGACATCGGCGCGCCGCAGGTCTTCGGTGGCCAGGTGCTCGGGCAGGCGCTGAGCGCCGCGGCCCGCACCGTGGACGCGGCGCGCGTGGTGCACTCGCTGCACGCCTACTTCCTGCGCCGCGGAGACTGCAACGCGCCGATCGTCTACCAGGTCGACCGCAGCCTCGACGGCCACAGCTTCTCCAACCGGCGCGTCGCCGCCATCCAGCACGGCGAGCAGATCTTCACCATGACCGCCTCCTTCCAGGTCTTTGAGGAGGGTTTCGATCACCAGGTCGAGATGCCGCGCGTGCCGGCTGCGGAGGCGCTCAGCGACTACACCGGACCGCCGCCGGACGTGCTGGCGCGCCTGCCCGAGCGCTTGCGGCGCTTCTTCGCCCAGCCGCGGCCGTTCGAGTTCCGCATGGTGCAGCCGATCGACTACCGCGCGCCGCGCCCGGAGCAGCCGGTGCGGCAGATGTGGTTCCGCGCGGTGGCGCGCCTGCCCGAGGATGAGATGCTGCACCGCCGGCTGCTGGCCTACGTGTCGGATTTCTTCCTGCTCGACACCGCCACGCTGCCGCACGGCACCTCGTTCCTGCGCCCGAGCCTGGTCATGGCGAGCATCGATCACGCCATGTGGTTCCACCGGCCGCTGCGCGTGGACGAGTGGCTGCTGTACGCCATGGAGAGCCCGAGCGCCTCGGGGGCACGCGGCTTCGCGCGCGCCAGCGTCTTCGCCCGCGACGGCCGCCTGGTGGCGAGCGCCGCGCAGGAAGGGCTGGTGCGGCTGGTGAAGGAACGCTGAGCGCGGGGGCTGCTTGCGATGCTGCTCGCAGTGCTGCTGGCCGCGCAGGCAGGCGAGGGTGGCGAGGTCGCCGCCCTGGAGCGGCTCTGGTCCGGCGTGCGCGACTCGAGCGAGCAGGTGGTGATGAGCAGCGAGCCGGGCGATATTGCCTGGCCGCAGCAGAGCGAGCGCCGCGTGCGCACCGTGGTGGCGCACGTGAACGTTCCCTGGCTCGGCGCGCACGTGCTCTACCTCGAGGAGTTTCTCGAGGACGAGGCCGAGCATCCGCGCCGCCAGCTGCTGCTGCAACTGGAGCCGGCGCGCGCGGAGCCGCACGCGGTGCACGTGCGGGTGTTCGGCTTCGCGCAGCCGGCGCACTGGACGCACCTGAATTTCCGCCCGCAGCTCGCCGCCGCCCTGGTCTGGAACGACCTGACGAGCGCACCGGGCTGCGACTTCATCCTGACGCGCGCGGCCGAGCAGTTTCGCGGCGGCACCCGCGGGGATCAGTGCCGCGACGCCAGCTCCGCCAGCCCGCGTTACCTTGACTACCAGCTGGTGATCAGCGAGGAGCTCTACTGGTACCGCAGCCGCGCCTTCCGCGAGATCGACGGGCAGCTGCAGCAGGAGGTCATCGGCTTCAACCGCTTCGAGCCCAACGAGGCGCGCCTGTACTCCTGTCGTGTCTCATGGTCGGCGAGCGGGGCGCCGCGCGAGCTGCGGCCGCTCGCAAACCTGGAACTGTTCGAGGCCGGCGGGCACGCGCACTTCAGCACCCCCGACGGGCGCACCTTCCAGCTGACGCTGCACGGGCGCGACTGGCCGTTCGCGCCCGATCGCGATGCGCTCATCCTGCTGCTGCAGGAGGAGGGACACGAGCAGCCCCTGGCCAGTGCCTGGTCGCAAATGGACACGCAGAAGGTGGCCCTGCAGCTGGGCTGGCTCGAGGTGCGCTGCGGCTCGCTGGCGCCGGATTCGGACGAGCTGACTCAGTGAGCCGCCAGCGCCGCGACGGCGCCGAGCAGCAGCGGATTGAAGCGCGAGGGATCCTCGAGCATCAGGAAATGATCGCTGTGCGCGAGCACCTGGAGCGAGGCCGCGGGGAGTGAGCGCTGCAAGCGCGCCGCATCGGTGGGCACCAGGTCGGAATTGATCACGTACACCGGCACGCGGATCTGCGGCAGCAGCGGCGCGAAGTCAAAGGACAGCAGCGCCTCGAGCGAGGCGATGCCGACCGGCGGGGGCTCGAGCGACATGTCGTAGGCCACCTTTTGCATCAGCACGTGGTCAGCATCGCGGCGGAACAGCGACCCCATCACCAGGCGGCGCGTCGCCCCGACGAAGTCGCTGCGGAAGGCGGCCATGCGCCGCGCGATCTCGGGCGCCGCCAGCGGCGGCTCGCCCACCGAGCGCAACGCCTCCACCGCGACGATACCCTGCACCCGTGTGCCGATCAGCGGTGCCGCTGCCAGGGCCACCGTGGCCCCCATGGCATGCCCGACCAGGACCAGGCGCTGGTTCGGCAGCTGCTGCGCCACCGCGGCCACGTCGGCGGCGTAGCGGCCGATCGACCAGTCGCTGCGATTGGCCCCCGAACCGCCGTGGCCGGCGAGGTTGAGCGGCACCACGGTGTAGTGGGCGCCGAGCGGCGCGAGCTGCGCGCTCCAGTAGTTCGCATCCGCCGCCCAGCCGTGGATCAGCAGCACCGCCGGCTCGCCCTGTCCGAGCACGCGGTACTCGATGTGCACGCCATCCGGCGACATCGCCAGCCGCGGCCCCTCCGCGGCCGTGGCCACCGCGGTCCCCGGCTGCTCTGCGGCGGGGGCCATCGCCACCGTGGCAGGGGCGCCCGCAGGTGGGACGTGCCGCGTACACCCGGCCGCGAGCACCAGCAGCATCAGCGCCGGAAGCTCTCGAGCGCGCACCTAGGTGCGTCCCCGCACGGCCAGCACCTTGCCAGGGTTCATGATGTTGCACGGATCGAGTGTCTGCTTGATCGCGCGCATCAGCTCCAGTTCCACCGCGGAAGTGTAGCGTTCCAGCTCCTCCACCTTCAGCTGTCCGATGCCATGCTCGGCGCTGAAGCTGCCACCGCACTCGTGCACCAGGTCGTGGACGAAGCGCCGCACGCTGGCCGCGCGCGCGAGGAAGCGCGGCGCATCGGCACCCGGCAGCGCGCTGATGTTGAAGTGCAGGTTGCCATCGCCGGCGTGCCCGTACGCGACCAGCCGGCCGTCCGGCACGTGCGCGCTGATCCAGGGCGCGGCGCGGGCGACGAACTCCGCCAGGCGCCCGACCGGCACCGCGATGTCGTGCTTGAGGCCGATGCCTTCGCGCCGCTGCGCCTCGGGGATCAGCTCGCGCATGCGCCACAGCGCCTGCCGCTCGCGCTCGCTCGCGGCCAGCACGCCATCGAGCGCCTCACCGGATTCGAGCGCGGCGGCCAATGTCTCCTCCAGCAGCGGCGCCAGCGCTTCCCCGGCGCGCGCGGCCGCCAGCTCGCACAGCACGTACCACGGGTAGGCGCGCGCCAGCGGATCGCTGACACCCTCGATGTGGCGCGCGGCGAGCTCGAGCGCGCTGCGCGGGATGAGTTCGAAGGAGCTGACGCGCTCGCTGCTCGCGGCGCGCAGCCGGGCCAGCAGCGCCAGCGCCGCGGCCACATCGGGCACCGCCACCAGTGCGGTGGCATGCGCACGCGGCTTGGCGAACAGCTTGAGACTGGCCGCGGTGATGATGCCGAGCGTGCCCTCGGCACCGAGGAACAGCGCCTTGAGGTCGTAGCCGGTGTTGTCCTTGCGCAGCGTGGAGAGCGTCTCGAGCACGCGCCCGTCGGCCAGCACCACTTCCAGCCCCAGCACCAGGTCGCGCATCATCCCGTAACGCAGCACGTTCGTGCCGCCGGCGTTGGTGGACAGGTTGCCGCCGATCTGACAGCTGCCTTCCGAGCCCAGGCTCAGGGGGAAGAAGCGCTCGGCGGCGTCGGCCGCCGCCTGCACCTGGGCGAGCGTGCAGCCGGCCTCGGCGATCAGCGAGTCGTTGCTCGCATCCACGCTGCGGATGCGCTTGAGGCGTTCAAGCGAGAGCACCAGCTGCGTGCCGCTGGCGTCCGGGGTGGCGCCACCGCAGTAGCTGGTGTTACCGCCCTGGGGCACGACTGCCACGCGTGCGGCATGGCACAGCGTCAGCACCTGCGCGACCTCGGCCACGGTGGCGGGCCGCACCACCGCCAGCGCGCGCCCCTGGTAGAGATGGCGGTGGTCGGTGAGGTAGGCAGTCGTGGCTTCGTCGGCCACCACCCCGTGCGGCCCGAGGATCGCGCGCAGCTGCTCGCGCAGTTCCGCGCCGCGGGACGTCAATTGATGTTCAGCGTCCGTAGCGCCGCGATGCGCTCATCCAGTGGCGGGTGGCTCATGAACAGCCGCTTGAGGCCGCCGGCGACCGGGCCCTCGGCGATGCCGAAGGCGGCGAACTGCTGCGAGGGCAGCGGCTCGCTCACGCGCTTCAGCCCTTCCAGCGCTGCGATCATGCTCGACTTGCCGGCCAGCTGGGCGCCACCGCGGTCGGCGCGGAACTCGCGCTGCCGGGAGAACCACATGACGATCAGGTTGGCGAGGATCCCGAGCACCAGCTGCAGCACGATCACGGTGAGAAAGTAGGCCGCGCCGCCGCGGCCGTTCTCGGAGCGATCGACCAGCCCCCCGATCAGCCGCGACAGGAAGATCACGAAGGTATTCACGACGCCCTGGATGAGGGCGAGCGTCACCATGTCGCCGTTGGCGACGTGGGTCATCTCGTGACCGAGGACCGCCTCGACTTCCTCGCGGTTCATCCGCTGCAGCAGACCGCTGCTCACCGCGACCAGTGCCGCGTTGCGGTTGGCGCCGGTGGCAAAGGCATTCGGCTCGGGCGAGTTGAAGATACCCACCTCGGGCATGCCGACACCCACGGTACGCGCGTGGTGTTCGATGACCCCGAGCAGCCAGCGCTCGGTCGGATTGCCGCTCTGAGGGTCGATCAGCTGTACGCCCATCGAGTGCTTGGCCAGGGTCTTGGACATGGCCAGCGAGATGAACGAGCCGATGAAGCCGAAGAACGCCGCAAAGACCAGCAGCCCCATGTAGCTCTGGCCGTGCACGGCGAGCCAGGTGTCCAGCCCGGTGAGGCGCGCCACGATCGACAGCACCAGCACCACGGCGAGGTTGGTGACCAGGAACAGGAAGATGCGTTTCATGTGGGGTCCTGCAAGCTACGAAACCGGCGTGCCGCGCGCGATCGGAAATCAAACTCTACCGGGACGCGGCTACCCTCGCCAGCGTGGGGACGGCGCCTGGGTTTTCAAGGCCTAGCCGGTGACTACCCCGAGCAGGTGACCGACGAGGTAACTGACCGCGCCCGCACCGCCGCCGATCACCACCATGCGCAGCGCGCTGCGCAGTGCGCCCCGGCCGGTGAACAGTGACAGCGCCATGCCGACGCCGAACAGCGTCAGCAGCGTGATGGCGCTGGCGAGCACCACCGCACGGGCGCCGAGCGCACCGGCGAGGAAGGGCAGCAGGGGTACCGCTGCGCCAAGGGCGAAGGTCGCAAACGAGACCCCGGCGGCGCGCCAGGGGGAGCCGAGATCCTCCGGATTGAGCCCGAGTTCCTCGCGCGCCAGCACCTCGAGCGCCTGTGCGGGATTGGCGAGCAGCGCGCGGCTCACCGCGCGTGCCTGCTCGAGGTCAACGCCGCGCGCGTGGTAGATGAGCGCGAGTTCTTCGGCCTCCTCCTGCGGGTACTCGGCCAGTTCCTCACGCTCCAGCGAGATCTGATACTCGTACATCTCGCGCTGCGAGCGCACCGAGACGTACTCGCCGGCGGCCATCGACAGCGCCCCGGCGAGCAAGCCCGCGGCCCCGGCGGTGAGCACTACACCACTGCCCGCTCCGGCACCGGCCACACCCAGCACCAGGCTCACGTTCGAGACCAGGCCATCGTTGGCGCCAAACACCGCAGCGCGCAGGCTGCCACCGATCGCACTGCGGTGGCGCGCGCCCACCTGCGCGAGTGTGGTGGGCATCGGGTGCGCCGCCGGCAGCGGCGGCGCGTCGTACACCGACAGGCCGCGCACCTTCATCGCGGCCAGCACCATGCGCAGCGAGCGCGGCTCGAAGCGCCGCAGCAGCGCGGCCACGATCCGGGCCCGCAGCGCCGGAGTGAAGGGGTGCTCGGGCGGCTCGCCGCGGGCGCCGGCGCGGCGCCACTGCTCGGCCTGCTCCTCGGCAGCCGCCGCCAGCTTCAGAAATAACGCACGCTTGGTGGTATCGGCCTCGGCGGCGGCGACCCGGCGATACAGCCAGGCGGATTCTTTCTCGTGATACCAGCTATCGACGCCGGAGGCGCTCAATACTCGTCGCGCTCCTCGTCGGCGTCGTCCTCGTCCTCGTCCCAGTCGTCCTCATCATCCTCGTCGTCTTCCTCTTCCTCCCAATCCTCGTCGTCCTCGGCCTCATCCTCGTCGTCGGACTCGGACCAGCCCTCCGGCTCCTCGATGCGATCCAGATCCATCTCGTGCCAGGTCTCGAGGTCGATCTCCTCGATGTCACCGTCGAGATACTCGATTTCAACGAGCTCGGAATCCTCGTCCACGGACAGGACGCGGAAAGATTCTTCTTCTTCCAGGTTCTCGTACCACTGGCCGGCGACCGGCTCGTAATCTCTGCTCACCGCGAAGGCCATCCTGTTTATCGTTCGTCGCCGATAAGTGTAGGGGCTGCGCTCTCCTTGGGCAACGCGCCTCGAATGCGTATAGTTTTCCGCGCATGAACGCCCGCGCTCCCGATTTGGCGCTGCCCCTGACGCGAGCACGACTCGTGGTGGTGAAGGTCGGCTCGGCGCTGCTGGTCGACGGGGACAGCGGGCGGGTCAATCGCGCCTGGCTCGAGACCCTGGTCGAGGACCTGCTGCGGCTGCGCAAGCGCGGCCAGAAAGTCATCCTGGTGTCATCGGGGGCGATCGCGCTCGGCCGGCGACGGCTCGGGCTCAAGGCCGGATCGATGCGTCTGGAGGACAGCCAGGCAGCCGCCGCGGTCGGGCAGATCCGCCTGGCGCACGCGTACAAGGAGCTGCTCGAGGCCAACGAGGTCACCGTGGCGCAGGTGCTGCTGACGCTTGAGGACAGCGAGCGCCGCCGTCGCTACTTGAACGCGCGCGCCACGCTCGAATCGCTGCTTGCGCTGGGCGCGCTGCCGGTAATCAACGAGAACGACACCGTGGCGACTGCCGAGATCCGCTACGGCGACAACGACCGGCTCGCCGCGCGCGTCGCGCAGATGGCGAGCGCGGACTGTCTGGTGCTGCTGTCGGACGTCGACGGACTCTACAGCGCCGATCCGAACCGCGACCCCGGCGCGCGCCTGATCCGCGAGGTGCGCCACATCACCCCGGAGATCGAGGCCATGGGCGGCGCCTCGGCTTCCCAGGTGGGTTCCGGTGGCATGCGCGCCAAGATACTGGCGGCGCGCATCGCGATCGCCGCCGGCTGCCACATGTGCATCGCCGCCGGCGCGCACCCGCATCCTCTGCGGCGCATCGAGGAGGGAGCCGCTTGCACCTGGTTCCTGCCATCGGCTACTCCGGCAGCCGCCCGCAAGCAGTGGATCGCCGGCACGCTGCGCCCCTCAGGGGCGCTCATCATCGATGCCGGCGCGGCGCGCGCCCTGCTCGAAGGGCGCAGCCTGCTGCCGGCGGGCGTGACCGCCGCACGTGGCCGTTTCGACCGCGGTGACACGGTGAGCGTGTTTACGGCCGAGGGCCTCGAGCTGGCCCGCGGCATCGTCGCTTACGCCGACGCCGACGCGGCGCGCATCATGGGCCGTCGCTCGGGGGAGATCGCCGAGCTGCTCGGCTTTCGCGGCCGCGACGAGATGATCCACCGCGATGACCTGGTGTTGATGCACCCGGAACTTTCGCTGCCGGCGCGCCCGACGCCAGAGCCGGCCGGCTGAGGGCCACGATGGAGTCGCACGAACTCGGCGCGTTGATGGAGACCATGGGCCGCGAGGCGTGCGCGGCCGCGGCGCTGCTGGCGCATGCCGCCAGCGAGCAGAAGAATCACGCGCTGGCGGCGGCGGCCGCGGCCGTGCGGCGCGAGCGCCCTGCCATCCTGGCCGCCAACGCGCGCGACCTGCAGCGCGGCAGTGCCCGCGGTCTCGGCGCCGCGCGCCTTGACCGCCTGCAGCTGGATGAGGCACGCCTCGAGGCGGTCGCGGCCGGCCTCGAGGCGGTGCGTGCCCTGGCGGATCCGGTGGGACGCGTGCTGGCGAGCTGGGAGCGCCCCAATGGCCTGCGCATCGAGCGCGTGGCCGTACCGCTCGGGGTGATCGGTATCATCTACGAGAGCCGCCCGAACGTGACCGCCGATGCCGGCGCGCTGTGCCTGAAGTCGGGGAACGCCGTGATCCTGCGCGGCGGCTCGGACTGTGAACACTCGAGTCGTGCTTTGCACGCTTGCCTGCTGCAGGGTCTGGCCGCAGCCGAGCTGCCGGCGGCGTGTATCCAGCTGGTGCCCACGAGCGAGCGCGCGGCAGTGGGCTACATGCTCGCCGGCATGAGCGAGTATCTGGATGTCATCGTGCCACGCGGCGGCAAGGCACTCGTCGCACGCGTGCAGCAGGAAGCGCGCGTGCCGGTGATCGGGCACCTGGAGGGCAACTGCCACGTCTATGTGGACCGCGACGCCGACCTGCGCATGGCGCGCACCATCGCGCTCAATGCCAAGATGCGCCGCACCGGCATCTGCGGCGCGGCAGAGACGCTGCTGGTGGATGAGGCCTGCGCGGCGACGCACCTGCGACCGATCGTGCAGGACCTGCTGGAGGCCGGCTGCGAGGTTCGCGGCGATGCGCGCGTGCAGGGTGTCGATGCGCGCGTGCTGCCGGCACACGAGGAGGATTGGTACACCGAGTACCTGGACGCCGTCATCGCGGCCCGCGTGGTCGCGGACGTCGGCGCGGCGATCGCGCACATCGCGCGCTACGGCTCAGCGCACACCGAGGCCATCGTCACCGAGAATGCCGCGACCGCAGAGCGCTTCCTGCGCGAGGTGGACAGCGCCATCGTGCTGCACAACGCCTCGACGCAGTTCGCCGACGGTGGCGAGTTCGGCATGGGCGCGGAGATCGGGATCTCCACCGAGCGCTTCCATGCCCGCGGCCCGGTGGGGGTGGAGCAACTGACCAGCTACAAGTACGTGGTGCGGGGTCGCGGGCAGGTGCGACCCTGAAGCGCCGCTAGCGATGCGGGACATGCTGCGGGGGCGCCGGCGCGAGCTCGCCGGGAGCGGCGCAGCGCTCGCAGTTGACCCAGCCCGAATCGCCTCCGACGTAGTGTTCCTTCTTCCAGATCGGCAGGCGGTGCTTCACCTCGTCGATGATGTAGCGCGCCGCCAGGAACGCCTCGTGCCGGTGGGGCGCGCATACCCCGACCCAGACGGCGATCTCGCCGATGGCAAGATCACCGAGCCGGTGCTCGCACAGGGCGCGCTTCACCGCGAAACGCTGCACGGCCTCATCGATGATGCGCGTCCCCTCACGCAGCGCCAATGCCTCGAAAGCCTCGTACTCGAGGTGCTCGACGCGCTGTCCCTCGTTTTCCTGCCGCACCCAGCCCTCGAAGCTGGCAAAGCCACCGCACGCAGGGTCAGCGAGCGCCGTGCGCAGACGCGCGCCATCGATGGGGGCGCGGTTGAAGCGGAAGCGCTCCACGCCGCTAGCCCCCCGCCACGGGTGGCAGGAACACCACCGCGTCGCCGTCCTTGAGCGCGGTCGACCAGCTGGCGAACTCGGCATTCACGGCCACGCGCAGCAGCTCGGCGGGCAGCGTGAACGGGTAGCGCGCCGCAAGCTCGGCGTACAGCTCACGCGCGGTCCCGGCACTGCTCTGCAGCGTCTCCGAGCGCCGGCCGGCCTGTTCGCGCAGCAGCGCATAGTACTCGACCGTCAGGTGCTTGTGGCTCACGTCGTCTCCTGCTTGAGCCGGGCGCTGGCCGCCGCGTACTCCTGCGGCGTGTTGATGTTGTCCAGGGCGCGCGGGTTGGGCTCATCGAGCAGCCGCACGCCGTGGCTGCGCAGGAACTTGCGCGGGCAGTGCCCGCCCTCGGCCACGTAGCGGGCCAGCAATTCACGGCTGCGCGGCTCGTAGATCGCGCACAGCGGCTCCGGCAGGCCGTTGTGACTGGAGCGGTAGGCCGTGGCGATGCCGTTCGCATCGCGCGCGGCCAGCAGGTGGCTGAGCGTGCGCGCATCGAGAAACGGCAGATCGCAGGCCAGCACGAGCCAGGCGGCCTGCGGGTGGTGTGCCTGCGCGGCCAGCAGGCCGGCGATCGGGCCGACGTCGGCGAGCTCGTCCTCGATCTGTGCAAAGCGCGCGCGTACCGGGTCCACGGCCTGCTCGCGCCGTACCGAGACGTAGGCGCGTTCCACGTGCGCGCTGAGCAGTGCCATGGTGCGCTCGAGCTGCGTCCTGCCGCCGTAGGCCAGCGCTGCCTTGTCCGCCCCCATGCGCGCGCTGCGGCCGCCGGCGAGCACCAGTCCGTAGAGCGCCGCGCTCATCGCTGGGTGCCTCCGCTACGACGATAGGCGCGCCGGCCGCCGGCCTTCTCGATGAGCCGCACCCCGCTGATCTCGATCTCGTGCGAGAGCGCCTTGCACATGTCATACAGCGTCAGGGCCGCGACGGCGGCGCCGGTGAGCGCCTCCATTTCCACGCCCGTACGTGCGTGCACGGCGACGCGGCAGCGCACGCGCAGCTCGCTGCCGCGGTGCGCGATCTCGACCTGACACTGCTCGAGCCCGAGCGGATGGCAGAAGGGGATGAGCTCGTGGGTACGCTTCGCGCCCATGACGCCGGCCAGGATCGCCGTGTCGAACACCGGACCCTTGCGGGTGCGATGGCCGCTCTCGCGCAGCGCCTGCGCCACGCCGCGCGGCAGCCGCACGCGTGCCTCGGCCACCGCGGTGCGCAGCGTCACTTCCTTGGCGGCGACATCCACCATGGTGGGGCGATTGGCGGCATCCAGATGTGTCAGCTTGCGCGAGCGCATCAGCCACCGATGTAGAACATCTCGACCTTGCGCTGCTCGTGCGCCTCAGGCGAGAGGCTGGCGCGTAGCTCGCTGTAGCGGTCGGCGCGCTTCGTCCACACGGCGCGGATCAGCTCGAGCAGCGCCTCATCGCTTGCCCCGCCGCGCAGCGCATCGCGCAGGCTCGCCCCGTGGGTCGCGAACAGACAGGTGTACATCACGCCGTCGGAGGACAGGCGGGCGCGGGAGCACTCCCCGCAGAACGGCTGCGACACCGAGGAGATAAAGCCGACCTCGCCCTGGCCGTCGGTGAAAGCGTAGCGCTCGGCCACCTCGCCGCGGTAGGCCGGCTGCAGCGGCGTCAGCGGCCAGCGCGCCGCGACGCGCGCCGCCAGCTCTCCCGAGGGCACGACCAGATCCGAACTCCAGTGGTTGCGGTTGCCGACATCCATGTACTCGATGAAGCGCACGATCACGCCCGTGCCGCGAAAGTGCGCCAGCAGCTCGAGCGCGGTGTGATCATTCACGCCGCGCTGGATCACGGCATTCACCTTGATGGGCGTCAGCTCGGCGCGGCGCGCGTGCTCGATGCCATTCAGCACCTCGGCGACGCCACCGAAGCCGCCGCTCATGCGCGCGAACACCGCCTCATCGAGGCTGTCGAGGCTCACGGTGACGCGTCGCAGTCCCGCCGCCTTGAGCTCGCTCGCGTAGCGTGCGAGCAGCATGCCGTTGGTGGTGAGCGCCACGTCCTCGACGCCGCTGATCGCGCTCAGGTCCCCGATCAGCTCCGGGAGGTTGGCGCGCAACAGCGGCTCGCCCCCGGTCAGCCGCAGCTTGCGCACGCCGAGCTGCACGAACAACCGCGCCAAGCGCACGATTTCGTCGAACGATAACCGCTCGTGCGAGCCGAGGAAGCGGTACTGCTCGTGGAAGGTCTCGCGCGGCATGCAGTAGGGACAGCGGAAATTGCAGCGGTCCATCACCGAAATACGCAGATCGCGCATCGGCCGCGTGAAGCGGTCCCGCGGCGCGGGGCGCAGGTTCAAAGGAACGATGACTTCGCTGGCGGGCATGGCTTCAAAAAGTATGAACAGGGCGCTGCGCCTTGGCTATCCACCCCAGGAGACGGCCCGGCTTTCAGGCCTTCCGGGGCTCAGGACCAGGGATAAAAGCGGCTTACGTGGCCCTTGGGGTAGGTATGGGGGCCGGGAGGCAGTTCCACAAACCCGGCCGTACCCGCCAGGGCCGAAAAGTCGCCGGAGCCGTTGGTGGGAGCGGGCAGCGCCCAGCTGCGGCCCCAGTCATCCTGCTCGAGGCTTATCGGCAGGAAGTGCGTGAGCGGCGGGTTGACGGTGTACGGGGCGCCAAGCGCGATGCGCGCGGGGGGCGCGGCGCTGTGGCCCAGGCTGCCGAGCAGTGCCGGCAGCACGTAGCGCGTGAAGCACACCAGCGTGGAGACTGGGTTGCCCGGCAGCCCGAAGACCGCGGTGCCGTTGGGTGCGACGCCGAACCAGAGCGGCTTCCCGGGACGCTGCGCCACCTTATGGAAGATGGTGCGCACGCCAAGTTCCGTCAGCACCTGCGGCACCAGGTCGAAGCGTCCCGCCGAAACACCCCCGGTGAGCACCAGCACGTCGTGCGTATCGAGGTGAAAGCGCAGTCGCGCGCGCAGCTCCAGCGGGTCATCGCGCAGGTGCTCGTCGGCCACGCGCTGAAAGCCTTGTTGGCGCAGGGCGCTGATGATGGCGTAGGCGTTGGAGCGACGGATCTGGTGCGCGAGCACCGGTTCGCCCGGCTCCACCAGCTCGTTGCCGGTGGAGATCACGGCCAGCATCGGCTGGCTGCTGACACGGATGCGCGCCATGCCGGCGGAGGCGGCGATCGCCACTTCCGGCGGGCGCAGTTTGGCGCCCGCGGCGATGAGCAGTGTGCCCTGGCGCGTATCGGTGCCGCGCCGGTGGACGTTGCGCCACGGCTCGAGGCGCGTACCCGCAGCCAGTGTGGCGGTCCCGCCGCTCACCTCGATTTCCTCGACCGGGACGACGCAGTCACAACCCTGCGGCAGCACCGCGCCGGTCATCACCTCGATGCAGTGCTGGCGCGACTCGAGGGTGAGCGGGGCGTCGCCCGCGGCCTGCGTGGCCTGGACCTGCAGGCGGCGGGGGGTAGCCGCGCCCTGGCTGGCGAGCGCGATGCCGTCCATGGCGACGCGGTCAAACGGGGGCTCGTCACGCTCGGCATAGACGTTCTCGCGCAGTACCGTGCCGGCGCACTGCGTCAGCGGCAGTGACTCGATCGGCAGACACTGGAGGTTCTGCCCGATCAGCAGATCCGCCTCTGCCGGCGTGAGCACTCAGCCCTTCTTGTCGGCGCTGCGCTGCTTGAAGACCTTGACTTGCTCGTTGAAGCGATCCGCCACGCTCTGCAGCTGATCGATCGCGGCGTTGTGTTTCTGGGCCTCCATCTTCTGCATTTCGGTCTTCTGCGCGGGCTTCAGTGAATCGCCCGCCTTGGCGAGGTTGTCCTCGAGCTCCTTGTCGATGCAATCGACGTAGGTCTTGATCGCCGCGTCGTAGTCCTTGACGGTCTTCTGTCCGGCGACCATCTCCTCGAGGGTGGCGGTGCGGCCATCGGGGAGGCCGGTGGGTGCGGCGGGGTAGGAGCAGTCTGCGTGGGCGGTGCCCGCAGACAGGGCCGCCGCGCATGCGATCGCTAACAGTGCCTTCATACGGTGGATCCTGAGCCTCTGGATATGGGGGCGTTATCTTAAGAGGCCCTCAGAAAGGAGGCTACTTCATCTTCGCCGCACCACGCGGCGCCGCGGCGCCGGCGGGCACAGAAAGCAGCCCCGGCTGTGGTCATTCACGACTCCCACCGCCTGCAGGTAGGCGTAGATGATCGTCGAGCCGACGAAGCGGAAGCCACGCTTAAGCAGATCCGTGGAGAGGCGGTCACTGAGCGCGGTGCGCGCGGGCGTCCCGCGCGGACGGGGCCGGTTCAGCAGCGGCTTACGATTGACGTATGACCACAGGTAGCGGTCAAAGGAGCCGAACTCGCGCTGCAGGGCGAGGAAGGCACGCGCATTGCTGACCGTAGACTCGATTTTGAGTCGGTTGCGCACGATGCCGGCGTCGCGGCGCAGCACGGCGCGCCGCCGCGCATTGAAGCGCGCTACCTTGGCGGGATCGAAGTTGGCGAACGCACGCCGGTAACCAGCACGCTTGTGCAGGACGGTCGACCAGGACAGACCTGCCTGCGCACCCTCGAGGATCAGCAGCTCGAAGAGTCGCCGGTCATCGTGGACTGGCCGGCCCCACTCCTCGTCGTGATAGCGCACGTACTCGGGGTCATGGAGCGGCACCCAGTGACAGCGACGCGGCCTCGCGCTCTTCCCGCTACGCTTGGATGGCTTCGTCGGCATGCATCTCCTCGCGGCAGGTGCCGATGATGGCAGAGCCGCATGGGGCGGCGCGAGCGAGTTTTGTCGCTACAATGTTGGCGTCGACAGCAGAAAGACGCACGGATGGTTCGCGCGTGCAGTGCGCCGGATTTGCAAGGCGGCGCCAGGCCACAACGCAGAGATTCACGCGCGAGCGGCGTGTTGGCATGGCTGGTGCTGCTCGCCGCGCTGCTGCCGTGCGGGATCGCCCATGCACAAGGCGGGCCTCCCTTCTTCACGACCGACCCCGGCACGCCCGGCAACGGCAACTGGGAGATCAATGTCGGCACCATGGCGAGCAAGCAGGGCGACACGCGCACCTATCAGCTGCCGCAGCTCGACGTGAACTACGGCCTCGGCGAGCAGCTGCAGCTGACGGTCGAGGTGCCGTACGTGGTGCAATCCACGCCGGGCCCACAGCATCAGCACGGGTGGGGCAACGCCCTCATCGGCGCCAAGTGGCATTTCCTGGCTATCCCGGAGGGTGGCTGGCAAGTGTCGACCTTTCCACAGGTCGAGACCGCGGGCACGGAAAGCGCGCGCCGCGCGGGCCTGGCCAGCGAGGGGCCACGCCTGCTGCTGCCACTTGAAGTTGCGCGGCGCGTTGGCGCCGTCAATGTCAATCTTGAGGCGGGCTACTTCGTGCCGCGCAACGGGGCGCACGAAAGATTCGTCGGGCTCGCGGTCGGGCAACAGCTCGATCCGCGCCTCGAGGTCGATGCTGAGGTCTTCGCCGATCGTGTCTCGGGACAGCCGACGGACGTAATCCTGGACGCCGGCCTGCGTTACCGATTCCACCCGGCGTTCGTGCTCATGTGCATGGCCGGCCGCAGCGTCAACGGCAGCATCGCACCGCACAGCGAGTTCACCGGCTATCTCGGGTTACAAATACTGCTAAGTGACTACGGCCGCAGTCTCAGCCGTGAGGGTCCTTGAGGGATCTCAGAGCCCGAGTGCGAGCGAAGATCAGGTGACCGCGGTGTGCCCGAGGTCACCGCAGCCGCCGCTGGCATTGCTTAGCGCTTACCGTATTCCGTGAAGACGTAGTCGCGATTCTTCACGATCGTGTGGCAAGCGAAGCCACACTTGGCGTCGTTTCCCTGGGGCGGACTGTCTGCCGCGCCGCCAGGTCTGAAGGTATCCGTGGCTTCGTCGTACTCGAACGCTGCCCAGCCCCAGCCGCCGCTGTCCGCAAACCGCTTGCTGTCCTTCACCATGAAATCAACGTTGGCCAGCGTACCCGGTACGGTTGGCTGACCTGGCGCGGACAGGTTCTTTTTCGGTTTCCAATGGATTTTCGCCATCCGCGCGCCGTCGGCGAAAGGCTTGCCGTTTGCGGGAGCTCCGCTCTTGTACCCCGCGATCATCGCAGGATTTCCGAGGATCACGGCGATGACGCCGCCATTCTCACTGATGGCAATCACCGGCCAGCTCTCGTATCCCTTGAACTCGGAGAAGGCGAGTCCGTTCGGCACTTTTACCGAATACTTGTCCTGCGCTGACATAGCCCGGGTGCCCACGAAGGCAAGCGCCAAGACGATCAAGACGACTGACACGATGTTCCCGCGACGCATCATTGCTAACTCCCCGCGCACTTGCCTCGCCCGGTGCGGGCGCAGCTTT
>DATJVL010000015.1:0-19163 GCA_035501795.1 Steroidobacteraceae bacterium
GCATCCAGTCCTTGCGGAAGGCCACCTCGGCCGGATCGATCATCACCTTGGTGTAGCTGCGGAAGTCCGCACCCGGCAGCAGGTACGCCTCATCGACCCGCTTGGCCTTCACTTTGACCAGCCCGGCGAGCTCGGGAGGCAACGAGGCACTGCCGGCCATGGCCCAGGTCCCCATAAGCGCCAGAACCAGACTTCCCAGCAGACGTTTCATGCAGGATCCCCCGGACTCGACGGCGCGAGGCCGCGCGCACTCGTTGTGCCCGGCCCGCGTAAGTGTCGTGACGGCTGATGATAACGCCGCGGGGCGCCCGCGCGCCCCAGTCGCGTAACCGGCGGCCCTAGGCGGCGGAGGTGGCGCGCGCCGTCGCCGCGGCCGGCGCCGCGGCGGCCTCGGCCTGCTCGGCCTCGATGAGCTTGGAGAGTTGGCGGCGGAAGTGCACCAGCGGCCCATCCGCCAGGATCGCGAGCGGCTGGAAGCTCGGATCTTCGTCCAGCGTCTTCTGCTGTTGCTCGATGATGGCCTTGTCCTCCATGAAGCCCTCGATCAGGCTGTTCAAGAGCGAGCGCGAGATGGTCGAGTCGTTGCCTTCGAAGTTGTTGAGGTAGGCCCAGAAAAAGTGCGTGGTGCGCTCGGTCTCCGGGGTCATGTACTGGCAGTTGCGGTACTCGCGCGCCTCGACCACGTTGCCCTTCTCGGCGCCTGAGCCCGCGGGGGCGAACATGGTCTCCATGTAGAAGATGCCGGGGATCAGCATGCGCACGTGGTTGCGCCGATCCACCGGGGCGGCGCGCTCGCGCTCGGGGAGGACGCGCTTGTGGAATGGCGGCGACTCGCTGTTCATGTGCCAGCGCTCGACGCGGAAGCCGCCCTCCTGCTTCTCCACCACCACCGGCTTGGTGACGTAGGCGTACTCCTCGGAGCCGCCGAGGGTGTTGGTGTGCACGAACGCCAGGTGCGAGAAGTCGCTCAGGTTGTCGACGATCAAGAGATAGTTGGCATCGTAGTGCAGGTAGGCCGGCAGCCCCTTCCACTTCGGGTCGAGCATCGGCTCGTATTCCGGGATCAGGGCGCGGTCGGCGCGGGCCGGGTCGCCCATCCAGATCCAGACCAGATGCCCGCTCTCGACGATCGGGTACTTGCGCAGCCGCATCTTGGGCGGAATCATGTCCTGGCCGGGGATCTGCACGCACTTGCCCGCGCCGTCGAACTTGATGCCGTGGTAGAGGCAGCGCAGGCCATCGCCCTCGCGCCGCCCGTCCGAGAGCAGCGCGCCGCGGTGCGGGCAGCGGTTGTTCACGGCCATGATCTGGCCGCTGTCGCCGCGGTAGAGCAGCACGTGCTCGTTCAGGAGCGTGCGCGGGAGCAGCTTGCCGTCGATCAGCTCGTGATCCCACGCCGCCACGTACCAGCAGTTCTTCAGAAACATAACGCCTCCGCGTCTATCTCACCGTCACTCGCGGACCTCCCGGTCCCGCTGCCTGTCGCGCCCCTCACGCGTGCACCATCGCCCGCTGCGCCCCGAATGCAAGCTCGGGCTGAGGCGGCACCTGCCCTCAGAAGCGCTGGCTCACCTCGAAGCCGATGGTACGCGGCTGATTCAGGAACAGCCGCGGCCGGCCCGGCACCTCGGCGGCGATCGAGCGGTTGTCACCGAGGTTGACGATCTCATTGGTGAGGTTCTTGCCCACCAGCGCCAGCTCGGTCGCGCCGTTGCCGAAGGCCAGGCGCGCGTTCAGCAGCCGGTAGGCGGGCCGCTTGCGCGGCTCGACCGAGCTGTTGTTGGAGCTGTAGCTGCTGCCCATGTAGGAGTAATCGACCACGGTCACCCAGTTCCAGCGGTTGGCGAGCGGCACGCGGTAGGTCCCGGCGACGTTGCCGGTCCAGTCCGGCACCTGGAACAGCGGTGAACCGACGGGCTGGGGCGAGGCGCCCTGCTCGGTGATGACCGCATGCTGGTAGCCGGCACCGGCGGAGAGGTCGAGCTTGTCGGTCACGCGCGCGCGCATCTCCAGCTCCCCGCCCCGGCTCTCGGCCGCACCCGCGTTGGTGATGAACTGGAAGCCGCACTGCAGCAGGATCGCCTGCTGGATGTTCTTCCAGCGGATGTCGAAGGCGGCCGCATTGAGGATGAAGCGGTGGTCGAGCCAGGCGCTCTTCAGCCCCAGCTCGTAGTTCCACAGCGAGTCGGACTTGTAGCTGCGGGTATCCTCGAGCGAGAGGTTCGGGTTCACCTGCTGCAGCGCCGCCACGCAGTCATTGGCAGTCCCGGGCACGCCCGGCGGCACGATGGGCACGACCCCGCCCGGGCGGAAGCCCTTGGAGCCGAGGCCGTACACCATGACGTCGGGGTTGAAGTGGTAATCGAGCTCGAGCTTCGGGTTGGTGCCGCTCTCGGTATTCGAGGCGCTCGGACTGTCGTACCTGCCGCCGCCGACCGCGAGGCCCTCAATAAAGCTCTCGGAGGTGATCTTCACCTGGTACCAGCGCAAGCCGGCGGTCAGCTTCCACGCCGGGGTGATGTCCCAGGAGACTTCGCCGAAGACCGCCGGCTCCTTGACGTCGGTGTGGGCATCCGAGGCGAACACCAGGTTCGCGATGCCATCCGGGTTATTGGGCTCGCCCCCGGTGAGCTGGTCATCCAGGTTCGGCACCGTCGCGCCGGGGTAGAGGGCAGCGAAGGGTATGCGGCCGTGGAAGTCGGAGTAGAACGCGCCCGCGACAAACTGCAACGGGCCTGACAGCGCCGAGGCGAAGCGCACCTCCTGCACGAAGCGCTGGTAGTCCTTGATCTCCTGGATGTTCCCGGGCGAGGGCGGGTTGCAGTAGGGGTTCGGGTTCGCGCAGGCGCCCGAGGTGATCGCCGCCCAGATGAACTCGGACTCATCCTCCCATTCGTCCACCTTGCGGTCGAAGTAGGCCGTCGAGGAGACGAGCTCGCCGATGCCGGTTTTCCAGCGCAGCGTGAGCGAGTACAGGTCCCACCAGTCGGTGCCGCCCTCGGGCACGTCGAAGAAGCGCGCCTGGGTGAGGTTCTTGGTGGTGAGGGGGGTCGGCAGGTTGTAGGGCCCGGAGGGGGCCGGGAAGCCGATGCCGTTGTCGGGCATGCTGTTGTAGTCCCCGAGCGGCAGCCCGTTGTAGCCGGCGCGCTGGATCATGACGCGCGGCACGATCGTGAAGTTATCCCCTGCCTTGATGGTGAGGCTGGCCGCGCCGCCGTAGCTGCCCAGATCGGCGATATTGCCGACGCCGACGCGCCCGGTGGTGGAGAGCGGGAAGCAGCTGACCCCGGCCGTGGCCGGATCGGCGCACCAGCTGCGGTGGAAATAGCCGGCCTGGTAGTCGTAGAAGCCGCTGATCCGCAGCGCCACGCGCTCCTGGATGATGGGGATATTGACCACGGCATCGCCGGTGTAGTTGGGCTTGTCGGTGTGCTCGGTGTCGGAGAGCCCCGCGTGCACGTTGGCGGAGAACTGCGACAGCTCGGGCTCCTTGGTGATCAGGCGCACCGTGCCGCCCATGGAGCGCGCACCGTAGAGGGTCCCCTGCGGCCCGCGCAGCACCTCGATGTGATCGATGTCGAGCACGCGTGGGTCGATCGAGTCCGGCAGCGGCACGTCATCGATGTAGAAGCCGGTGGTGTTATCGCCCGAGATGCCGCGGATGGAGATGGTGCGCGCGGTGCCGACGCCATCGCCGGTCGGGGCGAAGGCCAGGTTCGGCACCTTGGTGGCGTAGTCGAAGAAGTCGGTGATCGCCTTCTCCTGCAGCGCGGCGGCGCTGAAGGTGGTGATCGACATCGGCACGCTCTGTTCGCTCTCGGAGCGCTTTTCCGCCGTGACGATCACTTCCTGCAGTCCGCCGGCGCCCGTGGCCGCCTCCTCCGCCGCCTGCGCGGCCGAGGCCGCCGCCAGACACGCCCCCGCTACCAGCACGATCCGCGCTCGATGCCCGCTCATAGCTCCCCTCTCTTCATGCAGCTTTGCTCGCGGCGCGCCGCGGCTCGCGCGTGCGCCTGGACCTGTTCTCTTGCGGCACGCTGAGCGTGCTCGTGGATTCATACTCCGGCAGCATCGCCAGCAGCTCGTCGAGCGATTGCTGCAGGCGCGCCGTGAATTCCTCGCCGATCCTGAGCTCGATGCGCCGGTAGGTGGCATCGATGAGCGGCGCCATGCGCGCCGCCAGGGCGCGGGCACGCGCGGTGAGCGAGACGCGCACGCGGCGCGCATCGTGCGCAAGGCGCCGGCGCTCGACCAGGCCGAGCTCCTGCATGCGCGCGAGCACGCCGGCCATGCTGGGGCTGGAGATGCTGCACAGCTCGACGATCTGGCGCGGTTCGAGCGCCGGGTGCTCGTACAGCACGCGCACGATGCGCCACTGCTGCTCGGTGATGCCGTGGCCGTTCAGGATCGGGCGGAAGTGCGCGAGCACGCGCTCGCGCGCCTGCAGCAGCAGCAGCGGCAGATTGCGATGGTGCAGCCTGATTGCGTTTGCGGTCATGGACCGGCGCGTCCCGCCCCTCCGGGATTTCACCCTCTATACTACACACGACCGGGCAATTTGCTAATCTATTAGCGAATTCTTCCCCAGCCATCCGGGACGGGAGATGTCGCGCAGTCCGCCTGCAGAGGTGTCCATGGACGTGCCGCCCTACGGGCTGTCCGGGACCGTGTACGGTGCGCTCTTGAACCACCGCAGCGCGCTGGAGGCCCTGGGGACGAGCCTGAGCGCACCCCCCTACGGGGCCGGCCCGCGAGCGCCGGTCCTCTACATCAAGCCACGCAACACGCTGCTCTCCTGCGGTGCACCAGTGAGGGTGCCGCGGGGGGTCGCGGAGCTCGAGGTCGGGGCCACGCTGGGCGTGGTCATCGGCCGCCCCGCCTGCCGCCTCGATGAGGGCACGGCCCTCGAGAGCATCGCCGGCTACCTCATCGTCAATGACGTCAGCATCCCGCACCTGCCCTACTACCGGCCCTCGATCCCGCAGAAGGCCCGTGACGGCTTCTGCCCGCTCTCCTCGACCGTGGTGCCGCGCGCGCGGATCGCCAACCCCGACCGCCTCGGCATCCGCGTGTTCATCGACGGCGAGCTGCGCGCGAGCGCCAACACCGACGCCCTGGTGCGCCCGGTGGCGCGGCTGCTGGCCGACGTGACCGAGTTCATGACCCTCGCCGCGGGCGACGTGCTCGCGGTGGGCGTCGCTGCGCCGGCGCCGCGCGTGCGCGCCGGCCAGCGCGCCCGCATCGAGATCGAGGGGCTCGGCGTCCTCGAGAATCCCTTCGTCGAGGAGGGCGCATGAAGTGGGCACGCGTCGCCTATGCCGGCGCCATCCACGCCGCGCAGCCGCACACGCTCGAGGACGGCGGTGCGGGAGTGCGCCTGACCGACGGCCGCGTCGTGGCGGAGGATGCGGTGGTGTGGCTGCCGCCGATCGAGCCCGGCACCATCATCGCCCTCGGCCTGAACTACGCCGAGCGCGCCCGCGAGCTGGCCTTCGCTAAGCAGGCGGAGCCTTTGGTGTTCCTCAAGGGGCCTGGCACCCTCCTCGGCCACCGCGGTTTCACGCGCCGGCCCGCGGACGTCAAGTTCATGCACTACGAGTGCGAGCTGGCGGTGATCATCGGCGCCACCGCCCGCGGGGTGCGGCGCAGCGAGGCGCTGGCGCACGTGGCCGGCTACTCGATCGCCAACGACTATGCCATCCGCGATTACCTGGAGAACTGGTACCGCCCCAACCTGCGCGTGAAGAACCGCGACGGCGCGACGGTGCTCGGGCCCTACCTGGTGGAGGCCGCCGACGTCCCGGACCCGGGCAACCTCGCTCTGCGCACCTACGTCAACGGTCGCCTGACCCAGGCGGGCAGCACCCGGGAAATGCTGAACGATGTACCCTCCCTCATCGAGTACCTGTCCTCGTTCATGACGCTCTCGAGCGGGGACGTGATCCTCACCGGCACGCCCGAGGGCGCCGTGAACGTCAACGTGGGCGATGAGGTGGTGTGCGAGATCGACGGCCTCGGGCGGCTGCACAACACCATCGCGGGGGATGCGCTCTTTCACCGGGACGGCGCGCGATGAAGATCGACCACCTCATCAACGGCAAGTCCGTCGGGAGCGCGGAGTACTTCCCGAGCATCAATCCCGCCACCCAGGAGGTGCTGGCCGAGGTGGCGAGCGGCGGCGAAGCCGAGGTCGCCGCCGCCGTGGCGGCGGCGAAGGCGGCCTTCCCGGCCTGGGCGTCGCGCCCGGCGAGCGAGCGCGCTGCGCTCCTGCGCCGCCTCGGCGAGCTGATCGCGCAGCACGTGCCGGAGCTTGCGCGCACGGAGACCCGGGACACCGGGCAGCCGCTCGCCCAGACCGGCAAGCAGCTGATCCCGCGCGCGGCGGACAACTTCTATTACTTCGCCGAGATGTGCGTGCGCGTCGACGGGCACACTTATCCGACCCCGACGCACCTCAACTACACCCTCTACCAGCCGGTGGGCGTGTGCGCGCTGATCTCGCCCTGGAACGTGCCGTTCATGACGGCCACCTGGAAGGTCGCGCCCGCGCTCGCCTTCGGCAACACCGCGGTGCTGAAGATGAGCGAGCTCTCGCCGCTGACCGCCGCACGGCTCGGGGAGCTGGCGCTCGAGGCGGGCATCCCGCCCGGCGTCCTCAACGTCTTGCACGGCTACGGCCCGGCCGCCGGCGAGCCGCTGTGCCGCCACGCGGACGTGCGCGCCATCTCCTTCACCGGCTCGACCGTGACCGGCAACCGCATCGTGCAGGCGGCGGGCCTGAAGAAATTCAGCATGGAGCTCGGCGGCAAGAGCCCGTTCGTGGTGTTCGAGGACGCCGACCTGGCGCGCGCGCTCGATGCCGCGCTGTTCATGGTGTTCTCCAACAACGGCGAGCGCTGCACCGCCGGCTCGCGCATCCTGGTGCAGCAGTCGATCTACGCCGACTTCGCCGCGCGCTTCAGCGCGCGCGCGCGCCGCATCGCCGTCGGCGACCCGCTCGATGAGCGCACCCTGGTGGGACCGATGGTAAGCCGCGCGCACCTCGCCAAGGTGCGCGGCTACATCGAGGCCGGAACGCGCGAGGGCGCAACCCTCCTGTGCGGCGGGCTCGAGCGTCCCGGCTACGCGGCCGAGCTGCCGGCGGCCGTGCGCGCCGGCAACTACGTGTGGCCGACGGTGTTCGCAGACGTCGACAACCGCATGCGCATCGCGCAGGAGGAGATCTTCGGTCCGGTGGCCTGCCTCATTGCCTTTGCCGACGAGGCGGATGCGATCGCCAAGGCCAACGACGTGCCGTACGGCCTGAGCAGCTACGTGTGGAGCGAGAACCTCGGGCGCGCGCACCGCGTCGCGGCGGCGATCGAGGCCGGCATGTGCTTCGTCAACAGCCAGAACGTGCGCGACCTGCGCCAGCCCTTCGGCGGCACCAAGGCCTCGGGCGTCGGCCGCGAGGGCGGCACCTGGAGCTACGAGGTGTTCCTCGAGCCAAAGAACGTGTGCGTGAGCTTAGGGGCCCACGCGATCCCGCGCTGGGGCGTGTGAGGATCCTTACGCCGATGAGCCTCTACCACCTGCAGAAATTCCTCTACGACCTGAACCGCGACCCGGGCATGCAGCAGCGCCACCGGGTCGACCTGGCCTCGCTCCTGGCCGGGTACGAGCTCACCGGCACCGAGCGCGCCGCGCTCGCCGCAGGCGACGTCGGCCTCATCTACGTGCTGGGGGCGAACGGGCAGCTGCTCATGCACTACGCCGCCTTCCTCGGCCTGTCCTGGCCGCAGTACATCGCCGCGCTGCGCGAGGGGGTGGCGCGGCACGGCCCGGTGCGTGCCGGCGTGTACGCGATGACCACCCAGCTCTCCGACAAGGTGGCCGGCGTATGAGCCTGGTGTTCGCCGGCATCTGCAGCCACGCCCCGGGGATCACCGGGCGCGCCGCGATGGCGGATGCCGCGCTGCGCGAGCCGTTCTACGCCGCCTACCGCCAGCTGCACGCGCAGCTCAGGCAGGCGCGCCCCGATGCCCTCATCGTGGTGGCGGCCGAGCACTTCGCCAACTTCTTCATGAACAACATGCCGAGCTTCGCCATCGGCATGGCGGACCGTTACAGCGGGCCGATCGAGGACCCCTCCTGGCTCGGCATCGCGCGCACCAGCATCCCGGGCAACGCCGCGCTCTCGCAGCGGCTGATCCGCGAGATCATGCAGACGGTCGACGTCGCCTTCGCCGAGGAGTGGAAGTGCGACCACGGCATCATGGTGCCGCTGAACTTCCTCACCCCCGACTACGACCTGCCGATCGTGCCGGTCAACATCAACTGCCAGGGCCCGCCGCTCACGCCGCTGCACCGCGCCTGGGCCTTCGGGGAAGCGCTGCGGCGCGCGGCCGATGCGGTCCCCGAGCGCCTCGCGCTCGTCGGCACCGGCGGCATCTCCCACTGGCCGGCGACGCCGGACTCCGGGAAGATCAACGAGTCCTGGGACCGCGAGTTCCTCGAACGCTGGGTGCGCAACGACAAGGCGGCGCTGCTGTCCTACTCCGACCTCGACACCTACCGCGAGGCGGGCCAGGGAGGCTTCGAGATCCGCACCTTCATCAGCGTGGCCGCCGCGGCGCGCGGGCGCGGCGACCTGCAGCACTACGCCGCGATCCCGATCTTCGCCGTCGGCTGCACCATCGCCACCATGGAGGTGGCCGCCTAGGCGGCCGCGCGCACCCCCATGCCACACCTGGTGATCCTCTACACCGAGAACCTCGAGGCCGAGACCGACATGAGCGCGCTGTGCCGCACGCTCGCCGATGCCATGCTGGGCGTGCGCGACGAGCGCGACCAGCAGGTCTACCCCACCGGCGGCGTGCGCGTGCTCGCCTACCCGGCACGGCACTTCGCCGTGGCCGACGGCACGCGCGACTACGCCTTCGTCTACCTCAACCTGCGCATGGGGCGCGGCCGCACCGAGGCCGTCAAGCAGCGCGCCGGCGAGGTGCTGCTGGAGGCGGCGCGCGCGCACTTCGCGCCGCTCTTCGCCAAGCGCTACCTGGGGCTCACGCTGCAGGTGGACGAGGGGCAGGAGGTGTTCGATGCCAAGCACAGCAGCATCCACCCCTTGTTCCGCAAGAGCTGAGCGTGCTGGCGCCGCCCTTGGTCGCGGAGCTCGCGCGGCGGCTGTACGCGGCGCGCCGCAGCCGCGTGCAGCTGCGGCACTTCTCGCGCGAGCACCCGGGCATGAGCATCGAGGACGGCTACGCCATCCAGCGCGAGTGGGTGCGGCTTGAGCTCGCCGACGGCCACGTGATCCGCGGGCGCAAGATCGGCCTCACCTCGCGCGCCATGCAGCAGTCCTCGCAGATCAACGAGCCGGACTACGCGCCGCTCATGGACGACATGTTCATCGCCAGCGGTGCGACCGTGCCCGCGGCGCGCTTCATCGCGCCGCGGGTGGAGGTCGAGCTCGCCTTCGTGCTCGCGCAGCCGCTGCGCGGCCCGCAGGTGACGCTCGAGGACGTGATGCGCGCCACGGCCTACGTCGTCCCGGCGCTCGAGATCATCGATGCGCGCATCGAGCAGTTCGACCGCGACAGCAAGGCGCCGCGCAAGGTGTTCGACACGATCGCGGACTTCGCCGCCAATGCCGGTGTCGTGCCGGGTGAGAAGACCGCGGCGCCGGCCACGCTCGACCTGCGCTGGGTGGGCGCGATCCTTTACAAGAACGGGGTGGTGGAGGAGACCGGGCTCGCCGCCGGCGTGCTCGATCACCCGGCCACCGGCGTCGCCTGGCTCGCCAACAAGATCGCCCCGTACGGCGAACAGCTGAACGCCGGCGACTTCGTGCTGAGCGGCTCCTTCACGCGCCCCACGCCGGCCGCTGCCGGCGACCTGCTGCGCGCCGACTTCGGCGCGCTCGGGGACATCACCGTGCGCTTCAGCTAGAGAGAAGGCCCATGCAGCTGCCCCACAATGCCTTCAAGGCCGCGCTGCGCGGCCCGCGGCCGCAGATCGGCCTGTGGTCAGGACTCGCGGATGCCTACGTGAGCGAGCTGCTCGCGAGCACGGGGTTCGACTGGCTGGCGATCGATGCCGAGCACGCCCCGAATGACCTGCGTAGCGTCCTCGCGCAGCTGCAGGCGCTGGCGCCCTACCCGGTGCAGCCCCTGGTGCGCACGGTGTGCGGGGATGCCGCGCTCTTGAAGCAATACCTCGACATCGGCGTGCAGACCTTGCTCGTGCCGATGGTGGAGAGCCCCGAGCAGGCCGCGCGCATCGTCGCCGCCACGCGCTACCCGCCGGCGGGCATGCGCGGGGTGGGCAGCGCGCTGGCCCGCGCCTCGCGCTGGAACCAGGTGCGCAACTACCTCAGCGGCTGCGGCGCCGAGATCTGCGTGCTGCTGCAGGTGGAGTCGGTCCCGGGCCTCGAGCAGCTCGGTGCGATCGCGGCGACCGCGGGGGTGGACGGCATCTTCTTCGGGCCGGCGGACCTCGCGGCATCCATGGGTCTGCTCGGCAGTCCCATGGACGCGCGCGTGCAGCAGGCCATCGAGGGCGGCATCCGTCAGGTGCGCGCCGCCGGCAAGGCCGCCGGCGTGCTCGCGCCCGATGAGGCCCTGGCGCGCAGGTACCTCGCCGCGGGGGCGCAGTTCGTGGCGGTCGGCGTGGATACGACGCTGCTCAGTCGCGCGGCGCTCGAGCTGCGGGCCGCTTTCAAGGACGTGGCGCCGCTGCCGGCGCCGTAGAGCCCTCGTCAGTTCTGGTAGGACGTGTCGCGCTCCTCGACCTTGCGCACGAACGCATCGAACACCGCCGCACACACCTGCGACTGATCGCCCGCCGCCTCCAGGCGAGTCTGCGTGAGCACGCTGTCCGGCAGAGCCTTGATGCGCCCGCTGGAGGCTGCCGCCACCTGCACGTCACAGGCACGCTGCAGCAGCCACAGCCACATGAAGGCCTCCTCCAGTGTCTCGCCCCAGGTGAGGAGCCCGTGATTGCGCAGGATCACCACACGCTTGTCGCCGATGTCGGCGACCATGCGCTCGCGCTCATCCTTGTTGACGGTGATGCCCTCGAAGTCGTGGTAGGCGATGCGCCCGTAGAGCTGCGCGCCATAAAAAGTGTCGTAGGAGAGCCCCTGCTCGAGGCAGGACACGGCGCTCCCGGTGGTGGTGTGGGTGTGCATCACGCAGTGGGCGGCCGGGATGCTGCCGTGGATCGCGCTGTGGGTGACGTAGCCGGCGAGGTTGATGGGGTAGTCGACCGGGCGGATGGGATGGCCCTCGATGTCCACCGCGACCAGGTTGGAGGCGGTCACCTCGCTGTAGTGCAGGCCGAACGGGTTGATCAGGAAGATCTTCTCGGGCCCCGGCACGCGCAGCGTGATGTGGTTGAAGATCGACTCCGTCCAGCCGAGGTAGTCGAACACCCGGTAGCAAGCGGCCAGCCGGCGGCGCGCGTGGCGTTCCTCCGCCGTGACCGCGATGCGGCGCGCGCGGCTGCGCGGCGCCTCGTTCATGACAAGACCGGCGGCCTTCGCGTTCATGCTGATGCTCCCACCGAGCGGTGACGACACCGCATCTTAATCACCCGCCGCGCCCGCGTGGAAAGGCTCGTGAAATCAAGGCCCTGGGGGTGCCGAAGTGATTCGGTGCCCCGGCCGAGCGCCGACCCGCTCGGGCCCCAGATAGGCCGCACGCGCGTCAAGCTCGGCGCGCAGCCGCTCGCCCACGGTGCCCGGCGCGCAGTGCGCGAGGATGAAGCGCGTGACGTGCGCCGCGCCCATGCTGGCGCCGCGCAGTGTGCGGCCGGCCCAGGCGGCACTGGCGCAGCCGCCGAAATCGGCCGCCGCGAGGCGGCTGGAAATCTGCACGGGAGTGCAGCGCGCATCGCCCGTGGCACGGATGACGCCCGGATAAGCGGCAGGCCAGCTCTGCAGCCCGCGCGCCGGAACGGCTGCCACGACCGCAACCCCGCGCGCGAGCGCGCGCACGATGGCCGCCGCGAGCACCGCGCGGTCGTGTGCCAGTCCCAGGCTCAGGTGCACCAGGTGCACGTCCTCAGCGAGCGTCCAGTCGATCGCCGCGGCCACTGCCGCGGGCGTGGCGCGCCCGCGACCATCAAGCACCTGCGCGGCGAGCAGCTGCACGCCTGCGCCACCCTGGAGCACCGCCGCGACCGCGCTGCCATGACCGCTGGGATCAGCCCGGGCCGCCTCATAACACACGCCGCCCGGCCCGTCGGCAAAACGGCGGCTGCCGAGTACCGCGGTCCCGGGCGCGACACCGCTGTCGATGAGGCCCACCCGCCAGATTGCCTCAGCCATGCATCACCCGCGACGGCATCCGCTCGTACACATCGCCGTCACGCAGCTCGAGCACCCGCCCCGCCCGCGGCACGCGCTCGGGGGCGTGGGTGATGATGAGGCGCGTGCAGTGCGCAAAGTGCTCGTCGATCAGCTCGTGCATCGCCTGGGTAGCCGCGGCGTCCAGGTTGCTGGTCGCCTCGTCCAGCACCAGCACCCGCGGCGCGCTCAGCAGGGCCCGGGCGATGGCGATGCGCTGCCGCTGGCCGGTGGAGAGGCCGGCACCGAGGCTGCCGACCTGGGTCTCGTAGCCCTCGCGCAGCCGCGCCACGATGCGGTCGACCCCCGCGCGGCGTGCGGCGCCGAGCACCGCGGCCTCTGAGGCGTCGAAGCTGCCGTAGCACAGGTTATAGCGCACCGAGCCGCGAAACAGCACCGGCTCGGCCTCGAGCACGCAGACGCTGCGCCGCAGACCCACCGGATCGCAGGCGCTGACGTCGACGCCATCGAGCAGCACGTGGCCCGCCTGCGGCTGCGCGAAGCCGCGCAGCAGATCGACCAGCGTCGATTTGCCGCTCCCGGAGTCCCCGTACAGCACGGTCTTGCTGCCGGGCGCGAGCTCGAGCGACAGCGCGCTGAAGAGCGGCGCGGCGAGCCCGGGACGCTGGCACCGCACGCGCTCGAAGCGCACGTGCCCGGGGCCGGGCGCTGCGGGCACCGGCGTGCGGGCAGCCGGGACGGCATGTGCCGGCTGCGCATCGAGCAGCTCGCGTACGCGGGCCAGACTCACCCCGGCACGCTGCCAGGCGGTATACAGCCCCATGAGCGAGGTCGCCGAGCCGCTGCCGCGCGTCAGGTAGGCGGTGAAGGCGATGAGCGTGCCGACGCTGAGCGCACCGTGGATCACCAGGTAGCCGCCGGCGATGAACACCGCGGCGGTCGCCAGGTGCGACAGCAGCGCCGCCAGGGCGCCGACCACGTAGCCGAGCAGCTGCTGGCGCACCAGGCGCCGCAGCAGCCCCTGGTTGAGCGCGGCGAGGCGGGCGCGCTCGAAGTCCTCCGCGGCCGCGCCCTGTACGGCCTTGACCGCGCCCAGTGTCTCGACGAAGAAATGCGCCACGCTGCCGGTCTGCTCCCGTACCGCGCGGGCCGCATCCGCCACCTGATGGCGCGTGCGGTAGCGCACCAGCAGCTGCAGCGGCAGCACGATGAGCGCGATGAGGGCGAGGGCCGGGCTGAGCGCGAGCATGAGAGCGCCGGCGGCGACCAGCGTCAGGCAGCCGTTGACGGCGGCGAGCAGCGTGTCGGTACTGAAGCGCTGCACCTCGGCGACGTCGCCGTCGAGCCGCGTCACCAGGTCGCCCACCGGGCGGCCGCGGAAGAACTCGGGCGACAGCGCCAGCAGGTGCGCGTACACGTCCTCGCGCAGCGCGAACAGGATGCGGCCCGAAGTGCGCACGTACAGCCATCGGTTCAGGGCGCCGAGCGCGAAGCCGCCGGCGGCGAGCGCCACGAGTGCCGCGCACAGGCGGCTGAGCACGTCGAAGCGCTGCGCGATCAGGCCCTGGTCGATGACCTGCTTCGACAGCCACGGCTGCAACGCCGACAGTGCGGAGGCGAGCAGCGCGAGTGCCAGCACCGCGCCGAGCGCGGCGCGCTCGCGCTGCACGTAGCGCCACAGCCAGCGCAGCGGCGTGCCTTCAGCGGTGGATGACACGCAGCGTCGCCAGCGCCTGATCCGGGCAGCCCGGCAGTCGCAGGTTGGCCCGCCGGGTGAGCGTGGCGGCGTCGTAGAAGGCCACGTCGCACATCGCACCGGCCAGGTACACCTCCTCCCCGTCGGCCGAGGTATTGACGGCGTAGAAGGTGTGATCGAGGTTGACGCGGCCGGCGAGCTTGTCGTGCGCGGTGTCGATCTTGCTCAGGGTCGAGTACACGCCGAAAGCTTCCGGGCGCGTCGGGCTCATCGCGGTGGAGAAGATGAGCGCCGCGGTCGGCTCGAAGTCGCGGTACTCGAGCTGCCCGCTCCTGAGGTCAAGGCGCATGAGCGCGGTCGTGGGCACGCCCTCCTTCGGTCCCCCGGGTGCATTGACGGTCGCGTACACCGGGCTCACGAACACGCCGGTGCCCTCGGTCACCGGCCAGATGGCCAGCAGGTCCGGGATCGAGTGCCCGGGCACGTCCCAGCTGCGGATGCCGCGCTGGCCCATGAGCCTGCCGTCCGCGAGCGCGTACTCGAACAGCTCGAAGCCGAGGGCATAGAAGCTCTTGCCGTCCGGGCGCGCGAGCAGCATGTGCACGCGGCGTGGCGCGGGAAACTGGCGCAGCGGCTGGGCGTTGAGGCCGGCGGCGGTGGAGTACACGGCGAAGCGCGGCGGCTCGACCACGTACTCATCGGGCTCGAGCCGGGTCGGCATCTCGTACACCACCAGCTCGCGGCCGTCCGGCGTCACGTCGAAGGCGAACATGCACTTGACGCGCTCGCCGGCCGTGGACAGGTCGGCGCGAAACACCTGGCGCCCGCTGGCGAGCTCGATGCCGGCGATGCTCTCCATGCGGTTCACCAGCACGTAGGCGATGCGGCCGTCGGGCGAGGGCACGATCACGCTGACGAAGTTGTTGGCATCCGGGATATGAAACTCGGCCGCCACCGCGCGTCTGCCAGCGTCGATGAGGAACAGGCGGTCGGGCTTGGCGCCCGTGAGCAGCAGGTCGTGGTTGCGCGGCCCGCCACAGGAGAGCAGCAGCGGCAGCAGCAGCGCGCTCAGCAACACGCCTCGGGCGCAAAGGCTCATGTCATTTCTCCGGGAACACCGCGTCGAGCTCGCGCCAGTCGCCCTGCGCCGAGCTCTTGCCGGAATCCCACGCCGGGTAGGTGTTGAGCGTGTCGGGCACCTGTGCCGGCCACCAGCACGGATCCGAGCAGCCGTACAGGTCGGCCTCCATCGGCTGGCACAGCGAGGCCACGCCGCCGAAGGGGTCGACTTCCCAGCCCGGATCGAAGGTGGTGGCGCAGCCGGCGATGCTCTCCATCGCGGTCACCTCGGCGAGGTGGCCGGACTCTGCGGCCTGCTGCAGCAGGTGCGCCTTCTCGTTGACGGGTTTCATGCCACTCATGCCACGGCCCTCCTCGGCTCGATGTGTGCGTGCAGGAAGCGCGGATTGCGCGCGATGATCTCGCTGTAGATGCGGATACCGAAGTCGACCCAGCGCCGCAGCAGGTCGCAGTAGTGATAGGTGCGATGGTGCGGATCGCCGTAGCGCACCCAGGACTCGTGGTAGCAGCCGCCGGCGCACAGGTTGCGGATGCGGCAGGTGGCACAGTGCGTGCCGTCGCGCTCGGCGGCACGCCGCAGGAACTCGCCGAGGCGCTCACCGGCGATGCCGCCCTCGACGTCACCGAAGGTCGGCAGCTGCGAGCCGGTGAAGCGGTGGCAGAGGTTCAGACCGCCGCGCCGGTCCACCGCCAAAAGCCCGACCCCGGCCCCGCACGGCAGGGACTTGCGCCGCCCCTCGTGCAGGTCGGTCATCAGCTGGTGCAGGTTGGCGAAGCCGGTGCTCGCGCCGCGCAGCGCGGCCGCCAGGTACGCCATGCCCATGCGCTCGAAGGCGGCATAAATCTCGCTCAGCTCGGCCTCGCTCAGGGCATGTCCGGCGCTGCCGCCGGCGGTGACCGGGGCATAGCCGACCTCGTGAAAGCCGAACTCCCCGCGCAGGTGCGCATGGATGGCCTCCACCTCGGTGGTGCCGGCGGTGAGGGTCACGCGCGCCCCCACGGGGCGCGAGCGGTAGCGCTCGAGCAGCAGGCGCACCTTGCGCGCGACGACCTCGTAGGTGCCGCGGCCGCCGACCGTGCGACGGTTGCGGTCGTGCACCGCGCGCGGCCCGTCGATGCTCACCGAGATGCCGAAGCGGTGCGCATCGAAGAAGGCGATCCGCTCCTCGTCGAGGAGGGTCGCGTTGGTGGTAAGGGAGAAGTCCACGCTCTTGCCGAGGGCCGCGGCGCGCGGCTGCGCGTACTCGACCACCTGGCGGATGAGCGGCATGTTGGTCAGGGGCTCCCCGCCGAAGAACACGATGCCGACCCGGGCGCGCTCCTGCGCCTGCTTGAGCAGCAGGTCGACGCTGCGCGCGGCGACCTCGAAGCTCATGCGCTCGCCGCGCGCCGGCACGGCCAGGTCCTCCTTGTAGCAGTAAGTGCAGCCGAGGTTGCAGCCGGTGTTGACGTTGAGGACGATGGTGCTGAGCGGGTAGGCGGCGATGTCGGGGGGCGCGGGGTTGACCGCACGTGCCGCGGCGGGCGACTGCAGCACCTCCAGGCGCGTCAGCTCGGCGATGCATGCCTCGACCGCGGCCGCCCCGAAGCGCGCCGCCAGCTGCGGCGGCGGGCTCGCCCCGGGCGGCGTGCGCTCGGCGGCCTCGATGACGGCCCGCCCGAGCTCATCGAGCTCGAACAGCGCCGAGGTCGGGACGTGGAACAGCAGCGCGCGATCCTCGACTCGGACGACGTGCCCGTTGGAGCGGTTGAGCTGCAGCACGCGAAGTCTCCTTCAGTAGATGGGCGGCGTGTTCCAGCGCTGCACGGTGACGATCAGGTGCGCCCGCCCCTCGAGCGTGCGCTGCCCGTCCTTCACCGTAGCGATCGCGAACAGGTCGCCGGCGTTGTTGCCGGAGAAGGCCCGCGCCGGATTGGGGCCGGCGCCGGCGGGCACGAAGCGTCCGTCCGGCTGCATCTGTCCGGCGAACTTCACGTCCTGCGCGGCGGCGGCCTGCGCATCGTGCGGCGCCACCGACCAGCTCGCCGGCAGCGCGCCGAGGCGCACGCTCGCGGCCGCCCGCCCCCGCTCAGCCGGCAGGTCCAGGTAGCCGATCGCCTCGAACTGGGCGCTGACCGCCTCCAGCCGTCCGCCACCGAGGCGCGCGATGGCGTAGGCCGGCTCGATCGCGACGCGATCGATGCGGTCGAAGATGACCGCGGCGTCCGCGCCGCGCGCGCCGCCGGCGCGCACGGTGCGCGGCCCGCTGGCGGCGCCGGCCTCCACCGCCACCTTCAGCAGGAGCCCGTCGGGGAGCGCCTGCACCAGCGTCGTGTGCGTGCCCGGGCCGAAATCCGGCACCCCGCTCAGGTGGCGCCCGATCAGCAGCACCTCCTGGGTCGTCCCGGCCTGCAGCGCGCGCGGCAGGCAGGCGAGCACTGCCGCGGGGCCCTCGGCGCGCACCGCCAGGTAGTCCCCGCCGCTCTCGGCATGCTCGCTCTGGAACCAGCGCCCCTTAAGCTGCGTGCCGTCCTCGGAAGCGGCGAACACCTCGCGCACCTCGGTGTCCCCGAGCCGCGCGCGCCCGCGCCACTCGTAGCCGGTGTAGAGGATCGCCTTGGACTGCCCGTTCAGCGCCGCCCCGCCAGCGTAGCCGAGCGCGTAGCTGGCGGCGTACTCATCCGCCGCGCGCGCGCTGATGGTGGCGACGCCATGGTAGTCACCGCGCCCGGGTGTGTGCCCGAACACCAGCCAGCGGCCCGCAAGGTCCACGTGCGGCCGGGCGCGCCAGGCGCGCCAGGCCGGGGTATCCAGCGGGTAGAGCGCGCCGAGCTTTGCCGGCAGTTCCGTGGTGGCGCTCTCCCACCAGTAGCGGTCGCGCCCGGACTGCTGGTACTCGAGCGTCGGCCACTGCCCGACGTGCGTGTGCGCGAGCTTGAGCCACTCCGCCGCATCGCGCCGCTGCAGCGATGCGCGCGCCAGCGTATGGCAGCGGCCGCACAGCGCGCCGAGCTCCTCGCCGAGCGCGAGGTCGGGCACGTTCGGGCGGCGCTCGAGCGCGAAGCGCCCCGGCGCGCTCTCCGCCGGCGCCAGTCCGCCGACGCTGCTCAGGTAGCGCAGTATGTCGCTGCGCGCCGCCGGCTCGAGGCTGAGTCCGTGCACCTGGTGCATGCGGAACAGCGTCATTTCCCAGCCCTCGGGGCTCTTGCGCATGTCGCTGATGCGGTCGAAGTGCCCGGGGGAGCTCTCGCGGTGGCATCCGGAGCAGTGCGCGCGGACTGCAGCCGGGTCGGGCGCCGCCGCGGTAGCCGCGGGCAGTGCATTTGCCGCGAGTGCCAGCAGTGCAGCAAGTCGCAGGCGTGAGGCGCAGGTCCGGTTCATGAGGCTGATCCTGAGAGTAGGTTCCGGGGATCGGAAACGGCGGCGCGCCCGGGCAGCAGGCCGCGCGCGCGCAGCCACGCGATGGCGCGGGCCACGGCCTGCGGGTCGGCGCCGAGGCCGGCGGCGGCGCGGCGCGCATCGGCGTGCGGCACGGCTGCGAGGTAATCGTGCAGAGCGGCCAGCTCGATCGCGTCCACCTGCCACACCCCGCGCGGCGCCTCGGGCGTGACCGCGACGCGGCGCAGCTCGATGCGCGCCCCCTCGAGCACGGGACGCAGCTGCCAGGATGGGCGCGCGGCTGCGGGCGCCTCCCCGGCCAGCGTCGCATACGCCGCAGCGGTGTCGGCGAAGAAGCCCGCGCCCGAGGCACGCGTCTGCTCGCGATAGAAGGCGCTCGCGAGCTGCACGCCGTGAGCGAAGCGCTCGGCCGCGCGTTCGCGCAGGAAGCGCCCCACCGCTTCCCACGCGCCGCCCTCCATATAAGTATGAGTCGCGGCGGCGACCGCGCTCGCCCAGGCGAGCGCCTCGCCAATGCCCTGGCCCGAGAGCGGGTCGAGTGCCACCGCCGCATCGCCCGTGCGCAGGTAGCCCGGCGCAGGCGCGGCATCGCACAGGCGCGCCCCCGCCGCCCGCACCGTGGCCGCCTCGCACGGGCGCGCCATGGCGAGGCTCGCATCCGCACGTGCCAGCTGCCTCAGCACCGCCGCCAGCGCCGCCTCGGGACCTGTGCGGGAGAA
>DATJVL010000016.1:0-2049 GCA_035501795.1 Steroidobacteraceae bacterium
CTTCCAGCCCATCTCGGCCGACGGCTCGATGCGGCACAAGCGGTAGATGAGCGCCTCGCAGCGCGCCCCGATGCGCAGCGGCGCCACCGGTTGGCCCTCCATGACGTTCGCGATGTAGAGCCCGAGCGGCTTCACGCACACGAGCAGCACCGCCAGATACACGGCGATCAATGTCAGTGAAGCCGCGGTCATCAGAATTTTTCCGGTCGGAACAGCGCGTACAGCAGGTACACGAAGAGCCCGAGCGACAGCAGCAGGTACATGACGCTCATTCACCGCCCCCGAGCCGCCCGACCGCGCGCACCAGCCACAGGGTGAGTGCGACGAGGGCGACGATGATCAGCAGAAAGAGCAGGTCCACGGCCGCCAGCCCCTCAGCGGGTGCGCTCGGTGCTGCGCCGCGGCGCGCGGCCGTCGCGGCGCCGCTCGGCATCCTTCGATCGCCAGGTCGCGGCGACGACATACACCGTGAACAGAGCGCCGACCACGTAGAGAACGATGCCCAAGTTGCTCATGACCGCTCGGATGACTCCCCCGCAGTGTGGCCGCAGCGTACTGCGCCGACCGTTAGCGATCGGTTAAGAAAGCGAGTCCCCCGGCTCACCCGGGCCGGCCGCCGCGTCCGCTGGCGCAGCGCATCTAGAGCAACTGCAGCTGGCGGCGCAGTCGCTCCTCCTCGACGTTGAGCAGTGGCAATTGCTCCCCCAGGCAGGTGCAGATGTGGCGGCGCTCGGCGACTCGTGCCTCGGCCGCTTGGACCCAGGCACGCACCACCATGACCGGCAGACGCCCATCGTCGCGGTAGAGCTCCCTGATCCACTGATACAGCGGCCGCAGCCGCGGCGACTGCACCCACCAGGGCAGCTCATCCGGCAGCCACAGCCGCGCGACGCGCAGATGCTCGAGCAACCGCCGCCGCGGTGATGCGCTCTGCCCGATGTAGCGGATCTCGCGCACCGCGCGCGGGTCCGACAGCGAGTAGATGGCGACGCCGTGCGGCGGCTCGCCCGAGCCGTCGTAGAGCAGCGCCGGCAACCGCCGCCGGATCGCGCGCTGCAGCTGCGCCGCTCCTCGCAACGACGGGTGGGCAGCGGCGCTCAAGCTCTGCGCGTCCTGAAGGTGATCGAGTAGCGCAACTCCCGGGTCGGCGAGATCGCGTGCTGCCATTGCCAGCGCGAGGCGCCCCGCAGCGCATAGGCCGAGCGCGGCTCGAGCTCGAGTGCGTAAGCGGTGCGCTCGCCCGGCCGTGGCGGCCAGCGTCGGAAGCGCAGTCTCGCGTGCCCGAGGAGCGAGACGCCGAAGACATCCTCGAACTGCGGCACATCGCGGTGCCACCCGAGCGGGCTTCCCGGCGGGTACTCGGCAATCATAGCGTGCTGGATGCGCCCGGCAGCCACGCCGCCCCAATGCGCCACCCGCTCGCGCAAGCCCTGCAGGAAGTCGGGAATCGGTGGCGCGGTCTTGAGCTCGTTGCGGCTGAAATCGTAGCTGCCGCCAAAGGCCACGACGCGCCGCCTTGCGTGCCACTCCTTGTACTGCGCGGGGGCGAGCGCCAGCCCGCCGATTGCCCCGAGCAGCTCTCGCTCCTCGGCTGCGCTCAGGAAATCCGCACTGTAGGTGAAGCCCTCGGGCCAAGCGCCCGCGCCCGCAAAGAGCTCCCGCTGGACCATGGAAGCAAGTATGCGCTCGCGACACTCGCGTGAATGAGACAGCACCGCAACAGGTGCTGCTGCCTCAGGCGACGCCAGGACCCGTCCGTACAGCAGTGCGCGTTGGGCACGCCTGTATGCGGCCCGACCCCCCGACGCACCGCTCGCCCGGGCACGCCTACTCGAGCGCGAGGGCTTCCCCGCCCGCTGAGGCCTCCTCGCGCGCCGGGCGGATCAGGATCAGCAGCGGGATTACCAGCAGCGTGAGGAGGAGCATCAGGAAGAAATCGTCGACGTAGGCGATCATCTCGGCCTGTCGGGTGAGCTCGTTGTTCAGCAGCTCGAAGCCCGGCGGCGCGCCGAGATGGAAGGCCGAGGCTACCGGGCTGTGGAGCAGGTC
>DATJVL010000017.1:0-89923 GCA_035501795.1 Steroidobacteraceae bacterium
CAGGCGCTCGGTTTCGAGCAGGTGGGTACGCGGCGCGGCTATTACCAGGCGGTCAACGGCCGCGAGGACGCGGCGGTGCTCAAGCTCAGCCTGCGGCCGCCGGCCTCCGCCGCTTCCTGAGCCCCCAGCGTGAGCCCGCTGTCTGCCGAGATCGCGCGGCGCCGGACCTTTGCGATCATCTCGCACCCGGACGCCGGCAAGACCACGCTCACCGAGAAGCTGCTGCTGTTCGGTGGCGCGATCCAGATGGCCGGCACGGTCAAGGGGCGCAAGGCGGCGCGCCACGCCACCTCCGACTGGATGCGCCTCGAGCAGCAGCGCGGCATTTCGGTCACCTCCTCGGTGATGCAGTTCCCGTACCGCGACTGCATCGTCAACCTGCTCGATACGCCGGGGCACGAGGACTTCTCCGAGGACACCTACCGTACGCTGACCGCGGTCGACTCCGCGCTCATGGTGATCGACTGCGCCAAGGGCGTCGAGGAGCGCACCATTAAGCTGATGGAGGTGTGCCGCCTGCGCGACACGCCCATCATGACCTTCATCAACAAGCTCGACCGCGACGGGCGTGCGCCGATCGAGCTGCTCGATGAGATCGAGCGCGTGCTCAAGATCGCCACCGCCCCGGTCACCTGGCCGATCGGCATGGGGCGGGAGCTGCGCGGCATCTACCACCTCGGCGAGGATCGCATCTACGCCTACAACGCTGGCGCGCGCGGCCGTGTGGGCGAGAACCTCACCATCGAGGGGCTGCACAGCCCCGCCGGGCGCGAGTTCCTCGGCGAGCTGGCGGCGCCCTTCGACGAGGAGATCGCACTCGTGCGCGGCGCCACGCAGGCCTTCGAGCTCGCCAGCTACCGCGCCGGGCGGCAGACGCCGGTGTTCTTCGGCTCGGCGATCAACAACTTCGGCGTCGAGGAGCTGCTGGCGGCGTTCGCGCAGCATGCACCGCCACCGCTGGCGCGCGCGACGCGCGCGCGCGTGGTCGAGCCGCAGGAGGCGTCACTGGCCGGGTTCGTGTTCAAGATCCAGGCCAACATGGACCCCGCGCACCGCGACCGCATCGCCTTCCTGCGGCTGTGCGCCGGGCGCTACAGCCGCGGCATGCGCCTGTTCCACGTGCGCCTGGACAAGGAGGTGCGGGTCGCGGACGCGCTCACCTTCATGGCGGCGGATCGCTCGCAGGCCGAGGAGGCCTATGCCGGCGACATCATCGGCCTGCACAACCACGGCACCATCAACATCGGCGACACCTTCACGCAGGGCGAGCGCCTCGCCTTCACCGGCGTGCCCAACTTCGCCCCCGAGATCTTCCGGCGCGCGGTGCTCAAGGACCCCTTGAAGGCCAAGGCCCTGCAGAAGGGGCTGGCGCAGCTGTGCGAGGAGGGCGCGACGCAGCTGTTCAAGCCGCTGCGCAACAATGACCTGCTACTGGGGGCGGTGGGGCAGCTGCAGTTCGAGGTGGTCGCCTTCCGCCTGGCGGACGAGTATGGCGTGCAGTGCGTGTTCGACCCGGTGACCGTGCACACGGCGCGCTGGGTCGAGTCGGCAGATGCGCGCAAGCTCGAGGAGTTCCGCGCTCGCGCCTACGAGCACCTGGCGCTGGATCACAGCGGCATGCTGGTCTACCTCGCGCCCTCGCGCGTCAACCTGCAGCTCACCCTCGAGCGCTGGCCCGACATCCGCTTCCGCGAGACGCGCGAGCACGCCGTGTAGGCGCGCACACCGCCGCCGTAATCCCTAGGCGCGCGCCGTACGCAGCCGGCCCACCGCGCGCGCGAATTCCTCGACCTGCGCGCGCGCCGGCGCCGCAGCCCCATAGCGCAGCCGGGCGTACTGCTGGCACAGGGCCTGCACCGCCGCGGCCAGGTCGGGGCGCTGGCGGCCCACCTGCTGCGCATAGTCGAGCGGTCCCAGGTGCGCAGGGCGCGTGGCACCCGCCCGCGCGAGCTTGCGGCACAGTCGCAGGTAAGCCCGCGCCAGAGGATCCAGGCGCGCCGCCTGGCGGATGCGGCGGTTGAAGTGCCAGGCCACGAGCCCCAGCCAGCCGAGCAGCGCCGCGGTGAACGCCCAGCCGAGGTCGCGCGCGTCGGGCGTGCGCACGCCGAGCCGCTGCAGCAGCTCGAGCTGACTGTCGTAGTTGAACTTCACGACATGATCGCTCCACCAGGCGCTGGCCGCTTCCCAGCGCTGCAGCAGCCCGCTCAGCCACGCCGACTGGTACAGCAGCCGCTCGGAGGCCGAGAACGCGTTCGGCAGCAGCTCGAGCACCCCGCGGCGCAGCCGCTCGGGCGCCACCACGGCGGTCGGGTCGATGCGTGTCCAGCCGCGCCCCTCGAGCCACACCTCCGCCCAGGCGTGGGCATCGGCCTGGCGTACCTCGAGGAACTCCCCGATCGGGTTCCATTCCCCGCCGAGGTAACCGGTCACCACGTGTGCCGGCAGCTGCGCGGCGCGCATCAGGGTCACGAACGCGGCGGCGTAGTGCTCGCAAAATCCCTCGTGCGTGCGGAACAGGAAGTCATCGACCGCATCCGGCCCGAGCGGCTGCGGCTCGAGTGAGTACACGAAGCCCCCGCGGCGCAGATAATCAAGAGCCGCCTCGACCAGGGCCGCGTCCGAGCCGGCCTGCTCGCGCAGCGCCTGCGCCAGGGCGCGCGTGCGCGGGTTGCCGGCCGCCGGCAGCGCCGTGTCCTCGCGGCGGCTGAGCGTCCCGAGCGCGGCGGCGGCGCGCGTCTGCAGGTAGGAGACGCCCTGGTAGCGGGCCGTCTCGTTCACCGGGTCGGCGCTGAGCAGCTGGTAGTCGTACGTGAGGAAGACGCGCGCCGCCGGTGACTGCGCGGGCGTGTCGAGCGCGAACCAGTAGCGCCGGTGGGTGGGCTCGAGCGCCACGCGGTAGCGCACCGGCGCGCCGAGGAACTGCAGCGCGGTGCGTGCCTGGAAGGCGCTGTCGGAGCGCCGCCAGGTGCGCCCGTCGAAGCCGTGCAGCACCGGACCGCGCCAGTAGAGCGGGCCCGCCGGCCGCGGTCCCTCGAACTGCACCCGCATGGCGACACTGTAGTCGGCCACCAGCTGCGAGATGTTGCCGGGCGTCATCGACTCGGAGAGCCCGGTGAGCGCGACGTTGCCGCGCGGGATGGCCCAGAACGAGCCCGGCAGGCGCGGGAAGAACAGGAACAGGGCGAGCCCGAGGGGCGCGGCGAGCAGCAGCGAGCGTGCCGCCAGCGCGAGCGCCGCGCGTGCGGGCAGCGTCGGCGTGGCGAGCGCGGCCACCGCAGCACAGCAGGCCCAGGCCTGCAGCGCGTACAGCGGCGCGCGCGGCAGGCCCTGGCGATCGAGGCACGCGGCGAGCAGCAGGAACAGCCCCGCCCCGGTGAGCACCAGCTCATCGCGCAGCGTGCGCGTCTCGAGAAGCTTCAGCGCCGCCATCAGGATCAGGAGCGTCGTGCCGGCGGCGAGCCCGTTCAGGGTATGAAAGCGCGCGAGCACGACCGCCGCCATGCCGAGCGCGAGCACGGCGCGCGCCACGCGCCCCGGGAGCCAGCGGCCGCGGGGCGCGATCAGCAGCCGCCAGGCGATGAGGGCAGCGCAGGTGAGGCTCGCCCACACCGGCACGCGGTCCACGTGCAGCAGCAGCCCGCCGCCGAGCGCGACGCACGCCCAGGCGGTGCCGCGCTGCGTGGCGGGCGGCGGTGCGGCCAGGCCGCTCATGCGCTCCGGGCGGTGGCGCCGCCGGCCTCGAAGCGCGCCAGCAGCGCGAGGCAGCGGTGCCGGTGCTGCGGGCCGCGATCGGCGGGCACCGTGACTTGCGGCAGCACCAGGCTGTAGGGCTCCCCGCCCGCCTCGGCGTCTACGACCCAGCGCGCCAGCTGCGACAGGCGCGCCTCGGTGCCGGCGAGCGCCACGCGCGCGAAGTCGAAGACGCGCAGGTCCGCCGCCGCAGCCTGGTATTCCTTCACCAGCAGCGGCGCCTCGCGCGCGTAGGCCTTCCAGTCGACCTGACGCGGCGAGTCGCCGTCGCGAAACGGCCGCAGGCCGAGCCACTCGTCCACGCCGGCACCGGCGCGCAGGCGGGCGGCGCCGCGCGCGGCGCCGTGCAGCGGCATGGGCAGCGCCCCGAGCGGGGCGGGGTAGACGATGAGCTCGAGCGGCGCGTGCACCCAGGTCCAGGCGCGAAACAGCGCGTAGGGATGCGCGGTCGAGATGCGCACGCGCTCGAGCGGCACGACCCCGCGGCGCTGCGGCGGCAGGCTGAGCGCGAGCTGAGCACTCGCTGCGGCCGCGAGGTCCGCGCGCACGCGCTCGCCGCCCTCCAGCTGCGCCTCGAGCGCCAGGCGTGCGCGCGCATCCGGGTTGCCGAGCCGCACCAGCAGCGTCGCCGGGCGCTGTGCGAACACCGCCGGCGCCTCGAGCGCGACCACGCTGACCCCGAGGAGGTTGCGGTGGCACTGCTGCATGACCACCAGCACGAAGGCGGCGAGCAGGAAGGTCAACAGCAGCGCCAGGCTGTTGGCGTAGTTCAGGCCGGCGAGCAGCATGACCAGCAGCAGCGTGCCGAAGGCGACGCCGCCGCGGGTCGGCAGGATGTAGAGGCGCCGCCGCTCGAGGCGGGCCGGCAGCTGATCCTCCCCCTGGCGCTCGCGCACCCAGCGCGCCATGCGCGCGCGCACTCGCTGGCGCAGCGCGCCCAGGGGCTGCGGGAGGCCAAGCGCGCCGGCTGCCACGCCCTGAGCCTCGCGCGCCCTTACGCGGGCACCGGCACGCCGCGGATCAGCTCGGCGGCCAGCTCATCGGCTGCGGGCGCCTCGGCGGCGTCGCGCCGCTCGAGCCGGTGTGCCACCACCGCCGGCAGCACCGCCTGCACGTCCTCCGGCAGCACCGCGGCGCGGCCCTCGAGGTAGGCCCACGCCTGGGCAGCGCGCAGCAGCCCCTGGCCGGCGCGCGGGGACAGCCCGAGCTTGAGGTCGGCGCGTTCGCGCGTGCGCGCGATCAAGCTCTGGGTGTAGTCAAGCAGCGCATCGGCGATGTGCACGGCGCGCACCGCGCGCTGCAGCCCCAGCACCCCGGCGGCCGAGAGCGCCGGCACGATGCCCGGCAGCAGCTCGCGCCGCTCCCCGCCGCGCAGCAGCGCCCGCTCGTGCGCCGCGTCCGGGTAGCCGAGCGTGACGCGCATGAGGAAGCGGTCGAGCTGCGATTCGGGCAGTGCGAAGGTGCCGAGCTGCTCGTGCGGGTTCTGCGTGGCGACCACGAAGAACGGCTCGGGCAGTGCGTAAGTGGTGCCGTCGGCGCTCACCTGGCGCTCCTCCATCGCCTCCAGCAGCGCGCTCTGGGTGCGCGGGCTGGCGCGGTTCACCTCATCGGCCAGCAGCAGCTGCGTGAACACCGGTCCCTGGCGGAAGTGGAAGCGCTGGTGCGAGCGATCGAACACCGACACGCCGATGATGTCCGCTGGCAGCAGGTCGCTGGTGAACTGCACCCGCTGCCAGGCGAGGCCGAGCACGTGCGCGAGCGCGTGCGCCAGCGTGGTCTTGCCCACCCCGGGCACGTCCTCGATCAGCAGGTGGCCGCGTGCCAGCAGGCACGCCAGGCACAGGCGCACCTGTCCGGGCTTGCCGAGGATCACGGTCTCGAGCAGCTCGCGCGCCCGCGCCAGCGCGGCCGCCTCCGGGGCTGCCTGTGCGGCGGCGCTCACGGCGGCAGCATTCCGCGCACGCGCGTCAGCTGTGCGCTCAGGTCGCTCAGGGCGCGGGCGAGTTCGCGCTCGCGCTCGCGATCAGCGGCCACCACCTCGGCCGGCGCGTTGCGCACGAAGCTCTCATTCGCCAGCCGCGCCTGCGTCTTGCCGAGCTCGGCCTGGGTCTTGCTGATGAGCTTGCCGAGCCGCTCGACCTCCGCCGCCGCATCGATGAGTCCGGCCATGGGCACCAGCAGCGCCAGCGTTCCCACGAGCGCGACGGCGCACTGCGGCGCCTGCGAGCCGGCGGGTAGCAGCTGCAGGCTCTCGAGGCCGGCGAGCCGCTCGATGAGGGCGCGATGGCGCCCGGCGTAGTCGCTGTCCTGGGCGCTGGCGTCGCGCAGCAGCAGCGGGATGCGCCGCGCCGGGCTGATGTTCATCTCGCCGCGGATCTGGCGCACGCCGAGCACCACCGCCTGGATCCAGGCGGCCTCGCGCTCGGCGGCCTCATCGGCCGGGTAGTCGGCCGCCTGCGGGTAGGGGGCGAGCATCACGCTCTCGCCGTGGGCGCCGGCAAAGGGTGCCACGCGCCGCCAGATCTCCTCGGTGATGAAGGGCATGAAGGGGTGCAGCGCGCGCTGCAGCGCCTCGAGCACGCCGCACAGGGTATGGAGCGCGCCGTGCCGTGCCGCCTGGTCCGCCGCACCCTGCAGCACCGGCTTGGTGAGCTCCAGGTACCAGTCGCAGAAGTCGTACCAGGCGAACTCGTACAGCGCGCTGGCGGCGTAGTCGAAGCGGTAGTCGCGGTACGCCTCCTCCAGGCGCGTGAGCATCCGGCCGAAGCGCGCCCGGATCCAGCGGTCGGCCACCGACAGCCCCGGGGGCGCGCCGGCCTGTGGTGCCGCCTCGCCCACCGCCAGCGTCACGTAGCGCGCCGCGTTCCACAGCTTGTTGCAGAAGTTGCGGTAACCGGCCACGCGCGCCAGGTCGAAGCGGATATCGCGGTTCGGGGAGGCGAGGGCGGCGAAGGTGAAGCGCAGCGCGTCGGTGCCGTGCGCCGCGATGCCCTCCGGGTACTGGCGGCGGGTGGCGCGCTCGATCTGCGGTGCCAGCTGCGGCTGCATCAGCCCGGCGGTGCGCTTCTCGATCAGCGCCCCGAGGCTGATGCCGTCCACGATGTCCATCGGGTCGATGACGTTGCCCTTGGACTTGGACATCTTCTCGCCGCGCTCATCGCGGATCAGGCCGGTGATGTACACGTCGCGGAACGGCACGTCCCCCATGAACTTCAGCCCCATCATCAGCATGCGCGCGACCCAGAAGAAGATGATGTCGAAGCCGGTCACCAGCACGCTGCCGGGGTAGAAGCGCTTGAGGTCGGCAGCCTCAGCGGGCCAGCCGAGGGTGGAGAAGGGCCACAGTGCCGAGGAGAACCAGGTATCGAGCACGTCCTCGTCCTGCTTGAGCGGCAGCGCGCCAAGTCCGTGGGAGGCGCGCACTTCTGCCTCGCTGCGCCCGACGTATACGCGGCCCTGCGCGTCGTACCAGGCCGGGATGCGATGCCCCCACCACAGCTGGCGGCTGACGCACCAGTCCTTGATGTTGCGCATCCACTCGAAGTAGGTGCGCGCCCAGCCCTCGGGCACGAAGCGCGTGCGCCCCTGCTCGACCGCGGCCACCGCGGGCGCAGCCAGCGGCGCGATGCGCACGTACCACTGGTCGGTCAGGTAAGGCTCCAGGATCGCGCCCGAGCGGTCGCCGCGCGGCACCACCAGGCGGTGCGGCTCGACCTTCTCGATCAGGCCCGCCGCCTCGAGCTCGGCGAGCACGCGCTCGCGCGCGGCGAAGCGATCGAGGCCGCGCAAGCGCTCCGGCACGGCTTCCGACAGCGCGGCCCGCGGCGTGAAGATGTTGATGAGCGGCAGCTGGTGGCGCTGGCCGATCTCGTAGTCGTTGAAGTCGTGCGCCGGGGTGATCTTGACGCAGCCCGAGCCGAAGGCCGGGTCGACGTAGGCGTCCGCGATCACCGGGATGTCGCGCCCGGCGAGCGGCAGCTGCACCCGCCGGCCGACGAGGGCCTGGTAGCGCTCATCCTGCGGGTGCACGGCGACCGCCGCATCGCCCAGCAGGGTTTCCGGGCGCGTGGTCGCGACCACGAGGTAGCCGGCGCCGTCCGCGAGCGGATAGCGCAGGTGCCACAGCCGTCCGTCCTCCTCCTCGGCCTGCACCTCCAGGTCCGAGAGCGCCGTCAGCAGCACCGGGTCCCAGTTCACCAGGCGCTTGCCGCGGTAGATGAGTCCCTCGGCGTGCAGCTGCACGAACACCTCGGTGACGGCCTGCGACAGCTGCGGGTCGAGCGTGAAGCGATCGCGCGACCAGTCGACCGAGTCGCCCAGGCGGCGCATCTGCGCCGTAATGGTGCCGCCAGAGTGCGCCTTCCACTGCCACACGCGCGCGACGAACTGCTCGCGCGTGAGCTCGGTGCGCTTCTTACCCTCGGCGTTGAGCTGCCGTTCCACCACCATCTGCGTGGCGATGCCGGCGTGATCGGTGCCCGGCTGCCACAGCACGTCCTGCCCGCGCATGCGGTGGTAGCGCGTCAGGGCGTCCATCAGCGTGTGCTGGAAGGCATGCCCCATGTGCAGCGTGCCGGTCACGTTGGGCGGCGGAATCATGATGCAGTAGGGCGCGCCGCGGCCGCTGGGGGCAAACCAGCCGTGGGACTCCCAGCGCTCGTAGATGCGCCGCTCGATCTGTGCCGGCGCGTACACCTTGTCCATGCGACCGCTTCGCGACTCTCGCCACAACAGGGGGGCGCCGGGGATTATAGCGGCAAGGCCGCGGCCGCCCCGGCGGCCGCGCGCCGGCGGGATTTCAGTGCGCGGCGCGCTGGATGAGGAAGTCCGCCAACAGCGGGGTGGGGCGCCCGGTGCTGCCCTTCTGCGCGCCGCTCTGGTAGGCGATGCCGGCGACGTCGAGGTGCGCCCACTTCAGTCCCTGGGTGAACTTGCCGAGGAAGGCGGCCGCGGTGATGGCGCCGCCGTCGCGCCCACCGACGTTGGCGAAATCGGCGAAGTTGCTCTTGAGTGCCTCGGCGTATTCCTCGGTGAGGGGCAGCTGCCAGCAGCGATCCTCGGCGCGCAGGCCCGCGGCCAGCAGCTCCTGCATGAGCCGCTCGTCGTTGCCCATCAGGCCGGCGTGATGGTGGCCGAGCGCGATCACGCAGGCGCCGGTCAAGGTGGCGATGTCGATGACCGCGCCCGGCTGGAAGCGCCGTGCGTAGTGGAGCGCATCGCACAGGATCAGGCGCCCCTCCGCGTCGGTGTTGAGGATCTCCACCGTCTGCCCCGAGGCGCTGGTGGCGATATCGCCCGGCTTGACCGCGCGGCCGCCCGGCATGTTCTCCACCGCGGCCACCAGCCCTACCACGTGCAGCGGCAGGCGCAGCTGCGCGGCGAGAGTGAGCGTGGCGATGACCGCCGCCGCGCCGCTCATGTCGAACTTCATCTCGTCCATGCCCGGCGGATCCTTGAGCGAGATGCCGCCGGTGTCGAAGGTGACACCCTTGCCGACCAGCACCACCGGGGCCTGCGCCTTCTTGCCGCCGCGGTACTCGAGCACGATGAAGCGCGGCGGCTGGTGCGAGCCCTGCGACACCGCCAGCAGGCAACCCATCTTCTCGCGCCGGATCGCCGGCTGATCGAGCACCCGCACGCGCAGGTTCGGGTAGCGCTTGCCGAGCGCGCGCGCCTGCTCGGCCAGGTACAGCGGCGTGCACACGTTGGCGGGCAGATTGGCGAGATCGCGCTGGATGACCTGGGCGGCGGCGATCGCCTCGCCGTGCTTCAGGCCGCGCAGCGCGGCGTTCGCCTTACGCACCGGGCCGGCGAGCACCTTCTTCAGCGCGGCCGCCGGCGGCTTCTTGGCGGTCTTCAGGTCGTTGACCCGGTAGAGCGCCGCGCCGGTGAGCTCGGCCACCTGCCGCCCGAGGTAGTAGTCATCGAGCTGCCGGGTCTCGGGACGGTCGAGCGCGATGGCGCAGCTGCCGATGCGCGTGCGCACCAGCGCCGCCAGCGCCGCCTGGCAGGCGCGCCGCCACGCCTTGCGCTGGAAGGCCTTCTTGCTGCCAAGCCCGACCAGCAGCACGCGCGAGGCGCTGATGCCGGGCAGCTCGGCGATGAGCAGCGTGTCGCCGGCGCGGCCGGCGAAGTCGCCGCGCTCGAGCAGCTTCTTCAGGCGTCCGCCGCAGGCGCCATCGAGCGCGCGCGCCTCGCCGCTGAGCTCGCTCTCCTCGAACACGCCGAGCACCAGGCAATCCACCGCGAGGGTTGCCAGGCCCTTGGTCCAGACACCGAATTCCATTGCGTATCCCCTCGCCGTTGAGGCGCGTTAGACTCTCATTTACCTTATTGGGCGCCTCGCTCCGTGGTGCGTCGCTGCAGCGCTCGCTGCGCGCGCCCGGATGCATGCGGCGGCAAGTGTAACTCAAGAGCCCGCCGGGTTTGCGGGGGGCGAAACGGACGGTCCGCGTTGGGGAAGATCCTCGGCCGTTACATTCTGCGCGAGGTGGTGCTCGCCTGGCTGCTCGTGACCGGTGTGCTGCTGGTCATCCTGCTCGCCTACCAGGTGGTCGGCGTGCTCGAGCGCGCCGCCGCCAACCAGTTCCCGCCGGGCGTGGTGCTGCAGCTGATCTGGCTCGGCGCCCTGCAGTACCTGTCGATCCTGCTGCCCGTCGGGCTGCTGCTCGGCGTGGTGCTCGCCTTCGGCCGGCTCTATGCCGACAGCGAGATGGCCGCGGCGCTCGCCTGCGGCGCCGGCCCGGCTTACATCTACTTCCCGGTGGTGGGCCTGGCGCTGTTGGTCGCCACCGCGCTCGCCTGGCTGACGCTGCTGTTTGCGCCGCAGGCCACCGAGCAGGCGCTGGCGCTGCGTCGCGAAGCGGTGCGTGCCGGGCAGTTCGCCCCGCTGGTGGCGGGCAAGTTCCGCAGCTTCGTCGGTGGCACGGCGGTGGTGTACGCGCAGGAGGTGAGCGCGGACGGCACGCTGCGCGATGTGTTCGTCGAGCGCAGCCGCGGCCCTCTGATACAGGTGGCGCTGGCGGACCGCGCGCGCCACAGCGTCACGGCGGACGGCCAGACGCACATCCTGACCCTCTACGACGGCGAGCGCTTCGAGGGCGTGCCGGGGAGCGCCGAGTTCCGCATCGTGCGCTTCGCCGAGCACGTGGTGCCGGTGCAGCTGCCGAGCGGCCATGACGAGATCCGCGACCTGGAGGCGCGCCCGAGCGCGCTGCTGGCGCGCTCGCGCGAGCCGGAGCAGCGCGCCGAGCTGCAGTGGCGCATCGCGACCCCGCTCATGTGCCTGGTGCTGGCGCTGATCGCCGTGCCGCTGGCACGGCTGCGCCCGCGCCAGGGACGCTACGCCCGCGTCTGGGTGGCACTGCTGATCTTCCTGCTCTACTCGCAGCTGATCTCGGTGGGTAAGGTCATGATCGCGCGCGGCCGGGCGCCGCCGCTGCTCGGGCTGTGGTGGACCCACGCGATCGTGGTGGCGTTCGCGCTGTTGGTGCTGTTCACCCCCACGCTGCGTACGCGGCTGCGCTACCGGCGGCAGGTTGCATGAGCATCCTCGACCGCTACATCGTGCGCACCATCCTCGGCTCGGTGCTGCTGATCGCGGGCGTGCTGCTGACCCTCGGCGCATTGCTCACCTTCATCGGCGAGCAGAATGACATCGGCAGCGGCGGCTACACCGCCTTCGATGCGCTGTGGTTCACGGCGCTGCGCCTGCCGGCCTTCGCCTTCGACCTGCTGCCGATCACGGCGCTCATGGGGGCGCTCGTCGGGCTCGGCTCCCTGGCACGCGGCAGCGAGATCACGGTGATACGCGCCACCGGCATCTCGGTCGCACACCTGGCCGGCATCTGCCTGATCGCCGGCCTGACCCTGGTCGGCACCGGGGTCGTGTTGGGTGAGTTCCTCGGCCCGACGCTGCAGCAGACGGCGCGCGAGCAGAAGGTGTTCCGGCGCTTCAATTCCGTGAACACCGCCGGCGGCGGCGCCTGGGTGCGCGACGGCAACCTGATCCTGCACGCCGCCGGCCAGTCGGGCCAGAGCCAGTTCGGCGGCATGCAGACCTTCGAGCTCTCACCCGAGCACCGCCTGCTCGCGCTCGGGCAGGCGCAGCACGCGATCGCGGGCACCAAGGGCACCTGGCTCCTCAGCAACTACAGCGAGTCGCGCTTCGAGGACGACCAGGTGCGCCGCGCCGGCCCGACGCAGCGCGTGCTCGAATCGCACGTAACCGCGGCCTTCCTCGGGCTGGCGATCCAGAACCCCGAGCAGCTCACCAACCGCATGCTGTGGAAGCTGATCAGCTACTACCGCACCAACGGCCTCGATGACCGCGAGTTCGTGTTCGCCTTCTGGTCGCGCATCGCCCGCACCGTGGCGATCGCCTTCACGGTGCTGCTCGCCATCCCGTTCGTGCTCGGCTCGCTGCGCTCGGCCGGCACCGGCACGCGCATGCTGATGGGGCTGGTGCTCGGCATCGGCTTCTTCCTGCTGCAGCGGCTGATCGAGAGCGGCACGATCGTCTTCAACCTCAACCCGATCGTGCTCGCGTGGCTGCCGACGGCGCTGCTGGCGGTGGTGACGGTGGCGCTCCTGGCGCGGGCGCGCTGAGGGCGCGGGTCCTCAGCTGCCGCCGGCCGCGCGTGGCCACTGCGGCAGGTCATCGCCGATGTGCACCCAGGGGAGCTTGTCCGCCACCCACACGTGCATCTGCGGCGTGAGCGCCCTGGGGTCATCGAGCGTGCCCAGCGTCACGTCGATCTCGGTGGGGCGCTTGTCGTTGCGATAGGTGAGCGAGCTGCCGCAGGCGGCGCAGAAGCCGCGCACCACCGGCGCCGAGGAGCGGAACTCGGCGAGCCGGCCGTGGGTGATGGCGAAGCGTGTGCGCTCGAAGGTCCCCCACGGCACGCTCGGCGAGCCGGCCGCACGGCGGCAGCTGTCGCAGTGGCAGTAACACAGGTTGGTGGCCGTGCCGGTGGCGCGATAGCGCACCGCCCCGCACAGACAACCACCCGTGTAGACCGCCTCACTCACCCCGCTAACTTAGCACTCGTTGCCGTGCCGCTGCATTTCGGGGAACATCGCGAGCCCTTGCCGTGCGTTGAGGGGGTCAAGAATGAGAGTCGCAGTCGCCGGCGCGCTGCTGGTGCTCGCCGTTGCCGGTTCCGTGGTGCAGGCGGCGGACATGACGGTGCGCGTGGATGCCCGCGAGGTGGCCCGCAAGCGCATCCACACCGAACTCGAGCTGGCGGTCAGCCCCGGAGCGCTGACGCTGGTGTTCCCCAAGTGGATCCCGGGCGAGCACGGCCCGAGCGGACCGCTCAACACGCTGGTCGGGCTCAGCATCCGCGCCGCGGGCGCGCCGCTCACCTGGCAGCGCGACCCCAGGGACATGTTCGCGCTGCACCTCACCGTGCCGCCCGGGGTGCGCCGACTGCAGATCGGGCTCGACTCCGGGCTGCCGCTCGAGGGCGGGGAGTTCACCGCCGGCCCGACCAGCAGCGCGCGGCTCGCGGTGCTCTCCTGGAACGAGTACGTGCTGCTGCCCAAGGGGCGCGACGCGGCGACCCTGAGTGTGGTGGCGAGCGTGCTCGCCCCGCCGCAGTGGCAGCTGGCCTGCGCGCTGCAGCTGGCGGCGCCGCAGGCCGACGGCAGCGTGCAGCTGGAGCCGACCAACCTCGCGCAGCTGATCGATTCCCCGCTGCAGCTCGGGCAGTTCACGCAGCGCATTTCGCTGCCAGGCTCCGCGCCGCTCGCGCAGCTGCCGCACAGCATCGCACTGGCGGCCGACAGCGCCGCCGCGCTGCAGGTGCCGGAGGACTTCGCCGCCGGCTACGGCCGCCTGGTGCAGCAGGCCGGGGTGCTGTTCGGCACGCGCCTGTACCGTCACTACACCTGGCTCCTGACGCTCTCCGACCACGTGGCCCACTTCGGTCTCGAGCACCACGAATCCAGCGACGACCGGGTCGATGAGAACTCCCTCGCCGATGCGCCGCTGCGCGAGGAGCTCGCGGAGCTGCTGGCGCACGAGTACGTGCACAGCTGGAACGGCAAGTACCGCCGTCCGGCGGGGCTCCTCAGCCCGGACTACCAGCAGCCGATGGACGGCTCGCTGCTGTGGGTGTACGAGGGCATGACGCAGTTCTGGGGCACGGTGCTGCCGGTGCGCGCCGGCCTCATGAGCCCGGAGACCTACCGCGAGATGCTGGCGAGCCTCGCCAGCTCCTTCAGCCTCGAGAGCGGCAACCGCTGGCGGCCGCTGGCCGACACGGCCGTGGCGGCGCAGCTGCTGACCGAGGCGCCGGCCGCCTGGTCGAGCAGCCGCCGCGACCTGGATTACTACGAGGCCTCGGAGTTCCTGTGGCTGAACGTGGACAGCGAGCTGCGCCGCCGCAGCGCCGGGCGCATCTCGCTCGATGACTACGTGCGCCGCTTCTACGCCGGCACGGGTGGCGCCCCCGCCCTTAAGCCCTACGTCGAGCAGGACATCTACGCGACGCTGAACGGCATCGTCCCGGCGGACTGGCGCACGCTCATCCACCGTCACCTCGACTCACTCGGCCCCGAGGTGCTGCTCGAGGCGCTGCGCGGCAGCGGCTGGCAGCTCAGCTACTCGGCACAGAAGAACTCCTACCTCGAGACACAGCAGCGGCGGCGCAAGGACACCGACCGCCAGGCCTCACTCGGGCTGCTGCTCGATGACAAGGCCATCGTGGTGGAGACCATCGAGGGCGGCGCGGCGGCGAAGGCCGGCGTCGGCCCGGGCATGCAGCTGGTTGCCGTCAACGGTCGCAAGTTCTCCGCCGAGGTGCTCGATGCGGCAATCCTGGCCGCGCAGGCGAGCCGCCAGCCGCTTACGCTGCTGCTCGAGAGCGGCGACTATTACCAGATGCTGAGCGTGCCGTACTTCGACGGGCCGCGCTGGCCGCACCTGACCCGCATCGAGGCGCAACCGGACCTGCTGACACCGGTGGTGGCGAGCCGCAACGCGGCCAACTGAGACTGCGCCTGCGCTGTTGGTTGCTGCTCTGCGACGCGCCTACACTCGCGCCCCACGCGCCGCCCCTGAGGCGTGCGCAGCCCATGCAACCAGCAATCGGGGAGAAGCGCATGAACAGATTCGTTTGGTCAGCCGTGCTGCTGGCGCCGACGGCGGTGCTCGCGGCCAGTGCCTTCGACGGGACCTGGAAGGCGCGTGTGGACTCGGTGCAGGTGAGTGGCAAGCCCGACGTGTACGTCATCGCCGGCGGCACCTACAGCTGCCCGAGCTGTGACCCGCCGGTGGAGAAGGTGCCCGCCGACGGCGCCTGGCACAAGGTGAGCGGCCATGCTTATTACGACGAGCTCCGCGTGCGCGTCGTGGATGCGCACACGGTCGAGTTCGACCAGCGCCAGCACGGCAAGGACGTCGGCACCAACACCATGCAGGTCGCCGCCGACGGGCAGAGCCTGAGTGGCAAGTTCACCAGCTACCAGGGCTCACAGCCGGCCACCGGCAGCTACCGCGAGAAGCGCGTGGCGGCCGGGCCGGCCGGGGCGCACGCCGTGTCAGGTTCGTGGCTGCAGGATCAGATGAGCGAGGCCAACGACGCGCTGCGCACCGTCGACTACGTGATGACCGCGGATTCCTTCAGCATGCACGCCAACGGGCAGAGCTACGACGCCAAGTTCGACGGGCAGCAATATCCGATCAAGGGCGATCCCGGCAACACCAAGGTGACGCTGAAGAAGATCGACGCGCACACGGTGCAGGAGACCGACTACCGCGGCGGCAAGGTGGTCGATGAGATCCGCCTGGCGGCGGCCGATGACGGCAAGACGCTGCAGCTGACGGACAAGGACGTGGCCCACGGCCAGACGGTCAGCATGACGCTCGAGAAGCAGTAGCCGCAGGCCCCGTGGCCCGGGGGTGCAGCCGCTCCCGGGCCACGCGGCTAGTGATGCGGGTGGACCTCGTCCGGGAATAGCCAGCAGTAGAAGCACTGGCTCTTGTCGTGCCGCTCCGGCAGCAGGTGCCCGAGCATGGGCGCCTCGTCGCGCGAGGCGGCGAACTCGAAGCGCTGACTGTCGAGGTCGTGCGAGAGCACTTCCTGCGCGCCCTCGCGCTGCAGGATGTGAGTGGCCCGCTCGGTCTCGATCTGGCCGCGCGGGTGCACCGCGATGGTCGTTATGGCGCCGCGCTCGACGCGTGCGGCCAGCGACTCCACGAAATCCCGCTCATGCTCGGCATTGAACAGCGTGCCGAAGTACTGCTGGAATTTCTGGGCCGCGGAGGCGGCGGGCTGCTCGGCGGCGCGCCCGGGCTCGGCGCGCGCCGTGAGCTCGACGCGATCGGTGGGAAAGCCATCGCCGACCAGGCGGGTGCGCACGCGCTCGGCGTCCCCCTGGCGGTTGAAGACCGCAAGTAATACCGCACTCATGCTGCCTCCTTGGCCGTGGCGGCGATGCGGGCCGCTCCTTGAGGCCCGCTCCGAGCCCTGAGTCTAACCTGAGCGCGCACGCGGCGGCGACGTGTGGAACGGCCGTCCCGCCGCGCTCGCGCCCGCGATCGCGGCGGGTAAATCCACCCTGCGGCCGCTACCATGCGGCCATGTCAGCGAATTCCCGCCGCGGCCGTCCGCCGCACGCCGACCTGCTGACGCCGGCCGAGTGGCGCACGGTGCACGCGCTGCAGCACGGCCTGAGCAACCGCGACATCGCGCGGCGCCGCGGCATCAGCACCGATGCGGTGAAGTTCCACATCGCCAACGCGCTTGCCAAGCTCGCATTGCCGGATCGCCGGGCGCTCAGGCGCTGGTTCCGGGCGCCGGCGGGCAGCGCACTTGCCAGGAGCAACCGAGTCATGAGCGAGCTGCAGCTGGGACCCGTGGCGCAGATCTCGCGCGGCGTGCGCGACCTGAACGAAGCCCAGGCCTTCTACGGACAGACCCTTGGCCTCAGGCACCGGTACACCTTCGGAACGGCGGCGTTTTACGACCTCGCCGGCACGCGCCTCTACCTGCAGCAGCAGGAGCACCCGGCCGCCGAGTCGATCCTGTACCTGCAGGTCGGCGACATCCGCGCCGCCTTCGAGCAGCTCAGCGCGCGCGGGGTCCAGTTCGCCGGTGCACCGCACCTGATTCACCGGCACGCCGACGGCACCGAGGAATGGCTGGCGAGCTTCACCGACCCGGAGGGCCGGCCGCTGATGCTGATGTCGCAGGTGCCGCCCTGAGGCGGTGCGCGCCGCGGCGCCTCAGGGCGCGGGCGGGGGCGGCGGCGGCTTGGCGTCCTTGCCGGGCTTGCCCGGCTTGGCGGGCTTCTTCACCGGCTGGGGGAGCGGCTTCAGCAGGTCGGTGAGCGGCGTGAAGATCGCCGCGTACTTGTAGTCGGGGATCTCGAACTCCCAGCCCGCGCAGCGCGCGTTGATCTTCTGCGCCTCCTCGGCGGGCGCGCCGCCCGCGGAGGCCCGGGCCTTGAGCACCAGCAGCGCGCGCGTCCCGTCCTTGCGGCCCACGGCCTCGATCTCCAGCCCGTCGAAGGTGCGGAATATGGCGTGCGCGCTCTTGGCATCGCTGGCGGTGGCCTTGGCGACGTCATCGAGGGTCAGCCCGCTCAGGGCCGCGCCGAGCGTGTCCGCCGCGCCGGCGCTGCTCAACTCACGTCCCCTGGGGACCGGCACGACATTGAAGTGGGCGTCTTCCTTCTTCTGGCGCACCGCGGTGAAGGCGGCGCCCTCGAGCGGGTGCTCCTCGATCTCGCGCACGCGCTCGGCGGGCAGGTCGAGGAGGGCGTTGTCAAGCCAGGTGCGCGGCGCGGCATCCACGCTCAGCAGCGGGGCGGCCAGCAGGCTCTGCGGCGCGTTGCCGACGCGCACGTAGCCGGACTTGGCCCCGGCGGGCTTGCCGATGATGAGCACCCAGCTGTGCCCCGGCGCGATGATCGAAACCTCGGTGCCGGTCGCCTTGGGCGAGGTGACGTCCTCGACGCCGAGCGCGGGATAGTTGGCCGGCACGCGCGTCTTCTCCTCGACCACGTTCAGGGCGCCCAGGTCCAGGAGGAGCTTGCGCACACGGCTCATCTGCGCCGGCCAGTCGCGTTCGGCCACGCTCCAGGTGCTGCCGCCCTTGGCGAGGGTGGTGTGGGTGCCGTCACCCTTGCGCAGGCGCACCTCGGTCACGGTGTTGAGCTCGTGCTCGAAGCCCGGCAGCACCACATCGCCTGCCAGCGTCGCGCGCTCCAGGTGGCGCAGCGAGGACAGCCAGATGGCGAAGGCGATCACCGCGACGCCGGCGGCGAGCAGCCACGCCACGCGCCGCGGGGTCATGGCTGCACCCGGCTGAGCCGGCGGCGCCGGCGCAGGTAGGCGAGGGCGAGCGCCAGGCCGGCGAACAGCAGCGGCACGACGATGATGTTGATGATCTTGAGCGTGGTGCCGAGGCTCTTGATGTCGGCGTCCAGGCCGGCGCGCACCGCGCGCAGCTCCTTGCGAATGCGCAGCTTCTCGTGCTGGAAGCGCTCGATCTCCTGCTCCTGCGCCGGCGTCAGGATCAGCGCGGAGGCGGCCTTGTCACCGCCCTTGGCCTGCTGCAGCGCCGTCAGCTTCTCCTCGGTGCTCTGCAGCTGCTGCTCGAGCTCCTGGTCCTTGGCGTGGAAGCGCTCGTTGGCGGCACGACGCAGGCGCTCCACGCGCTCGAACGGGCGCGCGTAGGAGGCGCGGCCGCGCACGCTGATCAGGTCGGCGCTGCCGGCGAGGTTGTCGAGCGCGTTCTGCACCAGGTCGCCGTTGCTGGCCCAGGCCTGGTTCAGGCGCTGGCCGAAGAAGTTCTGCGAGCGCACCCAGAGGAAGTCCGACAGCAGGTCGGCGTCGGCGAGCACGATCAGGTTGAGCGGCTTGGCCGAGGCCTTGAGGTCGAGCTGCCCGGGCGCCAGCGTGACCCCCGCCGGCGGACCCTCGGGAAAAGCGCTCGTCACCATGCCCGTGACGCGCGCGCCGAGCGTGTAGCGCTGGCCGCTCGGCTTGAAGCCGTCGAGCAGGCTGGCCGGATCCATGAGCATGCGGAAGCGCGCCACCGGCAGCAGCTGCGCATCGGCACTCGAGCGCAGCAGCGGCTCGAAACGGACCTTGGTGTCCTTCAGCGGCGCAAGCGCGCCGATGGTGGCGACGTTGACGATCGACAGCCCGGCGGTGGTCACGTCATCGGCGGTGAAGCTGTCCTTGTTGAGGCCGAGCACGCCCAGGTGCAGCACCGGCTCATCGCCCTGGCGCATGGTCACCGAGAGCGCGTGGCCGCGGTCGGCGACCACCATGCCGGGGTTGAAGTCCACGCCCCAGGCCTTCAGCAGCCGCTCGAAGTGGGAGGACTTGTCGGCCGCCATGGCGGCCATCGGGTTGCCGGGCTCGGCGCCGGAGTTGTCGGCTTCGGCGAGCGGGTCGACAAACAGCAGCACGTGGCCGCCGCGCAGCGCGAACTGGTCGATGGCGAACTCGGTGGCCGGTGAGAGCTGCTTGGGGTGCACCAGCACCAGTACGTTGGTGTCCGGGTCGATCTTGGTGGCGTTCGGCTCCAGCACGCGCACGTCGAACAGCTGCCGCGCCTCGCTGTACATCACCCACGGCTCGCGCCCGCCGCCTGACTGCGGATCGAAGCCACCCTCCATCGGCAGCGTGGACAGCCAGCTGAGCACGGGCTTCTTGGGGTTGGCGAGCTCGTACACGAGCTTCATGACGTCGTACTCGAGAAACTGCTCCTTCTGCGGGTCGAAGAACTCGATCGTCGAGTGGCCGTCGGTGGCGTTGGTGCCGGCGAGCCCGAAGTACAGCTGCGCACCGCTGGCGCCGACCGGCGCGCCGCGCACGCCGAGCTCCGAGGCGCGGTCCTCCTCCTCGGAGAAGGGCTGCGGGTCGATCACGTGCAGGTGCAGCTTGCCGTTGGAGCGCGCGGTCAGTTCCTCCAGGAACTCGCGCACGCGCGTGCCATAGGATTTCAGCTGCGGCAGCTGCTGCGCCGTCTTCTCCGAGTAGAAGAAGTAGAGGTTGAGCGGTTCCTTGATGCTCGCGAGGATGCGGTCGGTGCCCGGTGCCGTGGTGTACAGCCGGTTCTGCGTGAGATCCAGCCGCCAGCCGCGCAGCGCGTGGTTGAACAGGATCGTCAGGCCGATGAAGAGCAGCGCCAGCGCGAGCAGCGCACCGCCACCGAGGGTGGAGCGTTTGTTCATGGTGTCGTCAGTCCGCCTTGCGCAGCTCGAGGGTGATCACGGTCGCGAGCAGGAACAGTCCGATCAGCATGGCGAAGTACAGCAGGTCGCGCACGTCGATCACGCCCTTGGCGATTGACTCGAAGTGCGCCAGGAACGACAGCGAGGCGATCGCATCCACCAGCGGCAGCGGCGCCCAGCTGCGGAATACATCGAGCACCAGCGGAAATCCCGCCAGCAGGAACACGAAGCACACCACCACGCCGAGGATGAAGGCGACCACCTGGTTGCGCGTCAGCGCCGACATGCACGAGCCGATGGCGAGGAAGCCGCCGGAGAGCATGAGGCAGCCGAGGTAGGCGGCGAGGATGGCGCCGTTGTCCGGATGGCCGAGGTAGTTGACCGTGAGCCACAGGGGAAAGGTCAGGCCGAGCGCCAGCGCGGTGAACAGCCAGGCGGCCAGGAATTTGCCGAGCACGGCCTGCCACAGCGTCAGCGGCTGCGTCATCAGCAGCTCGATGGTGCCGCTCTTGCGCTCCTCGGCCCACAGCCGCATGGAGAGCGCCGGGATCAGGAACAGGTACAGCCACGGCTGGAAGCTGAAGAACGGATCGAGATCCGCCTGGCCGCGCTCGTAGAAGCCGCCGAGGTAGAAAGTGAAGGCGCTGGAGAGCACCAGGAAGATCAGGATGAACACGTACGCGAGCGGCGTGGCGAAATAACTCGCCAGCTCGCGGCGCAGGATGATGCCCACGTCGTGCATGGTCGCGGTGGTCCCTTCAGGCGGTGATGGTGCGGAACACCTCATCGAGGCGTCCGGATTCCAGGTGCAGCTCCTGCAGCGCCAGTCCCTGGCGCGCGGCGAGCTCTGAGACGGCCGGCAGGATCGGGTTGCCGGCGCGCGGCAGCGCCGTGAGGCGTGCGTCGCGCTCGCTGACCTCCACTGCGGCCACGTCGGCGAGCCCCTCGAGGGCGCGCCGCGCTGCGCTCAGTTGCGCCGGCTCCTTCAGCTGCACCGACACGGCGTTGTGGTAGCGCGAGCGGGCGGCGAGCCCGGCGGGCGTGTCATCCGCCACGATGCGGCCGCGCGCGATGATGATGGCGCGTGTGCACAGCGCTTCGACCTCCTCGAGGATGTGCGTGGAGATGACGATGATCTTGTCGCGTGCCATGGCCGCGATCAGCGTGCGCACCTCGTGCTTCTGGTTCGGGTCGAGCCCGTCGGTGGGCTCATCGAGGATCAGCACTGGCGGATCGTGCACGATGGCCTGCGCCAGGCCCACGCGACGGCGGAAGCCCTTGGAGAGCGTGTCGATGCTCTGCGCCAGCACCGACTGCAGCTGCAGGTGCTCGATGACGTGCCTCAGGCGCGTGCGGCGCCGCTCGCCCTCGAGCGCACGCAGGTCGGCGACGAAGTCGAGGAAGGCCTGCACGCTCATCTCGCCGTAGAGCGGCGCGCCCTCGGGCAGGTAGCCCAGGGCGGCCTTGGCGGCGAGCGGCGCCTCGACCACGTCATGCCCACAGATGCTGGCGCTGCCGGCCGTGGGGGTGACGAAGCCGGCGAGCATGCGCATGGTGGTGGTCTTGCCGGCGCCGTTCGGGCCGAGGAAGCCCAGCACCTCGCCGGGGTTTACCTGGAAGCTCACCGCATCCACGGCGGTCAGGGAGTCGTAGCGCTTGGTCAGTCGGTCGGTGTTGATCATGCGTTGGGCTTCTGAGGCGCTGGCGGCGCGGAAAGTTCCCGGAGGATTTTGAAGCGCGCGATTGTGCGGGGGAGGCACCCCGGAATTCAACACCCGCAGGACGCGGGGTCTGGCGGTCACGCTGCGGTCAAGTGCCGCGGCCACACTTTGCACCCCCGGGGCCCCGAGGCCTCGCGGCCCCCAGGAGGGTCGGGCGATGCGGCCGATCCGCTTCCCGGGACGGCGGCTGCGGCCGGGGCGCGCGGCCGCGGACCTGTGCCAGGCGCACCAGCCGGTCGAGGCCGCCGCGCCTTTGTGTGCGAATCCGCCTGCCTGCTCCACGTCCTCACGCAGCGACGAGCGGCTCGAGGGCGCCGGCAACTGGGGCCGCGCTCGCGGACGGGCGCCTCTTTGGCCGCACCCGCTACGGCGGGCTGCTGCTGTGCGATGCCTGCGGGACGCAGCGCGGGCCGGTGCGCCTGCGCGCCCGGCGCGCTAGGGGCTGAAGCGCCGGCGCGCGCGCCAGTAGAGGATGCACAGGATCCCCCCCAGCATGCCGCCGAGGTGAGCGAAGTGCGCGACGCTCTGCTCCCGCCCGGTCACCCCGAAGAACAGCTCGACGAGCGCATAGCCCCCCACCACGAGCCAGGCCGGCAACGGCACCGGAATCGGCAGCACGATGAGCTTCTGGCGCGGGAAGAACCAGGCGAACGCGAGCAGCACCCCGAACACGCTGCCGGAGGCGCCGATGGTCGAGCCGGCTTCCGGCAGGTGGGCGGTGACCGCGAGCTGCACGATCCCGGCGCTCAGGGCGCAGATCAGGTAATAGAGAAGAAAGCGCCGCGCGCCCCAGTACGACTCGAGCGTGCGCCCGAACATGTAGAGGGCGAACATGTTGAGGAAGACGTGCAGGAAGTTGGTCGGATCGTGCAGGAAGGCGTAAGTGAGCAGCTGCCACGGATGAAACAGCGGGGTCGCGAGCGGCCACAGCCCGAAGAGATTGATCAGCAAATTGCCCGTGAGCAGCTCGAGCACGAAGACCGCCAGGTTGGCGAGGATCAGCGCGCGGGTGACTGGCGGCAGGGACCACATGCGTCCCATCTTACCCAAGCTCACAACATGCGCTGCAGGAAGACTAAGTCGAGCCAGCGGTCGAACTTGTAGCCGACCTCGCGCAGGTGTCCGCTCTGTTGGAAGCCGAGCCGCTCATGAAAGCGGATCGAGGCCGCGTTGGCCGCGTCCACGCCCGCGACCATCACGTGCTTGTGTAGTGCCGTGGCGCGCCTCAGCAGCTCCTGCAGCAGTCGCGTGCCGGTGCCGCGGCCGCGGCCATCGCCGCGCACGTGCACGCTGTGCTCGACCGTGAAGCGGTAGCCGGGCCAGGCGCGGAAGTCGCCGAAGCTGGCGAAGCCGGCGACTCCGCCGCCGTCCTCGGCGATGAGCACGGGGTAGCCCTGGCCGGTGCGCTCGCGCCACCAGCGCACCCGCTCCTCGAGGCTCACCGCGGTAGAGGAATAGACCGCGGTCGAGGTGGCGATCACGTCGTTGTAGATCGCCACGAGTCCGGGCAGATCGGACTCGGTGGCGTCGCGGATCTGGAGCTCAGGCATGCCGGCCGCAGTTTAGGCGGCGGCGCGGCGGCGGGGAATGCGCGGCGCGCTAGGGTTTGATGAGCGAGACGAGCTGCGGAGCTGACCGTGCGGGCCCGGGTTCCTGGGGCCGCTCGGGGTGCAAGTGAGCGCAGGACTTAGCGCTGCCGCGCGTGCGCAGCCAGTGCTCATAGCACAGCTGCGCCATGGCCGCGGGCGAGTGGCGCGCGGCATCGAGCGCCAGGTCGCAGGGCTTGAGCGGGCCGTAGAGCGCGGGCTGGGAAGCCCGGAACAGCGCCACCGTCGGCACGGCAGTGGAGCTCGCCAGGTGCATCGGCCCGGTGTCCGCGCACACAAACATGCGCATCTCGCCCATGGCGGCCGCGAGACGCTGCGGCGTGCGCACGTGCAGGGCGGCGAAGCGCGCATCGGTGGGTGCGCTCGTGGGCGTCGGCAGGAACTCCACCGGCACGGCCTCGGGCGCCAGCTGCCGGAAGCGCGTCCAGAATTTGAGCCAGTACTGCCGGTCGAACGACTTGGCGCCCGTGGCATGCGCAAAGAAGCCCACGGTCTGCGCATCCTGCGGCTCGATGCCGCGCCGCCGGAGCGCCTGCTCGATGAGTGCGCGCCCCTGGGCCTGCTCGCGCGCCCCGCCGGCGTTTCGCAGGCGCAGCCCCGTCGGCTGGTGCGCCACGCCGAGCGCCCGGTGCAGCAGGAACACCGGCTGGATGGCGCGATGTGCCGGCATCAGCGCCTCCGGCACGGCGTGCGTGAGGCGCGCCCACTGGTGCTCGGAGCCGAAACCGAGGCGCTGGCGTGCGCGGCACAGCGACAGCACGATGCGCGCACTGGTCGAGTTGGGCATGGGGTCGATTGCGAGGTCGTAGCGCTGCGCGCGTATCTGTGTCAGCGCCTGCAGGTAGCGCCAGGGCAGCTGGATGCCGCGGCTGGGGAAGACGATCACGCGCCGCACGCCCGGCAGCTCGCCGAGCAGATCGGTTGCCTGCGGGTAAGCGGTGGCGACATCGATCGCGGCTTCGGGAAGCAGCTCATGCAGCTGCTCGATGAGCGGCGTGAGGAACAGCGCGTTGCCCATGCGCGCGTTGACGCGGCAGATGAGTACGCTCTTGATCTGTTCGGCGCTGAGCGTCGCGGCGCTCGCGTGTGCGCGCGGCAGCCGTGCCAGCATGCGCCCGAAGCCGGCGCGCGCGCTGATGCGCAGATGTCGCAGCGCGGCCGGTGCGCGGCGCAGGTCCCACCAGACGCGCCGCGGCGCCGGCGCGCTAGCCGGTAGTGCCACGGTGGCTTGCTGCGGCTGCTGCATGGCGTGTGTGCCTTCGGTCGCCATCGGCCCTCATGTGCCTGCGTGCGGCACTGGTATCCGCGATCAGCTTCGGGGCATCCCTGAAACCGCGCCGGCCATCCTGGATCCGTGCCGAATTGGCGCTTTGCTGCGGATTCTGCTTAAGGCAATCTTAAGAGTAAAGCCCCTGTGGCCGGAGGGGGACGGAGCCCCGCTGGCTGTGCGTTCCGGCGCGAGCGTGTACCCCGATGCTTCGCGGCTGAATATGATCCGGACATGACCGACGCCTTCATCTGTGATGCGCTGCGCACTCCCATCGGCCGCTACGGCGGCGCACTGGCGAGCGTGCGCGCGGATGACCTCGCCGCGCTGCCGCTGGCGGCGCTGCTGAAGCGCAACCCGACGCTCGACCCCGCTGCGATCGAGGACGTGCTGCTCGGCTGTGCCAACCAGGCCGGCGAGGACAACCGCAACGTGGCGCGCATGGCGGCGCTGCTCGCCGGACTGCCGCACACGGTGCCCGGGGCGACGGTGAACCGGCTGTGCGGCTCGGGACTCGATGCGCTCGCCATGGCGGCACGCCAGGTGCGCGCCGGGGAGGCCGAGATCGTCATCGCCGGCGGCGTCGAGTCCATGTCGCGCGCACCCTTCGTGCTGCCGAAGGCGGACAGCGCCTTCAGCCGCAGCGCGGCGATCTACGACACCACGATCGGCTGGCGCTTCGTCAATCCGCGCCTGGAGAAGCGGTACGGCACCGACTCCATGCCCGAGACCGGTGAGAACGTCGCCGCGCAGTATCACATCGGGCGCGCGGACCAGGACCTGTTCGCCTGGCGTAGCCAGCAGCGCACCCAGGCCGCCTACGCGCGCGGCTTCTTCGCCAGCGAGCTCACGCCCGTGGAGATCACGCAGCGCAAGGGCAAGACCCTCAGCGTCACCCGCGACGAGCACCCGCGCCCGGAGACGACGCTCGAGCAGCTCGCCGCGCTGCCGACACCGTTTCGTGAGAACGGCACGGTGACCGCCGGCAACGCCTCCGGCGTCAACGACGGAGCGTGTGCGCTGCTCGTGACCTCCGCCGAGGCCGCGCTGCGCTTTGGACTCACGCCGCGCGCGCGCATCGTGGCGGCCGCGAGCGCCGGGGTGGAGCCGCGCCTCATGGGCATGGGGCCGGTGCCGGCGACGCGCCGCGTGCTGACGCTCGCGCGCCTGCAGCTGGATCAGATGGACGTCATCGAGCTGAACGAGGCCTTCGCCGCCCAGGCGCTGGCCGTGCTGCGCCAGCTCGGCCTTCCCGATGATGCCGAGCACGTCAATCCGAACGGTGGCGCGATCGCGCTCGGGCATCCGCTCGGCATGTCCGGCGCGCGCCTCGCCACGACCGCCACGTGGCAGCTGAGCGCGCGCCGCGCGCGCTATGCGCTGTGCACCATGTGCATCGGGGTCGGGCAGGGGATCGCACTGGTGCTCGAGCGTGTCTAGCGCGCCGCTGCCCAGGGCAGCCGCTCGAGGTCGAGGTTGGCGCCGCTGAGCACGATGCCCACGTCGCGGCCCGCAAAGCGCGCCGCGCAGGACCTGAGGGCTGCGTAGGGCACGGCGCCCGAGGGCTCGACCAGGATCTTCAGCACGCTCCACAGCTCGCGCATGCCCTCGATGATCGCCGGGTCGCTCACCGTGAGGATGTCGGCGACGTGGGCACGGATGGCGGCGAAGGTGCGCGCACTCAGGGCGCCGCGCAGCCCATCGGCGATGGTTTGCGGCGCGGGCATCGGCTGCAGCTGTCCGCTGTGCAGTGAGGCGGCGGCGTCGGCGGCACCCTCGGGCTCGGCGCCGAGCACCTCGAGCCGCGGCGCCAGGTGCGCGCTGGCCACCGCGCAGCCGCCGAGCAGGCCGCCGCCACCGACCGGGCAGATGAGCACCTGCAGCTGCGGCACCTCGGCGAGGAACTCCACGGCCACGCTCGCCTGGCCTGCCATCACCAGTGCATCGTCGTAGGGATGCACGAAGGTGGCGCCCGTGCTGGCGAGCAGTTCGCGCGCCGCCTGCTCACGCGCGGCGAGCGTGGATGCGCAGAAGCGGATCTGCCCGCCGTAGCGGCGTACCGCGGCGCGCTTGGCCTCGGGGCTGTTGTCCGGCATGACGATGTAGGCGGGGATGCCGCGCAGTGCGGCGGCGCGCGCCAGCGCCGCGCCGTGATTGCCGGAGGAGTGCGTGGCGACCCCGCGGCGCGCCTGCGCCTCGCTCAGCGCCAACACCGCGTTGGCGGCGCCACGCGCCTTGAAGGCGCCGCACTTCTGGAACGTCTCGCACTTGAAATACAGCCGCGCGCCGGTGAGTGCATCGAGGCTGCTGCTGCGCAGTACCGGCGTGTGCAGCACGTGTGGCGCAATGCGCGCCTGGGCGGCTTCGATCAGAGGCCAGTCGGGGTAGTGCTCGGGGTGGGACACCGCGGCGCCAGCATGGGCGGCGCGTGCCGGCAGGGTCAAGGTGGGGCGCTCAGGGAGCGCGGGCGAGGCGGGTGCCCGCGCCGAGGCGGGCCAGCGCGGCGCTTGCATCCACGCTGTGTCCCTGTTCGGCCGGCGCGAGCAGCGCCGCGAGGTTCGCCTGGCTGAGGCGCGCATGGGCTGCGGACATAAGCAACGCGATGACGCCGGTCACCTCGGCGGCGGCCACCGAGCTGCCGGAGACAAAGTCGTACTCGCCGCCCGGCCGCAGGGTCAGCACGTGCTCGGCGGGGGCGTGCAGCGCCAGTGCCGAGCCGGCGTGCTCGCTGCCCTCGGCGGCGAGCACGCCGGCGACCGAGGTCGGAAAGGTGGCGGCGCCGGCGGGCAGCGCACCGACGAAGGTAATGCCGCGCTTCACGCCCTGGCCGATGAGCGCGGCGAGCAGCGGGTCCTGCGGTCCGGCGATGCTCAGGTTCACGAGCTGCGCGCCCGAGGTCAGGGCGGCGGCCAGCGCCTGCGCCAGCGTGAAGGTGTTGCATGCCGCCGCATCCGCATCCGGAGCGAGCTGCCAGCAGGCGGCGAAGACTTCCAGCTGTGCCTGCGGGGCGATGCCGACGATGCCGAGATGATTGTTCGCGACGGCGGCGATCAGGCCGGCCATGGCCGTCCCGTGGCGCGAGCCGGCGGAGCCCTGCGGCGGCAGGTAGGAGTGCGTGCGCAGGATGCGCCCGCGCAGATCCGGGTGCGTGTCATCGACCGGGGTGTCGATGAGTGCCACCTTGATGCCGGCGCCCTGGACGTGCTCCTGGGCGGCCGCGATCCCGAGTGGACCCAAGTTCACCTGCATGTCGTAGAGCGGATCGTTATAGGCGGCCGCGGCGGCGCTGCTCAGGGTGTGGAACTCCTGCAGGGGCTCGGCCAGTACCACGCGCGCATCCTGCTGCAGCTGCAGCAGCAGCTCGCCGACGTTGCGGCCCGCGGGCACCTCGTAGACCACGCAGTGCATCGATAGCGCTTCGATCGGCCAGCTGGTCAGCTCGCGCAGCGAGTAGGCGTCGGCCACGCGGCGCGCCTGTCGCTGCGCGGCCTGTGCCAGGCGGTAGCCATCCCCGCCGTAGCGCGTACCGGTCGTGCCGGCCGGTGCCGGCGAGCCGAGCGGCGCGTTGGCGAACGCCACCACGATGCGAGCGCCGGCCCCGGCGGCCGGCAGGGGTGGCGGGGCGGCCGCCGCGGCGTGCATCAGCACGCCCAACAACAGGAGAAGTGCGAGTCGCGCGGCGCGCATCTTCAGCGCACCGCTGTGCTTCCCGCTGCCTCGTTCGCGGTGGTACCGGGCACGGGTTCGATCCAGCGGACCCGAGGATCACCGCGCAGCCGTGCGGCGAGCGCCCGCAGCCTCTGGCTGCCGGCGGCCGACTCGCCCGGCTCCGGTGCGATGCCGAAGACTCCGCTCGTGTCGGGCGCTTCCACTATGCGTGCGTCGGCGGAGCGCAGCAGCTCCTCGATGGTACCGAAGGGCAGTGTCGGGTCGAACGCCACGTGCAGCACCTGTGCCGGCGCGCGCGGGGGACTGGTGTAGGTGCCGTACAGCGGCTGCGACATTCGGTACGCGGTGGCGGACAGCAGACCCAGCGTCACCGCCAGCAGGAAGCTGGCCGCCCAGGCCAGTCCGGGTGGGCGCCACGTGGCCGCCCGGGTGAGGCGCCTCGCCGGCGCGCGCACCGGCGTGCGGCCGGACGCACTAACCGGTGCCTGCTCGCCCTCGATGCGCTCCATGAGCTTGCGCAGTGAAGGCCCGGGGGCATACGTGATGCGCTCCGGCTCGGTGAGCAGCCCGCACACGCGGCGCTGCACCTCCAGCTCCTGCGCGCATGCGGCACAGGCGCGCACGTGCTCCTCGGCCTGCAGCCGTTCGGCACCGCCGAGCCGGCCGTTGGCCAGCCAGGGCAGCAGCAACCAGACTTCGTCGTGGTCAGTGAGCATGTGAGTATTCATGCGGATCGGCCTTCGCGCTGCGGCGCAGGGGGCACGGAGGGCGCGGCCAGCTGCGGCAGCAGCCGCTGCAGCTTCGCACGCGCGTGAAACAGGCGCGTCTTAACCGTGTTGACCGGGCAGTTCATGATGGCAGCAATCTCTTCGCAGGAGTGACCCAGCTCGTAGCACAGCTCGACCGCGAGGCGCTGCTCGACGGGCAGCTGCGCCAGCGCCTGGCCGAGCCAGTCGCGCAGCTCCTCACCCCCGGCCGGCGTCTCAGTGGTGAGTGGCTCATTGGCTAGGGCCAGGTTCTGCTCATTGAGTCGTGCGGCGCTGCGGAACGCGCTCCGCGCCTTGCGGTAGGCGATGCCGAGAATCCAGGTCGAGGGCTGTGAGTCGCCGCGAAAGTCGCCGGCCTTGCGCCAGACCACCCAGAAGGTGTCGTTGATGACCTCCTCGGCCAGGTCATAGCGGCGCGTGAGCCGGGTCAGGAAGCGCGCGAGGCGCCGGTGGTAGAGGCTGTAGAGCTCCTCGAACGCACGCCGGTCGCCCGCGGCGATGCGCCTCATGAGCTCCATCTCCCGGGCCACTGTGGCCGCTCCGCGATATGTTGAATCCGCCATAGGCCTGAAGGGTTACCTGTCGCGCGCTTGTTCCCGGTAAGTTCCCGCTTGCGGCGCCGCGGTTCAAAGCACCCTAGGCCCAGTGGGCCATCCGGGTCAAAAGTGCCAGGCGATGGTCGCGGCTACCTTGTGATTGGCACTGGGGTAGGGAACGGAGCGGGCCGCAGCATCCTGGGTGAGGAAATAGCCCACGTCGAGGCGCCAGCGGCCGCGCTCGTAGGCGGCCCCGGCGTTTCCGTAGGCATAGCCCGTGGCGCGCTCGATCCCGGGGCCGGTGCCCTCGGAGCGGTAATATCCGGCCCCGGCAGTGACATAGAAGTGCTCCCACAGCAGCCATTGCGCCGAAGTGTCCGCCACCCAGGCCGGGGCACGGCTGATGCGCTGGTAGACCCAGTAGCGCACGGCGCTCGGAATCCAGGCGACCCCGAGGGACCAGCGATCGAGGTAGCCCAGGCCGAGGGAGAGCTCCTGATAGTCCGCGGAGGGCTCGTAGTCGCTGGCATTCACGTAATAGCGAGCGCGACCACTCGCCGTCAGGCTCCAGGCCGTGTCGAGCGCAAAGTGATGCCCCAGATACAGGTCCACCAGCGCGTTGGCGCCGGGCTCGAGGTCCTTGTTGCGGGTGGAAGTCCATATCCCGAGGAAGGAGCCGCCGGCCGTGCCGAGGTGGGCATCCGCCTGTACGGCACCGGGGCTGTCGCTTTGGGAGACCCCGCGGTAGATGTAGTCCGTGGTGAGGGCCAGGCCCGCGCCGAAGCTGACTCCATCGAAAGGGGTAGGGACATCGGAGCGGGCGGCCTCGATCCTCAGCAGGCCGAGGAGCAGAAATCCCACGGCTGCGGGCGTCTTATGGAAAAGCGCTGCGGGCACTACGCTGGTCCGGATTGCCGGGTTGGCGTGCGCGAGTGTAGTAGGCGCGGGCGTCCGCAGCACGCGCTCGCAGGGCCGGTCGCAGCCTACCGCAGCCGTGCCGCTCACAGACAAGCCCCCGGTAAATGAAGAAACGTATACTGTTTGAGTATGAAGACCTTAGCGCCGGCTGAGCATGACGCCGTGCGACGCATCGTCGCGCAGCTCCGCGACCGCCCCGGCCCTCTTTTGGAGGTGCTGCACGCCATCCAGGGGGAGCTGGGGTTCATCCCGGAGGGGGCCATCGCGCCCGTGGCCGACGGGCTGAACCTCTCACGGGCTGAGGTGCACGGCGTGGTGAGCTTCTACCACTTCTTCCGCCACCACCGGCCCGGGACGCACACGGTGAGCGTGTGCCAGGCGGAGGCCTGCCGGTCGATGGGGGCGGTCGCGCTGACGGCCCACGCCAAGCGCACCCTCGGCATCGATTTCCACCAGACGACCCCGGACGGGCGCTTCACCCTCGAGCCGATCTACTGCCTGGGGAACTGCGCCTGCTCGCCGGCCGTCCTCATAGATGGGGCGCTGCACGGGCGCGTGAGCCCGGAGCGCTTCGACGCGCTGATTGCCCAGCACACCCGCAAGTCATGACCAACACGGTTTTCGTCCCCAAGGATGCCAGCGCACTCTCGCTCGGTGCGGATGCGGTGGCCCAGGCGATCCAGGCCGAGGCGAGGCGGCGCAGGGAGCCGCTGCAACTGGTGCGCACCGGTTCGCGCGGCGCCTTCTGGCTGGAGCCGCTGGTGGAGGTCGTCACCGCGGGCGGGCGCGTGGGCTACGGGCCGGTGAGCGCGGAGGATGTGCCGGGGCTGTTCGCGGCCGGCTTCCTCAAGGGCGGTGCGCATGCGCGCGCGCTCGGGCCGACCGAACAGATAGCCTGGTTCAAGAACCAGCAGCGGCTCACCTTCGCGCGCGTCGGCATCGTCGACCCGGCCAGCGTCCCCGACTACGTGCGCAACGGCGGCTACGCCGGGCTCACGCGCGCGCTCGCCATGGAGCCGGCGGCCATCGTGCAGCTCATCACCGCCTCCGGCCTGCGCGGGCGCGGCGGCGCGGCCTTCCCGACCGGCATCAAGTGGAAGACGGTGCTCGAGCAGTCCGCGCCGCAGAAGTACGTCACCTGCAACGCGGACGAGGGCGACTCGGGCACCTTCGCCGACCGCATGCTGATGGAGGGCGATCCGCTCACCTTGATCGAGGGCATGACGATCGCCGGGCTCGCGGTCGGGGCAACACAGGGCTACATCTACCTGCGCGCCGAATATCCGCACGCCCACCGCGCGCTCAACACGGCGATCGCGGCGGCCTATCAGGCGCGCTACCTGGGCGAGGACGTGGCCGGCAGCGGCCGGCGCTTCGACCTGGAGGTGCGGCTCGGCGCCGGCGCCTACATCTGCGGCGAGGAGACCTCGATGCTGGAGAGCCTCGAGGGCAAGCGTGGCGAGGTGCGCGTGCGCCCGCCGCTGCCGGCGATCAAGGGGCTCTTCGGCCAGCCGACGATCGTCAACAACGTCATCACCCACGCCAGCGTGCCGTGGATCCTCGCCCACGGCGCCGAGGCCTACGCGAACTACGGCATGGGCAAGTCGCGCGGTACGCTGCCGGTGCAGCTGGCCGGCAACATCCGGCGCGGCGGCCTGGTGGAGCGCGCCTTCGGCCTCAGCCTGCGCGAGCTGCTCTACGACTACGGCGGCGGCACCGCGACCGGCCGCCCTATCCGCACCATCCAGGTGGGCGGTCCGCTCGGGGCCTACATCCCGCCGGCGCACTTTGACACGGCGCTCGACTACGAGGCGCTCGCCGGCGTCGGCGCGCTGCTCGGGCACGGCGGCATCGTGGTCTTCGACGACACGGTAGACATGGCGCACATGGCGCGCTATGCAATGGAATTCTGCGCCATCGAGTCCTGCGGCAAGTGCACGCCCTGTCGCATCGGCTCGACGCGCGGCGTCGAGGTCATCGACCGCATCCTCGCAGGCGAGGACGGCGAGCGTAACCTCAGGCTCCTCGAGGAGCTGTGCGAGACGATGGTGCAGGGCTCGCTGTGCGGGCTGGGCGGCATGGCGCCCTTCCCGGTGCAGAGTGCGCTGAAACACTTCAGGGAAGACTTCCGCGCGCACAAGTGAGCGCGCGAGCGAGGCAACGGCAATGTTCGCGATCGACTACGAAGACTTCGGCACCCCGGCTCCCGCCGCGGCCAGCGGCCAGGTGACGCTGCAGATCGACGGCACCAGCGTCACGGTGCCCGAGGGCACGAGCCTCATGCGTGCCGCGGCGCTCGCCGGCGTGCAGGTGCCGAAGCTGTGCGCGACCGACACCCTCAAGGCCTTCGGCTCCTGCCGGCTGTGCCTGGTGGAGATCGAGGGCCGCAAGGGGTATCCGGCCTCCTGCACTACCACGGTCGCCGCCGGCATGAAGGTGCGCACCCAGTCGCCGAAGCTCATGCAGCTGCGTCGCGGCGTCATCGACCTGTACGTCTCGGACCATCCGCTCGAGTGCCAGGGCTGCCCGGCCGAGGGGCACTGCGAGCTGCAGGACATGGCCGCCGCGGTGGGCGTCACCGAGACCTCCTACGCGCCCGGTGGCCAGGTGCACCGTCCGCAGGCCCAGGATGAGAGCAATCCTTATTTCACCTTCGACCCGGAGCTGTGCATCGTGTGCTCGCGCTGCGTGCGGGCGTGCGATGAGACGCAGGGCACGCTGGCGCTCACGATCCAGAGCCGCGGCTTCAGCTCCAAGGTGGCGGCGAGCCAGAATGAGCCGTTCCTCGATTCGGAGTGCGTCTCCTGCGGCGCGTGCGTCGAGGCCTGCCCGACGGCCGCGCTCACCGAGAAGTCGGTGATCGGGCTCGGCGTCGCCGAGCGCGCCGTCGGCACGACCTGCGCCTACTGCGGCGTCGGCTGCGGCTTCAAGGCCGAGGTGCGCGGCGAGGGCGCCGACGTGGAAGTGGTGCGCATGGTGCCGGACCGCGACGGCAAGGCGAACCATGGCCACGCCTGCGTCAAGGGGCGCTTCGCCTGGGGCTACGCCACCCACAGCGACCGCGTGAAGAAGCCGATGATCCGCAAGAGCATCCGCGACGAGTGGCGCGAGGTCTCCTGGGAGGAGGCCATCGGCTACGCCGCCAGCGAGCTCAAGCGCGTGCAGGCCAAGTACGGCAAGAACTCGATCGGCGGCATCACCTCCTCGCGCTGCACCAACGAGGAGACCTTCCTGGTGCAGAAGCTGGTGCGCGCCGTCTTCGGCACCAACAACGTCGACACCTGCGCCCGCGTGTGCCACTCGCCCACCGGCTACGGCCTGAAGAACACGCTGGGCGAGTCCGCCGGCACCCAGGCGTTCGACTCGGTGATGCAGGCGGACGTGGTCATGATCATCGGCGCCAACCCGAGCGAGGGACACCCGGTGTTCGGCTCGCAGCTGAAGCGCCGCCTGCGTCAGGGCGCGAAGCTGATCATCGCCGACCCGCGTGAGACCGCACTGGTGAGGGCGCCGCACATCCAGGCCGACGTGCACCTGCAGCTCACCCCGGGCACCAACGTGGCGCTCATGAACGCGCTCGCGCACGTGATCGTGACCGAGGGCATGGTGAAGGAGGATTACGTGGCGGCGCGGTGCGAGGGACCCTCGTTCGCGCAGTGGAAGGCCTTCGTCGCCGAGGAGCGCAACTCCCCCGAGGCCGCCGAGGCCATCACCGGCGTGCCGGCGCACAAGCTGCGCGAGGCGGCACGCCTCTACGGGCGCGCCGGCAACGGCGCCATCTATTACGGCCTCGGCGTCACCGAGCACAGCCAGGGCACCACGACCGTCATGGCGATCGCCAACCTCGCCATGGCCACCGGCAACCTCGGGCGCGAGGGGGTGGGCGTCAACCCGCTGCGCGGCCAGAACAACGTGCAGGGCTCGTGCGACATGGGCTCCTTCCCGCACGAGTTCTCCGCCTATCGGCACGTCTCCGATCCGGCGACGCGCGCACTGTTTGAGGCAGCCTGGGGCGTCACGCTGCAGGCGGAGCCGGGGCTGCGCATCCCCAACATGTTCGAGGCCTCCCTCGATGGCACCTTCAAGGCCATGTACGTGCAGGGCGAGGACTTCGTGCAGTCCGATCCCAACACGCACCACGTCAACGCCGCGATGGAGGCCATGGAGTGCGTCATCGTGCAGGACCTGTTCCTGAACGAGACGGCGAAGTTCGCGCACGTGTTCCTGCCCGGCTCCTCCTTCCTTGAGAAGACCGGCACCTTTACCAACGCCGAGCGGCGCGTGTCGATGGTGCGCAAGGTGATGGAGCCGCTCGCCGGCTACGAGGACTGGCAGATCACCTGCCTGCTCTCCAACGCGCTCGGCTACCCGATGAACTACACGCACCCGCGCCAGATCATGGAGGAGATCGCACGGCTGACGCCGACCTTCGCGGCGCTCACCTACGAGAAGCTCGACCGGCTCGGCAGCATCCAGTGGCCGTGCACCGCCGATGCGCCCGAGGGTACGCCCACCATGCACGTACACCAGTTCGTGCGCGGCAAGGGCAAGTTCTGGGCCACCGAGTACGTGCCGACCAGCGAGCGCTCCACCAGCCGCTTCCCGCTGATCCTCACCACGGGGCGCGTGCTGACCCAGTACAACGTCGGCGCGCAGACCCGCCGCACCAACAACGTCGTCTGGCATGCCGAGGATGTGCTCGAGATCCACCCGCACGATGCCGAGGTACGCGGCATCAGCGACGGCGACTGGGTCGGGCTCACCAGCCGCGCCGGCGACACCGTGCTGCGCGCGCGCGTCACGGAGAAGATCGCCCCCGGGGTGGTGTACACGACCTTCCACTTCCCGGAGACCAACGCCAACGTCGTCACCACCGAGAACTCCGACTGGGCCACCAACTGCCCCGAGTACAAGGTCACCGCGGTCGAGGTGGTGCTCGTCAACCAGAAGGATGCCTGGCAGAAGCGCGCCGAGGCCGAGCGCTCGTTGCCGCACCCGCGCAAGCGCCGGCGCGATCCCGCCCCCGCGTGAGGGCGCACCCCGGCAGGCAACCGTGAGCACCGGGCCGCTCGCCTCTGCGCCGCCGGCAGCCTCGCTCGCGGTGAGCGCCTCGGTGGAGGTCGAGCGCTGGTCGCAGGGCGCGCTCGCGCAGGCCAGTGACCTGGTCGCCGAGGAGGTGCCGGTCGCGCTCGTCTACCACGACGTGCCGCACGTGGTCATGCTCGCCACCCCTGCCGACCTCGAGGATTACGCGGTCGGCTTCACGCTCAGCGAGGGCCTGGTCGCGCGCCCGCAGGAGATCCGCGGCGTCGAGGTGGTGCTTGGCCCAGGGGTCGCGGACGTCAAGATCACGGTGGCCTGGGAGCGCTTCACGCAGCTGCTGCAGCGCCGCCGCAACCTCGCCGGCCGCACCGGCTGCGGGCTGTGCGGGGCCGAGACCGCGGCCGATGCCATCCGCGAGGTGGCGCCGGTGCCGGCGGGCGTGCCCGTGAGCGCCGCGCAGCTGCACGCCGCGATCGATGCGCTCAAGACGCGCCAGCCCATCAACGCCCGCACCGGCAGCGTGCACGCCGCCGCCTGGGTGCTGCCGGAGGGGGGCATCCAGCTGGTGCGCGAGGACGTCGGACGCCACAATGCGCTCGATAAGGCGATCGGCGCGCTGGCGCGCGCCGGCACGGATTTCGCCTCCGGTTACATGCTGATCACGAGCCGCGCCAGCTACGAGATGGTGCAGAAGTGCGCCACCGTCGGCATCCCGCTGCTCGTGGCACTCTCGGCGCCGACCGCCTTTGCGGTGCGCCTGGCCCGCGCCAGCGGACTCACGCTGGTCGCGTTCGCGCGCAGCGACCGCCACGTGGTATACGCGCACCCCGAACGCCTCCGCTGAAAATCACTACCACCATAAGCCCCATGAACATCGACCTGCTCATCAAGATGGCCAACGAGATCGGCATGTTCTTCAACGGCGCCACCGCCGATGCCGCCGCGCGTGACGTGGCGACACACCTGAAGCGCTACTGGGACCCGCGCATGCGCCGCCAGATCATCGGTTACCTGGATGAGCGCCACGGTGCGGGACTCTCGGACGTGGCGCGCGCCGCGGTCGAGCAGCTGCGCGCCGAGTCCGCGGCGGGCACACCGGCGCCGCCTCCATGAGTGCGACCCCGGGCGGCGGGGCGTTGATCTGCGGCTCGGTGGCGTACGACACCATCATGGTGTTCGGCGACCGCTTCGCCAATCACATCCTGCCCGACAAGATCCACATGCTCAGCGTGTCGTTCCTCGTGCCGCAGCTGCGGCGCGAGTTCGGCGGTTGTGCCGGCAACATCGCCTACAACTTGCGCCTGCTGGGCGATGCCGGTTACCCGATGGCCACCGTGGGACGCGACTTCGGGCCCTACCGCGAGTGGCTTGGCAGCTGCGGCGTGCCGACCGACTACCTGCGTGAGATCGACTCCGAGCTCACCGCGCAGGCCTTCATCACGACCGACCTGGATGACAACCAGATCGCCGCCTTTCATCCGGGAGCGATGCAGCACTCGCACCTGAACCGCGTCGCGGATGCGCACGGCATCGCCCTCGGCATCGTCGCTCCGGACGGGCGCGAGGGCATGCTCACGCACGCGGCCCAGTTCGCCGCCGCCGGGATCCCCTTCATGTTCGACCCGGGCCAGGGGCTGCCGCTGTTCGACGGCGCGGCGCTGCAGGGCCTGATCGGTCACGCGCGCTGGGTGGCGCTGAACGAGTACGAATGGCAGCTCGTGCAGCAGCGCACCGGCTGGGGGGTGCGCGAGCTGACTTCCAGGGTCGAGGCGCTCATCGTCACGCGCGGCGCCGCCGGCTCGAATATCTATACCCGCGGCGAGGAACTGACGATCGCGGCGGCCCCGGTGAGCCAGGTCGTGGATCCCACCGGTTGCGGCGATGCTTACCGGGCGGGGCTCCTGCACGGGCTGTTGCACAAGCTCGACTGGCGACGCACCGGACAGATCGCCTCCCTCCTCGGGGCCATCAAGATCGAGGCGCGCGGTACCCAGAACCACCGCTTCACCACGGCCGAGTTCGAGCAGCGCCTGCGCAAGGCTTTCGGCTGAGCGCTGCCGTGGCGCCGGCGCAATGGCCTGCGGACATAAGCCGATGGCCGCCGGTTCGGGCGCTCAATGACGGCCCGCTTTCGCGGCGGGCTGGGTTAAACTAGGGGTTCTGTCTTCGGACCACCTAAGCCCATAAGCGAGCCCATGGCCAACGACTACCTGTTCACCTCGGAATCAGTCTCCGAGGGACACCCCGACAAGATTGCCGATCAGATCTCCGATGCGGTGCTCGATGCGATCCTCAAGGAGGATGACCGCGGCCGCGTGGCGTGCGAGACGCTGGTGAAGACCGGCGTGGTGGTGGTGGCCGGCGAGGTCACCACGCGCGCCTGGGTGGACGTCGAAGCGTTGGTGCGCAAGACCGTGCTCGACATCGGCTACAACTCCTCGGACATGGGCTTCGACGGCGCCAGCTGCGGCGTGCTCAACATCATCGGCAAGCAGTCCCCCGACATCGCCCAAGGCGTCGACCGCAAGGACGAGCGCAAGCAGGGCGCGGGTGATCAGGGCCTGATGTTCGGCTACGCCACCAACGAGACCGACGTGCTCATGCCGGCGCCCATCACGCTGGCACATCGGCTGGTCAAGCGCCAGGCGCAGGTACGCAAGTCCGGCAAGCTCGACTGGCTGCGACCGGATGCCAAGAGCCAGGTGACGCTGCGCTACGAGGACAACAAGCCCGTCGGCCTCGAGGCCGTGGTGCTCTCGACGCAGCACAGCGATGAAGTCTCGACCAAGAACCTGCGCGAGGCGGTGCTGGAGGAGATCCTGAAGCCGGTGCTGCCGGCGAAGTGGATCGACAAGCGCACCAAGTATCACATCAACCCGACCGGACGCTTCGTCATCGGCGGCCCGGTGGGCGACTGCGGGCTCACCGGACGCAAGATCATCGTCGACACCTACGGCGGCTACGCGCGCCACGGGGGCGGCGCCTTCTCCGGCAAGGATCCCTCGAAGGTCGACCGCTCCGCCGCCTATGCGGCGCGCTACGTCGCCAAGAACATCGTGGCCGCCGGACTTGCCGCGCGCTGCGAGGTGCAGGTGTCCTACGCCATCGGCGTCGCCGAACCGACCTCGATCATGGTGGAGACCTTCGGCACCAGCCACCTCTCGCGCGAGCGCCTGACACAGCTGGTGCGCAAGCACTTCGACCTGACGCCCTATGGGCTGCGCGAGATGCTCGACCTGGTGCGGCCCATCTACCAGAAGACCGCCAGCTACGGGCACTTCGGCCGCACCGAGCCGGAATTCACCTGGGAGCGCACCGACCTCGCCGAGGCGCTGGCCGCGGAGGGCAAGGGGGCGCGCGCCGCGTAGTACAATGTGATTTTCCGCCGCAGCAAGCGGCAGCCGCCCCCGCTGAGGAGCGTTGCGACAGGCACCGGCCTGCCAGGCTCAGCGAGCGCGGATCATCTATACGGCGCTCACTCTGTGATCACGGAGTCATTCATGAACGCCACGCTGAAACCCGCCAATGCCGACAGCGACTTCAAGGTCGCCGACCTGAAGCTCGCCGACTGGGGCCGCAAGGAGATCGCGATTGCCGAGACCGAGATGCCCGGTCTCATGGCGATCCGCGAGGAATTCGCGCTCACCCGCCCGCTCAAGGGGGCGCGCATCTCCGGCTCGCTGCACATGACCATCCAGACCGCGGTGCTCATCGAGACGCTGCAGGCGCTCGGGGCCGAGGTGCGCTGGGCCTCGTGCAACATCTTCTCCACCCAGGACCATGCGGCCGCGGCCATCGCGGCGACCGGCACGCCGGTATTCGCCTTCAAGGGCGAGTCGCTCACGGATTACTGGCACTACACGCACTGCATCTTCGAGTGGCCCGACGGCGCCCACAGCAACATGATCCTGGATGATGGCGGCGATGCCACGCTGCTGCTGCACCTGGGGGCGCGCGCCGAGTCCGATGCGAGCACCATCGCGCACCCCGGGAGCGAGGAGGAGACGGCGCTGTTCGCCGCCATCCGCGCGCGCCTCAAGAGCGATCCCAAGTGGTATTCAACGCGCCTCGCCAAGATCAAGGGCGTGACCGAGGAGACCACCACCGGGGTCAAGCGGCTCTACCAGATGGCCAAGGAGGGCCGGCTCGGCTTTCCAGCCATCAACGTCAACGACTCGGTCACCAAGAGCAAGTTCGACAATCTCTACGGCTGCCGCGAGTCGCTCGTGGATGCCATCAAGCGCGCCACCGACGTCATGGTGGCCGGCAAGATCGCGGTGGTGTGCGGCTACGGCGACGTCGGCAAGGGCTCGGCACAGGCGTTGCGGGCGCTGTCCGCGCAGGTGTGGATCACCGAGATCGACCCGATCTGTGCGCTGCAGGCGGCCATGGAGGGTTACCGCGTCGTGACCATGGACTACGCCGCCGACAAGGCGGACATCTTCGTCAGCGCGACCGGCAACTACCACGTCATCACGCACGAGCACATGGCGCGCATGAAGCACAACGCCATCGTGTGCAACATCGGGCACTTCGACAACGAGATCGACGTGGCGAGCCTCAAGCAGTACCGCTGGGAGAACATCAAGCCGCAGGTCGATCACGTGCTGCTGCCCGACGGGCGGCGTCTGATCCTGCTGGCGGAGGGACGCCTGGTGAACCTCGGCTGCGGCACGGGACATCCTAGCTACGTCATGAGCTCGAGCTTCGCCAACCAGGTCATCGCGCAGGTGGAGCTGTTCACGCGCACCGCCAAGTACCCGGTGGGCGTGCACGTGCTGCCCAAGCACCTGGACGAGAAGGTGGCGCGGCTGCAGCTGAAGAAGCTGAACGTGGAGCTGACACAGCTCACCGATGCGCAGGCGCGCTACATCGGCGTCGACCGGGCCGGACCGTACAAGCCCGACCACTACCGCTACTGATGGCCGGGGCAACCTCGGAGCGCGCCGCCGGCGGCGGCGCCCAGCTCCTGGATGGCAAGGCCGTGGCGGCGCGGGTGCGCTCGCAGGTGGCGGCGCGCGCGGCGGCCTTCGCCGCGCGCGCCGGACGCCGCCCGGGGCTGGCCGTGGTGCAGGTGGGCGAGGATCCGGCCTCGAGCGTGTACGTGCGCAACAAGCGCCGCTCCTCGCTCGAGGCCGGCATCGAGTCCTTCGCGCACGATCTGCCGGCGCAGACCGAGGCCGCGCAGATCCTCGAGCTGGTGCACAGGCTGAACGCCGACGAGCGCGTCGACGGCATCCTCGTGCAGCTGCCGCTGCCGAAGGGCGTGGACGCCAACCGCATCATGGACGCCGTCGACCCGGCCAAGGACGTCGATGGTTTCCATCCGGTCAACACCGGGCTGCTGGCGCAGAAGCGGCCGCGCCTGCGCCCGTGCACGCCCTTTGGCGTCATCCGCCTGGCGCAGGAGTACGGCATCGAGCTCGCCGGAGTGCGGGCGACCGTGGTGGGCGCCTCGAACATCGTCGGTCGCCCGATGGCGCTCGAGCTGCTGCTGGCGCGTGCCACGGTTACGGTCTGTCACACCGGCACGCGTGACCTGCGCGCCGAAGTGGAGCGCGCCGACCTGGTGGTCGCGGCGGTCGGCAAGGCCGGTTTCGTGCGCGGTGAGTGGATCCGGCCCGGCGCCGCCGTGTTCGATGTCGGCATCAACCGCAGCGCCAGCGGTCAGCTGGTCGGTGACGTCGAGTTCGCGAGCGCCGCGCAGCGCGCCGCCTGGATCACACCGGTGCCCGGCGGCCTCGGGCCGATGACCATCGCGATGCTGCTTTCCAACGCCGTCGATGCGGCGTACTGGCGCGCCGGCCTCGCCGAGTGAATCGTGCCGCGCACGCGGCTGCGTGCCGGCTGTCGGCGTTCGCCGACGTGCGTGTTGGCCCGGCGAGCGATGTAACTGCGCGGTCACAGCCCGCGCACGCGCCGCGCGCACCGTTGTCACGCTTCAGTTCAACAACACTGCCGCGGTGCGACCTCACTGCACAGTTAGCAGTTACAAGTTGGTTCGCTGTTGGCGCGCGTTCCAACATGACGACCGCAGCCGTTCCTGATTTGCACCACGCCTGCAGTCGGGGCGGTGTATCATCTGCGACCCCCCGAACCCTCTGGAGCACGATGATGGCCAGACGTCCACCCAACGATGGCGCCTCCTGGAGCGCCCGCGAGCTCAAGACCCTCAAGGCCCTCGCTCGGGCCGGCACACCGACGAGTCAGGTGGCGCAGAAGCTGGGACGCACGGCGGCCGCCGTCCAGCAGAAGGCCATGCGTTCCGGAATTTCCTTCCGTGCCGCGAAGCGTTCGGGAGCGCGTCGCAGGAAGTGAGCGCGCGGCCGGGATAAGCGGCGTAGCCCACGGCTGTTTGCTTGATGCGCGCCCCTGAAGTGTTGTCTCTGCTGCGCGCCTGCGCGGCCGCGCTCATGCTTGCGGCCGGCTCGCTTGCGAGCGCGGCGCCGCCTGCGGGCGCGGCGCAGAAGATCGGCATCATCGGCACCGGCCACATCGGGGGCTCCTTGGCGAAGCTCTGGGTCGAGTCCGGGCACGAGGTGCTGATATCTTCGCGTCATCCGGAGCAGTTGCGCGCGCTTGCCGCGACCCTCGGCCCGAAAGCTCACGTGGGCACGGCGCGCGATGCGGCGCTGTTCGGCGAAGTAGTATTGATGTCGGTGCCCTACAAGGCGCTGCCCGAGCTCGGCCAGCAGTTGCGCGCCGAGCTCGCCGGCAAGGTGGTGCTTGATACCTGCAACCCCTATCCGGAGCGCGACGGCCCGATGGCGGTGGACGTGCGGCGCGAGGGGACTGGCGTGGCCTCGCCGCGGCTGCTGCCGGGGGTACGCCTGGTGCGCGCCTTCAACGCGATCGGCTTCCGCGACCTGCAGCGCCTGGCGCATCGCGAGGGTGCGCCGGTTGCCATTCCGCTGGCCGGCGATGACGCCGACGCCTTGAAGGTCGCGGCGCAGCTGGTGCGGGATGCCGGGTTCGAGCCGGTAGTGGTGGGGTCATTGAGTCGCGCGCGCGAGTTCGACGTCGGCACCTACCCCTACACGCACGTGCTGACGGCCGACGAGCTGCGCCAAAACCTCGCTGTCAAGTAGACCGCGGCACCGAGGGCATCCGATGGCCGGCCGCTGCCTGCTCGGGCAGGCTCGCGCGTGGTCCGTTCCCCTTCTGCCATACAATCACCAGCCAGTTGCTTGAGCTCGGGGGTTGCGGTCCGCATGCATCGATCCGCCGTCACCATGACAGCCGCAATCCGGCGCCGGACAGTGGCCGCCGCGCTGGCAGTGGCCGCGGCGCTGGCGGTCGCGGGATGCTGGACGGTACCCGTCGCCGAAGTACAGCCCAAGGGAGAGCCGCGCCTCGTTCAAGGCGGCATCACGGTCGAGTCGGTCAAGGACGCGACGCTCGTGCAGGCGGTGGATCCCGGGGCGCGTACCCTGGTGCTGGGCGCGCGGGAGGGCGCGACCTACACCTACAGGGCCGGCGCACAGGTGGATAACCTGGAGCGCATCAAGGCGGGCGATACCGTGCGGGCCACGGTCGCGGAGGAACTCACCGTCTACGTGTTGCGAGACGGCCAGCTGCCCGGGACTGATGGCACGCCCCGCACCATCAGCTCCGACGCCCGCGTGCTGTTGGTCGATCCGAGCTATCGCCTGCTGACGCTGCGCTACCCGGATGGGCGCGACGAGACCTTCAAGGTCGCCCTCGGCGTCAAGCTCGGCGAGATGGAGGCGGGCGACGCCGTCGTCATCCGCCCGCTCGAGGTACGTTCCGTGCAGGTGCGGGCCCGTTAGAGCGGCGGCCAAAGCCCGTTGCTGCAGCGATCCACCGCCATGCCCGCCACGGACACTGCCCGCAGAGCACCGCGCGCGCCGCCCGCGGGGATCTGGCTCGCGTGGCTGCTGCTGGCTCTGCAGCCGCTGGCAGCGTTTGCGCAGATCAGCCCCGACGAGGCGAACGAGATCCGTAATGCCATCGGCAACCGCGTCGAGGCGCTCTCGATCCTGGCGGGGGACTACGGCATCACCGGCGGTGACTTCCGCACCACCGGCAAGTTCCAGGGCGGCGAGACCATCGATGCCGAGATGGCGGTGACCAAGCTGGGAGGCGCCGGTGACTTTGGCATGCCGCGACCGGTGGGCGACCTCGCTATCGGCTGGCAAGGCCGGCTGCAGGGGAACATGGGTTATATCGAGGCCACCAACCACCTGCATTCGCCCCTGCTCGAGGGCGACGTCAGCACGTTCAGGGAGTATGCGCTCGAGTTCGGCGGTGGCGTGCGTCTGTGGGTGAGCGACGGGCTGAGCCTCGCGCCCACGGTGTTGGGGATCTACGGCCATACCGTGAACGACTACACGGCGCACAGTCCCTTCATGCAGGCCAATCTTGCGCGCGCCATCGACATAGGACTGGTGAACTGGAGCGTGGATACCTGGACGCTGCGCCCCGCCCTGAACATCCAATACCTCATCACCTGGGAGCGCACGAGGATCAAGCTTTCCACCGAACCGGCCTACTACCACACCGAGAGTTTCAAGAGCTCAAACCCGAACCTCACCCTCAGCGGGGACTCGCAATCCATCGCCAGTACGGTCGACGTCGATATCCCGCTCGGCGTGGAGCTCTTCGGTCACGAATTGCGCAGCGGCGGTGGTTTCGAGCACACGGATTTCTTCGGCGACCTCAAGACAGGGCTCAACGTGAGCCACATCAACGAGATCGAGGGCCGCCTGGTGCTGGATTTCCTCAACCAGCTCTGGAAGGCACAGTGGATCGGAGCCAGCGCGTCCTACGTCTGGGGCACGAACTTCACCGGCTGGACGGCCGGGCTCGACATCGTATTCCGCTTCTGAGCGGCCCTGACTGCCGTACGCGGCATCAGTACGCGTTCCCGCCGCGCCGGAACACGCCCGGTTTCAGGCGGGTACCACCGGGGGTGGCTGCCCCGTCACCTGCGGCAGCTGCGCGTCGATACAGGCCCAGCTCGGGGCGGCGGCGGTCCAGATGGTCATCGCCGGCCGCGCAAGCTCCGGGTCATCCAGCGTTCCCGCCCGCACGAACACCAGGTGCGGGCGCGCCTCGGCCTGGCTCAAGAGGTGGGTTCCGCAAGCCGGGCAGAAGCGACGGTGCATGAGGTTGCCGCTGTCGGCTGTCAGGGTGAAATCGCGCAGCTCGCCGCTCAGGCTCAGCGACGCGCTCGGGAAGCATACGTTGACCGTTGCGCTACCGGCGCCGATGTACTGGCAGACCCGGCACCAGCACACCCGGGTCACGAGCGGTGCGGCCGTGATGCGGTAACGCACGGCCCGGCACAGGCAGCCACCGTCGATGTTCATGGCGAGCTCCCGGGAAGAGGGGAGCGACAGCATAGCCGGCTCGGGGGGAATGCACCGGGATGAAGCGGGCCCAAATCCGGAGCGTGCGTGTAAAAGTGCCCGCGCGAAGTAAGGGTGGGCCGCTCGGGAGCCCGCTCATCCGGTGCGGGATCAAGTATTGCGGGCCGCTGCTGAACGAGTCGTGAATGCGCGCGCTGCGGCACTCCTCAGTCACGCAGGCGCGCGCGCAGCGCGGCAACCTCGGCGCCGCTGAGTCCGATGCTGCCGAGGTAGGCGCGCACGCCGCCGGCCTCTTCCAAAAACTTCAGCATGTTGTAGGCGCCCTCCGGGGGACAGCGCACCGCCTCGATGATGCGCGCCGGGTCGGCGCCCGCGTAGCGGCGCAGGTATTCGGCGCGCAGGTTCTCGCCGCTCTGCGCGTAGTCGGCGGCGATCGCCTGCGGTTCGACGTCCGCCAGCGCCAGCAGCAGCGCCGCCACGAGCCCGGTGCGGTCCTTGCCGGCGACGCAGTGGAACAGCAGCGCCTCCGGGGCCGCGTGCGCGATCACGCTAAGCACGCGGCGCAGCTCGGCGCGCACATGTGCGAGCACCACGCACTTCCACAGTTCCTTGGCGACGTCGCGGCTGCGCAAGCGCCATTCATCCTCGGTGTGCGTCAGGAGCGACACGTGCTCGAAGCGCACCCCTGGCAGTGCCTGCGGCACCGGGTTCGGGTCGCGCGCGGCTTCCTCCGGCCAGCGCAGGTCGAGCACCGTACGCACGCCGTAGGCCTCGAGCGCGCGCAGTCCCGGCAGCTGCAGCTGCGCCAGATCGTCGGCGCGCAACAGCGATCGCGGGCGGGTGCGTGCGCCGTCGGTGGTCGGGTGGTCGCCCAGATCGCGGACGTTGAAGAGTCCGGGGATCCTGAGGGGTCGGCTCATGCGCGCGCGCGCCGCTGGCTCAGCCCCACACCGGAGAGAATCAGGATGCCGGCCAGTGCCATGCTTAAGGTGAGCGGCTCCCCGAGCAGCAGCCAGGCCCAGATGACCGCGAACAGCGGGATCAGGTAGGTGACGGTCGATGTGCGGGCAGCTCCGATCCGGGCGATGAGGCGGTAGTAAAAGACGAAGGCGGCACCGGTGCACAAGGTTCCCAGCAGCACGGCGCTGATCCAGGAACGCAGGCTGATGGGTGCGGCGGGCCAGCTGGCCAGCGCCAGCGGGGCGAGCAGCACGCTGCCGGCCACCAGGTTGGCCGCCGCCACCGCGCCGGAGGGGAGGTCCGTCAGGTAACGACGCACGAGGTTGATGCCGACGCCATAGCACAGCGAGGCCAGCGTCCCGGCGAGCGCCGCCGGCCACACGCTCGTGCCGGCGGTGCGGCCGCTGGCGAGCACCACCACGCCGACAAAGCCGGCCAGCAGCCCGAGCAGGCGTCGCGGGCCGATCTGCTCGCCGTAGAACGCGTAGGCCACCAGCGTGGTGAACATCACCGTGAGGGCGTTGGTGATGGCACCGATGCCGGCCGGCGCGCGCTCGGCGCCCCAGGCAAAGAGGGCAAAGGGAATCACGGAGTTCACCGCCGCGATGCCGGCAATGCGCAGCCACAGTCGCACCGAGAAACGCGCCCGCGCACGCCACAGGAACGGCAGCAGGACGAGCGCGCCGAGCGCCAGGCGCGCCTCCACCAGCGGCAAGGCGCCGAACTCGCCCGCCGCCACCCGCATGAACAGGAACGAGCCGCCCCAGATGGCCCCGAGGCCGAGCAGCTCCAGCGTTATGCGCGAGGTGCCCTCCGCCTCGGGGGCGGCGGCTGGGGCAGGGGCGGGGGCGGCGGAAGTATCGGTCCCTGACATGGCGGACTCAGTGGCGCTTGGGGAGCGGCAGTGTGGCAGGCGCCGCGCCCGCGGCCCATCCGAAGCTTGCTCGGTGCATCGCGCGGGGGCGGCTGCTCAACGCAGCGCCTGCGCGAAATCCTCGGCCAGGTCCTCGGTCGCCTCGATCCCGACCGACAGGCGCAGCAGTCCGTCGCTGATGCCGAGGGCGCGGCGCTGTTCGGCGCTGAGCCCGGCGTGCGAGGTGGTGGCGGGGCGCGTGAGCAGGGTATGCACGCCGCCCAGGCTCGGCGCCACTGCGGGGATGCGCACGCGCGCGGCGAAGTCCTCGGCGGCGGCGACGCCGCCGTGCAGCTCGAAGCTGAGCACGCCGCCGCAGCCGGCGAACAGCTCGCGGGCGCGGGCATGTTGGGGATGCGACTCGAGGCCGGGGTAGTGCACCTGGCGTACCCGCGGTTCGGCGGCGAGGAAGCGCGCCAGCTTGAGGGTGCTCTCGTTCTGGAAGCGCACCCGCAGGGCCAGGGTCTTCAGGCCGCGCTTGAAGAGAAAGGCGGCATGCGCATCGAGCGCGCCGCCGAGGATGTTGGCCTTGTGGCGGATGCGCTCGATCAGCTCGCCGCCGCCGGCGACGGCGCCGGCCACGATGTCACTGTGGCCGTTGAGATACTTGGTGGCGCTGTGCAGGCAGAGGTCGAAGCCGGCGGCGATGGGCCGGAAGTTCACTGGGGTGGCGAAGGTGTTGTCGATGATCGACAGCAGCCGGTGCTCGCGCGCGAACGCCACGACCGCGCGCAGGTCGGCCACTTCGAGCAGCGGGTTGGTCATCGCCTCGACGTAGACGGCACGTGTCGTCGGCCGCAGCTGCGCCGCCCAGCCGCGAGGATCCGTGGCATCGATGAAACTGGCGGCCAGGCCGGCCTTGGGGAATTCCTCGGTCAGCAGCTCGTACGTACCCCCGTACAGGCAGCGCTGCGCGAGCACGTGATCGCCGGCGGACAGCAGCCCGAGCAGCGTCGCGGAGATGCTGGCCATGCCGCTGGCGCTCACCAGGGCGGCCTCCGCACCCTCGAGCGCGGCGAGCTTCGCGTGCAGCGCCAGCTGGCTCGGGGTGTTGTTGCTGCGCAGGTAGCGCACGTCGTCGTAACGCTTCTCGCCCGCGTAGGTGTAAGTCGCCGACTGGAAGATCGGCATCTCCACCGCGCCGGCGATGCGCGGCAGCGGTTCGCCGGCGTGGACCAGCTGCGTCTCGAGGCGCGGGGTGCGTTCAGCCATGGGTGCCATTGTCGTGCGGATACGTTACCGTGTCCGTATGTCTTTATGGGGAGGGACGCGTGCGCGCAGCCGTGCCGGACGCTAAGGATTCCACCGAACGCTTCTCCAGCCGCGTGGCCAACTACGTGCGCTATCGGCCGAGCTACCCGCGCGCCGCCATCGAGCTGCTCGAGCGCCGCTGCGGCCTCGGCCCGGGCTGCCAGGTGGCCGACCTGGGCTCGGGCACCGGCATCCTGACGCGGCTGCTGCTGCAGACGGGTGCCACGGTGAGCGCGGTCGAGCCGAACGATGGCATGCGCGCGGCCGCCGAGCACGCCCTCGGCGAGGAGCCGCGCTTCCGCAGCATCAAGGCGACCGCGGAGGCGAGCACGCTCGCGAGCGCCAGCATCGATCTGATCGTCGCCGGCCAGGCCTTTCACTGGTTCGACGTGGCGCGCGCCCGCGCGGAGGCGCTGCGCATCATCCGCGCCGGCGGCTGGGGCGCGCTGGTGTGGAACGAGCATCCGAGCGCGGGCAGCCGGTTCCTGAGCGACTACGAGGCGCTGGTGCGCCGCCATGCGCCCGAGTACGACCAGGTGGTCGGCAGCCGTGCCGACGCGGCGGCCATGCGTGAGTTCTTCGGTGGCGCGATGCAGGCGGCCGAGTTCCCCAACCAGCAGGTGTTCGATTTCGACGGGCTGGCCGGCCGGCTGATGTCCTCTTCCTACGCGCCCGAGCCTGGCCACCCGCAGCACGCCCCGCTGCTCGCCGGCCTGCGCGAGCTGTTCGCGCAGCACGCGCACGCGGACCGCGTGGTGTTTCCCTACGTGACGCTCGTGTATTTCGCGCCGCTGGCGGCTCGCACCTGAACGCTGAGCGGGCGCGGGTGTGGCCATGCTGACTCGCATCATGAACGCGACCCGCATGCTCAGGACGCAAGGTCCCTCGTACACCGCACGCTACGCCGGCCAGCGCCTGCTGCGCCCGCTAAGCACGCGGCTCACCGAGCTCAGGTACGAGCGGCGCTTCGGCATCCGCACGCGCGGGAAGATCCAGATGCACTCGCTCGGCATCCGCGATCCGGATGCCATCTGGTACGAGCCCACTTCCTATCCCGGCTTCTTCAACGCCATGCGCCATGTCGTGGTGCGCGGCGGCTTCGTCGACTACGGCTGCGGCCTCGGGCGCGCGGTGGTGGCGGCGGCAGCCTTGCCGTTCGCGCGCATCATCGGCGTGGAGCATTCCCCGCAGCTCGCCCGTCGCGCGCGCGAGAACGTGACCGCGGCGCGCCGGATCAGGTGCCGGAACATCGAGGTGGTATGCGCGAACGCGCTCGACTGGCGCGTGCCCGATGACCTGACCGTCTTTCACTTCTATAACCCCTTCGTGCAGCAGACCCTGCGTGCGGTGGTCGCAGAGATCGCCCGCTCGCTGCGCCAGACGCCGCGGCGGGCGTGGATCGTGTTCGCGTGCCCGTGGGGGATGGAGCCCTTGATGCGCTCCGGTCAGCTGATTCCGCACCACTGGCAGCAGCGCACGGTCGATGAGATCTGGCCGTGGTATCCGGCCGTGCCCGAAGACCCCGACAGCAACCGCTACCGTGTCTACGCGCTCGACTCGACCCGCGCCGGGCCGGCCGCAGCGCCGCCCGGCGCTGAACGGCCAGGATGAACGCGCGCGGCGTATTCATGGGCCCGGGCGGGATACGCGCCGGCTGGCGCTTCGCGGCCTTCGCCGCGCTCTGGTATGCGGGCGACTGGCTGGTGTTTCCGCTGGCCTCGCGCGTGCACCGCTTTTCCGACACCGGGTTCACGCCCGAGGACCTGCTCGTCTACGAGAGCGCCGGCGCGCTCTACATGGTCGCGGTGAGCGCGCTGCTGGTGCGACTCGAGCGCCACCGCATGTCCTGGTTCGGCTTCAGCCTCGGCCGCGGCGTTCTGCGGCTCTTTGGCACGGGCTGTTTATGGGGCGGTGCCGCCGTGACCCTGCTGCTGCTGATCGGCTGGAGTTGCGGCTACGTCCGTTTCGGCGGTGCCGCAGAGCACGGGGCGCACCTGTGGCGCTACCTGCTGCTGTGGCTCGCGGCGATGCTCGTGATCGGCCTGGACGAGGAGCTGCAGTTCAGGGGGTATGCGCTGGCGAGTCTGACACGCGGGCTGGGATTCTGGCCGGCCGCAGCCGTGCTGTCGCTGGCGTTCGCCGGCGCACACGTGACCAAGCCGATGGAGACCGCGCCCGACATCATCAACATCGTGCTGCTCGGGCTGTTCACCGCGTACAGCGTGCTGCGCACCGGCAGCCTGTGGTTCGCCATCGGGTTCCATGCCGCGTTCGATTTCTTTGCCCTCGCGTTCTATGGCTCGCCGAACACCGGCAACCGCGGCCTGCCGCTGGCACACCACCTGCTCGACACACACATCGACGGGCCCGCGTGGCTCACCGGCGGCGCGCAGGGTCTGGAGGCCAGCTGGCTCTTGCCAGCGTTGTTGCTCTTGATGGCATGGCTGCTGCGGCGCGTGTATCCGGTGACGCGCTATCCGCACGACTGAGGCGCCGGTGGTGTCGCCACGCCCGGCTCGCTACCACACGCGCACGCGCTCTCCCGGGGCGAGGTAGAGCTTCGCCCCCGCCGGCACCTTGAAGGCGGCGTACCAGGGGTCGAGGTTGCGTACGGTGTCGGCGCGATACTCCGCCGGCGCATGGCCATCGGTGATCAGCTGCCGCCGCAGCGCCGGCTCGCGGATCTTCTGCTGCCAGCTCTGCGCGTAGCTGATGAAGAACAGCTGCTCGGCGCTGAAGCCGGCGGTACCCGGGGCGCTCTTGCCATTGAGCATCAGCTGCCAGGCATCGTGGGCCACCGACAGCCCGGCGACGTCGGCGATGTTCTCGCTCAGGGTCTGCGCGCCATTCACGTGGATGTCAGGAAAGGGGCGGTAGCCGTCGAACTGCCTGGCAAGCCGCGCACCGGCGGCCTTGAAGTGGGCAAAGTCCTCCGGCGTCCACCAGTTCTGCAGCTTGCCGCTGGCATCGAACAATGCGCCCTGGTCATCGAAGCTGTGGCTGATCTCATGTCCGATGGTGGCACCGGTGTCCCCGTAGTCCATCTCCGCCGGCCGGCGTGGATCGAAGAAGGGCGGCTGCAGGATGCCTGCGGGAAAATTGAGCGCATTCATGGCCGGCAGGTTCACCGCATCCACGGTCTGCGGCAGCATCACCCATTCGCCCCGGTCCACCGGGCTGCCGAGTTTCTTCAGGTTGCGCTCGAGTTCGAAGCGCTCGGCACGCTCGGCATTGCCGAAGGTATCGTGCGCGCGGACCTCCAGGCCCGCAAAGCTGCGCCAGTGGTCGGGGTAGCCGACGCCGACCTTGAGGACGGCGAGCTTGGCCTTGGCGCGCGTGCGCGTCTGCGGCGTCATCCACTCCAGCTGATCGATGCGCGCCGCGAACGCGGCGATCAGGTTCTTCACCAGGGCCGCGGCGCGCGCCTTCTCGCTCGCCGGGAAGTAGCGCTCGGCATAGAGCTTGCCGACGGCTTCCCCGAGGGCCTGGTTGGTCTCCTCCACCGCGCGCTTCCAGCGCGGCGGTCCCTGCGGGATGCCCGAGAGGGTGTGGCCGTGGAAGGCGAAGTGCTCGTCGACGAACGCCTTGGGGAGATAGGTGGCGTTGTGCTCGAGGTAGTGAAAGCGCAGCCAGTCCTTCCAGGTCTCGAGCGGCTCGCTGCCAACCAGTGCGGCCATGCCGGTCACCGCGCTCGGCTGCCATACGACGAACTCGCGCTGCGCGCCGAGCCCGGCGGCGCTGAAGTACGCGCCCCAGTCCAGTCCTGGCGCGCGGCTGGGGAAGTCGGCGGCCTGCCAGTGATTGTTGCCCTTCTGCACCTGCTCACTGTCCTCGCGGCTCCAGTGCGCCCGCGCGATGCGGGTCTCGAGCGCAAAGATGCGCTCGGCGCGTGCGGCAGCTTCCCCAAGGTGCGCAAGCCCGAGCATGCGCGCGATGTGCGTCTGGTACTGGCGGCGGATGTCCGCCATCTTCGGCGAGGCGTTCAGATAGTAGTCGCGGTCCGGCATCACCAGCCCGCCCTGCAGCAGGAAGGGCGAGTAACGGCTCGGGTCGCTCAGATCCTGCGCGACCCACAGGCCGAGGAGGTTCTCGGTGTGCAGGCTGGTGTTGTTGAGGAAGTCGACGTCCGCGCGCAGCGTCGCTCCGAGCGCCTGCGCGAGTGCGCGCCGGTCGCCGATCGCGTCGATGCGCTGCAGTCCCGGCTGCAGCGGCGCGACTCCGGTACTTTCGATGCGCGCCTCATCCATATACGCTGCGTAGTACATGCCGACCTTGCGCGCATCCGCGCTCGCCGCGCTCGCCTTGGCGGCCGACTGGATGAGCTCGGCGGTGCGCTTGTTGGTCAGCTCCGCGACGATCTCGCCGTAGCCCCAGGCGGCGCGATCCGGCGGTATCTCGGTTTTCGCCAGCCAGGCGCCGTTGACGTAACGGAAGAAGTCATCGCCAGGGGCGACGTTGCGATCGATGCTCGAGAAATCCAGGGCCGGCTCGGGGGTTACCGGAGCCGCAGACGCGCTCAGCGTGAGCAGTACGAGAACGGGGAGGGCCAGAGTGCGTGTCAGCGAGCAGGTCATAGGCAGCCCTTCCGGCCTGGGGTGGCGCAGTCTACCTGAGCCGCACGAAGCGGCCTCGCACCGCGTGCGGCGCAGTCAGGCTAGCGTGCGGGTCGCGCTGCTGCTCTTCGCTTTGGCGCAGGCACCGCACGGACTGGCCTTCGGGCCGCAGGGGCATCGCACCGTGGGGGCGATCGCCGGCCAGCTGCTGACCGCCAGCGCGCGCGCCGAGGTCGAGCGGCTGCTGGCCGATGACCTGGACCGCTTTGGTAACCCGTCGGGCCGGCACACCCTCGAGGCGGTGTCCGTGTGGGCGGATGAGTTGTCCGGTACGACGCAGGCACGGCCACGCTGGCACTACGACAACGAGCCGGTCTGTGGCTCGGCATCGATGGCGCTCATCTGCCCTGACGGCGAATGCGCCAGCGCGCAGCTGCAGCGTCTGGTCGGTGTCCTGTCTGACCGGCATGCTCCTGTCCGCACCCGCAATGAGGCCCTGAAATGGGTGGTGCACCTGGTGGGGGACCTTCACCAGCCGCTGCATGCGGCCGACAATCGCGATCGTGGCGGCAACGAGGTGAGGGTCGTGCTCGCCGGGGTGCGCACTCGCGGGCATGAAACGCTGCACCGCGCCTGGGACAATGACTTCGTGTATCTGGCCCTCGGTGCCCGCAGCCGCCAGCAGCCGCCCGCCGAGCTGGATGTGCTGGTGCGGGAAGCCCAGACGCTGCTGGGCGAGGCCGGCGTGGGCGACGTGCCACAGTGGCTGTCCGAATCCAACCACCTGGCGCGCAACATCGCCTATGCCTACCCCGGCTTTGCCTGCGGGGCCGGACCCCGATCAGACATAGTGCTCGACGAGGCCTACGTCGCACGGGCCGCGGCCCTGACGCGCGAGCGGCTGCTCCTGGGCGGGGCGCGCCTGGCGGCCCTCCTGAACCGCAGTCTCGGCGGGGGCTGAACGGGGGGTGTTGGCAGCTTCCCGGGCCCGCTGGCACCGGGATGGTCGCGTGCTAAATTACTCATTCAAGCAGGAGGTTGTCCGAGCCGTGAACGCCTTTGACGAGAGCTTGACATCGAACGCGCGTGCAACCGCGGGGCACCGCCCGCCCCCTGCGGCGCGCGCCGCCACATCGGTGGCGGCTGCCCGTGGCTCCATCGACCAGTGGCTGCTGAGCCGGCTGCGCGCCACGCTCGGCGACCCGGCGGTCGAGTTCGCGGTCGCCGGCCGCGCACTGGTGGGCCCGGAGGACGTGCCGGCGGTGGCGCGCGTGACCTTTGCGAGCCGCCGCGTGCTCATGAGCATCCTGCCCGATCCGGCGCTGCGCTTCGGGGATGCGTACGCGGACGGCACCGTCTTGATCGAGGGCGACCTCGTCAATCTGCTCGAGACGGTCTATCGCGCCGGCCTCGCCGGCGGCCGGCCGGCCACGCTGCTGGAGCGCGCGCGCGGCGCGCTGCGGCGCCCGCAGCGCAACACGCTCGCCGGCTCGCGCGACAACATCCATCACCACTACGACATCGGCAACGCGTTCTACGCCCTCTGGCTCGGCGGCACGATGGCCTACACCTGCGCCTACTATCCGAGCGCGGCGGCCGGGCTGGACGAGGCCCAGGTCGCCAAGATGGATCATGTATGCCGCAAGCTGCGCCTGCGCAGCGGCGAGAGCGTGGTGGAGGCGGGCTGCGGCTGGGGCACGCTGGCGCTGCACATGGCGCGCCATTACGGCGTCAAGGTACGCGCCTTCAACATCTCCCGCGAACAGGTGCACTATGCACGCGAGCGCGCCACGCGCGAGGGGCTCGCCGGGCAGGTCGAGTACGTGCTCGAGGACTACCGCAACATCAGCGGGCGCTACGACGCGTTCGTCTCGGTCGGCATGCTCGAGCACGTGGGTGTCGACAATTATCGGCAGCTCGGCGACGTGGCGCGGCGCGCGCTCGGGCGCCGCGGCCGCGGGCTGATCCATTCGATCGGACGCAACGCGCCGGCGCCGCTGCAGCCCTGGATCGAGAAGCGCATCTTTCCCGGCGCCTACCCGCCGGCGCTCAGCCAGATGATGGCCATATTCGAGCCCTGGAACCTCTCCGTGCTCGACGTCGAGAACCTGCGCCTGCACTACGCGCAGACGCTGCGCGACTGGCTGGCGCGCTACGAGGACGCCGCCGAGCGCGTGCGGCAGATGTTCGATGAGCGTTTCGTGCGCATGTGGCGGCTGTATCTGGCCGGCTCGGTGGCCGGCTTCACCACCGGCACGCTGCAGCTCTTCCAGGTGCTGTTCGCGCCCGGGGAGAGCAATGAGGTGCCATTGACGCGCGCGCACCTGTACCAGTGCTGACGGCCGTCACGGCATGCGCTCGGTCGATGTCCTGATTGTCGGCGGCGGACCCGCCGGTGCCAGCGCGGCCTGGCAGCTGCGGCGCGCGGGCCGCGAGGTGCTGGTGCTCGATCGCGAGCGCTTCCCGCGTCCCAAGCTGTGCGCCGGCTGGATCACCCCGGAGGTGGTGCAGGAGCTCGGGATGGACGTGAACGCCTATCCGCACAGCCTGCTCACCTACCCGCGCCTGCGCATGCACTTCGGCCGCTGGCAGCTGCCGGTGCCGTGCGTGCAGCACTCCATCCGCCGCTACGAGTTCGACGCCTGGCTGCTCGAGCGCTCCGGGGCGGAGGTGCTCGAGCACAACGTGCGCCACATCGAGGCGGACGGGGAGGGCTACCGCATCGACGGAGCGTACCGCTGCCGCTACCTGATCGGTGCCGGTGGCACGCGCTGCCCGGTGTATCGCACGCTGTTCCGCGAGCTCAACCCGCGCGCCGAGGAGCTGCAGATCGTGACGCTCGAGCACGAGATCCGCTACGAGTGGCGCGAGCGCGACTGCCACCTGTGGTTCTTCGGGCACGGCTTGCCCGGCTATTCCTGGTACGTGCCCAAGGAGCGCGGCTGGCTCAACGTCGGCGTGGGTGCGATCGCCGCGCGCCTGAAGGCGCGCGGCCAGGATATCCGCAGCCACTGGGGGCACCTGGCGGCGATGCTGGAATCGCGCCTGGCGCCCGGGGCGCGCTACGAGCCGACCGGTTACAGCTACTACCTGCGGGGCAACGTCGACGTCGTGCGCCGGGGCAACGCCTTCGTCAGCGGCGATGCCGCGGGCCTTGCCACGCGCGACCTCGGCGAGGGCATCGGGCCGGCGGTGCGCAGCGGGCTGCGTGCGGCGCGCGCAATCTGCGAGGATGCGCCGTACCAGCTGAAGGACGTCACCGGCACGAGCCTGGCGAGCATCGCGCGCAGCATGTTCGACCGCAGCGCGCGCGCCGGGGCGCTCGCCGGACGGCGGGGACACGCGCGCGCATAGCACGGGCGGGACGAGGGAGCCGCACCATGGCCTACGTCACGGTAATCAACGAGCACGGGCACCTGCAGCAGATCGTCTCGGGCCATCACCATCTGACGGCCGACGAGCCGGTGAGCGGCGGCGGCAGCGACGCCGGCTTCGCCGCGCGCGAGCTGCTGCTCGCCAGCTTGGGTGCCTGCACGGCGGTGGCCTGCCGGCGCCATGCCGCGCACAGCAACTGGAACGTGGGCAAGATCACCGTCGGGGTGCGCTGGTCGCGCGATGCCGCCGGCCATGAGCACATCGAGCGGCGCATCTCCTTCGCGCGCCTGCTGAGCGCGCAGCAGAAGAGCGAGATGCTGCAGGTGGCCGAGTCCTCACCGATCGCGACCGTGCTGGCCACCGCGCTCAGCATCCAGTCGAGCATCCCCGACTAAGCGCGGCTCACTTGATGCGCTGCGCACCGATGGCAAGATCGGTGCGTTCGCGGGTGCTCACCTGCACCTCGGTGCGTCCGCCGTTGCCGAGTACCCAGGGCAGCGGCAGGTTGTCGGCCTGCACCGTAATCACATGGCGGCCGGCGACCACGGCCGGGAAGTCGAAGCGCCCGTTGGCATCGGTGCGCACCGAGAAGCGCCCGTCGAGGATCACCGTGACGTTGGCCGCGCCGCTCTCGCCGGCGTCGTAGCGGCCGTTCTCGTTGGCGTCCAGGTAGATGATGCCGCCGAGCTCGCCCGAGCCCGCGCCGGCGACTCCGCCGAGGGGCACGAAGTGCCCGCCGCGTGCCTGCTGGTAGCGCAGCGTGAGGAAGAAGCCGCTCTGCGCCTGCGACTCCTGCGGGCTCGGCACCGGGGGGGTCAGGGGCGAGGTCACCACCAGCGGCGTCCAGGCGCCGACGCGGCTCTCGTAGAAGCTGAACAGCAGCGCCCAGGAGCGCGCGATCTGGTAGTCGACCGTGATGTCGGCCGTGGTGGTGGGCGCCGCGCGTCCCTGCACCGCAGCGGCCCACTGCACGCTGCCGTCGATCGACAGCCGCGCGGTGAGGTTGCCACCGCCGTAGGCGGCGAGACGCACCACGGTGCTGTCCTCGGCGGGCAGGCCTGGCGCCAGGGCGCTGTGCACGCGATCCACCGCGGCGCTGGTCGCCAGGCGGGCGCCGGTCGCCATGTTCCAGTTCTGCTGCAGCGTTAGCGAGGAGTCCTGCGTGAGCTCATCGGTCGCGTACCCCACCTGCAGGCGGCCGAGGCCGTAGCCATTCACCTGGTCGAGGTAGCCCTCGAGCGACCAGGAGGTATTGCGGCTGCCATCGCGCGCCAGCAGCACGTTGGCGATGCCGCCCACGCCGGTATCGCGCGCGAGCTGGTAGCGCGCATCGCCGTTGAGGAAGGTACTGTCGACGCCGTTGCCCGACACTGACAGTACCTCGTCGACGCCCGCATCCGCGGTCCAGCGCCGGCTCTGGTAGCCGACGCGGTAGTACCCGCCCTGTACGTCGCTGGTGATCAGCTGATTGCCCCAGGCCAGGTGCGGGTCGATGTGAAAGGCCCCGAAGGACTGGGTGATGTGTCCGGAAGCGTGGGTGGCGTCAGCCCAGGCACCGAAGGCGTTGCCGTTGCCATCGAGCGTGCCGTCGATGAAATTCATCTGCGCATGCGTGCTGCCATCCTGCCACGCGGCGCTCAGCAGCCCGGTGTTGGAGGAGATGCGCTGCTCGGCCACCTCCGGCGGCAGCAGCGTGTAGCCGGGGGGCTGGTAGTAGATGTTGGCGTCGTGCGCTCCGGCGAACTCCCCGCCGATGCTCCAGTGCTCGGCGGGTGAATACTGCGCCCCGAGGCTCGCAGTCGAGCCGCCCAGGGTGTCGAAGGTGGGGACCTTGATGCCACCGTAGATGCCGGGCTCGCCGCCGCCGGCCACCAGCTGTACGCCGGAGGGCCCGCGCCACTCGGTCTCCGCACCCAGCATGGTGCCGGAGGCGAGCACGAAGCGCGGCTGGCTGCGCGCCAGCTCGATCAGCGGGGTGTTCAGGTCGCCGAGCGCGTTGTCGGCCTGCCAGCCGCCGTCGAAGGGCATGCCGCGCTGGTGCAGCACGAAGGAGCCGTGTGAGTTACCCGCGCTCAAGCGCTCGTCATCGCCGCCCAGGCGCACCGCAGCGTCGGCCGACCAGGAACCCCAGCGGGCCGTTTCCCACTGCGCATCCATCACCACGCCGTCCTCGTGCAGGCTCGGCGCGGCGTTCGGGCCCTCCTGCGAGAGCACGCTGACCACGCCGTCGAGGCGCAGCGCCCGTGCCAGGCCGCCGCTGTCGGCGCTGCCAAAGAGCTCGCCGCTCGAGACGTCGGGCGCGAGCGCGCCGCCGTTGAGCAGGCGGTCCTCGTAGGCGGGCGGCGGGCCGGTGGCGGGCGCATCCTGCGCCGGCGCGGGTGGCCCGGTAAGCGCAGCGACCGCGAGCACGCACAGGCACGCCACCCGGTGAAGGGCGTGTGCTGCGCGCGCCTTCATTTGAAGTGCTCGTCGAGGTCAGCGTGCTGGTCGGCCCACTCGAGCGTGCCGCGCACGTTCACCGGGAAGGCGAGTGTCGGCTGCTTCTTGTCCTCGGTGGAGGGCGTGAGGAACACCGTGCGCACCTCGCCGGGCAGGATCGGGAAGTCGGACGGCGTGAAGTCGTAGCTGCGCCCGCTGGCGTCCTTGCCGGTGAGGAACCCGCTGAGGCGCGTGTGCGCGTTGCCGGCGTTGTGCACGCGCAGCGCCGGCACACGCTGGCCGTTCACCGTCAGCACCTCCGGCCCGAACATCTCGATCTGCGCCGCGGCATCGCCCACCGTCACGTAGACGATCACGGCGATGCGTCCGACGATCGGCAGCTGCACCGCCCCGGTCGTGGCCAGCGTGGGCTCGTCAGCCTCGACCATGAGCGCAAAGCGGCACTCGCCCGCGGGCGCTTCCGGCGGGATCTGCACTTCGAAGCGGTAGCGGATGGTGGCGCCGGCGGGGAGGCTGACCAGCGGGCGCTCGATCGCGACCCAGGGGCGGCAGCTGTCCGGCTGCAGCTCATCGTGGAAGACCACGCTGTAGTCGCTGCCGAGCGTGAAGTCGGCGCTGTGCACGCGCAGGCGGCTGGGCACATTCGCACCGTTGGTGATCTCGATCACCTGGCGCAGCTTCGCCCCGGGCTTGCCGCTGAGCTCGAAGCGCGGCGGCGATACCAGGGCCGCGAACCCCTGCGCGCGCAGCGCGCCCGCGCCGCTGACGGACAGCAGCCCCAGGATGACAGTGAACATTAGGCGTCGCACGGATCAGTCCTCGTCGATCTCGAAGCGGAAGTTGACCGGGTAGCTAGCGAGCATGCGTCGGCCGTCGACGGTGACCGTCAGCTGCACGACGTCCTCGATGAAGGGGGTCGTGATCGGGCCCGAGTAGACCAGCGCCCGCGTGCCGGGCAGCAGCTGCCCGGGCAGCAGCCGGCCCTGCGTGGTCCAGGCAGCCTGCAACGCGCCAGGCTGCTGCGCCGGCAGCACCATGTAGATGCGGCCGTTGTGCTTGAGCCAGGGGGAGACGTTCAGGCGCACGCGCAGCTGCAGCGTGCCGACCATCTGCGTAGCGTGCGGCCCGCGCGGCTGTGCCTGCTGCCAGCGCATGGCGACGGCGGCGTTGTAAGGCAGCGTGCCCGAGTCGTCGACGACTGCCGTCTTGGCGGCGTGCGCGGCGGAGCCGAGGGCGAGCCAGATTATGCAGTATGCGAGGGTGTGAAGCGGGCGCACGGCTTGCCTTCCGTTGGCGGGCGTCAGGGCGCGGTGACCGTGTAGAGCACGCGGCCCGTGTAGGTGCCCGCGGCCGGAACGACGGTGTTCTTGTACGAGAAGGTCCAGCAGCTCTCGGCCCAGGTGTTCTGGCCGATGCTGCCGACATTGATGCTGGTGCCGGAGAAACTGCCGGCCGGGAAAGGCTGCGCGCCGGTATCGCCGTTGCCGGAGCTGGTCCAGCTGATCTGGGAGAACGGCAGCGTGTCGCCCGCGGTATCCACGAGCGAGGCCGGCACGGTGGCGATCACCGAGACGCTGCCGGAGCCGTTGCCGGTGGTGCGGTAGAAGCCGCCGATGTAGAGCTGCTGGGGCAGGTTGCAGAAGGCGAAGCCGTCCCAGAAGCTGAGGGACTGGCTGCTGTCGGTGGTCATCGCCTGCGCGGTGCCGTTGCCGACGCTGGCGGCCGCGACACTGACACTCACCTTGTTGATCGTGGTGTTGTTGGCGGGGTTGCCGGTCGGCTGGCCGTTGTTCTTGATGGGCGTGTAGTTGCCGCCGGTGAAAGTGCCGTTACCGATCTGCAGGTAGATGGTCTTGGGTGAGGCGGCCGTGAGCGTCGCGGTGAAGGCGAACGCGCCGCCACCGACTGCAAAGCCACCGCACGCCAGTGCCACGGCGGCACCTGCGCTCCTTCGGGTGTTCACGGGGGATTCAGGCCCCCGGGGCGACGCTGCGCGCCGCCCCGGGGGGCATCCTGCACCGGTTACTCGAGGTGCGCGGCCGTTACGGCACCGAGGCGGTGTAGGTCACGCGCCCCGCGCCCACGTTAGTCGCGCCACCACCACCGTAGGTGCCCGAGGGCGGCACGGTGGTGTTGAGGTAGGTGTAGGCCCACTTGGCGTCCTGCTGCACGATCTTGCCCACGGCGGTGAGCGTGCTGCTCGTCGTGGCGCCGTCGGCCAGCGCCGGAGCCGCCAGCACGGTCGCAGTCGTGTTGGCAGTGGCGGTGGTCTTGATCTGCGCGTAGCTGATCGTGTCACCCGCGCCGTTGTTCAGCGGCCCGGTGGTGGTCGAGGACAGCGTGACGTTGCCGTTGTTGGCGACCACGACCGCGGTCTCCGTGCCGGTACCCAGATCGCCGCCGGTGCCGTTGAGCGCCGTGCCGTTGCCGACCTGCGCCGAGGTCGGCGCCCAGGTGATCTGGTCGACCGTGGCCAGGGTGGCGAAGCCGCCCGCCGCCGTACCGGTGCCGGTGCCGACGCGCAGGAACAGGAACTTCGGGATGGTGATCTGGAAGTCCACGTGCGCGGTAGCCGTGAGCGCCCCGGCGCCGGTCTGAAAGTTCGATTCGGCCGTAGCGAGCATCGGCGCAGCGAGGGCCGCGGCGGCGAGCACGCCTTTAACGAAGGATGAAGTCCGCATGATGAATGATTCCTACCTTGAGAGAGGGATCCGGTGCTGGCCGGCAGTGTAGGGAGTGCGTTTGGGCCTCATCCGTGCTTATGTCACGCTTCTGTGCGCCGCCGTGGGACTCCGTCCACGCCCGGCGCGGTGCTGCGATTTGCTTCACCGTTCGGCCAGGCCGGAAACTGTGACGCGGCACACAACCGGGTGGTGCTGGTGACTGCGGTGTTGGGAGTCAGAAATGAGTGATCCCGTCGTATTCAAGGAGCGTTACGGGCCGACGGCGCTGGTGCTCGGTGGCTCGGAGGGCATCGGCCGCGAGTTCGCCGAAGAACTCGCGACGCGCGGGCTCGACCTGTTGCTGGTGGCGCGCAGCCCGGACGCGCTGGCGCAGGCCGCCACACAGATCCAGGCGCGGCACGGCGTGCGCGTCGGCACGCGCGCGCATGACCTGGGGGCGGCCGGCGGGGAGCGACTCGCGCACGAGCTGCTCGCCTCGCACGACATCGGCCTGCTCATCTGCAATGCCGGCGCCACGCACGGCGTCGGGCGCTTCCTCGATGAGCCGCTGGAGAAGGCGTCGCGCCTCGTGAGCCTCAACTGCCAGGTGCCGCTCGCCTTCGCGCACGCCGCGCTCGCGCGCCGGCGCGGGCGTGGTGCCGGCGTGGTGGTGGTGTCATCGATGTCGGCGCTGGCCGGCAGCGGCCTGATCGCCGCCTATGCCGCCGCCAAGGCTTTTCAGATTGCGCTCTGCGAGGGGCTGCACTGGGAGTTGCGGGGCGCGGGGCTGGATGTGCTGTGCGCGGTGGCCGGCCTGACCGACACGCCGGCGATGCGGCGCTCGGGCCTGTCCTTCGCCGCCGCGGCGGAACGGGGCTACGCGCCGATGAGCGCCGCGCAGGTGGCGCGCGGTGCGCTCGCGCAGCTGGGACGCACGCCGGTCTGGTACGCGGTGGGCGAGGAGACCGTGGCCAGCCTGCGCGCCATGCCACGCGAGGAGCTCACCGCGGCGATGAGCGCGGCCACCGCCGCCATGTACGGCGTCAGCCTCGCGTAGTGACGGCGCGCTCAACGCGCGAACAGCTGCCGCAGGTCGGCGAAGGACTTGAACTCCAGCGCGTTGCCGGACGGATCGAGGATGAAGAGCGTCCACTGCTCGCCCGGCAGGCCCTGGAAGCGCACCGTCGGCTCGATCACCCATTCGACCGGATGCTGGCGCAGGCGAGCGGCCAGCGCGTGCCACGCGGCCGGCGCCAGCACCACGCCACAATGCGGCACCGGCACGCCATGGCCGTCGACCGGGTTGAAGTGCGCGCCGATGCGCCCCTCGCGGCCCAGGCACGGGTTGAGGTGACACACGAACTGGTGTCCGTACATGTCAAAGTCGATCCACTCGGCGGCGCTGCGGCCTTCGGCGCAGCCGAGCATCCCGCCGTAGAAGCGGCGCGCCTCGGCGAGGTCGCGCACCTGCACGGCGACATGAAAGGGCATCAGCATTGCGCTCTCCAGGGCCGCGCTGGTGCGCGGCCGGAGCGAGCATAGCAGCCGCCGCGCCCGCAGCCGCTGCCCGACCGGCACCCGCCCGATGCCGCCGGCGCCTAGGCGGCGCGTGCCGCCGCCGACTGCGGCAGGTGCGCGGGCACCAGCAGCACCGGCACCGGACTGCGTCGCACGATGTATTCGGCGTCACTTCCCATCACGAAGCGCCCCAAGCCGCGGCGACCGTGCGTGCCGCACACGATGAGGTCCGGCTTCCAGCTGGCCGCCTCCTGGATGATGCGTGGGCCCGCGGTACCGCCAAACTCCTCGATGAGGCAGCGATCCGCCGTGACCCCCGCACTCAGGGCCTCCGCGGCGGCGTCTGCGAGCACGGCCTCACCGGCGCTCCGCAGCGCGAGCAGCACGCTGTCGAGCACTGGCGCGCCCGCGGGCGGCTCGATCACCGGCAGCTCATCGACCACGTGCACCAGATGCAGCTGCCCGCCGTGGCGGCTCGCCAGACGGATTGCCTCGCGCAGCCCGAGCATCGCTGGTGCGCTGCCGTCGACCGGAACCAGGATTCTCTCGTACATCGCTTGCCTCCGGTACACCTGCCTCTAAAGCTGCAGTTTGGCGGCGGCGCGCATCCGGCAAAATCGTGGAAGTTACCTGCACCGCCGCCCCGGGCATGCGCATAAGTACGGAGGCCCCATGCCGGAGCAGTCCCTAGGATGCACGATCAGGCCGTTGTACAGCCGTGGGCAAGAGCATTCTGGTCGTACTGGAGCGCGCCGGCGATCCCGCGCCGGCGCTGGCGCGGCGCATGGCTGCGCGCGCCGACCTGTGCCTGTGCGAGGCGGAGACCGCTTACGCCCTGCAGCACCAGTTCGACAGCGAAGCGACGGAGCGCATCCGCCGATCGAGCGGTCACAAGGCGCAGGCATGGATCGAGCGAGAGTGGCAGGCGATGGCTGCCCCGGTGAGGAGCAGCCTGAGATCAGTCGCCGCGTGCTCGCCGCCGCCGACGGCATGGCGCGCTGCTGTGGCGCGCGTCTCGAGCTGCTGTATGCACGGGGTGCCGCCGATGCAGTGGCGCGGCAGTGCCGCGAGCAACAGTTGGCGCGTCTCGGCGCCACCGCCGGGGTGACCGTAGCGGCGGCGCACGTGCTCAATGGGGAAGCCGCCGCTATTGCCGCCCGCGCCCGCGCGCACGACTACGAGATCCTGGTTCTCGGTGCCCTGGCACACCGCCAGCCCCAGGTCGGCTCGCTCACGGGCCGGCTGCTCGAGGAACTCGACTGCGATCTGCTGCTGGTGCGCCCGCCCGCTCAGTAGCCCGGCAGTGCGGGGGCGGCGATGACCTGTGGGCCCCGCGGTGCGCGCGCCACCGTGTTGCGGAACCCGCGGGGCTTGACGATGAGCACATCGCAACTGAGCCGATCGAGCATGCGTTCGGCCGTGTTGCCGATCAGCAGCCGCTTCAAGCCCGAACGCGCCACCGCCCCCATGACCACAATGTCCGCCGCGACATCGTCGGCGACGTAGCGGATCACGTCCACAGGGAAACCGGCGAGCACGTGGCGACGCGTGCGCGGGATGCGCAGCTGACTAAGCCGGGGTTCCAGCTCGGCCTGTGCGTGTTGCGCCGCGGCGCGCAGTGTGTCCCTTAGCTCAGCGCGCGAGCCGTCAGCCGCGCGCGTGGCCGGCGGCGGCAGTGGGTTGAAGGCGTACACCGCATGCACGGCGCCGTGCAGCGGCTTCGCCAGCGTGTCGGCGAAGCGCAGAATCTCGTCGTTGAGGTCACGCGGCTTGGCGAAGGCATGGCCGGGATCCACTGCGGCGAGGACCTGGGGCCGCCGGTACGGCTTGTGATTCCTCACCAGCAGCACCGGGATGCTGCTGTTGCGCAGCAGTTCCCAGTCCGTGAAGTGCAGCAGCCACGGCGCCGTGTGCGCCGCGCGGGGGCTGTCGACGATGATCAGGCTCGCCTCGTAGCGCGCGGCCGCGCGAATCACGGCCTCGTGCGTGGGATAGTCGAAAGTGACGGCCGTCGTCACCTCGATGCGACGTCGCCGCAGGCGGCGTGCCATGGCCTCCAGACGGCGGGTGTGGGCGCGGCGCGCATGTTCCTCGAGCCGCGCCAACGCCGGCCCTTCCAGCTGCGTGGCATCCAGGTAGATCGCCTCGGGAATGGCATGGAACAGGCAGACTCCCGCGCCGAGGCTGTGGGCGAGCTGCGCGGTGCGATCCAGCGCCGGCGTCGTACGTGCCGTGGTGTCCTTGATGGCGACCAGGATGCGGTTGATGGCGTACACGGCATCTCTCTCGCAGCCCGGACGATGCGCGCAGATTATGGCTGCAGTATGTCTGCTTTGCGGTACGCGGGACAGGCTACCCCGCCGCGTCCGCGCCCGCATCCGTAGAAGTGCATAGCGCCGCTCAGCGCAGCGTCCAGGGTTCTCCCAGCGGGCCGTGCGCGAAATGCTTGGCGAGGAAGGCCTCGCCGCTCTCGAGCACGAAGTAGCGGAACGCCTCGGCGGCCGGGGACAGCGTCTTGGCGAGGTTGTTCACCACGTGCCAGCGGCGCATGACGGGCAGCCCTTCGACCTCCGGGGCGGCGATCAGGTCGTGATCGAGCTCCAGGCCCACGGTGTGCAAGGACAGCAGTGCCACGCCCATCTTCGCCATGACCGCCTGCTTGATCGCCTCGTTGCTCGACATCTGCATGATGACGTGCGGGCGCATCTGGTGCGCCTCCATGTACTCATCGAGCGCAGCGCGCGTACCCGAGCCCGGCTCGCGCACGATGAAGCCCTCGTTCATGAGCGCGCGCGCAGGCACCTTCTCCGCGCGCGCGAACGGATGCTCGATGGAAGTGACCAGCACGTGCGGGTGCATGGCGAAGGGCTCCGCGCGCGAGGGCCAGTTCTTCGGCGGCCGGCCCATGATCGCCAGCTCCACCGAGCCCTCGCGCATGAGGTCGACCACCTCGTCACGGTTGTTGGCCACCTGCAGGCGGATTTCGATCCCTGGATGCTCGTCCCGGAAGTCGGCGAGCAGGCGCGGCAGGAAGTACTTCGCCGTGCTCACCATCGCCACGTCGAGCAGCCCGGTGCGCAAGCCGCGGAAGCGGGCCACCATGTCCTCGGCGTCCCGCATGGCCGCCAGCACCCGCTGGGTATAGGCGAGCACGTACTCCCCGACCATCGTCAGGGAGACCTTGCGGCTCGAGCGGTCAAAGACCGGAAGCCCAACCTCCGCCTCCAACTCCTTGATCTGCATGGATACGGCTGGCGCGGTTAGGCCCAGCTCCTCGGCAGCTCGGGCAAAGCTCGAGTGCCGGGCTACGGCGGAGAAGACACGCAGCTGCCGCAGGGTGGCATTCTTCATTAAGGAATATTTAACTGATCAGTAATTTAAAGTGACTTCACTGAATGATAGACCGCCCGTAGAGTCCGTCTCAAGCCAATCAAGACAGAGGCGGAAGCGATGGATACCGGAACGGAGACACGGCTGGATGCACCCACGGCGATCAAGGACGCAAAGAAGCGTTACCGGGCGGGAGTGCTCAAGTACCGCCAGATGGGCTACTGGGAGCCGGACTACGTCCCCAAGGCCACCGACACCGTCTGCCTGTTCCGCATCACGCCCCAGGAGGGGGTCGACCCGGTCGAGGCCGCGGCTGCCGTCGCCGGCGAGTCGAGCACGGCGACCTGGACGGTGGTGTGGACTGACCGGCTGACGGCCTGCGACAGCTACCGCGCCAAGGCCTTCAAGGTCGAGCCGGTCCCGAACAACCCGGGGCAGTACTTCGCCTGGGTGGCCTACGACATCATCCTGTTCGAGGAGGGCTCGATCGCCAACATGACGGCGAGCCTGATCGGCAACGTCTTCAGCTTCAAGCCGCTGAAGGCGGCGCGGCTGGAGGACATCCAGATTCCGGTGGCGTACGTGAAGACCTTCAAGGGTCCGCCCACCGGACTGATCGTCGAGCGCGAGCGCCTCGACAAGTTCGGTCGCCCGCTGCTCGGTGCCACCACCAAACCCAAGCTCGGCCTCTCCGGACGCAACTACGGGCGGGTCATCTACGAGGGCCTCAAGGGCGGCCTCGACTTCATGAAGGACGACGAGAACATCAACTCGCAACCCTTCATGCACTGGCGCGACCGCTTCCTCTACGTCATGGACGCCGTCAACAAAGCGAGCGCCGCCACCGGCGAGGTGAAGGGCTCCTACCTCAACGTGACCGCCGGAACCATGGAGGACATGTACGAGCGCGCCGAGTTCGCCAAGGAGCTCGGCTCGGTGATCGTGATGATCGACCTGATCGTCGGCTGGACCTGCATCCAGAGCATGTCCAACTGGGCGCGGCGCAACGACATGATCCTGCACCTGCACCGCGCCGGGCACGGCACCTACACCCGCCAGAAGAGCCACGGCGTGAGCTTCCGCGTCATCGCCAAGTGGCTGCGCCTCGCCGGCGTGGACCACATGCACGCCGGCACAGCGGTGGGCAAGCTCGAGGGCGACCCGCTCACGGTGCAGGGCTACTACAACGTTTGTCGCGACAGCTTTACCAAGCAGGACCTGCCGCGCGGGGTGTACTTCGACCAGGACTGGTGCGACCTCAAGAAGGTGATGCCGGTGGCTTCCGGCGGCATCCACGCCGGGCAGATGCACCAGCTGCTCGACCTCTTTGGCGACGACGTCTGTCTGCAGTTCGGTGGCGGCACCATCGGCCACCCCGGCGGCATCCAGGCGGGCGCGGTCGCGAACCGCGTGGCGCTCGAGGCGATGGTCAAGGCGCGCAACGAGGGCCTGGACATCCGCACCCAGGGACCGGAGATCCTGCGCAAGGCGGCGCGCTTCTGTAGCCCGCTGCAGCAGGCCCTGGATACCTGGGGAGAGATCACCTTCAACTACACGCCCACGGATGCCTCGGACTACGTGCCGACGGCGGCGGTGGCGCACTAGCGCCTCAAGGACGCACTCACCATGATGACCAATCCCACCGGACGTATCACGCAGGGCCAGTTCAGCTTCCTGCCGGAGCTGAGCGATGCGGAGATCACCCTGCAGATCGAATACGGCCTGAAGAAGGGCTACGCCTGGAGCATCGAGTACACCGACGACCCGCATCCGCGCAACACCTACTGGGAGATGTTCGGCATGCCGATGTTCGACCTCAGGGATGCGGCCGGCGTGCTGATGGAGCTCAACAACTGCCGCAAGAGCTTTCCGCAGCATTACATGCGCCTCGTCGCCTTCGACTCGACGCGCAACATCGAGAGCATCGCCATGAGCTTCATCGTCAACCGCCCGGCGCACGAGCCGGGCTTCGCGCTCGAGCGCCAGGAGAGCCGCGGCCGGACGCTGCGCTACAGCGTGCGCAGCTACGTCAGCGACCGGCCGGAGGGTGAGCGCGCCAACGGCAAGGCCTGAGGCAGGCGCGCCAGCAGGAGGAATCCATGCACCTGATCGCCCCATCGATACTGTCCGCCGACTTCGCGCGCCTGGGCGAGGAGGTCAAGCGCGTCATCGCCGCCGGCGCCGACTGGATCCACTTCGACGTCATGGACAACCACTTCGTGCCGAATCTCACCATCGGCCCGCAGGTGGCGGCGGCGCTCAAACCGTATCTGGGAAGGCCGCAAGGTGGGCGGGCCCTGCTCGACGTACACCTGATGGTGCAGCCGGTGGATGCCCTGGTGACGGCGTTTGCGGAAGCCGGCGCCGGCCTGATCAGCTTTCACCCCGAGGCCTCACTGCATCTCGACCGCACGCTGCAGCTGATACGCGCCGCCGGCTGTCAGGCCGGGCTGGCCTTCAACCCGGCCACCTCGCTCGAAGCGCTCGAGTACGTCATCGACAAGGTCGACCTGGTGCTCATCATGAGCGTCAACCCCGGCTTCGGCGGCCAGGGTTTCATCGACTCGGCACTGCGCAAGATCGAGCGCGTGCGGCAGCTGATCGCGGCGAGCGGTAGGCAGATCCGGCTCGAGGTCGATGGCGGCGTCAAGGTGCAGAACATCCAGCGCATCGCCGCGGCCGGTGCCGACACCTTCGTGGCCGGCAGCGCCATCTTCGGCTGCGCCGACTACCAGGCCGTGATCGAGGCGATGCGCTACGAGCTGCGCCGTGCCGTGCCCGTGAGCCGGGTGGCCTGAGGATGGGCACGCCGCTTTATTCGATACCCGGGAGTGCGCCGTCGGCGCCCGAGCCCTCCGTGGCATCCCCGACCGCGGAGGCCCAGGGCGCCGACGGTGCGCGCACCGTGAGCCAGGTGCTCGCGCGCACCCAGGCCGATGCCGTGATGGACGAGCTGGAGCGCGACCTGGTGGGGCTTGTGCCCATCAAGACGCGCATCCGGGACATCGCGGCACTGCTGGTGATCGACAAGCTGCGCATGAACCTCGGGCTGCAGGCGCAGGCGCCGAGCCTGCACATGTCCTTCACCGGCAACCCCGGCACCGGCAAGACCACCGTGGCGCTGCGCATGGCGGAAATACTGCATCGGCTCGGATACGTGCGTAAGGGCCACCTGGTCGCGGTGACGCGCGATGACCTGGTCGGCCAGTACATCGGCCATACGGCGCCGAAGACCAAGGAGGTGCTCAAGCGCGCCATGGGCGGGGTGCTGTTCATCGACGAGGCCTACTACCTCTACCGGCCCGAGAACGAGCGCGACTACGGCCAGGAGGCGATCGAGATCCTGCTGCAGGTCATGGAGAACCAGCGCGAGGACCTGGTGGTGATCCTGGCCGGCTACAAGGACCGCATGGAGACCTTTTTCCGCTCCAATCCGGGCATGAGCTCGCGTATCGCCCACCACCTGGATTTCCCCGACTACAGCGCGGAGGATCTGCTGCACATCGGCGAGAAGCTGCTCACGCAGCAGAACTACCGCTTTACCGCCGAGGCACGCGCTGCCTTTGAGGAGTACCTGGCGCACCGCCTGCGCCAGCCGCACTTCGCCAACGCGCGCAGCGTGCGCAACGCGCTCGACCGTGCCCGGCTGCGCCAGGCGAGCCGCCTGTTCGCCGACCGCGACCGCACGCTCAGCGCCGCGGACCTCACCACCATCGAGGCGGCCGACATCCGCGCCAGCCGGGTGTTCCAGGGCGCGGCCCCGAAGCATTGATGACCTATTAATAAGGAGTCCGGCTCCATGCACCTGGGACGTACCACCCTGTCCAAGTTCCTGATCCAGCAGCTCAACGGCATCGCCGGCTCGCAGGACCTGGGGGCACTGCTCATCGACGTGGCCGCGGCCGTCAAGGCCATCTCGGCGATGACCGCCAAGGGAGCCCTCGGCGGCTACCTCGGCGAGCAGGGCAGTCGCAACGTGCAGGGTGAGGTGCAGCAGAAGCTCGACGTGCTGGCGCACGAGACCATGGTGCGCAGCTGCGAGTGGGGCGGGCTGCTCGCCGGCATGGTGTCGGAGGAGCTCGAGGAGCCCTATGCGGTGCCGCTCGAGTACGCGCGCGGACGCTATCTGCTGGTGTTCGATCCGCTCGATGGCTCATCCAACACCGACGTCAACGTCTCCGTCGGCACCATCTTCTCCGTGCTGCGGCATGCGCAGAGCGAGCCGCCGTGCGTGGCGGACTACCTGCAGCCCGGGCTCAAGCAGGTCGCCGCCGGGTATGCGATCTACGGGCCCGCCACCATGCTGGTCATCAGCATCGGCAAGGGCACGCACGGCTTCACGCTCGATCGCGAGATCGGCAACTTCATCCTCACGCACCCGGACCTGCAGATTCCGCCCGATACCAGCGAGTTCGCCATCAACACCAGCAACGCGCGCTTCTGGGAGCCGCCGGTGCACCGCTACGTGAGCGAATGCCAGGCGGGCAAGAGCGGGGTGCGCAGCCGCGACTTCAACATGCGCTGGATCGCCTCGCTGGTCGCCGAGGTGCACCGCATCCTCATGCGCGGCGGGGTGTTCATGTACCCCAAGGACACCAAGGAGCGCGGCAAGCCCGGGCGGCTGCGCCTGCTGTACGAGGCCAATCCCATCAGCCTGCTGGTGGAGCAGGCGGGCGGCCGCGCCAGCACCGGCAGCCAGCGACTGCTGGAGGTCAAGCCGGGCGCGCTGCACGAGCGCGTGCCACTGATCCTCGGCTCGCGGCACGAGGTGGAACGCATCGAGCGCTACCACGCGGAGTGGGCCTGCGGCACGGACCGCCCCTTCACTTCGCCGCTGTTCAACGAGCGCTCGCTGTTTCGCCCGGAGGCGCGCCTGTAGGGGCCGCGGGCAGCACCATGTCGCTCAGGCATCCCATCATCGCGGTCACCGGCTCCTCGGGTGCCGGCACCACCACGGTCATGAAGAGCTTCGCGCACATCTTCCGGCGCGAGGGCATCAAGGCGCAGGTGATCGAGGGCGACTCGTTCCACCGCTACAACCGCAAGCAGATGCGCGAGCGGGTACTCGCCGGCGACAACGGCAGCGCCACGCCGATCAGCCACTTCGGGCCGGAGGCGAACCTGCTGGGTGAGCTGGCCGCGACCTTCGAGGAGTACGGGCACAGCGGTCGTGGCCGCGTGCGTCGCTACGTGCATGACGCCGCCGAGTCCAAGGAGCTGAATGCCGAGGCCGGCACCTTCACCGACTGGCAGCCGATGCTCGAGGGCAGCGACCTGCTGTTCTACGAGGGCTTGCACGGCGCCTACGTCGACGCGGCGGTCGATGTGGCGCGCCACGTCGACCTGCTGGTCGGCGTCGTGCCGATCATCAACCTGGAGTGGATCCAGAAGCTGCATCGCGACCGCACGCACCGCGGCTACACGCAGGAGGCGGTGGTCGACACCATCCTGCGCCGCATGCCCGACTACGTGAACCACATCTGCCCGCAGTTCAGCCGCACGCACGTGAATTTCCAGCGCGTGCCCACCGTGGACACCAGCAACCCGTTCATCGCGCGCGACATCCCCAGCGCCGACGAATCGATGGTGATCATCCGCTTCGCCAATCCCAAGGGCATCGACTTCCCCTACCTGATCTCGATGCTGCACAACTCGTGGATGAGCCGCCCGAACAACATCGTGGTGCCGGGCGGACAGATGGGACTGGCGATGCAGTTCATCTTCACTCCGATGATCCTGCGGTTAATCGACCTGAAGCGTCGCGCATGAAGCAAGGAGCCCGCTGCCGATGAATGCCCGGATGCAACCCTTGACGGCCACGCGCGCGGAGCTGTGCAATGCGCTGCGCATGCTTTCGATCGATGCCGTCGAGGCCGCCAAGAGCGGCCACCCCGGCATGCCGCTGGGCATGGCCGAGATCGCCGAGGTGCTCTGGCGCAGCTTCCTCAGGCACGACCCGGCCGATCCGCACTGGTGCGACCGCGACCGGTTCGTGCTCTCCAACGGTCACGGCTCGATGCTGCTCTATGCGCTGCTGCACCTGAGCGGCTACGCGCTGCCGCTCGAGGAGCTCGCGCGCTTCCGGCAGCTGCACAGCAAGACCCCGGGACATCCCGAGGTGGGCGTGACGCCCGGCGTCGAGACGACCACCGGGCCGCTCGGGCAGGGGCTGGCCAACGCCGTCGGCATGGCGCTCGCCGAGCAGCTGCTGGCGGCGGAGTTCAACCGCCCGGGGCATGCGCTCATCGACCACCGCACCTGGGTATTCGTCGGCGACGGCTGCCTGATGGAAGGCATCAGCCACGAGGCGGCCTCACTGGCCGGCACGCTCGGCCTCGGCAAGCTCATCGCCGTCTACGACGACAATGGCATCAGCATCGACGGTCACGTCGAGCACTGGTTCGCCGATGACACCCCGCAGCGCTTCGCTGCCTACGGCTGGCGCGTACTCGGACCGCTCGACGGGCACGACTCGGCGGCCATCGAGGCGGCACTGATGCAGGCGACCGCGGACTGCGGGCGTCCGACGCTCGTGGTCTGCAAGACCGTCATCGGCAAGGGCAGTCCCAACAAGGCGGGCACGCACGACGTGCATGGCGCGGCCCTCGGGCCGGCGGAGGCCGCCGCGACTCGCGCGGCGCTTGACTGGCAGGCGGCGCCATTTGAGATACCGCAGGCGGTGCGCAGCGCCTGGGACGCGCGGGAGCGTGGCGCCGCGCTGCACGCGCAGTGGCAGCGCCGGCTTGCGGGCTACACGGCGGCGCATCCGGAGCTGGCGCGCGAATTCGAGCGGCGCGTGCTGCGACGCGCATTGCCGGCAGACTTTGCCGCGGTGTGCGCCGAGGCCCTGGCGGCGGCGGTGAACGCGCGGGCCACGCTCGCGACGCGCAAGGCCTCGCAGAATGCCATCGAGGTGCTGCAACCGCGCCTGCCGGAGCTGCTCGGCGGCTCGGCCGACCTGACCGGCTCGAACCTGACGGCAGCCGCGAGCAGCGTGCCCGTGCGCCGCGGCCGCTGGGGCAATCACATCAACTACGGGGTGCGCGAGTTCGGCATGAGCGCGCTCATGAACGGCATCGCACTGCACGGTGGCTACATTCCCTACGGCGGCACCTTCCTGACCTTCTCCGACTACAGCCGCAACGCCGTGCGCATGTCGGCCCTGATGCGGCAGCGGGTGATCTACGTCTTCACCCACGATAGCATCGGGCTCGGCGAGGACGGCCCCACACACCAGCCGGTAGAACACGTGAGCAGCCTGCGCCTGATTCCCAACAATGCCGTGTGGCGGCCGTGCGATGCGGTCGAGACCCTCAGTGCCTGGCAGGCGGCCATCGAGCGGAGCGACGGGCCGACCTGCCTGATCCTGTCGCGCCAGAACCTGCCGCACTGCGAACGCAGTGCGGCCCAGCTCGCGGGCATTCGCCGCGGCGCCTACGTGCTGGCCGCAGCCGAGGGCGACGTGCTGACGCTGCTCGCCACCGGCTCGGAAGTCGCGCTCGCGCTGGCGGCGCGCGCGCAGCTGGCCGGCGAGGGCATCGGCGCGCGCGTGGTCTCCATGCCCAATTGCGCCGAGTTCGAGCGCCAGGAGGCGGCCTACCGCGCGGCGGTGCTGCCGCGGGCGCTGCCCGTCCTGGCCATTGAGGCGGGCGTCACGCACTTCTGGCGCGCCTACACCGGCTTCGATGGCGACGTCGTCGGCATCGACCGCTTCGGAGAATCGGCGCCGGCGGCGCAGGTGGCCGAGGCGCTCGGACTCACCAGCGCCAGCGTGTGCGCGCGCGCCCGCGCCCTGATCGCGCGCGGGCGCTCCTCATGAGCGCTCCGCGGCAGCTGGCACCGTGTGCCGATGGCGTCCCGGTGCGGGCGGTACTCTTTGACCTGGATGGAACGCTGCTGGACACGGTGGCGGACATCCACCTCGCCCTCAACCGCGCGCTGGCCGAGCAGGGCGCGGCGGCGCTGCCGCTCGAATACGTGCGCACCCTGATCGGCCGCGGCGCTCCGAGCCTGGTGCAGCGCGTGGTGGCGCGCCTGTCGCCGCGGCCGTGGCCGGTGGATGCGGTGCTGCTGCTGCAGCGCTTCTACTTTCATTATGACGACCTGCACGAGCGCCATGAGCACGAGGCGCGGGTCTATCCTGGCGTCGCCGCCGGCCTCGAGCGGCTGCACGCGGACGGCGTGCGGCTCGGGGTCGTCACTAACAAGCCGCGCCACACGGCCACCGCGCTGCTGGTGCAGCTCGGCCTCAGCCAGTGGATCGATGTCGTGGTCGGCGGTGACACCGCCGAGCAGCGCAAGCCGCATCCGCAGCCGCTGCTGCACGCGTGCGAGGCACTGCAGGTGCTGCCCGCGCACGCCCTCATGGTGGGCGATTCCTCGATCGACGTGCAGGCGGCACGGGCGGCGGGCATGCGCATCGTGTGCGTGCCCTATGGTTACAACGAGGGCGCGGACCCGCGCGCACTGCCCTGCGATGCCCTCATCGACAGTGTCGCGGAGCTCTGCGGGCTGCTGCCCGCCGGCACGCCGCCGGGGCCGCTCACCCGCGGGGCACTCATGACTCCCGGGCAATGATCCGCGCGCTGCTGTGGGACGTTGACGGCACACTGGCGGAAACCGAGCGCGACGGGCACCGAGTCGCCTTCAACGAGGCCTTCGCCGCCGCGGGCGTGCCGTGGCGCTGGAGCGAGGCGCGCTACGGGGAGCTGCTCGCGGTAGCCGGCGGACGCGAGCGGTTGCTGCACGACATGCGCTCGCAGCCGCAAGCCCCGGCCGATGCCATCGCGCGTGCGCAGCTCGCGCACCATCTGCACCAGCTGAAGAACGCACGTTACGCCGCTATCGTGGCCCGCGGTGCCCTGCGGCTGCGGGCGGGGGTCGCGGCGTTGCTGGCGGATTGCATGGCCGGCGGCATACGCCTGGCGATCGTGACGACCACCAGCCGGGTGAACGTGCAGGCGCTGCTCGGGCGGCAGCTGGGACCGAACTGGGCCGCGCGTTTCGCGGCCGTGGTGTGCGCGGCGGATGCGCCGCGCAAGAAGCCTGATCCGCAGGCATACCTGCAGGGGCTGGCCGCGCTCGCGCTCGCGCCCGAGGAAGCGGTGGCGGTCGAGGATTCTCCGGCGGGCCTCGAAGCGGCGCGCCGCGCGCACGTGCCGGTGCTGCTGACACGCAGTCACTACTTCCCCACTACCGTGGCCGCCGGGGCGCTGGCCGCCGGCCCGTCCCTGGGGCAGGCGCACGGCTGGCAGCCCGCGGCGCGCGCGTCCGCGACGCGCATAACGCTCGCACAGGTGGCGCACTGGCATGCGGCACAGCTGCCCGACCGCGCGGCGCGCGTTAGCTGATGTTGGAAGCGAGCGCATCGCACGCGCCCGGCCAGAGCCCGCGTTGATGAGTGCCCGCTCGGGGCTCTATATTGCGTCGCAGGGGAGGGCGCAGTGCGGGGAAGCGAACGCGGCTCGCGGACACAGGTACCCGGCGCGCCGGGTGCCGTCCTGCTATGTGCAGCCGTGCTGGTGGCCGCCTGTGTCAGCGCCCCGCCGCCCGCCCCGCTCGAGCCACGCGATACGCTGGCCGAGTTCAGTGCGCGCCGCCTGGATGCGCTGGGCGGTCTGCCGCCCGCGAGCAGCGGCTGGAACCGCGCCCAATGGCTCGCCGCCGCGCTGGCACTCAATCCGCACCTGCAGGAGGAGCGCGCCGGCGTGGCCGCGGTGGCCGCGGCCGAGCGCACTGCCGCACAGCATCCCAACCCCAACATGGAGCTGTTCGGGGAGTACCTGACGGCCACGGGAGCCTCACCGGCCGCGTGGCTCTATGGGTTGTCGATGGATTTCCTGCTGCCGCGGCCGGGAGAGCGCGCGCGGGCGCGCACCCAGGCCTCGCTGCAGACCGCACTCGCCAACTCCGGTCTCGGCGAGGCGATCTGGGAAGTGCGCAGCGCGCTGCGGCTCGCGCTGCTGGATGCGGTCGCGACCCAGGACCAGGCGGCAACCCTCGGCGTGCTGGTCGGCGCACGCGAGGCGCTGCTGGAGAGCGATCGCGCGCGGCTGCGTGCCGGGGACATCGGCCGCAGCCAGCTGCTTGCCGATGAGCTCGAGCTCGGGCGCGCGCGCCAGCGCGCGCAGCAGATCCGCGCCCGCAGCGGCGCCGCGCGTGCGCGTCTCGCCGCCGCCATCGGCGTGCCGCTGAGTGCCCTCGATGAGACCACGGTGCGCTGGCCGGACTGGACGGCGATCGAGCAGCTGACGGCCACGACGCCCGCGCTGTGGCGCGAGCAGGCCCTCATCGGTCGTCCGCAGATGATCGCGGCACTGCGTGCCTATGATCTGGCGGAGCTGAACCTGCAGCACGAGGTCGGCAAGCGCTGGCCGCAGCTGCGCGTCACGCCCGCCTATGCCTGGGGGGGCAGCGGTGTGCGCCAGGATGCCCTCGACACCATCTCCAACGAAGCCGGGCTCGGGCTCTCGTTCGAGTTGCCCATCTTCAACCAGCACCAGGGGGAGATCGGGGAGGCTCTCGGGCGCCGCACCGCCGCGGGCGAGCACCTGAAGAGCGTGCAGGCGCAGATCTTCGAGCAGATCGACCGCGCCGAGCTCGCCTGGCCAGCCGCGCGCGCGGCCTGGGCCGAAAGCGAACGCCTTACCCAGCTGGCCGCCACCGCGGCCCAGGCCGAGCAGCGTGCCTTCGCGCGCGGTTCGAGTGATCGCGCCGCGATGCTCGCCGCACAGATCACCGCGAGTGAGGCCCGTCTGGCCACGCTCGATGCCGCCTACGAGGCGCAGCTCGCATTCGGCGCGCTCGAGGACGCGTACCACCGTCCGCTCGAGGGGGCCGAGAGCCTCATGCAGGCGCCGCAGGCATGAGAGCGCTGCTCGCCCTGGGGAGCGTGACGCTGCTGTGCGCACTCGCGGCGCCGCCCGCGCAGCCTCCGGGTGCCGAACGCGGCGAGGCCGCGCAGCGCAACGAGGCGCGCAGCCGCCCGGCGCGGCCAACGGAGGACAACGACGAGGAGCGCGCGCCGGCAGCGGCCGCGAGCGCAGCCGAGCCCGAGCCGCCGCAGGCGCACTCGCCGGCCGCGACCGGCAAGGACGAGGAGCGCGACGAGGCGCAGGAGAAGGCCGGCAAACTCAGCCTGACCAGCTCGCAGCAACAGGCCGTCGGCATCCGCACCGATGCGCCGCTGCCGCTGGCGGCGGCTCCGGCAATCGAGGCGTATGCGACCGTGCTCGACCCGGTGGCGCTCGTCACGGATGCGGGACGCACCGAGAGCACCCGCGCGGCGGCGCTCGCCGCCGAGGCCGATGCCACGCGGCAGGAGGGGCTCTACCGCGACGGCGCTCAGGCGTCGCTCAAGACCCTGCAGGCCGCGCGCGCGCAGGCGGCCGAGGCGGGCGCCCAGGCGCAGGCCGCCGCGCTCGCCTTCCGTCAGCAGTGGGGACCGCTGGCGGCACTCTCGAGCGCCCAGCGTGGCGCGCTGCTCGAGCGTCTCGAGCACGGACACCTGCTGCTGCGCGCGGACGCGCCCGGCCGGCGCCTCGGTGGCGCGGTGGCGCCCCGGGCGCTACTCGAGGTCGAGGGCGTGCGGATCGCCGCTGAGGTGCTCGGAGCACTGCCGCGCACGGATGCGCAGTCACAAAGCGCCGGCTGGCTGCTCGAGACGGCGCACGCACCGGCAGGACTCGGTGCGGGGGCGCGGATGCTGGCGCATCTGCAGGCGCAGACCAGCAGCGGGCTGCTGGTGCCGGCGGCGGCACTGATCTATGCGGAGCAGGGCGCGTACGTATATCGGCAGACGCAGGGCGAGCGGGCCGACACCCACGCGTACGAGTCCGTGCCGGTGAAGCCGCTGGCGCGCGTCGGCGAGGGCTGGCTGGTCGAGGGCCTCAAACGCGAGGACCAGGTCGTGGTGCAGGGGGCCGGAGTGCTGTGGTCCCTGCAGGGCATCGCAGGCTTCTCCGCCGCCGAAGAGGAACACGACTAGCGCCCATGCTCGCCGCCATCGTACGGGGCTCGCTGGCGCATCCCAAGATCGTCACGGCGCTCTCCCTGCTCATAGCCCTGCTGGGGGTCACTGCGCTGCTGAGTGCGCGGCTCGACGTCTTCCCCGACTTCGCCCCGCCGCACGTGCTGGTGCAGGCCGAGGCGCCCGGACTGGACGCGACCCAGGTCGAATCGCTGGTCACCCGGCCGCTGGAAGACCTGCTCGGCGGTGCCGAGAACGTCGAGGCGGTGCGCTCCAGTTCCAGCCAGGGCCTCGCGGCGATCCAGGTGGTCTTCGGGCGCAACAGCGATCCTTACCTGCAGCGTCAGGTGATCACCGAGCGCCTGGCGGATGCGGGCACGCTCTTGCCTGCGGGCGTCAGTCCGCCGCGGCTCTCGCCGCTGAGCTCCTCGATGGAGTACCTGGTGCACTTCGGCTTCACCAGCGAGCGGCTCTCGCCGCTTGAGCTGCGCGACCTGGTGCGCTGGACCATCAAGCCACAGATTCTGGCCGTACCCGGGGTGGCGCAGGCACAGATCTTCGGGGGCGACACGCGCGAGCGGCAGCTGTGGGTCGACCCGGGGCGGCTGGATGCCGCGGGCCTCACCCTCGAGGACGTCGCCGAGGCCGCGCGGCGCGGCACGCAGATGATCGGTGGCGGCTACCTCGAGACGCCTTCGCAGCGCATCGTCGTGCAGGCGCAGGCTCCCGCGGCCTCCGCCGCGGCCCTCAAGCAGACGGTGATCGCAGGCCACGGTGTGTCGGTACGTATCGGCGACGTGGCCGAGGTGCGCGACGCCGCCGCGCCGCGCTTCGGCGATGCGATCATCGGCGGACGGCCGGGGATCCTGGTCGAGACCTCGACCCAGTTCGGCGCCAATACCCTGGATGTCACGCGCGAACTCGAACACCGCCTGGAGGTACTGGCGCCGACGCTGACCCGGCAGGGCGTCACTTACCACCCGGCGCTGCTGCGCCCCGCGAGCTTCATCGAGAGCGCCATCGCCAAGCTGCGCAACTCGCTCCTCATCGGCGCGTTGCTGGTGGTGGTGCTGCTGCTGCTGACGCTGCGTGACTGGCGCGGCGCACTCATCTCCTTCAGCGCCATCCCGGTGTCGCTGCTCGCCACGGTGTGGATCCTCGGCACCTTCGGGCTGTCGCTGAACACCATGAGCCTCGGCGGGCTGGTGGTGGCGCTCGGTGTCGTGGTCGATGACGCGGTGATCGACGTGGAGAACATCACCCGCCGTCGTCGCCTGGCGCGCGGCGGCTCCGGCATCGGCTCGCTGCTGCTGGAGGCCTCACTCGAGGTGCGTCGCCCGGTGTTCTACGCCACCGCCGCGGTGGCCGTGGCGTTCCTGCCGATCGTGATGCTCTCGGGCCTGCAGGGGGCGTTCTTCCGGCCGCTGGCGGCCGCCTTCCTGCTCGCCGTGGGACTGTCGCTGCTCGTGGCCATGAGCGCGACTCCGGCGCTGTGTGCGCTGCTCATGCAGCGCTACGCGCCGCGCCCGGAGCCGGCCTGGCTGCAACGCTGCAAGCGCCTGCAGCAGCGGCTGATCGAGGGGCTCGCCGGCCGCACGCGGCTGGTGCTGCTGCTGCTGCTTGGCACCGGCGTCCTCGGGCTGGCGCTGCTGCCGGTGCTCGGCGCGCGGCTGCTGCCGGACTTCCGCGAGAATTACCTGATCGCGCACGCGGCGCTGCGTCCCGGCATCTCGCTCGAGGAGACCTCGCGGGTCGGTGAGCGCATCGCCGCGCGCCTCGCCAAGCTCGAGGGCGTGAAGAGCGTGGCCGAGCAGATCGGGCGCGCGGAGAACGGCCAGGATCCGGATGCTCCCAACAAGAGCGAGTTCGAGATCCAGCTCGATCCGACGCGCGGGCCGAGCACCGCGCAGCTCGAGCGTGAGGTGCGCGCGGTCTTCGACCAGTTCCCCAACCAGCTGGTCGAGATCTATTCGGTGCTGGCCGAGCGCATCGGCGAGACGCTCTCGGGGGAGGTGGCGCCCTTCTTCGTGAGTGTCTTCGGCCCCGACCTGGACGTGGATGACGCGGTGGCGGGCCGGATCGCCGCCGTGCTGCAGCAGTGGCCGCAGAGCGGCGCCGTGCACCTGAAGGTGCCGCCGCGCCAGCCGGAGCTCGAGGTGCGCCTGCGCGAGGAGCAGCTCGCGCTCTACGGGCTCACCGCCAGCGAGGTGCTGGCGACGCTCAATGCGGCCTATCACGGCATGCTGGTCGCACAGCTCAACCAGTCCGATCGCAGCGTGCCGGTGGTGCTGCGCCTGAAGGGCGCCGGCGCCAGTCCCGCGGAGGTGGGCGCGCTCAGCGTGCGCAGCCGCGAGGGTGCGCGCGTGCCGGTGGGTTCGGTGGCCACGCTGCGCGTGGTCTCGGCGCGCAGCCTCATCGAGCACGAGGACGGGCTGCGCCGCCAGGTGGTGGTCGCCAACCCACGCACCGCGGATCAGGCTGGCTACGCGCGCGCCGCCCAGGCAGCGATCGCCGCGCGGGTAGCGCTGCCGCCGAACGTGTACCTGCGCTACGGCGGGGCAGCGCCGGCGCAGGCGGCGGCCGCGCGTGAGCTCATCTGGCACTCGCTCGCCGCGCTGGTGCTGATCGTGCTGTTGCTGGCGCTGGCCTTCGGCCACAGCCGGCACGTCCTGCTGGTGCTCGCGGCGCTGCCGAGCACACTCATCGGCGGCGTGATCGCCGTGACCGTCAGTGGCGGCACGCTCTCACTCGGGGCCATGGTCGGCTTCGTCGCGCTCTTCGGCATGGCCGCCCGCAACACCATCCTGCTGATCTCGCACTACGAGCACCTGGTCAGTGTCGAGGGTGAGAGCTGGGGACTGGCCACCGCGCTGCGCGGCGCGGAGGAGCGGCTCACGCCGGTGCTGCTCACGGCGCTGCTCACCGCGCTCGCCCTGCTGCCCGTGGCGCTGCAGTCGCGCGAGCCCGGGCACGAGATCGAAGGCCCGATGGCCGTCGTGATCCTCGGGGGCCTCGTCTCCTCGACCTTCGTCAGCCTGGTTCTCGTGCCACCGCTCGCTGCGCGCTGGTTGCGTCCCCGCACCTGAGGCGTTGGTTTCGCGGAGTGGGACGTTTTCGTACCAGTGCGGCGGCACACTGTGACCTTTATGACGACACACTGTCGCCCATGAGCGATTTAAGTGTTTAAGCTCATGATCTTAAATGGCTAAATTTGTTGCTGGCCGGCAACGAAGTTTGGCACGTCGCTTGCTGACGGCTCCTCAGGTTTGTGCACTGACAGCGAACAAGCGGGCAACCGCTATCTGAGGGCATCTCACAACTGCGGGAGTCATTCGATGAAGAAATTGTGCGTAACTCAAAGGTTCCTCGGACCGTTGGCTGCCGGTGGCCTCTTGGCCGCGCTGGCAGCCCCGGCCGGGGCGGTGGATATCACCTCGTCCGATGGCTCGTGGACTTTCTCGGCGAGCGGCGAGATCAACGTCGACTACATCTTTTCGAATTGCGAGTCCGCCTCCAGTGCGGTAGCCGTGGCCGGCGGCCTGACCTGCACGGGGACGGCCTCCGGCAACAGCGTCTCCAACATCGGCAATGGCCTGCTGCCCGCCTCGCTCGCCTTCGGCTTCAAGACGACGCAGAACGGCATCGACCTCTCCGCGCATTTCGGCCTGTTCCCGGGTATCGCCACCAATGATGGCGGCAGCCCGAACCTGCAGGCCAGCGGCGGACCGACCAACACGGCCCTCGGCACCACCGGCCTGGACATCCGCCAGGTCTACCTCACCTTCGGCACCAAGGATGCCGGCACGGTGCTCGCGGGACGCAACATCGGGCTCTTCGGGGCGGACGTCATCCTGAACGACATGACGCTGCCGGGCGTCGGCGCCCCCGGCTCCGCAGCGGGCCCGGCACCGAGCAACACCACCCTGGGCGGCATCGGCTACGGCTACATCTACACCGACTGGCTGGCGCAGATCGACTACACCACGCCGGACTTCTCCGGGTTCCAGCTCACCGTCGGCGCTTACGATCCGCTGAACTCGCTGAGCGATGAAGGCACGCCGGATCCGAAGAAGGCGCCGGGCTTTCACGCCAAGGCCACCCTGACCCTGCCCTTCAGCGACACCTCCAAGTTCTACGCCTCCATCGCCGGCATCACGCAAAAGCAATACCAGGAGTTCGGCGGCGGGACCTACAACTACAACGCCAGTGGCGTCGATGTCTTCGCCAAGCTCGACATCTCCGACCTGGAAGTATTCGGGTACTACTACCACGGTGACGGCCTCGGCACGACCGCGCTCTTCCTGCTCGGCTCCTACGCCGACGGCCAGAAGCGCAAGTCCGACGGCTACCTGGCGCAGATCACCTACAAGATCGGCACGGTGAAGCTCGGCGTGAACTACGGCGAGAGCAAGCTCGACTACGCGAACGGCGCGGATGCCGCCGCCAACCCGACGCTGGTGCAGTCGAACAAGAAGGCCACGGGCGGGGTTTACTGGTCGCTGACCAAGAACCTCATGCTGCTCGCTGAGTACAGCAACACGAAGAGCGAGAATCACAGCGGCGGTGACAATACGGCCAACACCTTCAACATCGGCTTCTATCTGGGCTTCTGAGTGGGCAACAGATGGCGCGCTGCGCGCGCAGGGCTACGCAAGTGCGTCGGCGGTCCCGAGCGGGCCGTCGACGCCTTTTTTGCGCAGCCGAGCGCAGCGCCGCCGCAAGCTTGGCCTTGCAGCGTGGGTCACGCACATCGTGGATGCGTGCTGCACGACAGCGCGGTCCGCGCTGCAGGAGACTCCGGATCTGTGTGCGCGAGCGCGCGCTGCACCCGCGTGCGCTCGCGGCGGAGCGTCGGATGCTGCGCGTGAACTGTGTCATTTGTGGCACAGATTTGTAGCGAACTCGGCGTTGGCCGCTCTGCTGCACACGGCTACGAGTAAGACTATGATAATCGCCGCGATTTTTATCAGGGTGCGAGGCAAGCACGAGGTCTATCTGGGGAACGTGGTTGCGAGGCCGATAAGGCGCATAGCTGCATGCTCACAAGAATGCGCGGACAGCGGTGCTCACAGCGAACGATACGAGTCGAAATCTATCTGAGGAGAACTGCGTATGCGATTCGAACGCAAAAGAACTCTATGCGCCATAAGTGCCGCCGTGGCACTCGGAGCGTTCTGCGCAGCGGCATTCGGCGATGAAGTAACCGACCGCGCGAAGGATTCCAATCTCTGGGCCGCTCCGGGCGGCGATCAAGCCCTAACACGGCATAGCAAGCTCAAGGACATCAACACCGGCAACGCGAGCAAGTTGCAGATGGTGTGGTCGCAGTCGAGCGGCACGCTGCGTGGCCATGAGGGACAACCGCTCGTGGTGACTGTGGGCGGCAAGCCGATGATGTACATGGAGAGCGGCTGGCCGAACATCATCCAGGCACTCGATCTGAGTGATCCGGATCATCCGAAGGAGATGTGGAACTATCGCAAGACCACCAATCGCGATGATTCAGCCGTGCCGCGCGCCTGCTGCGACACCGTGAATCGCGGCCCGGCTTTTGCTGATGGCAAGCTGGTGTTCGGGACGCTCGATGGCTTCGTCATCGCCCTCGATGCGGCCACGGGCAAGGAAGTCTGGGTAGTGAAGCATGCCTATCCGGACAAGGGTGAGACGATTACGCCGGCGCCGCTGATTGCGGACGGCAAGGTGCTGATCGGGTTCGGTGGTGATGAGTTCGCCGCGCGCGGCCGCTTCACTGCCTACAACCTGGCCGACGGCAAGAAGGTCTGGGAGTGCCACAACACCGGCTCCGACAAGGACGTGTGCCTGACGAAGGACTCGAACAAGAAGCATCCCGAGTACGGCACGGCCGGACACGACATCGGCATCTCCAGCTACCCGGGCGATGAGTGGCAGCGCGGTGGCGGCGCCATGTGGGGCTTCTACAGCTACGATCCGGAACTGAAGCTGGTGTACGCCTCGAGCGGCAACCCCGGCCTCTGGAGCCCGCAGTATCGCTGCGGCGCGAACCCGGTCACGCAGGAAGCCTGCAACAACGGCAAGTGGGACAACAAGTGGTCCATGACCATTTTTGCCCGCAAGGTCGATACCGGCGAAGTGGTATGGGCCTACCAGATGACGCCGTTTGACCAGTGGGACTACGACGGCATCAACGAGAACATGCTCGAGGACCTGACCGTCGATGGCAAGGCACGCAAGGTGCTCATCCACTTCGATCGCAACGGCTTCGCGTATGTGCTCGATCGCGAGGATGGCACGCTGCTGCGCGCCAACAAGTACGTCACCACCAACTGGGCCGAGAAGGTCGACATGAAGACCGGCCGCCCCGTGAAGGTGTACGAGCACTCGCCGCTGAAGGCACATGGCAACACGCAGGCTTGCCCCTCGGCGATGGGTGGCAAGGACCAGCAGCCCTGCGCCATCGACCCGAGCGAGCCCGGCATGGCGTACTGCCCGACCAACAACTGGTGCATGGAGGATGAACCGCAGGAGCGCTCACATACCCAGCAGGGCATCGTGTACGTGTTCGCGAACGTGTACATGTACCCGGAGAAGCCGGGCATCACGGGCAAGTTCAAGAAGTTCAACGTGCTCACGGGCGAGACTGTGTGGGAGATCCCCGACCCGTATCCGAACTGGGGCGGCGCCCTGGTCACGGACGGCGGGCTGGCCTTCTACGGCAGTCTGAACGGCGACTTCCGCGCCGTGGACCGTGCGACTGGCAAGGTGCTGTGGCAGCGCCGCCTGGGGTCGGGAATCATCGGAAACCCGATCACGTACAAGGTGGGCAACAAGCAGTACGTGTCGGTGTGGAGCGGCATCGGCGGCTGGATCGGCTTGCCTGTGACCGCCGGACTTGATCTGAACGACAAGTTCGGTGCGATCGGGGCCACCGCCATGACGAAAGCGGCGGGCCTGAACCTGATTCCGCAGGGCGGCACGCTGTACACCTTCGCGGTCGAATAGGACGTTCGTGACTCTGTAGAGCATTGACGAAGGAATGAACGCGCCCGGCGGCAACGCCGGGCGCGTTCTCGTCAGAGCGAAGGCGCCGCATGGACTGAGGAGCCGAGTCGAATGATGAAGTTGATGCGAGTCGGGCCCGGGTTGCCGGCCCTCCTGGCTCTGGGGACGATTGCCTTGCTGGCCGGCTCGATGCCGGCGCACGCGGCACTGCGCATCTGCGCGGATCCCGGCAACATGCCGCTCTCGAACAACAAGGGCGAGGGCTTCGAGAACAAGATCGCCGCCGTGCTGGCTTCGGCCATGGGCACGACGGTGGAGAACTACTTTCGGCCCGGTATCGAGCGCGGGCTGACGCGCACCACCCTCGATGCCGACCAGTGCGATGTCATGATCGACATGCCGCCGGACTCCGACGACGTGGTCACGACCGGCGCGCTCTACCGCACCACCTACGTGCTGGCCTACCGCACGGACCGACACTATGACTTCAAGAACCTCGATGATCCGCGGCTGCGCAAGCTGAAGGTCGGCGTCTACGAGACCTCCGCCATCCGCTCGGCGCTGGCCGAGCACGGCATCGGCAACGTGCAGATTCATTACCTCGCACACAACGCGGACCTGGTGGCGCAGAACCAGCCGAGCTACCAGGTGCAGCAGGTGATCGACGGGCAGCTCGACGTGGCCGGGGTCTGGGGTCCGATGGCCGGCTACTTCAAGACGGTCAAGCAGGAACCGATCACGCTGCAGCCGGCGAACACTCTCGATGACACCACGCGCCTCGAGTTCGACATGGCGATTGCCGTGCGCCGCAACGACAAGGAACTCGCGCACCGCCTCGACACCGCCATGCGCCAGCAGCAGGAGGCGATCCACGCGATCCTCAAGGAGTACGGCGTGCCGCTCGTGCAGTGCGATACCTGCGTCATCAGCGGCGAGTTACCCACGCACGGGCCGTACCAGCCCGTGTCGCAGCCGGCCAAGGCCGCCGCAGCGACCGTGAGCATCGCGCAGCTCAATGACTGGCTCGCGCACGGCGCCGACGTCACCACTGAGCTCAACAATGCCGTGGTCGCCAACGATCAGCAGCGCGTCGCCTACCTGCTGGATAAGAAGCACGCCTCCATCAGCGCCATCGACAATCAGGGTGAGACCCCGCTGCACCACGCGGTGATCATGGCGACCCCGCAGATGGTGGAGTTCCTGATCGCGCACGGGGCCGACGTCAACCAGCGCGACCGCGACGGCTGGACGCCGATCATGTCGGCGGCCTACCTGGACAAGCAGGACGAGGTGCGCATCCTCGCCGCGCATGGCGCGGACCTGAACGCGGAGAGTGCCCAGAACCTGACCGCGCTCGGGGTGGCGATCCAGTACGGCAAGAACGATGCGGCCCTCGCGCTGCTCGAGCTCGGCGCCGACGCGAGCAAAGCGGTGGGGGATGGCGGCTACACGCCCCTCATGCTGGCCACCGCCAATCACGACCAGCCCCTGGTGCAGGCGCTGCTCAAGAAGGGCGCCGACGTCAACGCGCGCAACAGCGGCGGCGTCACCGCGCTCATGATCGCGGCGGCCAACAGCCGTGCGGATATGGTCGAGCTGCTGGTGCACGCCGGCGCCAACGTCAACGCCCAGACCGAGCGTGGCGATACCGCGCTGTCGATCGCACGCGAGAAGGGCGATGCGAACGTGATCAAGCTGCTGGGTGAACCTGCGGGTCATCCCGGGGCCTAAATAACAATCACCGGCTGAAAACAACCGAGGCCCTGGTGCTCAACAAAACCGTGACCGTGTTTGTGGCCGCGCTGTCCTCCTCGCTGCTGTACGCCGCGCCCCAGGCGACGCCGGATGCCGCCCAGGGTGCGCCCGCGGCAGCCCCCGCCGGCACCGGCTCCCCCATGACCCCGGTGCAGCGGGCGGACTCGGCCCCCCAGGGCAGCCTCAAGAACCCCTACAAGGACGACGATGCCGACGTGGTGGCCGCCGGGGGTAAGCTATACCTCAGCTATGGCTGCAACGGCTGCCATGGCGGCACGGGGGGCGGTGGCATGTGCCCGCCGCTGACCAACGATACCTGGGTCTACGGCGGCGATGATGACACGCTCTTCCGTCTGGTGGCCTACGGCAGCCAGACGCTGCAGGGCAAGGGCTACAGCCGCAAGGCGCAGGAGAGCGTCGTAGGCCCGATGCCGCAGATGGGGCAGCTGATGAAGACGGACGACGAATTGTGGCGCATCCTTACCTTTGTTCGGTCGAATTACCACGGGTCGCCGGAGTGCAAGTTCGGCTGTAAGGGCAGCTGAGTCCGGTCCCGGGGGTCGAGGGGGGAGTCTTAACTATGATGCGTGCGCGACCGGTAGCCCACACTCATGCAGACCTCATAGGCAACCTAGTACGCAGGCACGGCGCGGAGCTGCCGATCACGGACGTGGTGCGTACCTCCTGGAGCCGCTGCCTCAACACCTACGCGCTCAACCCGCAGGAACTGAAGCGGCCGACGAGCGTCGACGCCACCGACCTGCAGGCGCGTCGCGAGCGTCTCGGCGTGCTGCTCGGCATCGCGCGCATCGAGATGGAGGCGCTGGGCAAGCTCATCAAGCACTCCGAATACAGCATCATGCTCACCGACCGCGACGGGGTGATCCTCAGCCACGTCGGGGACAGCGGTTTCTCGGCCACCGCGCGCCGCTCGGGCTTCCGTGAAGGGGTCATGTGGAGCGAGCGCGAGATGGGCACGAACGGCATGGGCACGTGCCTGACCACGGGACGGTCGGTGGTCATCCATCGCGCCGACCATTTCCTCGCCCAGAACACGCAGCTCACCTGCTGCGCCGCCCCCATCTTCGATATGCGCGGCGAGCTGCTGGCGGCGCTGGATATTTCCGGTGCCTCCAACAATCCGCAGAGCCACACGCTCGCGCTGGTGGAGATGGCGGCGCAGAACGTCGAGAACCGCACGCTGCTCTCGGCCTGCCGCGACCTGCACCTGGTGCGTTTCCACCGCTGCCCAGAGTTCGTCAGCACCCCGGGCGAGGGCGTGCTGGCGTTCGATGAGCAGGGGATCATCCGCGGCGTCAACCGCGCCGGGCTCATGCTCCTCGGCCAGCGCAGCCACGAGGCCGTCTGCGGGCAACGTGTCGAGCCAGTGCTCGACACCAGCCTCGCCACGCTCATGCGCCTCGCGGGACAGCGCGGCTACCGCGCCGAGTGCCTGAGCGCCAAGGCCTCGCAGCGCCGTTGGTTCGCGACCGTACACGCGCCGGTCGAGATGCCTCGCCGCAGCGCGACCGAGGCCGTCGCGCCGGTGAGCGCACGCGGCTCGCTGGAGTGCCTGGATTCCTCGGATCCGGCGATGAAGCACAACGTCGAGGTGCTACAGCGCGTCATCGACCGCGACATCTCGGTGCTGCTGCTCGGTGAGACCGGCACCGGCAAGGGTTTCTGCGCCCGCGCCATCCACAACGCCAGCAACCGGGCCGACAAGCCGTTCGTCACCGTCAACTGCGCGGCCATTCCCGAGACGCTCATCGAAAGCGAGCTCTTCGGGCACAAGCCCGGCGCCTTCACCGGTGCGTCACGCGAGGGCGGCGTGGGACGCATCCTGCAGGCCAATGGCGGCACACTGTTCCTTGATGAGATCGGGGACATGCCGGTGGCGCTGCAGACCCGCCTGCTGAACGTCATCGAGGATCGCGAGGTTATGCCGCTCGGGGCGAGCAAGGTGGTGAGCGTGGACGTGCGCGTCATCAGTGCCACGCAGCATCACCCGCTCGATCTCATCGCCAAGGGGCAGTTCCGCGAGGATCTGTACTACCGCCTCAATGGCATCACGGTACGGCTGCCGCCGCTGCGCCAGCGCAGCGACGCCGCCGAGCTCATCACGCGGTTGCTGCGCGCCGAGGCCGGCGACGAGCCGCTCGAGCTCGAGCCGGCGCTGCTCGAGCGGCTGGTGCGGCACAGCTGGCCGGGCAACGTCCGCCAGCTGCGCAACGTGCTGCGCACCGTCGTGGCGCTGCGCAGCGGCACGCGCCTGACGCTCGCGGATTTCAACGAGGAATGGCTGGCCGGGGGGATCGCAGAGGAGCCGCTGCGCGCGGAGGCCGAAGCGGCCCTGGACAACGAAGGCGAGAGCGTACTGAGCGGGGCGGAGCGCGAAGCGCTGCGTCGCACGCTCGAGTCGTGTCAGTGGAATGTCAGTGCAGCTGCGGCCCGCCTGCACATCAGCCGCCGCACGATTTACCGCAAGATCCATCGGCACGGCCTGCTGCGGCATGCCCCGCAACTCGGGGCGTCCGTGCAGGATTCCGATTGAGTTACAAGGCACGAGAACCGACGACAAACCCCTAGAGGCGAGGCACCACTAACATGGCAATCAAAATTCACCCGATGGTCGACAACGGAGTCAAGAAGGGCAACCCGAACTTCGCCGGCGGGACACTCACCTGCAAGTGCTCGAGCAATCCCGTGACCGTGAAGATCGGCTCCAACGTCGCCTTCAACCACGCCTGCGGCTGCACCAAGTGCTGGAAGCCGTCCGGCGCAACCTTCTCGGTCGTTGGCGTCGCCGGGCGCGATAAGGTTAGCGTGACCGCCAACGGCAACAAGCTGAAGATCGTCGACGAGAAGGCACCGATCCAGCGCTATGCCTGCACGGGCTGCGGCGCGCACATGTACGGGCGTATCGAGAACAAGGCGCACCCGTTCTACGGCTTTGACTTCTTCCACACCGAGCTCTCCAAGGACGAGGGCTGGGAGGAGCCGCGCTTCGCGGCCTTCGTATCCTCGATCATCGAGTCCGGCACGAAGCCCGATCAGATGGGCGCGGTGCGTGCGCGGCTGAAGGAGCTGGGGCTGGAGCCCTATGACTGCCTCTCGCCGGCGCTGATGGATCTGATCGCCACGCACACTGCGAAGGCCAAGGGCGTTCTGGCCTGAGGCGGTAGGCGTTCCGCAGCCGACGGGCCCCGCGCACAGCGTGGGGCCCGTCGCGTCCTTATCCGTATTTTCTTGGCATCGGGAAACTTGCACCTATGAAAACACGCGCTGCACTGGCCACGGCGGCGGGCAAGCCGCTGGAGATTGTGACGCTGGAGCTGGAGGGGCCGAAGGCCGGGGAGGTGCTGGTGGAGCTGAAGGCGACGGGGATCTGCCACACGGATGAGTTCACCCGC
>DATJVL010000018.1:0-55271 GCA_035501795.1 Steroidobacteraceae bacterium
GAGCCCTATGAGGAGCCTGCGCGAGCAACTGCGCGACAATGTGGTGGCGATTATCAGCCTGGTCGTGGCGCTGACCGCGCTCGGCTATAACACCTGGCGCAACGAGCGCACGGAACACAATCGCAATGTGCGCACCGCCGCGTTCGAGGTCCTCGGGCGACTGGCCGAGCTGGAGCGCGTGGTATTCCTGGCCCAGTACGACCATGACGTGCGCGGCGGCAGCCCGCGTGCCGGCTGGACCTGCGTGCTCGCGATCCACGACCTGGCGGCGCTCGTGCCGGCGCCGGTGCCGGCGCGCGCCGCGCAACTGCAGAAGGTATGGGCGGAGAACTGGGAGGGGCTGGGTCGGGACGAGGAGATGTCTGCCGAGCGCATCGATGATGCGATCGGCACAGTGCGCAAGGATACGCTGGCCACACTCATGGCCCTGCACTAGCCGACGAGGGGCTCGCTGACGAACAGGCGCGAGGCTTCGCCGCCATAGGCGACCAGTCCGGCATCGCTGAATCCGACCCGCGTGAGGATGTGCATCGAGGCGCCGTTGTGAGGCGCGGTGAGCGCGACCAGCCGCGCCAGGCCGAGGTTTCCGTGGCCGAACGCGCGGGTGGCGGCGGCCGCCTCCAGCGCGTAGCCCTGGCCGCGGGCACTGGCAAGGACCGCGAAGCCGAGCTCCACGTCAGGATGCGAGTCGCGCCGCAACAGCCCGCACAGTCCAAGCGCAGCGCCACCCCCTTTGTCTACCATCGCGTACAGGCCGAAGCCGAGCCGGGCGTAGCCGCGCCGCGCCTCCTCGATGTAACGCGCGGCGCCCTGCAGGTCGTGTACGCCGCGCTCGCCCACGTTGGCGAGGAACTCACGCTCGGTCAGCAGCTGCAGGATGAAGGGCGCATCCGTGGCGCACAGCCAGCGCAGACGCAGCCGTGCGGTGGCCATGACGCTCACGGGAACGGCGTGCCACACAGGGGCGCGGGGGTTGCGCGGCTGTACAAAGTACGGCTGACGTGCATCGCAGGATTATTGCGTACCATGGTGGCTGAGGCCCACCGCAACCCAAGATGCCCATGATCAGGCTCCATCACTTTGTGCAGCGCCTTATCACCCGGCTTGCACTTGCACGCGGCATGGCGCGCGACGGCGTGAGGGCATGAACGGGCCCATGGAGCGTGGGGACGAGACGTGCTGGTGCGAGATCGATTCGCCGGTCGGGCCGCTGCTGCTCGCCGGCAGCGCACGCGGGCTGCGCCAGCTGCATTTCCGAGGCGGCCCGGGCACCGCGGCTGTGCCGGCACACTGGCGCGCGGACCCGCAGGCGCTGCAGGCGGCCGCCACGCAGCTGCGCGAGTATTTTGCCGGTACCCGGCGGGTGTTCGAAGTACCCGTGGACCTGCGCGGTACGCCATTTCAGCTTGCGGTGTGGCGTGCGCTGCAGCAGATTCCCTACGGCGTGACGACCAGCTACGGGCTGCTCGCGCGTGAGCTCGGCCGGCCGCAGGGTGCGCGCGCCGTCGGCCTCGCCAACGGCGCCAACCCCGTACCGATCATCGTGCCCTGCCACCGCGTCATCGGCGCGAACGGAACGCTCACCGGATTCGGCGGGGGCTTGCCGGTCAAACGGGCGCTGCTGCAGCTTGAGGGCGCGGCCTGCGTGCGTGACCTGTTTGCCGCGGCGCACTTCGCCATGCCCCCCGTGCACGGCGCGGGCGCGCCGCAGGATCGCTGAGGCCGGCGCGCACTACGCCTGAGCGGGCGACTCTTCGAGCGCGGCGCGCAGGATGCGCGCGAAGGCCGGTCCCGTGCCCGCTTCTTCATGCTTGAAGTAGACGAAGACGTCGCTGCAGTGTGCGGCGCGCGTGCGGATCAGCTCGGCCCAGCGCTGCAGGTCCGCGCTGGTGTAGCCTTCATCGCGCAGCCGGAAGTATGCGTAGCTCGCGGTGAGCTCGAGCGGGGTGGAGAACTTCTCGCTGTCGGCGATACACAGGGCGAGGTTGCGCTCACGCAGCCGTGCGAAAACCGCCTCATCCATCCACGAGGCATGGCGGAACTCGAAGGCGGCGCAGATGCCCGCGGGCAGCCGCGGCAGAAAGTCATCGAGCAGCGCCAGGTCCTTGCGCAAGTACGGCGGCAACTGGAAGAGCAGGGCGCCGAGCTTCGTGCCGAGCGTGCCCGCGGTCTTCACGAAGTATTCGAGCAGCTCAGCGCAGTCCCTGAGCTTGGCGATGTGGGTGATGCGCTTGGGTGCCTTGAGCGTGAGGCGAAACCCGGGCGGCGTCTCGCGGTCCCAGCCGGCCAGGATCTTGCTGTTGGGGACGCGGTAGAAGGTGTAGTTGATCTCGACCGTGGCGAAGTGCTCGGCGTAGTAGGGCAGCATCTTGGCCGCCGGCAGCTTCGCTGGGTAGAAGCTGCCCTTCCATTCCGGGTAGTTGTAGCCGGAGGTTCCCACCCACAGCTGCATGCCATGCTCCGTGGCCTCAACGGCCCTCGTGGCTCATGAGGCGGCGATACTGGCCGAGATGGCGGATCGCGTGCTGCGGCTTGCCCATCGCCTCGTAGAGGCGCGCGAGGTTGTAGTGGCAGTCGGCAAATTCCGGGTCTTCCTCGAGCGCGCTCTGGTAGGCCTGCAGCGCCGCGCCGGCATCGCCGAGATCCTCCAGCAGCACGCCCTGGTTGTAGAGCAGCAGCGAGTCGGGCCCGGCGCTCGCCAGCGCCCGCTGGTAGATGTCGGCGGCTTCCTGCTGCCGTCCGGACTCGTGCAGCAGCCGTCCCCAGTTGGTCCAGGCCGCGGCGTTGTCAGGCTCGCTGTTCACCGCCTCGCGGTACGCGGCGAGCGCCGCTTCCGGGTCGCTGCCCTCCAGCGCCAGGCCCTGCGCGAACCAGTCGCGCGTCTCGGGCGGCGCGCTGGCCGGCTCGCGGTGCTCGACCACCTGCAGCACGCCGTTCTCCAGCGTCACGTCCAGGCCGAGCACGTACTGGCCGTTCTCTGCCTGCCAGCGGGCGGCCCCGTCGCGCACGACTACGTGATCGCCGAGCGCACTGATGGCCAGCCCGGACAGCGGCAGGGACTCGGGCAGCTCGCGCCGCAGTGACTCGAGCGAACGACGGATGCGCTTGGGCGGAATCTTCGCCTGCAGCAGCGCGCGCGCGGTGCGCAGCACGATCAGATCCTGGAACGAGAAGCGCAGCTCGCGGCGCGGACCGCGCTCGGGGTGCACGAAGCCGGCGCGCACCAGGCCGCGGGTGACGGCCGGCGTGAGCTGCAGGACCCGCGCTACGTCCCGCACACTGTAGGAGCGCACCAGACCCCCGCGCTAGCGCCGTCTAGGCGTTGCGCTTGCTCGCCCGACGTGCGGCGGGTTTGTGCTCCTCGGCGCGGCGCGGTCCTTTGCGCGGTCCGAGGCGATTGACCTGGGCGCGCGCGCTCTCGGTCTTTTCCAGGCTCGCGCGCAGCGCTTCCATCAGGTCGATGACCTTGCCCTCGGCGCGCGGTGCTTCCTCGGACACCGAGATTTCGTGCCCCTCCACTTTCTTCTGGATGGCCGCCTCGATCCGGCCGCGTACCTCATCCTTGTAGGCCTCGGGCTCGTACTGGGGCGAGGTCTGCTGATCGATCAGCTGTTGTGCCAGCTTCAGCTCCTGCGCGCGTACCTCGGTCTTAGGTACTTCCAGCTCGCGCGAGCTCTTGACGTCGGCGGCGTAGTGCAGCTGCTGCATCGCGAGTACATCCCCGATGGGACGCAGGATCACGATGTAGCCCTTGCCGCGCGCGGCCCAGCGACCTACCCCGCAGCGCCCCGACTGTCGCAGCGCCTCGACCAGCAGCGCGTACGGCTTGGCGGCACCCTTGTCCGGGGCGAGGTAATAGGTCTTGTCGAAGTACACCGGGTCGATGGAGGCCATGGGCACGAATTCGGAGATGTCGACCGAGTGCGTGCCGACCTCCTCCAGCGCCTTGATCTCCTCGGGGCTGAAGCGCACGTACTGGTCCTTGGCGAACTCGTAGCCCTTGACCATCTCATCGCGCTCCACCACCACGCCTTCCTTCTGGCAGATGTACTGCTGGCGCAGCCGCGAGCCGTCGGTCTTGTGCAGCAGGTTAAAGGAGATCGCATTCCCGGACTGCGTCGCCGAGTACAGCTTCACTGGGATGGCGACCAGCCCGAAGGACACGGTCAGGGACCCGATGGAACGTGCGGCCATGGATGTACCTATCCTCGCTTACTTCTCACGATTCACACCGAAAGCTTGCGTAAGGCTCTGTTTTAACTCAAGTACATCATGCCATCGGTCGCCGGTCTTTTCCAAGCGCGACGGTACGTCCTTGATTGTAAAGTCCATCGGCTCAGCCGCCTCCAGCTCCTGCCAGGTGAGCGGCATCGAAACCGGGGCGCCGGCAACCCCGCGGGGCGAATAGGCGACGTTCAGGGTTTTGCCGCGCACGTTCATGTTGTAATCCATGAAGATCTTGCCGGTGCGCTTCTCGACCGCCCACTCCATGGTGATGTCCTTGGGATGCTCGCGCATCAGGTGCCGGCCGATGGTCTCACACAGGTGGCGCGCCTCATCAAACGTCACGGTGCGCTCGATGGGCACGAACACGTGCAGGCCGGTCTTGCCCGAGGTCTTCACGATCGCCTGCAGTGACATGTCCTTGAGCAGCGCGCGCAGCCAGAACGCCACCCGCTTGCCCGTGGCGAAACCGCGCCGGTTGAGCTCCGGCTCCGCGCCCTTCGGCTCCTTACCCGAATAGATGTAGGGGTCGATGTCGAACACCAGGAAGTCGGGGTAGTTGAGGATCGAGCTCTCGAGTGCGGCGAGGGAGCTGGCGTATTCGGTGCTGGCGCCGTGGGCCTCGGGCAGCAGCGCGGCGCGCGAGTGCCACACGTGAAATTCGAGCGTGCCGCTTTGCCCGAGCCACAACAGCGTCGGCAGGTTGTTGGCGAGCAGGTAGCGGTGCCGCTCATCCTTGCTCTCCGAGAACACCGTCACCGACTCGACGAAGGGTGGCAGTGACTGCGCCCAGTGTTTCTGGAAGAAGCGCTCGCCGTCGATCCCCTCGGGCATGCGGATCATGGTGAGCGGGCGGTCCGCCAGATGCGGCAGCATGAAGCGCGCGACGCCCGCGAGGTAGACGATGAAGTCGCGCTTACTGATCGGCGGCTGCCGGCGACCCGCCGCGGGCCAGTAGACGCGGTCGAGGTTGCTGAGCCGGATGCGCGCCTCCCCCACCCGCAGCTCGAGGTTGTTGGCCGGATTCTTCAGCTGTTCGATGACCTCCTGCGCCTGCTCACGCCCGGCGTCTGCGGGTAGAGCTTGGGGGACTTCGGCCACGGCCTCGGCGCGCACGGCGCCACGCGTGGCGTCGCGCACCACGCTGCGCGCCGGCACGTCCGTGCGCAGCCGCAGGAAAACCGGCGCGCGCAGCGCCCCATCAGCGGTCCACTCGCTGAAGCTCACCTCGGCGACCAGCCGCGGCTCGAGCCAGGTCGTGGGCCGATGCAGCGGCGGCGCTGCGGCAAACGGCGAGGACTTGCGTACGAGCTTGCGGGCGCGGCTGAGCAGTGGGCCGATCGTCTCATCGGTGAGCCCGGAGCCGACGTGACCGGCGTAGCGCAGCTTCCTGCCCGCGAAGTACCCGAGCAGCAGTGCCCCCAGCGGGTCGCGCGCGCCCTTGCCGCGGGTGTAACCGCCGATCACGAACTCCCGGGTCTGCGTCACTTTCACCTTGAGCCAGGCGCGCGTGCGCTTGCCCGGCTGGTAGGTGCTGTCGAGCCGCTTGGCCACGATCCCCTCGAAGCCGAGTGCCAGCGCGGCGCGATAGAGCTCTGCGGCGTCATCGGAGCTGTGCACCAGCTGCAGGTGCTCGCTCGGCAGCAGGCACTGCGCGAGATAGCGACGCCGCGCGGCGTAGGGTGCATCGCGCAGGTTGATGCCGGCGAAGTGCAGCAGGTCGAAGCACACCAGCACCACCGGGGAGTCGCGCTGCGCGGCACGGATTTCGGCGGCGCTCTTGAGCTGAGCGCGATTCTGCAGGGCATTGAAGGAGGGGCGGCCGCCGGCATCCAGCGCCACGATCTCACCGTCGAGCAGCAGCTGTCCCGTCTCCTGCGCCGCAAGAGCCGCGACCACCTCGGGGAAGCAGCGGGTGAGGTCGAGCCCGCGGCGCGAGCGCAGCCGCACCTCGCCGTGCGTGACTGCGGCCAGCACGCGGTAGCCATCGAGCTTCGGCTCGTAGCCCCAGCCAGCCGCCGACACCGCGCTGCCGCCGCTCTCGGCGAGCATCGGTTGCAGCCGCTCCGGCAGGGCCTCGGCTGGTCCCGTGGGCGCGAGCTGTGCCGCCTCGAGACGTTGCCTGACCTTGCGCGGCCCGACTTCCTCGAGGCTCGCGCCGGAGAGCACCGAGCGATGGCGCGCCAGCAGGTCATTGCTGTGCGCGAAGCGGTCCTGGTGCTTGATGAGCAGCCATTGGTTGCTCTGCCCCGTGCGCACCAGGGTGTAGGAGCCCTTGAGCTTCTCGCCGCAGAGAAAGAAGCTGAGCTTGCCGGCTGCCAGCCCCGCGCGCATGCGCTGCTGCGCGCGCGCGCGGTCATCGAAGGCGTAGTCGCGTTCCTCGTCGGGCGAGTACGTGCCGCAGTCCCAGACGATGACGTTGCCCGCGCCGTACTGGCGCGCCGGGATCACGCCCTCGAAGGAGGCGTAGTCGAAGGGGTGGTCCTCGACGTGCACGGCCATGCGCTTGTCGGCGGGATCGCAGGAAGGTCCCTTGGGCACCGCCCAGGACTTGAGCACACCGTCGAACTCGAGGCGAAAGTCATAGTGCAGACGGCGCGCGGCATGCTTCTGCACCACGAACAACAGCGGCCCGTCGCGTGCCGGCGCCGCGCGTGCCGGTGGCTCGGGGGTGCGCGTGAAGGTGCGCTTCTGCGCGTAGCGATCCAGCGCGCGGCGGCTCACGAGTGCTCGCTCATCCAGGCGGCCGCGGCGGCCAGCAGCTCGCACAGCACGTCGGCATCCGTGCGGCCGCTGCGCGCGGCCACGTGAAAAGAGTGATCCGCCTGCGCGATCCAGTGCGCGCTCGCGCGCGGGCCGAGCTGCTGCAGCACCTGCTCGAGGAGCGGCGCCTCGGCGAGCGCATCGCGCCGACCCTGCACGAAGAGCATCGGGATGCCGATGCGCGCCAGGTGCGCGGCACGCTCGACGCCGGGGCGTCCGGCCGGGTGCAGCGGGAAGCCGAGGAACACCAGGCCGCGCACCTGGGGGAGCGGCTCGAGGGCCTGCGCTTGCGAGCTCATGCGTCCCCCGAAGGAGCGGCCACCGGCAAACAGCGCCGCCGCCGGCGCGCGCCGCCGTGCCTCGGTGACGGCGGCGCGCACGGTCGCATGGCACACGGGCGGCGGGTCGGGTCGTTTCGCGCCGCGCTCGAGGTAGGGGAACTGGTAGCGCAGCGTGGCGATGCCGAGCGCCCCGAGCTGTGCCGCGGTCGCCCGCATGAAGGGATGCTCCATCCCGGCGCCGGCGCCATGTGCCAGCACATAGCAGGCGCGGGCGTCGGCGGGAGCGAGCCAGCGGCCTGTGACCTGCTCGCCGGCCGCGACCGTGATGCTCACCAGCTCGCCCGGAGTTGTCTGCTCAGCCATGGGAGCGCAAGCCTGCTCCAGTCGGGTACGCCGAGAGCGTTCGGCCCGCGCATAGTACGCGAACCCTCCGGCGCTGCCCCGTCCTAGCGCCGCTCGCCTGCCAACATGACCTCGAGTGCCCGGGCAATGCGGTGCAGGTGCCGCTCAATGTGCTGCACCCTGCGTTCGAAGGCGCGCTCGAGCGCCAGGCCCGTCAGGCAGCAGTGGGTGAAGGTGAGCACCTCGCGCAGCCGCGCATCGCTCAGGTGCGACTCGCGGAACACCTCACGCACCAGGCGCAGGTGGGCGCGTCCCTGGCGCTGCTCCCAGGCGCGCACGCGGCGCCCGGGCGCGGTGCGCGTGGCGCGCAGGATCTCCAGCGAGACGCGGTAGTCCTGACCCTGGTAGTGCGACCACATGCGCCGCACGAAATGGCGGGCGCGCGCCGCGCGCGATCCCTGGCGCAGCGCCGGTGCGGCCATGGTGCTGATGAAGCGCAGGTAGGCACGCTCGAGAATGGCCTCGAGGATGTTGGCCTTGGAGCCGAAGTGATGCTGCGCCGCGCCCCAGGTGACGCCGGCGCGGCGCGCGATGCCCTGGGCGGTGGCGGCGGCGAAGCCGTGATCGCGGATCAGTGCCAGCGTGGCCGCGATCAGGCGGGCGCGCATGCGTTGCGCCTTGCGGGCCTGCAGGCCGCCCGGAGGGAGGGGGGTGCGCTTCATGACGAGCGCCGAAAACTATACACGGCGGCAGCAAAGCGGACTACACTCGCCGGTAAAAACATTGCGAGCGAAATGTTTTCGTATGTCTACCGCGGAGCGTAACAAGCAGCTGGTGCGCGAGTTCTTCGCCATCCTCAACCGCGGCGACGTGCCGGCGCTGGTCGCCGCCTACGCTCCCGACGGTTACCTGGAGACCATGGGGCACACGCTGATCTCCGGGCGCTTCAGCCGCGCGCAGATCGCCGCCGCCGCCGGGCAGATCTACCAGGTATTCCCGCAGGGCCTGAGGTTCGGCATCGACGCCCTCACCGCCGAGGGCGAGCGCGTGGCGGTCGAGGCACACTCGCAAGGCCGGCACGTATCCGGTGCGCTCTACAGCAACCGTTATCACTTCCTGTTCGTGTTCCGCGACGGACTGCTCACGCTGCTGCGCGAGTACATGGATACCGAGCGCGTCACCGACATCCTCTGTGGCGGCCAGCGTCCGCCGCCGTCACCGCCGTGAGCGGGCCGGCCGCCTCGATCGCGCTCAGCTATCCGCGCGGCGGCGCGCTCGTCGCCGGCTGCGGCAACATTGGCGGCGCGGTGGTCCGGCGCCTGGCTCAAGCCGGGGTGCCCGTCGTGGTGACCTACCAGCAGGACGCCGCGCGCGCCGAGGATCTGGCGCGGGCGCTGAACGCCGAGGGGGCACAGGTGCACCCGGAGCAGCTCGACTTCAGCGCGGGCGGCGGGGTTGCCGAGTTGCTGGCACGCACGGTTACGCGCCTCGGGCGACTGCACAGCATCATCTATTGCGCCGGGCCCGCGATCCCGTTCCTGCCGGTGCGCGACATGCCACCCGAGCTGCTCGCCCAGCATCTGCAGGCGGATACGCTCGGCTGTTTCCGGCTGTTCCACCATGCCATCCCGCTGCTCGCCGGCAGCGGCGGCGGCTCGCTGACCGCGTGCGTGACCATGGCCAATCATCGCCGCCTCGATACCGACGGGCTGTCGGCGATTCCCAAGGCTGCCGTTGAGTCCCTGGTGCGCCAGGTGGCGGCCGAAGAGGGTGCACACGGCATCCGCGCCAACGCGGTCTCGATCGGCTGGGTGGGAGGCTTTGCCGATAGCTTTGCCGCGGCGCGCGCCTACACGGCGGCCATGGAGGGCGCGTACGCCGCGCCGACCCGTGCGCTCATGGAGAGACTCATGGACCTGATTCGCCTGGGGCGCCCGGGCACGGGCGAGGAGGTGGCCAGCATCGTGGCGTTCCTCGCCTCCGAGCAGGCCTCCTACGTCACCGGCTGCCTGGTGCCAGCGGATGGGGGCGCCACGCTGTGACAACCACGTCACCCGTCACGATCGACCCCTACGATCATCGCTTCCACTGGGATCCGTATCCGTACTACCGCGCCGCCCGCGAGCATGATCCGGTGTACTACTACGCGCCGGGCGGGTTCTGGCTGCTGACCAAGTGGGACGACGTGCAGCGCGCCTTCCGCGACCATAAGACCTTCATCAACAGCGGTGCGGTCGCACTCGAGCGTGATGCCAACGAGAAGCTGCCCTACCCGCTGTTCATCGGCAGCGACCCACCCGAGCACACGCGCCAGCGCGCGGTGCTGGCGCCGCTGTTGATGCCGGCCTCGCTGGCACCGCTCGAGTCCTTCATCCGCGCGCGCACGCGTGCGTTGCTGACGCCCCACCTGCCACGCGGGCAGCTGGACCTCGTCGCCGATCTGGCCTGCTATCTGCCCATGGACGTGCTCGCGCTGTTGCTTAGCATCCCGGCCGAAGACCGCGACCGCGTACGCAGCTGGGCTGACGACCTGATGGCGCGCGAGGACCGGCAGACCGACCTGGCGGAGCGCAACGTTGGTGGCTACATGAATCTGGCGCAGTACTTCGAGGCGCACACCGCGCGCCTCGCCGGGCAGCCGGGCGCGCACGGTCTGGTGGCTGCGATGCTGGCTGCGCAGGAGCAGGGCCAGATGAGCCACACGGAAGTGGTCGGGAACCTGATCCTGCTGGCGATCGCCGGCAACGAGACCACGACCAAGCTCATCGGCAACATGGCCTACCGGCTGTGGGAGCACCCCGAGCAGCGGCGCTGGCTCATCGAGGATCCGGCGCTGCTAGCGAAGGCGATCGAGGAGACGTTGCGCTTTGATGGCTCCTCCCAGATCCTCGTGCGGCGCGTGGGACAGGAGGTGACGCTGCGTGGCAAGTTGCTGAAGAAGGGCGACCGCGTGGGGCTGTGCGTGGTCTCCGCCAACCGCGACGCCGACAAGTTCGAGAATGCGGAGCTGTTCGACATACGGCGCGGCTCGCGCGAGCACCTGGCCTTCGGCTACGGGGTGCACGCATGCATCGGCGCGGCGCTGGCGCGCCTGGAGACGCGGGTGGTGTTCGAGGAGCTGCTGCGGCTGCTGCCCGAGTACGAGATCGAGGCAGCGGGACTGCGCCGCGCGCATAACCCGAACGTCCGCGGCTTCACCCACGTGCCCGTACGCTTCGCGCCGGCCTCAGCATGAGCCCCGCCCGGAAGCACGGTCCGCTTCTCGGCGAGGCGCGCCTGCTGATCGATGGACGTCTGACGGGGGCGCGCTCGGGCCAGCTCTACCCCAATCTCGCGCCGGCGACCGAGGAGACGCTGGGAATGGTGGCCGATGCCGGGCCGGATGATGTGGCGCTGGCGATCGCAGCGGCGCGCCGCGCGTTCGACGAGTCACCCTGGGCGCACGATCGGGCGCTGCGTGTGCGCTGCCTGGGGCAGCTGCGCGATGGCCTGCGCGCCGAAGCCGAGCAGCTATACGCGCAGCTCATGGCCGAAGCCGGCGCCACCCGCACGATCACGGTCGACGGCCCCATGGGCTCGGGCCCGCTCGCCATCCTCGACTATTACCTCGAGCTCATGCAGCGCTATGCCTGGGAGAGCGAGCTGCCGGTGACGCACCACATGCGGGTCCCGAGCCGGCGGCTGCTGTGGCGCGAGCCGGCCGGCGTGGTGGCGGCGATCACGCCGTGGAACTTCCCGTTTCAGATCAACATGGCCAAGCTGGCACCGGCGCTGGCCGCCGGCTGCACCCTGATCCTCAAGGCGGCCGTGGAGACACCGTGGACGGCGACCTTCATCGGCCGCATCGCGGCGGAGCAAACGGACATGCCGCCCGGCGTGCTCAACGTGCTCACGTCCAGCGATCGCGCCCAGCTCGGGGAGATGCTGGTCGCCGACCCGCGCGTGGACGTGGTCTCTTTCACCGGCTCGACCGCCATCGGCCGGCGCGTGATGGCCAACGCCGCGGCGACCGTGAAGCGGGTGTTCCTCGAGCTCGGCGGCAAGTCCGCGACCATCGTGCTCGAGGATGCGGACTTCAGCTCGGCGCTGCTGTCCGGCCTGGCCGTCTGCTACCACGCTGGGCAGGGTTGTGCCATCCCGACGCGCCTGCTGCTGCCGCGGGCGCGCTACAGCGAGGGCATCGAGTTGCTGCGCGCGGCCTTCGAGCGCGTGCCCTACGGGGACCCGTGGGGGGAGGGGCAGATCCTCGGGCCCCTGATCAGCGAGCGCCAGCTGGCGCGGGTGCTCGAGTACGTCGAGATCGGCAAGCGCGAAGGGGCCCGTCTGGTGTGCGGCGGCCGCCGGCCGGCGCACCTGCCCCGTGGCTACTACCTCGAACCCACCTTGTTCGCCGACGTCACCAACGACATGCGCATCGCGCAGGAGGAGATCTTCGGCCCGGTTCTGGCTGTCATCGCCTACCAGGACGACGATGACGCGGTGCGCATCGCCAACGAGACCATCTATGGCCTCTCCGGCGCAATCCTCGGCAGTGCGGAGCGCGCGCTCGCCATGGCACGGCGCATCCGCACCGGCACACTCAACGTCAACGGCGCCAACTTCTTCGCGCCCGATTCGCCGTTCGGCGGCTACAAGCAAAGTGGCGTGGGGCGCGAGATGGGGGTCGCCGGCTTCGAGGAGTACCTGCAGCTGAAGACCGTGGCCGTGCCGGCCTGACGGGCCAGCGCCTGGCGCGGCACCCATAATTAAGGAGTATCGTCAGCGAGCACTGCATGACGTATCTCAAGGACCAGGTCATCGCCGTCACCGGAGCCTCGCGCGGCATCGGACTCGCCACCGCGCAGAGCCTGCTGCGCCGCGGTGCGCGCGTCGCCCTGATCGCGCGCGGTCGCGTGCCGCTCGAGGCGGCGGTGGCGGCGCTCGGCACGCCGCAGGCGCTCGCGGTGGTGGCCGACGTATGCGATCGCGCCGCGGTGAGTGCGGCGCTCGATGCGGTCGTAGACCGTTTCGGGCGCCTCGATGGCCTGGTCAACAACGTCGGCTTCCAGTTCGCGCGCCGCATCGAGCTCATGCCCGAGGCCGAGGTACGCGCGCTGATCGACCTGAACTTCGTCAGCGCGGTGTTCGCCAGCCAGGCGGCGATCGCGCACCTGCGCGCCGCCGGCGGCGGCCGCATCGTCAACGTGTCCTCGGCCACGGTACGGCATCCGGAGGAGTTCTCGCACGTCGGGCTGTACTCGGCCAGCAAGGCAGCGCTCGAGCATTTTTCGAGCGCCCTGCGCCAGGAGCTCAAGCCCGACCGCATCGCAGTCACCGTCTTCAGCGCCGGGGCGACGGCGACCGGCAGCGTCGCCAATTTCGATCCCGCGGCGCTGAAGGAGGCGATGGCGGACTGGCTGAGCAAGGGCGCGCTGTTCGACGGCGCGCTCGAGCCGCACACGGTCGGCGAGGCCATCGCGGCCTGCTTTGAGTTCCCGGCCGGTGCGGGTGCCGAATTCGTCGAGGTGCGCCCCAACCGTCCCACGCCCAAGATGCTGGAAACCGAGTGGCAGCCATGACGACGCCGCGCGCATGAGTGTCGGTTTCATCGGCCTGGGGAACATCGGCAAGCCGATGGCCGTGCAGCTGCTGAAGCTGGGCGAGGAGCTGTGGGTGTATGACCTGGCCGCGGCGCCGGTGGCAGAGCTGGTCGCGCGCGGCGCGCGGCCAGCGGCGAATGTGCGCGAGCTCGCCGCGCACTGCCAGCTGATCGGCATCTGCGTGCGCGACGAGCCCGAGGTCGACGCGCTGCTGCAAGGTCCCGGCGGTCTGCTTGCCCAGGCGCACCCGCAGGCGCTGCTGGCCGTGCACAGCACGGTCACCGTGGCGGCGATCCGTCGCTGGGCAGGCGAGGCACAGGCGCGCCAGCTGCAGCTCATCGATGCGCCGGTTACCGGCGGAGCGAGCGCCGCCGAGGCCGGTACGCTCACTTACATGGTGGGCGGAGCGCCGCAGCTGCTCGAACGCTGCCGCGCGGCCTTCATGACCTCCGGCCAGAAGCTGCTGCATGCCGGGCCGGTGGGCGCGGGCATCCTGCTCAAGCTGTGCAACAACCTGATGACCTACGCCGCCTTCAGTGCCGCGGACGAGGCGGTGCGCCTGGCGCGTGCCGGCGACCTCACCGAATCGCTGCTGCTCGAGGTCGGTCGCAGCAACGGCGTGGTGACGCCGCAGATGGAGGCGTTCCTGCGTAACCGCCGCCAGCTCGGCAGCGCCGGTGCGCTGGCGCGCACCTTCGCACCCTTCGCGGCGCTCGCGCGCAAGGATCTGGGCGCCGCCCTCGACAGCGCCCGCGAGCTTGGGGTGTCACTGCCGGCGACCGAGTGCGTACACGGCATCATCGAGCAGGTATTTCTGGAACAGCAGTGACGGGCAGGCAAATGACGCAATACGATCGACGCACGGGGCTGGCGAAGTTCACCGAGGTCTATGGCAGCGAGTTAGCCGCGCTGCCTGCCGAAGGGTCCTCGGCATTCATCGACTACATGCTCGAGACACTCTTTGGCGTGCTGTGGCAGGACAGCACGCTGTCGGTGCGCGAGCGGCGGCTGCTCGTGCTCGGGGTGCTGGCGGCGCAGGGCGAGGAAGCAACGCTCGCCCTGCAACTGCGCTGTGCACTCAAGCGCGGCGAGCTCAGCCTTGCGCAGCTGCAGCCGCTGGCAACCTTCCTCACCCAGTACGTCGGCTATCCGCGCGGATCCCGGCTCTTCAAGGTGTGCAGCGAGCTGATCGCGGCGGGCATCCCCGGCTGAGGGCCCCACCTTAGCCGGGGGGCGGACCCTCACTCACCCGCACCAGCTGCTGCGGCCGCAGCCACTTGCGGAATGCCGCCTGCACGGCCGCGGCGTCGAGGGCGATGAAGCGCTGCGCGGCGCGGGTCGGCTCATCCAGCGGCAGGCCGAGGTCGCTGCGACCCAGCATGCCCTGCGCGATCTCGGTGATGCCCGCTTCGCTCAGGGGGAGTTGGCGCACCAGGTACGCCTTGCCGCGCGTCAGCTCGTCGGCGCCGACCGCGCTCTGCTGCATGGCCGTTAGCTCGCGCGCCACGAGCGCGGCGGCCTTCACCACATTCTGCGGATCACTGGCATATTCGATCAGGTAAACGCTGCGCGTGCGGCCGGCCTGCAGCAGCGAGTCGACCGAGTACACGAGGCCGGCGTTCTTGCGCAGATCGATGCTGAGCCGGGTGGCGTAGAAGCTGCCGCCGAGCACGGCGTTGCCCAGCTGCAGCGGGTAGTAGTCCTCGTCCGCACGGCGCAGTGCGAGCGTCTGCGCCAATATGACGCGGTCCTGCACCCGACTCGCATCCGGCACGGCGATGCTGCTTACCGGATTGTCGGGCGTCACGGGCAGGTCGATATCCGAAGCCGCGCCGGCCGCGCCCCAGGCGCCGAAATATTTCTCGATCGTGGCGCGCGCCGCCTCGGGCGTGACCTTGCCGATGACCACCATGGTCGTCAGGTCCGGCCGGAACACGCTCTGGTAGTAGGCGCGCACAGCCGCGGGCGTGAGGGTGCGCACCGATTCCGGGGTCGACATGCGCAGGCTCGGATCGGTGGCCGGGAACAGCGCCGTGCGCAGCGAGTGCTGCGTCAGGAAGCCGGGACTCTGGTTGCGTGCGGCCACGCTGAGGGCCAGCTGGCCCCGGATCACCTCGAGTGCTGCCGGCGGCAGCGCCGGGTGCAGTTCATTGTCGGCCAGCAGCTCGACCGCGCGCTCGAAATGCTCGCTCAGCACCTGCGTGGAGAAGTCGGTGCCGGCCCGTGCCTTGGCACCGATCGCATCGAGCGCCTCCTCGAAGGCGACGCGATCCAGCCGCTCGCTGCCGTAGGTGAGGAGCCGGTCGAGCAGCGGCGCGACGCCCTCGTGGCCCTGCGGTTCCTGTTTCTCCGGGCGATTGCGGATGTGCCCGTACACACTCACCGTGTCGCTGACATCCTCGGGCTGCACGATCAGCGTCAGCCCGTTGGGCAGCCGGCTCACGGTGGGATGCAGCGTCGACAGCGGTACCTCCAGGCGCGTCAGCGCCTTCTGCGCCCACGAGGGCAGGGCGGTGGCGTGCGCTTCGCCAAGGGAGATCGACTCCTGGCCACCGAAGCCGCCGCGCACCGGCACCGGTGCACCCGAGCCCCGCGGCAGCATGGTGCCGGTAATGGCATGGTCGAGGTCCAGGTACCTGCTCGCCACGCGGTTCACGTCGGCGACGCTGACGCGCTCGATGCGCTCCAGGTCCTCATCCGGTGAATCGAGCCCATAGAGCGCGAGTGCTTCGGACCAGATGGAAGCAAGCTCCGGGATGGAGTTGCGCTGCAGCTGCGCCGCGGCCCGCTCCTGCAGCTTCGCCGCCTGGACCAGCGCTTCCGGCACGCCCGCGCGCGCCACCCGCGCAAGGATGGTACGCACTTCGGCGGCGAGTGCCTTGGGGTCATCGCCGCTGGTGAAGGTGAGCGCAGCATAGGCGATGCCGGCCTCAGGCAGTGGCTCGATGGCGAACTCGGCACCGGTCGCACGACCCTTGGGGACCAGGCCGTAGAGCTCGAAGCGGCGGCTGTTGAGCACGTCGGCCAGAACTTCGAGCGCGGCGAAGTCGGCATCACGCGGACCGGGCGTGCGCAGCGCCAGCATCAAGGTGCCGGAGGGCTGGTCGGTGTCCACCACCAGGCTGGTCGGCTGCACCGCACGCAGCCGCAGCGGCGGCTTCGGCGGCAGCTTCTTGGTCGGGATGGCGCCGAACAGCCGTCGTACCTCGGCCAGTGCCGAGGGCGGATCGACATTTCCCGCAATCACCAGCAGCGCGTTGTTGGGCGCGTACCAGGTGTCATGGAAGTTCTTCAGCATCTGCGCCGTGGTCTTCTGGAACGAGGGCCGGGTGCCAAGCGCATCGTGCTCGTAGGGCGTGCCGGCGAACATGCGCGCGCGCAGCTTGGAAAACAGCACGTAACCGGGCTCGGACAGATCCTGTGCCACTTCCTGCTCGATGGCGCCGCGCTCGTTGTGCCACTCGCGCTCGGTTGCGAGCACCGCGCGCATGCGCAGCGCCTCGATGTGCAGTGCCAGGTCCAGATCCTCCGCGGGCACGGTGAAGAGGTACTGGGTCATGCCCTCGCGCGTGTTGGCATTGAAATCGCCGCCGAGGATGCTGCCGATGTCGGCGAGCTGCTCGGCACTCAGCCCAGGGCTGCCGCGGAACATCATGTGTTCCTCCGCGTGCGCCGTGCCCGGAAAGCCCGGCGGCGCCTGGTCGGAGCCGGCCAGGTAGTTCACGGAAGTGGACACCACCGGCGCCAGCTCGTTGCGCACGATCACGACCCGCAGCCCGTTAGCGAGCGTGGCGCGCAGCACGCCAGGTTCCGCACCCGCCACCGGTCCGGCGAGGCACAGCAGTGCGCACGCGGCCTGCAGTGCCCGGGCGCGCCGCCCGGCAGAGAGCTGTTCAGTCATGGCGGATCCTGATGCTGGGGAGGGCGCCAGTATATGCGATGCCCCCCTGCCACTTTCTGCCACAACAAATCGCTGCCGTGACGTTTTTGCGCCCGCGTCGCGGCTGGCGCTGGAGTTGAACTGGAACCGTGCCGGCGAGCAGCCCTGCCGGGCAGCCGGCGCCAACTTAACAGGAGAGTTCCATGAGCAATCGCACCAGCATCTCGCGCGCCGCCGTGCTCGGCGCGCTGCTGATCGGGGCCGGGTCGCCGGCAGCACACGCGCAGGATACGGCCGCCGCGAGCGGCGGCCCCTCTAAGCAGAGTGGGTTCGGCGGACTGGCGGGACTCGCGCTTGGCGCCGCCGCCGGCGGGCCGATCGGTGCCGTCGTCGGCCTCACGGTCGGCGTGGTGGCCGGGGATCGCTACCACCGGCAGCTGCAGTCCGCCGCCGCCACGCGCGCCAGTCTCGATGAGAGCGAGGCGCAGCGTGCGCAGCTGACCCAGAGCGTGAGCCGCCTGGACAGCTCACTGGCCCAGGCGCAGAGCACGCAGGCGCACCTGGACACGGCGCTGCAGCGCACGCAGCAGCTCGGGCTCGACGTGAACTTCCGCACCGACGATGACGCGGTTCCCGAGCAGGCGCTGTCGCCGTTGCTGAAGATCGGCGCGCTCGCGGCGGCGATGCCCGAGACGCTCTTGCGGGTGGCCGGCTACACCGACGCGCGTGGCTCGGACAGCTACAACGACGCGCTGTCGCTGCGCCGCGCCCAGGCCGTGGCAACGCTGCTGAGCGGTGCCGGGGTACCGGCTGGCCGCATCATCATCGAGGCGCACGGCAAGAGCGAGTCGCAGAGTGCCGCGGGCGACCTGGACGGGTACGCACTCGAGCGGCGCGTGAGCGTGCGCCTCGAGTCGACCACGACCGCCCAGGTGGCCAGCCGTGATTAGCCTGCCGCAGGCGATGGGGCCGGCTGCGCCGCGGGGGAGGCCCGCGGCGCAGGTTCGCGCTAGAATTTCCTGGTATGAGCACCTGTGCGCGACGGCCATGAGCGGCAACGGCATCGTCAGGCTCGACCAGCCGCTGGCGCCCGAGCATTCCAAGCCGCCGGCCGAGCGGCTGCTGGCCGGCAATCCGCAGCTCGAGGTGCGCAACTACTTCAGCGATCCGAGCGAGCAGTTCTTCGCCGGGCGCTGGTCAGCGACCCGCGGCAAATGGCGCGTGCGCTACAGCGAGAACGAGCTGTGCGTCATGGTCGCGGGCCGCGTGCTGCTCGAGAGCGCGGCCGGGGCGCGCGAGAGTTTCGGTCCGGGCGATGCCTTCGTCGTCCCCGCAGGGTTCGTCGGCACCTGGGAAGTGCTCGAGGACTGCACCAAGATCTACGCGATCTTCGAGCCGCGCTCGTAGTCGCGCGCGCCGCGATCGAGCAGACATAACACGGCGCTCCCTTGACGGCGGTCGCAGATTGGCGACCGTGCGCTTCCCCGCACGCCACCGCGATGTGAACGTAGCGCTCCCCTAGCACGGGGCGCTTGCAACTGCGGAGGAAGCTCGTGCAAACCATTACAGTGACTGCCTCGCGTGGCAGCAGCATGTTCAGTCTGTCGGAGATGGAACTGCTGGTCGGCAGTGCCATGGTGGTCGTGGTGCTGGCGTGGATGGTGATCTCGCGCATGCGTCGCGATCGCCACGACCCGCACGCCTAAAGGCCGCCGGGAGCCAAAGGAAAACCCGTCGTTGCTCCTGCCGCCGCCCGCTCGAGGCGGCGGCCGCCGCTATTGCTCGCGCAGCACTGCGGCCAATGTCGCGAACATCTGCTCGATCTGCGCCGGCTCGACGATCAGCGGCGGCGACAGTGCCAGGATGTCCGCGGTCTGGCGAATCAACAGCCCCCGCTCGAAGCACTTGAGATACACCTCGAAGGCGCGCTGTCCGGGCTTGCCCGCGATACCCTCCAGCTCCAGGCCCAGGATCAGACCGTAATTGCGCACGTCGATGACGTGCGGCAGGCCGCGCAGCCCGTGCGCAGCCTCCTCCCACTGCTTGGCCAGCGCCTTGGCGCGCGTCAGCAATCCCTCGCGCCGGTAGATCTCCAGCGTCGCCAGGCCTGCGGCGCAGGCGGTCGGGTGCGCCGAGTACGTGTAGCCGTGGAACAGCTCGATGCCCTCGGGCCCCTGCATGAACGCCTCGTAGATCGGCTTGCTGACCAGTACGGCACCCATCGGCACGCAGCCGTTGGTGAGCCCCTTGGCGAGCGTGATCATGTCAGGCATCACCTCGAACTCCTGCGCCGCGAAGGGGGCGCCGGTGCGGCCAAAGCCGGTGATGACCTCGTCGAAGATCAGCAGGATGCCGTGGCGGTCGCAGATCTCGCGGATGCGCTTCAGGTAGCCGCGCGGCGGGATCAGTACGCCAGTGGAGCCGGCGATCGGCTCGATGATCACGGCGGCAATGTTGGAGGCATCATGCAGCGCCACCAGCCGCTCGAGCTCCTCGGCCAGGTGCGCGCCGTGCTCGGGCTGGCCGCGCGCAAAGGCGTTCCTCGCCAGGTCGTGCGTATGCGCAAGGTGATCGACGCCGGGCAGCAGGCTGGCCGACCAGGTCTTGCGATTGGGCGAGATGCCGCCTACCGAGATGCCACCGAAGCCGACGCCGTGGTAGCCGCGCTCGCGCCCGATGAGACGCGTGCGCGTGCCCTGGCCGCGCACGCGCTGCCAGGCGAGTGCGATCTTCAGCGCCGTGTCCACCGACTCGGAGCCTGAGTTGGTGAAGAACACGTGATCGAGCCCCTTCGGCGCGATCCGCACCAGCGCATTGGCGAGCTGGAAGGCCGGAGGGTGTCCCATCTGAAAGGGTGGCGCGTAGTCCAGGGTCTCGAGCTGCCGCGCCACGGCCTGGGCAATCTCAGGGCGCCCGTGGCCCGCGTTGACGCACCAAAGCCCAGCAACGCCGTCGAGAATCTGCCGTCCGTCCGCGGTCCAGTAGTACATGCCCTCGGCCTTGGCGAGCAGGCGTGGCTTGGCCTTGAACTGCCGGTTCGGCGTGAAGGGCAGCCAGAAGGCCTCGAGGTCAGCGCGGCTGAGGGGGGCGGTGGCGTTCATATCGCGACTCGGACGGTGGGGAGGCGCGATGATAAATAAAGTGGACAATTTCGACCACCCGGGCATATTTTCGGCGCTTCTCGTCTAGGATATTAAACACATGAACATCGATGTTGGCGCCCGACTGCGCAGCGTGCGCACCACGTTCGGGCTGTCGCAGCGCGAGCTTGCCCGGCGCGCCGGCGTGACCAACGGCTTGATTTCCCTCATCGAGCAGAACCGCGTGAGCCCCTCGGTGAGCTCGCTGAAGAAGGTCCTCGACGGGGTGCCGATGTCGCTGGCGGAGTTTTTCACGCTCGACCTGAGCAGCGCGCCGCAGGCCTTCTTCGGCGCCTCTGAGCTCGCGGAGCTCGGTAACGAGGCGGTCTCGCTGCGGCTGGTGGCCGCGCAGCGGCCGGGCCGGCAGCTGACACTGCTGCACGAGCGCTATGCGCCCGGTGCCGCGACGGGGGATGAGATGCTCGCGCACCGCGGCGAGGAGGGTGGCATGGTGATCCGCGGGCGGATCGAGCTGACCGTGGGCGGCGCCACGCGCGTTCTCGGCCCCGGTGAGGCTTACTACTTCGCCAGTCAGTTGCCGCACCGTTTCCGCAACGTGGGACGCGAGCCCTGTGAGATCATCAGTGCCTGTACCCCCCCGACTTTCTGAAGGTGCGCGCCCGCTATGAACGCAAAACCCGAAACGCTCTCGTGGCAGGAGCGTGCCCGCTCGCTCAATTTCCGCACCCAGGCCTTCATCGACGGCCGCTACGTCGACGCCGCCTCGGGCTCGACGTTCGACTCGATCAATCCGGCCACCGGCAAGCTGCTCGCCCGCGTGGCCTCCGGCGACACCGAGGACATCAACCGCGCGGTCACGGCGGCGCGCGCCGTGTTCCGCAAGGGCAGCTGGGCCAATTTGCCGCCCGCCAAGCGCAAGAAGCTGTTGTTTCGCTTTGCCGAGCTCATCGCCAAGCACACCGAGGAGCTGGCCCTGCTCGAGACGCTCGATATGGGCAAGCCGATCTCCGATAGCCTGAAGGTCGACGTGCCCGGGGCGGTGCGCTGCCTCAACTGGTACGCGGAGGCGGTGGACAAGGTGTACGACGAGGTTGCGCCCACCGGACCAGGTGCGCTCGCCACGGTCACGCGCGAGCCGCTCGGGGTGGTCGGTGCCATTGTGCCGTGGAACTTCCCGCTGCTGATGGCGGCGTGGAAGATCGCCCCGATCCTCGCGGCCGGCAACTCGCTGGTGCTGAAGCCCTCGGAGAAGTCCCCGCTCACCGCGCTCAAGGTGGCGGAGCTGGCGGTGGAAGCCGGCATTCCCGAGGGCGTGCTGAATGTCGTGCCGGGCTACGGCCAGACGGCCGGCAAGGCGCTGGCGCTGCACATGGACGTGGACTGCGTCGCCTTCACCGGCTCGACCGCCACCGGCAAGACCATCATGCAGTACGCCGGGCAGTCCAATCTGAAGCGCGTCTCGCTCGAGTGCGGTGGCAAGTCGCCCAACATCATCATGGCAGACTATCCGGACCTCGAGCGCGCCGCCACGGCGGCCGCCTATGCCATTTTCTTCAACCAGGGCGAGGTGTGCTCAGCCGGCTCGCGGCTGCTGCTGCAGGAAGGCATCAAGGAGGCGGTGCTGGATAAGGTGCAGGCCATCGGACGCAGCATGCAGCCCGGCGACCCGCTCGATCCCAATACCAAGCTCGGTGCCATCGTGGATGAGACGCAGATGAAGCGCGTGCTCGGCTACATCGATGCCGGGCACCGTGACGGCGCGCACCTGCGCTTCGGCGGCCGGCGCGTGCGCGAGGACAGCGGCGGGTTCTTCGTCGAGCCTACGGTGTTCGAGGACGTGCGTCCGGCCATGGCCATCGCGCGCGAGGAGATCTTCGGCCCGGTGCTCTCGGCGATCACCTTCAAGACGCCGGAGGAGGCGGTCGAGATCGCCAACGACGTCGTCTACGGGCTGGCCTCCGCGGTGTGGACCCGCGACGTCACCACCGCGCACCGTGTGGCGCGTGCCATCCGCGCCGGGACGGTGTACATCAACTGCTACGACGCCGATGACATGACCGTGCCCTTCGGCGGCTTCAAGCAGTCGGGCATCGGACGCGACAAGTCGCTGCATGCGCTGGAGAAGTACACCGAACTGAAGACCACTTGGCTCGACCTGAGCTGAGCGGCGGCGGACCGGCGGCGGCATCGCCCGCCGCCGTGGGCGAGGAACTGCGCTTCCTCGCGAGCGCGCCACGCGGCTTTGCCGACCTGCTGATCGCGGAGCTCGCCGGCTGCGGGGCACGCGACGCGCGCGAGCGCGCCGGCGGCGTCGCCTTTTCCGGCCCGCTGGAGTGCGCCTATCGCGCCTGCCTGTGGTCGCGGATCGCAAACCGCGTGTACCTGGAGATCGCGCACTTCGAGGCGCAGACCGCGGACGAGTTCCACGCCGGCGTGGCGGCCCTGGACTGGGCCAGCCAGCTCGGCCCTGAGGCGACGCTGGCCTGCGAATTCACCGGCCGCCACCCGGCCATCACGCACACGCACTTTGGCGCCCTGCGCCTGAAGGATGGCATCGTCGATGCCCTGCGGGCGGCGACCGGCACGCGCCCGAGCGTGTCAACGGAGCGCCCCTCCGTGCGCGTCCACGCGCACGCGCACGGCGCCCGCATCAGCATCGCCGTCGATCTGGCCGGCGAGAGTCTGCACCGGCGCGGCTACCGCACCGAGGCCGGCGAGGCGCCGCTGAAGGAGAACGTCGCGGCCGGGGTGCTGCTGCGCGCGCGCTGGCCGGAACTCGCCGCGCGGGGCGCGCCGTTCTTCGATCCCCTCTGTGGTTCCGGAACGCTCTGCATCGAGGCGGCGCTCATCGCGGGCGATCGGGCCCCGGCGCTGACGCGCAGTTACTTTGGCTTTCTCGGCTGGCGCGGTCACGACGCGCCGCTGTGGGCAAGGGTGCGGGCGGAGGCCGAGGCGCGGGCCCAGGCCGCCAGCGTGCGGCCGGCGTGCTTGCGCGGGCAGGACCGTGACCCCAGCGCGATCCGCAGCGCGCAGGCTAACGCCGCGCGCGCCGGCGTCGCGGCGTGGGTGAGCTTCGGCGTCGCCGCCCTTGCAGAGGCTGCGCCCCCGGCGCAGGGCGGCGGCCTCGTGTGCACCAACCCGCCCTATGGTGTGCGCCTCGCCGACCCCGAGGCGGCACGCGCGGTGCACCGCGAGCTTGGCGTAGTGCTGCGCGAGCGCTTCAGCGGCTGGAGCGCCGCGGTGCTCACCGGAGCACCGGAGCTCGGCCGCGAACTCGGCCTGCGGGCCTACCGCACGCACACCATCTGGAACGGCGCCCTGGAGTGCCGGCTGCTGCGCATCAAGGTCGAGGCCGCGAGCGAGCGCGCCGTCGGCACCCTCGGACGCGGCGCCGAGCACCTGCGGGACTCACCCGGTGCGCGCATGTTCGCCAACCGGCTCGCCAAGAATCTCAAGCGTCTGCGCAGCTGGGCGCAGCGCGCCGGCATCAGCTGCTACCGTGCCTACGACGCCGACATGCCCGAATACGCGTTCGCGATCGATCGCTACGTGACACTCGAGCCGGAAGAGCAGTGGCTGTACGTACAGGAATACGCGGCGCCGGCCGAGATTGAACTGGAGGCCGTACGGCGGCGCCGTGGCGAAGTGCTCGCGGCCTTGCCCGAGGCGGCGGGCGTGCCGCCGGAGCGCATCCGCGTGCGGCTGCGGCGGCGCAGCCGCGGTGGCGAGCAGTACGAAAAGCTCGCCGCGCGTGGGCACTTCCGCCTCATCGAGGAGGGCGGCCTCAGGTTCCGGGTCAACTTCGATGACTACCTGGACACCGGCATCTTCCTGGATCAGCGCCTGACCCGGGCGCGGCTGCGGGCCGCCGCCCGCGACGTGCGCTTCCTCAACCTGTTCGCCTATACCGGCACTGCGACTGTGTACGCGGCGGCGGGCGGGGCACGCAGCACCACCAGCGTCGACCTGTCACGCACCTACCTGTCCTGGGCGCAGGCCAACCTGGCGCTGAACGGGCGCCACGCCGGCAGCCACGAGTTCGTGCAGGAGGACTGCCGCGAATGGCTCGCGGCCGCCGCGCACAGCGCTGAGCGCTACGAGCTGATCTTCCTGGACCCGCCGACGTTCTCGAATTCCAAGCGCATGGAGGGAGTTCTGGACATCGAGCGTGACCACCCGGCGCTCATCGAGGCGAGCGCGCGGCTGCTGGCGCCCGGCGGGCTGCTGGTGTTCTCGACCAACGCGCAGCGTTTCAAGCTCGACGCCGGGCTCGGCGCGCGCTTCGAGGTCGTCGACATCTCGGCGGCGACGCTGCCCGAGGATTTTGCGCGTAACCCGCGCATCCACCGCTGTTACGAGTTGCGGCCGCGTGCTCAGTAGGCCGTGAGCCGCTCGCCGGTCGTGGCGCTCAGCCCGACGTCCCCCGGCCCGGCAAACTCGACCGGCACCGCGACCTCCCCGGCGCCGGAGTTGCGCCATACGGCAAAGTGCAGGTGCGGCCCGGAGGTGAAGCCGGTGTTGCCGGAGTCTGCGATGTACTCACCGCGCGCCACGCGCTGGCCCACGCGCACGCGGATCGAGTCCCAGTGCAGGTGCGCATAGCAGGCAATCGTGCCATCGCTGTGCAGGATCTCCACCATGTTGGCCTGATCGAGCAACGTCGGATCGACCGCGCCGAGGAAGGCGTCGTGGCGCAGATTGATCACTAGCCCCTCGCGGGCCGCGTAGACCGGGGTGCCATCCGGCATGGCGATATCGATCGCGTAGCGACTGTCCGGACTGTCATGGGTCACGTGGGTCGGGTAAGCCTGCGAGACTGTGTAGGTCGCGCCCAGCGCGAACGGCGCACGGTAGGGCCGGGACGGCTGGTGCTGCGCCTGCGGTGAGCCGAGCACCGCGCTCCAATGGTAGTGCAGCGCCGGTGGCGGGGCATCGTGGTGCGCCTCGAGCAGCGTGCGGGTCTCCCCGGGCTCAAGCGTCGCGGTCAACACTGACCCGGGGTGCACCTCAGCCAGGCTGGAGTCGGCCACGTTGGCGCGCACGGTAGCGGTGCACAGGCAGCCGTTGCTGGCCACCAGGCGGGTGAGACCGGGCGCCTCGTAGCGCTGCACGGTGATATGCAGCGACGCCGCCTCGTGGCTGAGCGCGAGCGGCTCGCCGGGGCTGGCCGGCGTGGCACTGCCCGACCGGTCCGTGAAGGTCCAGTGGCCCTCGACGTCACGGTACTTCACCGCCGTCTGCGCGAGCGCCGCCGCAGAGCTGAGCAGCATGAGCAGCGCCGCGGGCAAGGCATGGGCTGCACGGGTCGGCATGCTGCGCACGATGCACCGGTGCCGCCGGCGCTCAGCTGCCGCAGGCGCTGAGCATGGCCTTGCGTGCCTGCTCCCGCAGCGCGTCGGCCTGCTCGTCCGTGTAGTAGACGCGATTGCCGTCGGCATCGCGCTGGAACAGGTGCGGGGTGTCCTTCATGCGGTAGTAGTTGTTGCGCGCTTTCTCGCAGGCGGCCTGGTGCTGCTGCTGGCTGCGCGCGCGATTGCGCTCCTCGAGTGCCGCTTCCTTCTGCCGCTCGCGTTCCGCGGCGCTCATGAGCTGCTGCTGCTTGGCGAGCCGCGTCACCTCGCTCGGATCCGGCTCGGTGACGTGCAGCGTCGTCGTGGGAGCGTTCTTGTTCGCGCCGCGGTCGGAATACACCACGTTGCCCTGCGCATCGACCGACTTATAGATCTCCTGTGCCGCGAGGGGCACGGCGAGCGCGAGCAGCAGGGCGCCGGCGCGCACGCGCCGCCAGGCACTTGGTTTCGATCGTGGATACCACATCGCTGCCGTCCCGAAGCCTTGGGCGCAAGCATACGGGCGTGGCCAGCTGCGGCCCTTGAATCGCGTCACAGAAGCCTGCGGGCACGCGTGGCGACGCCTGCGCGTGCCGAGCGAATTCAGCGCTCGACCAGGCTCTTGAGGCGGCCGAGTACCACGTCCCACTGCGCCGCCACGCGCTCCAGGTAACCGCGTAGCTCCTGCACCGGTGCCGGCTCGAACGTGAACAGCATCTGGCGCCCGCTGCGCGCGCTGCGTACCAGGCCCGCGCCCTCCAGGACCCGCAGGTGCTTGGTGATGGCCTGGCGCGTCAGGCGCGAGCCGCCGGTCAGCTGCGCGATCGAGCGTGCTTCGCCTGCGGCTAGCGTGTTGAGCAGCGCCAGGCGCGTCTCATCGCCGAGCGCGGCGCAGATCGCGGCTTGCTGGCGCCGCCGCTGGGCGCCGTCAGCCGCTGCGCGCGACATGGGCCTCGATGTTCTTCATCTGCTGCGTCCAGCCGCCCTCGTTCATGCGGAATGCCTCGGCGCGGCGCCATTCGGGCACCTTGTCGAAGCCGCTCTCGGTGAGCGTGAGCAGCGTGCCCGCCGCGCTCGGCTGCAGACGGAACTCGACCAGTGTCGGAGTCTCGCCGGAGTAATCGACCTTGGGGTCGACGGCGTAGGGATACCAGGTGAAGCTGAACAGCCGTTCCGGCTCCATCTTCTGGATGACGACTTTCCAGCGCACGTGTTCGTAGCCGGGATGGGTGATCTGGCCCTGCGCTTCGCGGCCGGGGATGAAGGGGCCCTCGATGTTCACCCTGAACCAGGTGCCAAATTCACGCGGATCACTGATGGCGCGCCACACGCGCGCGACCGGTGCGCGCAACTCGATGCGTTTCTCGATGCGATCGCTCATATAGCAACCTTCTGGTTGCATATTACGCGCCCAGCTACTAGACATGCAACCAGATAGTTGCTCGTAACGAAGTGCGTGCACCGTGCTGCGCTTGCTTTACAGGCCCGGTGCGCTTGCGGTAGCGTCGACTCATGTTCTGCGCCACGCCCAGGACGCACGTCACCAGCCCGACGCAGCCCTCCGCGGGGGCTTCGGCCGGAGGGCGCGCGCTGACTTAAGGCATAGCGCCAGCTTGGCGAGGCCCCGTCGGCAGCGGCGGGGCCTCTTCGTTTCTACGACCGGAGATATGAGATGTCCGCGCTTCCGCAAGCCGCCCTGCCCGTAGTCGCCGTCGTCGGCGCTACCGGCGCAGTCGGAGTCGAGCTGATCCGCTGCCTCGAGCAGCGGCGCTTCCCGCTCGCCCGGCTGCGGCTGTTCGCCTCGGCACGCTCCGCCGGCAAGCAGCTGTCTTTCCACGGGGCGCCGCTCACCGTCGAGGAGCTCACCGAGACGAGCTTCGCCGGCATCGATATCGCCCTGTTCTCGGCCGGCGGCAGCACCTCGCGGCGCTTCGCGCCGCTCGCGGTGCGGGCCGGCGCGACCGTGATCGACAACTCGTCGGCCTTCCGCATGGACCCGCAGGTGCCGTTGGTGGTCCCGGAGATCAACGCGCAGGCGCTGCGCAGCCACCGCGGCATCATTGCCAATCCCAACTGCTGCGCGATCATCTCCATAACGCCGTTGTGGCCGATCCACCGGGTCAACCGCATCGTGCGGCTGCAGCTGGCCACCTACCAGGCGGCCTCCGGTGCTGGCGCTGCCGCGATGGAGGAATTGCGCGAGTCGACGCGCGCCTACCTGGAGGAGCGTCCCTACACCCCGCGGGTGCTGCCGCACCCGTATGCCTTCAACCTCTTCAGCCACAACACGCGCGTCGACCCGGACACCGGCTACAACGAGGAGGAGACCAAGGTCATCCAGGAGACGCGCAAGATCTTCGCCGACCCCCAGATCCGCGTCAGCGCTACCTGCGTGCGGGTGCCGGTGCTGCGCGCGCACGCCATGGCGATCACCATCGAGTGCGAGCGACCCGTGACGGCGGGCGAGGTGCGGGCGCTGCTGCAGAAGGCGCCCGGGGTCAAGCTGGTCGACGATCCCGAGCGCAACTACTTTCCGATGCCCCAGGATGCTTCCGGCCGCGAGCCGATCCTCGCCGGGCGCATACGCCAGGATCTCAGCGACCCGAGCGGCCGTTCGGTGGCGCTGTTCGTGGCCGGCGATCAGCTGCTGAAGGGCGCGGCACTCAACGCCGTACAGATCGCCGAGCTGCTGTGAAGGCCGCGCGCGCCTAGAGCATGTCCTTGATGCGGTAGTAGAGCATTGCCAGCACCAGCGCCGGGCGGCGCAGCGCCATGCCGCCGGGGAAGTTGGCGTGCGGAATGCGCGCAAACACGTCGAACCGCGACGCCGTGCCGGCGATCGCCTCGGCGATGAGCTTGCCGGCGATGCCGGTGAGCGCGATGCCGTGCCCCGAGAAGCCCTGCAGGAAGTACACCTCGGGCGCGAGCCTGCCGAAGTGTGGCGCGCGGTTGAGGGTGATGTCCACCTCGCCGCCCCAGGCGTACTCGATGCGCACGTCGCTGAGCTGCGGGAACACGTTGAGCATGCGGGTGCGAGTCGCGCTCGGGGCATCGAAGGACTTGAAGCCTGAGTAGTTGACGCGCCCGCCGAACAGCAGCCGGTGATCGGCCGAGCGGCGGTAGTAGTCCAGCACCCAGTTCATGTCGCTGACGGCCGCGTTGTTGGCGATCAGGCGCGCGGCGCGCTCCGCTCCCAGCGGCTCGGTGGCGACGATGTAGGTCGCGACGGCCATGATCTTGGCGGCCAGTGCCGGCACGGTTTCGCCGAGGTAGACATTGCCGCACAGCACCAGCTGGCGCGCGCTGACCTCGCCGCGCTCCGTCGCGATGCGCACCTTGCCGCCGGTCGTGACGAAGGAGCGGGCACGGGTGCCTTCGTGGATCTGCACGCCGAGCGACTCGGCAGCGGCGGCGAGCCCGAGCGTGTAGTTGAGCGGGTGCAGGTGCCCGCTGTTGCTGTCGTACAGTGCGGCCCGGTAGCGCTCGCTCCCCAGCAGCTGGCGCAGCTCCTCGCGCGCCAGGTAGCGCAGGCTCGTGTATCCGTAGCCCTCGCGCAGCTCCTCGAGCTCGGCACGCAGCTCGCGCTCGTGCCGCTCCTTGATCGCCGCCAGCATGTAGCCGTCGGCCCAATCGCACGCGATCGAGTAGCGATGGATGAGCTCGCGCATCAGCGCCAGGCCCTCGACCGAAACGTCCCACACCGTGCGCGCCCCGGCTGCCCCGATCAGCCGTGCCAGCTTCGCCTGCCCGCAGGCGATGCCGTGAATGGCTTGGGCGCCGCTGCGTCCCGAGGCGCCCCAGCCGATGCGGCTCTGCTCCAGCAGCACCACCTTCAGGCCGCGTTCGGCCAGGTGCAGCGCCGCCGAGCAGCCGGCAATGCCCCCGCCCACCACGCACACGTCGGCCGCGACCGCGCCCTCGAGCGCCGCTCGTTCGGGTGCTTCCCGGGCCGAGGCAGCGTAGTAGGAAGCGACGTAGGGGAGGCGTGCCATGGATGCTTCTTGGCCTTCGGTGTTTAGGATATTCAGACGCGCCGCACGGGCGGGTGCGGAGGATAGCGGGGGGGCCGACCGGCCGGCAAATCAGCCCCCCGGAGCGTCAGCCAGCCCGGTAGCCCCTTGGTTTGGCCCTTAGCGCCCTTATGTAACGTGACGCAAGCGCAGGCTTCTCCCGGTGACCTGTGCTCTAATACATACCTAACCCGGAGAGTTTGAAAAGGCGGATTGTTTAAGATATTAAACGCCGCCGGAAGAAGCCGTCATGGCCGCCCGCCCGCTCATTGGTATCCCGGCCGACCGCCGCCTGGTCGGTCAGCACCCCTTCCACATGGTCGGGGAGAAGTACGCCCGCGCGGTCATGGATGCCGCGCAGGCGGTGCCGCTGCTGATTCCCTCGCTGGCTGAGGAGCTCGGTTTCGACGAGCTCCTCACCCGGCTGGACGGCCTGCTCTTCACCGGCAGCCCCTCCAATGTCGAGCCCCAGCATTACCAGGGCACGCCCAGTGAGCCCGGCACGCTGCACGACCCCGCGCGCGATGCCACGACGCTGCCCCTGATCCGCAAGGCGGTCGAGGCCGGCGTGCCGGTACTTGGCATCTGCCGGGGCTTCCAGGAGATGAACGTCGCCTTCGGCGGCACGCTGCACCAGAAGCTGCACGAGGTGCCGGGCCACCTGGATCATCGCGATGACGAGAGCCAGCCGCTTGAGGTGCAGTACGGCCCGGCGCACGACGTGACGCTCGAGCCCGGCGGCCTGCTGCGCACGCTCACCTCCGAGGAGCGCGTCCGCGTCAATTCCCTGCACAACCAGGGGATCGACCGCCTGGGGCCGCCGCTGGCGGTCGAGGCGCGCGCGCCGGATGGCGTGATCGAGGCATTCCGGGTTCGCGAGGCACGCCGTTTCGCGCTCGCCGTGCAGTGGCATCCGGAGTGGAAGGTAATGGCGAACGCGTTTTCGCGCGCCCTGTTCGCGGCCTTCGGGCAGGCGAGTCTCGAGCGCGCGCAGAGCAAGTGAAAGGCCACGGCTATGGTGAGTGAGATCCGCCAGTTTTTCCGCGATCACGGTATCTCCGAGGTCGAGGCCATCATTCCGGACATGGCCGGCATTGCGCGCGGCAAGATCATGCCCGCCGAGAAGTTCGCCGAGGACGGCGGCATGCGCCTGCCCGAGAGTGTCTTTTTGCAGACCGTCACCGGCGATTACCCGGCACACACCGGCGAGGCCATGAGCCCTGCCGAGATCGACATCGTCCTCAAGGCGGACCCGAAATCGGTGCGGCGCGTGCCCTGGGCCGCGGAGCCCACGGCCCAGGTAATTCACGACTGCTTCTACGCCGACGGCCGGCGCGTCTCCATGGCGCCGCGCCATGTGCTGCGCAACGTGGTCGAACTGTACGCGCAGCGTGGCTGGGAACCGGTGGTGGCGCCGGAGCTGGAGTTTTATCTGGTGGAGCAGAACCGCGACGCCGACTATCCGCTCAAGCCGCCGGTTGGCCGCTCCGGGCGCTCCGAGCCCGGACGGCAGTCCTATTCGATCGCGGCGGTGAACGAGTTCGACCCGTACTTCGATGACATCTACCAGTTCTGTGAGGACCAGGACATCGAGATCGATACCCTCATCCACGAGGACGGTCCGGCGCAGATGGAGATCAACCTGATCCACGGCGCGCCGCTCGACCTGGCCGATCAGGCCTTCCTCTTCAAGCGCACCGCGCGCGAGGCGGCGCTGCGACACAAGATGTACGCCACCTTCATGGCCAAGCCACACGCCAAGGAGCCCGGCAGCGCCATGCACATTCACCAGAGCGTGGTGGACGTGAAGACGCGCAAGAACATCTTCAGCAACCCCGACGGCACGCCCTCGGCGCTGTTCTTCTCGCATATCGGCGGACTGCAGAAGTACCTGCCGGCCGCGATGGCGCTGTTCTGCGCCAATGTCAACTCCTACCGCCGCCTGACGCGCTACCTGTCGGCGCCGATCAACGTGCACTGGGGCTACGACAACCGCACCGCCGGACTGCGCGTGCCCATGTCGGATGCTCAGGCGCGGCGTGTGGAGAACCGCGTCGGCGGCGCCGACGCCAATCCGTATATCGCGCTGGCCGCCTCGCTCGCCTGCGGCTATCTCGGCATGGTGGAGGGGGTGCAGCCGAGCGACCCGATCGTCGGCAGCGCGCACGATCTGCCGTTCGGCCTGCCGCGCTCGCTCGATGAGGCGCTGCGTGCGCTGCGTGCCTGCGAACCGCTGGTGAAGCTGCTCAGTGAGCCCTTCGTCGAGGCGTTCACGATCGTCAAGGAAGCCGAATACGAGGTGTTCCTGCAGGTGATCAGCTCCTGGGAGCGTGAGCACCTGCTGCTGAACGTCTAGCATGCGGGCCGGGCGTCGCGCCTTCTCAGGGCCGGCGTGCTGTTATATAAGAAGAGGACGTGACCAGCGCCCCCCGATCCTCCTACCTGTGCGGCATGCTGCTGCTCTGCGCGGCCCTGGTCGCCGGCTGCTCGCGCCCGGCCGCGCAGGAGCCGGCCGCGACCGCCAACGAGCCGGTGCTGAACGTCTACAACTGGTCCGACTACATTCAGCCCTCGATCATCAAGGACTTCGAGCGCGACACCGGCATCCACGTCAACTATGACGTGTTCGACTCGAATGAGATCCTGGAGACCAAGCTGCTCACCGGCCACACCAACTACGACATCGTGGTGCCCTCTGCCGCGTTCATGGAGCGCCAGTTACAGGCGGACATCTATCGCAAGCTCGACAAGGGCCTGCTGCCGAACCTGAAGAATCTGGATCCGGGCATCCAGAGCGCCCTGGCGCTCTATGATCCGGGCAACCAGTATGCGGTCGACTACATGTGGATCACTTCCGGCGTCGGCTACAACGCCGCGGCCATCAAGGCACGCATGCCCGATGCGCCCGTGGACAGCTGGCGGATGATCTTTGACCCGCAGGTGCTCGCCAAGTTCGCCGACTGCGGCGTGTCGATCCTCGATGCACCTTCCGAAGTGGTGGCCACGGTGTTGCTGTATATCGGTCGAAACCCCAACAGCAACTCGCCCGAGGACCTGAAGGCCGCCGAGCAGGTGCTCAAGGCGGTACGGCCGTACTTTCGCTACGTCGATTCCTCCCGCTACATCGACAACCTCGCCAATGGCGACCTGTGCCTGGTCATGGGCTGGTCGGGCGACATCAAGCAGGCGCACGACCGCGCCGCGGAAGCCAGCAAGGGGATCGACGTGGTGTATTCGATCCCGCACGAGGGTGCCATCATCAACCTGGACGTGCTGGTGATCCCGGCCGACGCACCGCACGTGCGTAATGCGCATCTGTTCATCGACTATCTCATGCGACCCGAGGTGGCGGCGCAGAACTCGAATCTGATCAAGTACGCCAACGCGGTGTCCCCGGAGCTGCAGCCGCTCGACCCGTCGGTGCGCAACGATCCGGGAGTGTTCCCGCCGGCGGACGTGCGGGCGCGGCTGGTGCCCGAGCGCGCGCGGCCGGCCGACTATCAGCGCCTGCTGACGCGCGCCTGGACGCGCTTCAAGACGGGCAAGTGAGCCAAGAGAGAGCAGCCATGAAACCTGCCGGTGACCTGCGGTGAGTGTCGCCAGCGCCGCTGACCCCGCCGCGTACGTGCGCATTGCGCACCTCACCAAGCGCTTCGGCGATTTTGTCGCCGTCGACGATGTGTCGCTCGACATCCGCCGTGGCGAGGTGTTCTGCCTGCTGGGCGGCTCGGGCTCGGGCAAGACCACGCTGCTGCGCATGCTGGCCGGCTTCGAGACCCCGACCTCGGGGACCATCGAGATCGACGGCGCCGACATGAGCCGCATCCCGCCCTACGAGCGTCCGGTCAACATGATGTTCCAGTCGTACGCGCTCTTTCCCCACATGAGCGTGGCGAAGAACGTCGCCTTCGGGCTGGAGCAGGAAGGCCTCACGCGGGATGAGGTGAAGCGCAAGGTGGGCGAGATCCTCGACATCGTCAAGATGGGCGGCCTCGGCGGGCGCAAGCCGCATCAGCTCTCGGGCGGGCAGCGTCAGCGCGTCGCCCTGGCGCGCGCGCTGGTCAAGCGGCCCAAGCTGCTGTTACTGGATGAGCCGCTGGCGGCACTTGACAAGAAGCTGCGCGAGCACACGCAGTTCGAGCTCATCAACATCCAGCAGCGCCTCGGGGTCACCTTCATCGTCGTGACGCACGATCAGGAGGAGGCGATGACTCTCGGCTCGCGGCTCGGGGTCATGAACCACGGCCGCATCGTGCAGGTGGGCAGCCCGACGGATATCTACGAGTCGCCGGCCAACCGCTTCGTCGCGGACTTCATCGGTTCGGTGAATCTGTTCGAGGGCCGGGTGAGCCAGGAGGGGCCCGAGGGCGTGCGGGTCACGTGCGGCGAGCTTGGCGGCACGGTGCGTGCCGAACGTGCGGTGGTGTGCGCGCCCGGGGCGATCGTGTGGACCGCCATCCGCCCGGAGAAGATCAGCATCAGCCGCCGCCAGCCGGCCGCCGCTACCGCGGGCGAAAACCTGGTGCGCGGTACGGTGCGCGAGATTGCCTACATGGGCGACCTGTCGATCTACCTGGTGCAGATCGAGTCGGGCAAGATGCTGCGCGTCACGCTGCCCAACACCACGCGCGGCGGCGAGCGCCCGCTGGCGCGCGAGGAGAAGGTATGGCTCTCCTGGCACGGCTCGAGCCCCGTGGTGCTCACGGAATGACGGGGTAGCCCGATGCACCTCTCCCACGCAGGCGGACGACGGCTGGTGGCCGGTATTCCGACCCTATGGCTGCTGCTGCTGTTCCTCGTGCCCTTCCTCATCGTGTTCCGCATCTCCTTCTCCGAGGTGCGTCTGGCGATCCCGCCCTATACGCCGCTCATCGCCTGGCATCACGGCTCGCCGTCGCTGGAAGTGCACTGGTCCGCGTACCGCTTCCTATTCACCGATTCGCTCTACCTCAGCTCGTATCTGTACTCGCTCAAGGTCGCCGCGGTCTCCACGCTGTGCTGCCTGCTGATCGGCTATCCCATGGCCTACACGATCGCGCGCGCCACGCCCTCGAGCCGCTCGGTGCTGCTGATGCTGATCGTGCTGCCCTTCTGGACCTCGTTCCTGCTGCGGGTGTACGCCTGGATCGGGCTGCTCAAGAACAATGGCGTCATCAACAACGTGCTGCTGTCGCTGCACGTCATTCAGCAGCCGCTCGCCCTGCTGCAGACCGACTTCGCCGTCTACATCGGCATCGTCTACTCATACCTGCCATTCATGATCCTGCCGCTGTACGCCAACCTGGAGAAGCACGACCTGGCGCTGCTGGAGGCGGCCGCCGACCTGGGCGCGCGACCCTTCACCGCCTTCCTGCGCGTCACGCTGCCGCAGTCTCTGCCCGGCATTCTGGCCGGCTCGTTGCTGGTGTTCATTCCCGCGGTCGGCGAGTACGTGATTCCGACGCTGCTCGGTCGGACCGACCAGCTGATGATCGGCCGCGTGCTCTCGGATGAGTTCTTCGAGAACCGTGACTGGCCGGTGGCGAGCGCCGTCGCCATCGTCATCTTGTTGCTGCTGGTGGTGCCCATCATGCTGTTCCAGCGGGCGCAGCGGCGCGAGCTGGAGTCCGCGCCATGAGGTCCCCGGGGCTGTTCGCGCGCTGCATGCTGGTGCTCGGGCTGATCTTTCTGTACGTGCCGATCATCTCGATGATCGTGTTTTCCTTCAACAACTCGCGCCTGGTCACGGTTTGGGACGCGCCGCATTCGCCGACGCTCAAGTGGTACGTGGCGCTGCTGCACAATGGCCAGATCCTCGGCGCCGCCTGGCTCTCGATCCGTATCGCACTCATCGCGGCTACGGGCGCCGTCGTGCTCGGCACGCTGGCGGGCATGGCTCTGGCGCGCTTCGGCACCTTCCGCGGGCGCACGCTGCTTGCCGGCATGACCACCGCGCCGATCGTGATGCCCGAGGTGATCACGGGGCTCTCGCTGCTGCTCATGTTCGTCGCCATGGCGCAGCTGATCGGCTGGCCCAAGGGGGTCGGCGCGGTGACGATCACGCTCGCGCACATCACCTTCTGCATGGCCTACGTCACCGTCGTGGTGCAATCGCGCCTGGTCGGGTTCGACGAGTCGTTGGAGGAGGCCGCGATGGATCTGGGGGCGCGCCCCTTGAAGGTCTTCTGGCGCATCACCCTGCCGCTCATCCTGCCGGCCATCGCCTCCGGCTGGCTGCTGGCCTTCACGCTCTCCTGGGACGATCTGGTGATCACGCAATTCGTGGCCGGGCCGGGCTCGAGCACCCTCCCGATGGTGATCTTTTCCAAGGTACGCTTCGGGGTGACGCCAGACGTGAACGCCCTGGCGACGATCATGGTGATGCTGGTGGCTACCGGAATCGCGATCTCAACCGTATGGATGCGCTACCGCGAGCAGCGCCGCGCCCGCGACCTGCAGCTGGCAGCCGCGGCCAACTTGTGAGGCAGCGGTGGTGCAGCTCGTGCTCGGCATCGATGTGGGTGGCTCGGCGATCAAGGCCGGTGCCGTCGACATCACCAGCGGCCGGCTCAGCGGGTCACTGAAGTCGGTCCCCACGCCGCGGCCGGCGACGCCGGCGGCGCTCGCGGCTGTCCTGCGCGAGCTCGCCGGGATGCACGCTGCGGTGTCCGGGCGAGTGGGCGTGGCCTTCCCGAGCGTGATCAAGGCGGGTATCGCCTGGACGGCGGCCCACATCGACTCCTCATGGATCGGGGCCGCCGCCGAGGAGCTGACCTCGCGCACCCTGGGGCGGCCGGTGCTGTTCCTCAACGATGCGGACGCGGCCGGGCTCGCCGAGATGCGCTGGGGCGCCGGTCGCGGCTGCCAGGGCACTGTGATCATGGTCACGCTCGGCACCGGCATCGGCACGGCGCTGTTCACCGGCGGCCGTCTGTTTCCCAACACCGAGCTCGGCCACCTGGAGCTGCGCGGCATGGACGCCGAAAAGCGTGCCTCGGCGCACGCGCGCACGGCTGAGCGCCTCGACTTCCCCGCCTGGGCCGCGCGCGTCGACGAATACCTGCAGACCATGGACCGGCTGTTCTGGCCGGACCTGTTCATTCTCGGCGGGGCCGTGAGCGAGCGCTTTACCGAGTTCGCGCCGTACCTGCACGCGCGCGCGCAACTGCGGCCGGCGCAGTTTGGCAATCAGGCCGGCGTCATCGGGGCCGCCCTGGCGGCGGGCGATGCGCAGGCCTGACAGCAAGTTGCCCGAGGTCGGCACCACGATTTTTACCGTGGTGTCCCGGCGCGCGCGCGAGCTCGATGCGCTCAATCTCGGGCAGGGCTATCCCGACTACCCGATCGATCCGCGCCTGACGCAGCTGATGACCGCCGCTATGGAGGCAGGACACAACCAGTACGCGCCGATGGAGGGACTGATGGCGCTGCGCGAGCGCATCGCGGCGAAACTCGGGCGCAGCTACGGGTTGCGCAGCGACCCGGAACGGGAGATCACGGTGACGCTGGGCGCCACCGAGGCCATCTTCTCGGCGATCCTGGCGGTCGTGGGCGGCGGCGACGAGGTGATCGCTTTCGATCCCGCCTACGACTCCTACGAGCCGGCGGTGCGGCTGGCCGGCGGGCGCTGCCTGCGTGTGCCGCTGACGCTGCCGGGCTTCCGCTATGACTGGGAGCGGGTGCGCGCACTGCTGAGCGCGCGCACCCGCCTGGTGCTGTTCAACAGCCCCCACAATCCCGCCTGCACGATCGCGACGGCGGCCGACCTGGACATGCTGGGCGAGCTGCTGCGCGGACGCGATACGCTGGTGCTCTCGGACGAGGTCTACGAGCACATGGTGTTCGACGGCTCCCGTCACCATTCGGTGCTCACGCACGCCGAGCTCGCCCCCCGCAGCTTCGCCGTCTTCTCCTTCGGCAAGACGCTGCATGCCACGGGGCTCCGGGTCGGCTACTGCGTGGCGCCACCGGCGCTGTCCGCCGAGCTGCGCAAGGTGCACCAATTCAACACCTTCAGCATCTCGCACATGGCGCAGCACGCCATCGCCGCCTACCTCGCGGAGCAGCAGCCCGACACCGGTGCCGGGCTGGCACAGTTCTTCCAGGCCAAGCGCGACCGCCTGCGCGCCGCGCTCGCCGGTTCGGGCTTCGAGCTGCCGCCTGCCCAGGGCACCTACTTTCAGCTGCTGGACTTCTCCGCGTTCGCGCCGCCGGGCGACGTGGCCTTCGCCGAGCGGCTGCTGACCGAGGCGCGCGTCGCGAGCATCCCGCTATCACCGTTCTACGAGAACCCGCCGCCGCTTAGCTGCGTGCGGCTGTGCATCGCCAAGCACGACGCGACCCTTGATGAAGCCGCGGTGCGCCTGAATGAGTTCGCGGCCCGGTTGCGCGGCAGGGCAGGGGCGTGAGCGCGCTGCGCATCTCGCTGGTGCAGCAGCCACTGTGCTGGCAAGACGCGGCCGGCAACCGCAGCGCCTTGGGCGCGCTGCTCGCGCCGCTCGCCGGCACCACCGACCTGGTCGTGCTGCCGGAGACCTTCACCACCGGCTTCAGCATGCAGGTGGCGCAGCTGGCCGAGGAGCCCGAGGGCGCGACCCTCGCCTGGCTGCGCGAGCAGGCCGCTGCGCTCGATGCTGCGGTCACCGGTAGCGTGATAACGCGCGTCGACGGACACTACTTCAACCGCCTGCTGTTCGTGCTGCCCTCCGGGGAGGCACGGCACTACGACAAGCGGCATCTGTTCCGCATGGGCGGCGAGCATGAGCACTTCAGCGCCGGGCGCTCGGCCTGGAGCATCCCCTGGCGGGGAATGCGCATCTGCCCGCTGGTGTGCTATGACCTGCGCTTCCCGGTCTTCAGCCGCCGCCGCGCACAGCTGGAGTACGAGCTGTTGCTGTATGTCGCCAACTGGCCGGCGCTACGCGCGCTGGCCTGGCGCACGCTGCTGCGCGCGCGGGCGATCGAGAACCAGTGCTACGTGGTCGGTGTGAACCGGGTGGGTCGCGACGGCGCCGACGTGCCCTACGCCGGTGACAGCGCCGTCATCGACTACCTGGGCCAGCCATTGCTCGAGCTTCAGGATCAGGCGGCGGTCGCCACCGTTGGCCTGGAGCACGCGCGGCTTGCGGCGTTCCGCGAGCGTTTCCCGGCGCACCTCGATGCGGACGCGTTTACCCTGGAGCAGCCCTGAGGGGCTGTCTGATCGCATGAAGAAGCCCACGCGCGTCAATCACCCGCCCGAGGTGGCGCTGCCGCCGGACAACCGCGCGCTGGTGGCGCCCATCTACCAGTCGGTGAAGTTCGAGTTCGAGACGCTCGAGGAGACCGAGCGCTACTTCCGCGGCGAGCGAGCCGGGTTCTTCTACAGTCGCGCATCCAACCCGACCACGCGCCAGCTCGAGCTGCTGCTGGCCGAGCTGCAGGGGCGTGCCGAGTGCCTGGTGACCGCCAGCGGGGTGGCCGCGATCTCGCAGACGCTGCTTGCGCTCACCAAGCAGGGCGATCACGTCCTGTGCTTCATCGAGACCTACAACCCGACGCGCTACCTCATCCGGCGATTGCTGGCGCGCTTCGGAGTCGCGCACACCATGCTGTCCATCGAGGACACGGCGGGCATCGAGCGGGTGCTGACCACGCAGCCGACGCGACTGGTGCTGTTCGAGAGCCCGACCAACCCGGTGACCAAGATCGCCGACCTGGCGCTGCTTACGCGGCTGGCGCGTGCGGCCGGCGCGCTCACCGTCATGGACAACACCTTCGCCGGCTTCCATCAGCATGGCCAGTACGAGGTGGACCTGTTCGTCCACAGCCTGACCAAGTACGCCTCCGGGGCCGGCGACGTCATGGGCGGCGCGGTGATCGGCAGCGCGGAGCTCATTCGCGCCCTGCGCGCCGACTTCGGCGTGCTCGGTGCGACCCTCGACCCACATGCCGCGTTCCTCATCCTGCGCGGCCTGAAGACCTACTTCGTGCGCTACCAGGCGCAGAGTGCGACCGCCGCGCGCATCGCCACTTACCTGGCGACGCACCCGGCGGTGGCGCGGGTGCACTACCCGGGGCTGCAGGCGCACCCGCAGCACGCACTCGCCGCCGCGCAGATGCAGGACTTCGGCACCATCGTGAGCTGCGACCTCAAGGGCGGTGCCGCGGCCGCGCGCCGCTTTGCCGACACGCTGCAGTTGTTCGCCCTGGCTGCGAGCCTGGGCTCGACCGAATCGCTGCTGGTGACGGCGCAGATGATGGCCACGCGCGAGCTGTCCGCGGAGCAGCAGCGCCAGTCGGCCATCACCCCGGGTACGGTGCGCCTGTCGATCGGCCTCGAGGACGCTGAAGACCTGCTCGCCGATCTGGCGCGCGCGCTCGAGGCTGCCGGCGCCTGAGTCGCGCCTCCTAGCAGAGGCTGCCGGCGACGCGCACCCGGTGCGGCTGGTAGGGCAGCACTTCGACCACCTCGCCCTCGCGCAGCCGCTGCTGCACCGAGCGCCAGAAGGCGGCGGTGAGGATCTCCCCGTGCACCCGCAGCAGCGCGGCGCGCTGCGAGTCGCTGAAGGCGAGGAAGCGCAGGAAGGTCTCCGGGAACACGTCGTTCTCGGCCACGTAGAACCAGGCCTCGCCGCGCATTTCGTCCTCGGGGTTGGTGGCCTCGGGTACGTCGCGGAAGGTGCAGTCGGTCACCTGGCACAGCTCGTCATAGTCATAGAAGATGACGCGCCCGTGGCGTGTGACGCCGAAATTCTTCAGCAGCAGGTCACCCGGGAAGATGTTGGTGTAGGCCAGGTCGCGGATGCATTGACCGTAGTCGAGCACCGCCTGCTCGGCGTCGGCCGCGCTGGCGCTGCGCAGGTACAGGTTCAGCGGCGTCATGCGCCGCTCGATGTACATGTGGTCGAAGACCAGATCCTCGCCGTCCGTGTGCACGGTCTGGCCGGTCTCCGCCTCCAGTTCCGCCAGCAGCTCGGGGGCGAAGCGGGCGCGCGGGAAGCGCAGCCGGCGGAACTCCTGGGCATCGACCAGGCGACCGGCGCGATCGTGGATGAAGACCAGCCGGTACTTCGCCATCACCTCATCGCGCAGCACGGTCTTCGGGTAGGCGAAGCGGTCGCGGATCACCTTGAAGACCACATCGAATGAGGGCAGCGTGAAGCACACCATGACCAGGCCGCGCTCGCCGGCGGCGTGGGTGAACTGGTCCTGGGTCTGCTCCATGTGCCGCATGAGTTCGCGATAGCGCTCGGTCTTGCCCTGCTTGGCGCGTCCCAGCACGGTGAACAGCTCGCTCACCGGCTTGCGCGGCATGATCGACCTGAGGAACACCACGGCCTCGGCGACGCGCTCGAGGTCGACGTGGAAGTACGAACGCGTGAAGCTGAAGACGATGCTGATGTCATCCACAGACAGCATGACCGCATCGACCAGCACGCCGCCGTCGGTGTTCTTGAGCGCGATCACCAGCGGCAGTACGAAATTGCGGCCCACCACGCGGCCGACGACGTAGGCGCGCGTGATCTGGTAGAACACCGGCCGGATCACCTCGACCCTGTCCACCTGGCGAGGCTCACCCTCGGCGGCCAGCGCGCTGCGCACCTCGGTGGTGACGTGAGCGATACTCTTGTCCAGGTCGCGCCACGGCGAGCGGAAGCGCACGTCACCCAGCAGGTCCTCGAACAGCAGCGGCAGCGAGCCGTGATTGAGATAGGTATTGGTGCCGACCGCGCTGCGCACGCTGGCCAGCGGGTCCAGGTCAGTCGCGACGAACTCGATGTCCGGCGCCACGCCCACGGTGCCAAACAGCCGGCGGCTGACGGAGCTGAAGAATGTCTTGGTGAATTCGGGATCGGGCAGCTCGGTGATGGCCGCGGCGAACTCGCGGTGGATCTCCTGCCACAGGGCGCGCTCGCGCGCCCGGCCGCCGAGTGCTTCCTTGAGCTCCTCGATGGTCTGATTGACGAAGCGATCGTACAGCTCGATGCGCTCCACGGCATCGTGCTGGCTGCCGCGCCAGTCACGGTTGTCGAAGCGCAGTGGCGCGCGGCGCGTGATCGCACGGAACTCCGCGTTGTAGCGCGCGAAGGCCTCCACCAGGGCGCGCGCGCACTGGCGGCCATCGGGCGGGCGGTTCTCCGGCGCTGCTGCCACGTTCGCGCTAGTCGAAGTCGGTCGGCAGCGAGGGCTGCAGCTGATGGCGGTACAAGAGCGCGATCTGCTGCGGCAGGATGCGGCCGAGCGACAGCTCCGGCAGCGCCGTCACCGGATAGAACGCGGCAGCGTCGGTCTCGTGGCTGCAGGCGGCCTCGCCGCCGAGCAGCTCGCACAGGAAAAACAGCTTGTAGATGTGATGCACGTGCGGCGGGTGCGGATGACGGCGCCGGTCGATGAGCGCCGCGAGCTTTACCGCGCGGGCGCGGAAGCCCGATTCTTCCTCGATCTCGCGCGCCACGGCCTCCGAGGGCGCATCGTTCACGTCCACCCAGCCGCCGGGGAGCGTCCAGCGGCCATCGCTGCGCTCGCGCACCAGCAGCACCCGATCCCCAGTGAAGACCGCGCCCCGCACTTCGACTTTGGGGGTGGCGTAGCCGACTTCGCCCTCCCAGAAGCGCGCGGCAGCCGCGGGTGGCACGGCGAGCTCGCTGGTGAAGGCGGCCGCGACGAGCCGCTGCAGCTGCTCGTAGCGTTCTCGGTCGTAAGGGTCGCTCGTGAAGGCGAGCCCGCTCTGCGCGATGGCCTGCACGCGGCGCAGCAGCTCGATCAGGGAAGGAGGGTGTGTCGTCATCGCGGGTGTGCGGCGCGGCGCGCCGGCGTGCGCGTTGGCGCAGGGCGCGCCGCCTTGCGCACCACGAGCTTCAGGGCCGACCAGGTGGCATCGACGGCGCACACCTTGATGTCGACCAGCTGCAGCGGCAGGGCAAGCTCGCGCACCACGTCCTCGGTGAGCTCGCTCGGCACCCCCGCGGACTTTTTCGGCCAGCTCACCCAGATCGCAGCATCGGGACGCATGTTTTCGCGGATCGAGCCCAGCAGCGTCGCAAGCTCATTGCGTTGCGTGCTGAACAGATGTATCAGATCCGTCGCTGCATCCAGCCTGGACACAAACGCCGCGCCCGCGGGAAGTCGGCCGATCAGGCGCGCATAGCCGCTCGGCGCGCCACGCACGTACAGCCGGCACTGCGCCCGGATGCCGAGCTTCTGTGCCAGCGGCGTGCCGGAGTATCCGGTCGCCCGCGGCGCCTTGCCGTGGCGCTGCGGCACGGCCGTCAGAGATTGCGGATCAGCGCATCACCGAAGGCGCTGGTGGACACCTCGGTGGCCCCCTCCATGAGGCGCGCGAAGTCATAGGTGACGAGCTTCTGGCCGATGGTGCGATCCATGGCCGTGATGATCGCATCGGCGGCCTCGGTCCAGCCCATGTAGCGGAACATCATCTCGCCCGAGAGGATCACCGAGCCCGGGTTGACCTTGTCGAGGTTGGCGTACTTAGGTGCCGTGCCGTGCGTGGCCTCGAACACGGCATGGCCGGTGAGGTAGTTGATGTTGCCGCCGGGAGCGATACCGATGCCGCCGACCTGCGCCGCGAGCGCGTCGGAGAGATAGTCGCCGTTCAGGTTGAGCGTCGCGATCACGTCGAACTCGTCCGGGCGGGTGAGCACCTGCTGCAGGGTGATGTCGGCGATCGCGTCCTTGATGATGACGCGCCCCGCGCGCCGGGCGGCATCCATCTCCGCGTTGGCCTCCTTCTCGCCGCGCGCGGCCTTGCTGCGCTCCCACTGCTCCCAGGTATAGGTGTGCGTGGCGAATTCGCGCTCGGCGAGCGCGTAGCCCCAGTTGCGGAACGCGCCCTCGGTAAATTTCTGGATGTTGCCCTTGTGTACCAGCGTCACGCTCTTGCGCCGGTTGGCGACGGCGTACTGGATGGCGGCGCGGATCAGCCGCTCGGAGCCCTCCTGCGACACCGGCTTGATGCCAACCCCGGAGCTGTCCGGAAAGCGGATCTTCGCGTACGCCTTGGGGAAGGCCTGGCGGAACATCTCCAGGAATTTCTTGTTCTCCGGCGTGCCGGACTCGAACTCGATGCCGGCGTAGATGTCCTCGGTGTTCTCGCGGAAGATCACCATGTCGACCTTCTCCGGGTGCTTCACGGGCGAGGGCACGCCCTTGAACCAGCGTACCGGTCGCAGGCACACGTACAGGTCGAGCATCTGCCGCAGCGCCACGTTCAGCGAGCGGATGCCGCCGCCGACCGGCGTGGTGAGCGGCCCCTTGATCGAGACCAGGTACTCGCGGCAGGCCGCCACGGTTTCCTCGGGCAGCCAGGTGTTGAAGAGCTTGTTAGCCTTCTCGCCGGCGTACACCTCCATCCAGCGGATGCGCCGCCGTCCGCCGTACGCCTTGGCCACCGCGGCATCCATGACGCGCACCGAGGCACGCCAGATGTCCGGTCCCGTGCCGTCCCCCTCGATGAAGGGCAGGATGGGGTTGTCGGGCACGTGCAGCTTGCCGTCGGTGATGGTGATCTTGGCACCGTCGGCGGGCGGCGTGGCCCGGGGTGTGGCGGGCGTGGACATCGGAATCTCCTGCGGGATCAGCCGGTGAGCGGGCATCGCGGGGCGCGCAATGCTAGCACAGGGACCCGCGCCGGCGCGGCGCATAACCACCGCGCGGGCGGCTGTGAGAGACTCATGCGCGGCGCCGGGGGGCGCGCCGCCAGCACGAGAGAATGATGGCAAAGGCAAGCGACGAGTCGCGCACGGCGGGGCTGGCCGCGCTGCTGCGCGAGATGTGCGCGGTGCGCCCAGTAGAGGCAGCCGATGCCGCCGACAAGAGCCGCCTCCGGCAGGTACTGGGTCCCTGGACCCTCACCACCATCGGTCTGGGAGCGACCATCGGCACCGGCATCTTCGTGCTTACCGGCCAGGTGGCCGCCAACCAGAGCGGGCCCGCGATCTCGCTGTCGCTCATGATCGCCGCCTTCGGCAGCATGCTGGCGGCGCTGTGCTACTCGGAATTCGCGGCCTTCCTGCCCGTGCCGGGCAGCGCCTACCGCTATACCTATGCGACGCTCGGCGAGGCACTGGCCTGGTTCATCGGCTGGAACCTACTGCTCGAATACGCGATCTCCGCCTCCACCGTGGCGGTGAGCTGGTCGGCCTACGTCGTCAGCCTGTTGAACGATGCCCACATCCACTTGCCGGAGGCGCTGGTGAACGCACCGCTAGGCCTGGTGCAGGATCATCTGCGCCTCACCGGGGCGCTGGTGAACCTGCCCGCGGTGCTGATCGTGCTGGCGATGACGGCGGTGCTGTACGTGGGCGTGCGCGAATCGGCCCGCGCCAACAACCTCATGGTGGCCCTGAAGGTCGGCATCATCGTCGTCGTCGTGGTCGCTGGGCTGAAGTACGTGGACCCGGGCAACTTCCGGCCGTTCGTGCCCGCCAACGCCGGCACCTTCGGGCACTTCGGCGTGAGTGGTGTGCTGCAGGGAGCCGGCATCATCTTTTTCTCCTACGTGGGCTTTGATACCGCTTCCACCATGGCGCTCGAGGCGCGTAACCCCCAGCGTGACCTGCCGCTCGGCATTCTCGGCGCGCTGGCGATCTCGACCGTGCTCTATGTCGCGATGGCGAGCGTGCTCATCGGCATGGTGCCGTACCAGAAGCTCAACGTGGCCGCCCCCGTAGCGGTCGCCCTGGACATGCACCCGCAGCTCGCCTGGCTCGGCTGGCCGGTCAAGCTCGGGGTGATCGCCGGCATGACCTCCGTCATCCTCACCTCGCTCCTCGGCCAGCCGCGCATACTGCTGTCGATGGCGGACGACGGGCTGCTGCCACTGTCGATGGCGCGCTGCCACCCGCGCTTCAAGACCCCGCACGTCTCCACCATCATCACCGGGCTCGGGGCGGCGCTCATCGCCGGGGCGTTTCCGCTTGATGTGCTGGCGGACCTGGTCTCGATCGGCATCCTGCTCGCCTTCGCAGTGGTGTGCGTCGGCGTGCTGGTGCTGCGCCACACCCGCCCGGACGTGCACCGCCCCTTCCGCGTGCCGTGGGCGCCGTTTACCTGCATCCTCGGCGCACTGGTGTGTCTCGGGCTCACGGTCACGCTCTCCAACGGCACCTGGATGCGGCTGCTGGTGTGGACCATCATCGGCATGTCGATCTACGCGCTGTACGGCTTTCGCAACAGCCGCCTGCGCAAATGACGCGCACGCTCAGCGGCACGCCTGCCGCCGACGGCTTCCGCATGCCGGCGGAATACGAGCCGCACGCGGGCTGCTGGCTATTGTGGCCGGAGCGTGCCGACAACTGGCGCGAGGCGGCGCGACCGGCGCAGCGGGCCTTTGCGCAGGTGGCCCAGGCCATCGCGCAGTTCGAGCCGGTCAGCGTCGGGGTCTCGCGCGAGCACTTCGGCGCAGCGCGCGCGCTGCTGGCGCCGGAAATTCGCCTGGTGGAAATGGCGCACGACGACGCCTGGATGCGTGACGTTGGCCCCACCTGCGTCGTCAACCGGCGCGGTGAGGTGCGCGGCGTCGACTGGCACTTCAACGCCTGGGGCGGCCTGGCCGGCGGACTGTATTTTCCCTGGGACCAGGATGAGCTGGTGGCGCGCAAGGTGCTCGAGATCGAGCGCCTGCCGCGCTATCGCGCCGCGCTCATCAACGAGGGCGGCGCCATCCACGTGGACGGGGAGGGCACTGCGCTCGTGACCGAGGAGTGCCTGCTCAATCCGAATCGCAACCCGCAGCTCTCGCGCCAGGACATCGAGCGCGAGCTGCGCGCCTACCTCGGTGTGACCCAGGTGATCTGGCTCGGCCGCGGTGTATTCAACGACGAGACCGGCGGCCACATCGACAACCTCGCCTGCTTCGTGCGCCCGGGGGCGGTGTGCCTCACCTGGACGGAGCGGCGGCGTGATCCCCAGTACGCGATTTCGCAGGAGGCCTGGCAGCGGCTGCAGGAGGCACGCGATGCCCGCGGCCGCCGCCTGCGCATCGCGCGCCTGCCCATGCCCGGACCGCTCACGCTCGGCGCGCGCGAGGCCGCCGGCGTCGAGGCGCGCGAGGGCACCAAGGTGCGTCGCGCCGGAGAGCGGCTCGCCGGCAGCTACGTCAACTTCTACATCGCCAATGGCGGCGTCGTGATGCCGCGGCTCGACGCGCGCACCGACGCGCTCGCCGCGCGGCAGCTGCGCCGCTTGTTTCCGGGACGGCGGATCGTGGGGGTGCCGGCACGCGAAATCCTGCTCGGGGGCGGCAATATCCACTGCATCACGCAACAGATACCGCGCGGAACGCGAACCCGATCACCCTCTGCACAGTGACCGCGGGCGGGCCTGCCAGCCTTCCGGTATCGTCGCCGCCCATGCCCATGCGCGTAACAGGCCCGTGCGGCGCCGCCATACTCGCCGCGTTGCTGGCGCTCGCAAGCGCCGCCGCCAGCGCCGATCCCGTGCGTCTGCTGGTAAAGCTGCGCCCGGCGGCCGACGCGCAGGCGCGTCCCGAGCTCGACGCGCTCGCCGCGCGCACCGGCGTGGAGTTGCTCGAGACCCGCGCGATCGTGGACGGCATCCACCTGCTGCGCGGCCGCTCCTCCGAGTCGGCACTACGCACCCTGAAGCGCCTGCGGCACGACCCGCGCGTGCTGTACGCCGAGCTCGACCAGCGCCGTTACGCGCACGCCTCCCCCGATGATCCGCTGTTCACCTCGCAGTGGTATTTGCAGGACGGCGAGGCCTCCGCGGTGGACGCCACGGATGCCTGGACGATGACGACCGGCACCGACGGGGTGGTGATCGCCGAGCTCGACACGGGCGTACGCTTCAACCATCCGGACCTGCGCAGCGCGACCGATAACCGTCTGCTGCCCGGCTACGACATGATCAGCAACGTGCAGGTCGGCAACAGCGGCAAGGGCCGCAATGCGGATGCGTCCGATCCCGGCGACTGGGTCACCGAAGCGGACACCAAGACGGCGCTGTTCAGCGACTGCACGGTGTCCGACAGTTCCTGGCACGGGACGCGGGTGGCCGGCATCCTCGGCGGCCTGACCAACAACGCTACCGGCATCGCCGGCCTCACCTGGAGCGGCTGGATCCTGCCGGTGCGCGTACTCGGCAAGTGCGGCGGCTACGACTCGGACATCCTCGCGGCCATGGCGTGGGCGGCGGGCTTTCCGGTGTCCGGCGTGCCCACCAACCCCTATCCGGCGCGCATCATCAACATGAGTCTCGGTGCCAGCGGCAGCTGCCCGCAGAGCTACCAGGACACCATCGACCGCCTCGGCGCCGCCGGTGTGCTGGTGGTGGTCTCCGCCGGCAACGAAGGCGGGCCGGTCGATGCACCGGCCAACTGCAATGGCGTGGCGGCGGTCGCCGGGCTGCGCCAGGTGGGCACCAAGGTCGGCTACAGCAGCCTCGGGCCCGAGGTCGCCCTCAGCGCGCCCGCCGGCAACTGCGTGAACATTGGCAGCAACCAGCCATGCCTGTACTCGATCCAGACCACGACCAACAGCGGCACGACCGTGCCCGCGGCCAACACTTACACGGACGAGTACAACTTCAACGTCGGCACCAGCTTCTCGGCGCCGATCGTCGCCGGGATCGCGGGGCTCATGCTCGCGGTCAACGGCAACCTGAGCGCCTCGCAGCTGATCGAGCGCCTGCAGCTCGGGGCCAGCGCGCCGTTTCCGGCGCCCGTGGGCCTGCCCACCTGCCACGTCCCGGCCAATGCGCAGGACCTGCAGACCACCGAGTGCGTCTGCACTACTGCAGTGTGCGGCGCCGGCATGGCCAACGCCAACGGCGCGGTGCTGCAGGCCCTACGGCCGATCGCCGCGGTGGCACTGCCCGCCCAGGTCAAGGCCGGCGGCACAGTCATGCTCAGTGGCAGCGGCAGCGCCGCGGCCTGCGGCGCCAAGCTCGCCAGCTATCACTGGAGCATCATCGAACCGGCGAACGCCCCGCCGCTGCCGAATCCCGACAGCGCGCAGGTAAGCGTCACCGCTCCCACCGGCGCCAGCATCGAGCAGCTAATGCTCACCGTGACCGATGATGCGGGGCGCACCGACGAGGCGCTGGTGGTGCTGACCTCCAGCGCGGTCAGTTCGGCCTCGCCCGCGAGCGCCGGTACCCAGGCCTGCCTGGCCGCGGTCAGCTATACGCCCACGTCCTCGCAGGACTCAGGCGGCGGCTCCTCCGGGAGCAGCTCCGGCAGCACCGGCGGCGGTGGCGGCGGGGCACTCGACCTGCTGTCGCTCCTGGGCTGCGCGGCCCTCACCGCGCAGCGTTCGCGTCGCTACGCCAGGCGTTCGGCCGCTTCCAGCCACTCGCGCTGCGCGCGCCGATAGTGCCCGGGCGCGATGCGCGCCTGCTGCAGCAGTTCCTGCGCCACCTGGCGCGCCTCCTCGCGCCGTCCCTGCGCCTGCAGCAGCTGCGCGTAGCGCACCGCCGCCTCGGCGCCGGGGAAGGAGCCCGCCACGACGCGGTACTCCTCCAGTGCCTTGCTGACGTTGCCCTCGGCCTCCAGGGCGCGCGCATACAGCAGGTGGCCGGCCGGTGAGCGAAAGTCCGGGTTGAGCCGGATGAGCTCATCGAGCGTGGCGCGCGCGCCCGCGGCATCGCCCTTGCCGAACTGCGCCTGCGCCAGGCCCAGCATGAGATTGGGGTCGTGCTCGTAGAGCCCGCTCAGCGCCTGGCGGTACTGGGCGATGGCGTCCTCGTAGCGCGCATGCCGCGCGAGCTCCTCCGCGTAGCGCTGGCGGCTGGCGACGTTGCCGCCGAGGCGCGCCTCGCTCTCGTAGCGGCGCAGCTCGCGCGTCGGATCCATGGCCTTGCGCAGACCGCGCGCCGTGCGCTGCGCCGTGCGGCTGCGCAACAGCTGCGGCAGGATCTCGACGACCACGTAGGCGAGGATCCCCGCGAGCGCCAGCCCTGGAATGATGAGCACCCAGATCCACAGCGTGTTACGGCCGGTCTTGATCACGTGAATGATGAAGGCCGCCTGAATCAGCAGCGAGATGATGAGGTAGGCCATCGAGCCTCTCGTGGCGAAAGGGCTATTGTGCCCGGGTTGCCTTGGGCGGCAAGGCGAACGCCATGACGTAGTCACCGCGCGGCGTGCCGAGCGCGCCGTGTCCCCCGGCGCTGATCACGACGTACTGGCGCTGCTCGGGACCGGCGCGATAGGTCATGGGCGTGGCCTGACCTCCGGCCGGCAGGTGGTACTTCCACAGTTCCCGGCCGGTCTCGATGTCGAAGGCGCGCAGGTAGCTGTCGAGCGCCGCGCCGATGAACACCAGGTCCCCGGCGGTTGCGATCGGCCCTCCCATGTTCGGCGTGCCGAAATCGCGCACCGGGACGAACCAGGGCGTCAGCCCCGCAGTGGAGCCGAGGGGCACCTGCCAGACCATACGGTTGCGGCGTACGTCGATGCTCGCCAGCGTACCCCACGGCGGGGCCGTACACGGCAGGCCCCAGGGGGAGAGCAGCGGCTCTCGCCGCATGCCGTACGGGGCGCCGCTCTGGCGGCCAAACTCGGCATGCGGGAAGCGCCCCGAACGTGACTGCTCCTCGTACTGCTGCGCGCTCAGCAGCGTCACCACCAGCGGCAGCCGGTTGACGGCCGCGATCACGCGCTGGCGTTGCTCGTCGAAGACGATACCGCCCCAGTTAACGCCGCCGAGGTATCCGGGCATGAGCAGCGTGCCGTTGAGATCCGGCGGCGTGAACGGACCTTCGTTGCGCAGTGCCGCGATGCGCGCGCGACACTGGGCGCGGTCCCAGAACGTGATGCCCCAGGCGTCCTCCGTGCGTACCGGGCCCAGTGGCAGCAGCGCGGGCAGGCTGGAAAAGGGCTGGGTGCGCGCGGCCTGCTCGCCCGGCACGTGGCTCGCCGGTACCGCCTGTTCGTTGATCGGCACCAGCGGACGGCCATGCGTGCGCTCGAAGACATACAGCATGCCGGTCTTGGTGGCCTGGATCACCGCCGGCACCGGCGCCCCGGTCAGCTCGAGGTCACCGAGCACCGGCTGCGCGGCGAGGTCGTAGTCCCACAGGTCGTGATGCACCAGCTGGGCGTGCCAGACGAGACGCCCGGTGGTGGCATCCAGCACCAGCAGCGAGTTGGCGAAGCGGTTGGAGCCGAGCCGCAAGCCGCCGTAGTAATCCGGGCTCGCCGCGCCGGTGGGAATCAGTACCAGGCCGTGCTCCTCGTCGATGGTCATGACGCCCCAGGCATTGGCCGCGCCGGTGGCCTGGGCCTGCTGCGCATCCCACTCGGCGGCGGCGGCGTGGGCGGCGGAGTCGGGGATGGGGTCGAAGGACCAGCGCAGCTCGCCGCTGCGCGCATCGAAGGCGCGGACGATGCCGCGCTCGAGGCTCACGGCGCGGTTGTCGCCGATCGCCGAGCCGACGATCACCAGGTTGCCGAAGATCGCCGGCGGGGAGGTGACCAGATAGGCGCCCACGTCGCGCACGCGCACGCCCCGGCTCAGATCGAGCGAGCCTGAGCCATTGAACTGCACGCAGGGCCGGCCGCTGTCGGCATCCAGCGCCAGCAGCCGCGCATCCAGCGTGCCGGTGAACACGCGCCGGCGGCACTCGCGCGCGGCCTGCGGATTGCGGTCCTCCCACAGGCTCACGCCGCGCGCACTGGCCTCGGCGTAGTGCCGCGCACGGTCGATGTGGGGATCGAAGCGCCAGCGCTCCTTGCCGCTCTGCGGGTCGAGTGCGATCACGATGTTGGTGGCGGTCTCAAGGTACAACGCGCCGTAGGCCAGCACCGGGGTTGCCTCGAAGGTGAGTCTGCCGGCGCGGGCAAAGCCGGCGCCGAGCTCGCCCGTGCGGTAGGTCCAGGCCGGCGCCAGCTGCGCGACGTTGCCGCGGTTGATCTGGTCCAGGCTCGAGAAGCGACGCCCGAAGCCATCGCCGCCGTAGTAGCCCCAGTCGCTGGTGGCGCGCGTCTGCGCCTGCGCGGCCGGCAGCAGTGCCAGCGTGCCGAGCAGCACACCGGCCGCCCCTGCGTGCCGGAGTGCCGCGAGCGAGGACATGGCGCGCATTATCCGTGAACCCACCCTGCAGCGCTTCCCTGCCGCATGCTGCTATTCTTGGTGCCCGTGAGTTACACACGGACCACGCCCCGGCGCGCGGCATCGGGTCTTTGCCTCACGGTCCTGTGTCTCATCGCTCCGGCGCTCTGGGCGCAGAGCACCCCCGAGCCCAACCCGCCGTCCGCCGACACGGCACACCGCCCGCGCATCGGCCTGGTGCTATCCGGCGGCGGCGCGCGCGGCGCGGCGCACGTGGGCGTGCTCAAGGTGCTCGAGGACATGCGCGTGCCGATCGATGCGATCGCCGGCACCAGCATGGGCGCGGTGGTCGGCGGCCTGTACGCCAGTGGCCTGAGCCCGCGCCAGATCGAGAAGCTCATGACCTCGATCGACTGGCAGGATGCCTTCCGCGACCGCCCGCCGCGCGAGGATCTGACGCTGCGCCGCAAGCAGGAGGATGCGGAGTTCCTGGTCAAATTTCCGCTCGGCTTTCGCGACGGCCGGGTCGTGCTGCCGCGCGGCCTGATCCAGGGCCAGCACCTGACCGAGACGCTGCGGCGCCTGACGCTGCCGGTGGCGCGCGTCAGCAACTTCGATGAGCTGCCGACCCCCTTCCGCGCGGTCGCCACCGACCTCGAGACCGGCGACGCGGTGGTCATGAGCTCGGGCGACCTGACCACCGCCATGCGCGCCAGCCTGTCCGCGCCCGGGGTGTTCGCACCCGTGGAGCGCGAGGGCCGCCTGCTGGTCGATGGTGGCATCGCCGACAACGTGCCGGTGGACATCGCGCGTGCCATGGGCGTGGACATCGTGATCGTCGTGGACGTCGGCTTTCCGCTGCTGCCGCGGCAGGAGCTCAGCAGCATCCCGGTGATATCCAACCAGATGCTGGCGATCCTGATCCGGCACAACGCCGCCGCACAGCTCGCGACGCTGACCGCGCACGACATCCTCATCCAGCCGCAGCTCGGCAATACCTCCTCGTTCGATTTCGGGCTGGTAGCCCGCACCATCAGCACGGGCGAGGTGGCCGCGCGCAACAAGAGCGCCGAGCTCGCCCCGCTCGGCATCAGCGAGGCCCAGATGCAAGGCTACGTGGCGCTGCGCGAGGCGCCGCGCATGGCGCCGCCTAAGATCGACTTCGTGCGCGTCGAGTCCGGCTCGGAGCACTACGTGCCGGCCGCCGACAATCTCTTCAACGGCATGCTCGGTAAGCCGCTTGACCCGGACGAGGTCGCGCGGCGCATTACCGCACTCTACGGCCGCGGTGGCCTGGACACGCTCGACTATCACGTCGTCGGCACCGAGGAGCGCTACGGTCTGGCGATCAACGCGCGCCCGAACTCGCAGGGCCCGAATTACCTGCGCTTCGGGCTGAGCCTGCAGGACGACTTCGAGGGCAATTCCACCTACAGCGCGGCGGTGCGCCTGGTCGTCACGGGCGTCACGCGCAACGCCGGCGAATGGGCCACGGACCTGCAGGTCGGCAGCACCTCGCAGATCGGGACCGAGCTGTTCATGCCGCTGGCCCCGTTCTCCCCCTGGTTCGTGATGCCGCACGTGCAGGACCTGGCTCACGACATCGACCTGGTGTGCAATCCCCCCGAGGTCGGGCAGGCTTCCTACTGCAAGTCCCAGACCTCCTCCGGGCAGGTGGTGCTGGCTGAATACCGCGTGCACAGCTTCACCTATGGCGCCGATTTCGGGCGCCAGTTCAGCAACTGGGGGGAGATCCGCGCCGGCATCGAGCGCGAGCAGGGGCACGTGCGGCTGAAGATCGGCGACCCGACCGACGCGAACCTCCCGGATCTGCCGCCCTGGGACACGACCAATTTCTTCGTGCGCTTCACCTACGACCGGCTCGACGACATCAACTTCCCGCATCGCGGCCAGCGCGCCGAGCTGCAATGGAGCGGCGTGCACGATGTCAATGGCAGCACGCCCGGGTCGGACCAGCTGACGCTGCACTACGTGGGGGCGTGGACATCCGGGCGCGACACCCTGCAGCTCGGCGCCTCCGGCGGCATGACGCTGCAATCGCAGGTCACCGACATCAACCAGCTGTTCACGCTCGGTGGTTTTCTCAACCTCTCCGGGCTGCGCGCCGATTCGCTGCTCGGGCCCAATTTCGGCATCCTGCGCGGCCTGTACTACCGCCAGATCGGCCGCGGAGGCCCGGGCTATCTCGACGTGCCCACCTACCTCGGTGTGTCGCTGGAGATGGGCAACGTGTGGCAGCTGCGCAGCGATGCGAGCATTTCCAACACCCAGAAGGACGCCAGCATCTTTCTGGGGATGGACACCTTCCTCGGGCCGCTGTTCCTGGCCACCGGCTTCGACGAGCACGGCAACCAGCAGTTCTACCTGTTCTTAGGCCGCACCTTCTGAAGGCTCAAGGGTCGCCCGTGGGCACGATGGCGCGCGTTTCCGCCATCAGGATCACGGCGCGCTGGGGGGCGCGCGTGCGATGCACGATGCCCTTGGGGACCACGAAGCCCTGCCACGGCTTGAGCTCGACCGAGCGCCCCTCGAGATCGATCCAGAAGCTGCCCTCGAGCACGAAGAAGAACTCATCGTCGTTGTCGTGCTTGTGCCAGTGATATTCGCCTTGCATGACGCCGAGGCGCATCACCGAATCGTTGACCGCACACAGCGTCTGGTTGTACCAACGGTCGCGGCAGTCCCTGATCAGGCGTGGCACGTCGACCACCGTCAGCGGCTCGAACTTGAGGTCGAGGTAAGTGGCGTAGGGAAAGGCAGTGGATGCGTTCATCGGCACCTCTCATCCTGAGTCTGGAGCGCAACGAAGACGGGCCCGCCATGCGGGTCCGCCGGGCCTAGAGCCCGCGGCTTTCGGCGAGCTTCTCGATCTTCTGGAAGACGAGTGCGGGCTTGTCGAGCGAGCGCGAGTATTCGTGGCGGCGACTCATCTCGGCAAGCGCGGCATCGCGCTCCTCCGGGCTGCTGTACCAGTGCAGTCGTTGCCACTCCGGGCCCAGAAGCTTGCGGAATGGGTCCCCGGGGGGGAGGCTGACGCGGATGCCGTAGGGGCGGAGGCGTTCGATCGGCAGGGAACGCAGGTTTTGCGGCTGGCTGATGCCCATGGCACGAAGCTTAAGGGGCGCCGCCGCGGCGCGGCAAGCGCGTCCGGCCCGGTGCGCTTGAGTCGCGGCGCAGCCATCCCCACACTACGTGGCCCGGCTGCAGGAGGTTTCCTCATGGCACTGTTCCGCAAGAAATCCACGCTTCCCGCCCCCGAACAGGCCCTGCCCGGACGCACCACCACGCTTCAGGTTGCGCCGAACCACTTCGTCAACGGGCACCGCATCAAGCCGCCATTCCCCGCGGGCCTGGCGGAGGCCGTGTTTGGTATGGGCTGCTTCTGGGGCGCCGAGCGGCTGTTCTGGCAGCTGCCGGGGGTGTACTCGACCGCGGTGGGTTATGCGGGCGGCTTAACCCCGAATCCGACCTACCAGGAAGTCTGCAGCGGCGACACGGGACATGCCGAGGTCGTGCGCGTGATCTACGACCCGCAGAAGGTCGACTACGAGGACCTGCTCAAGGTCTTCTGGGAATCGCACGACCCCACTCAGGGCATGCGCCAGGGAAATGATGTCGGCACCCAGTACCGCTCCGCCATCTACACCCACGGTGCCGAGCAGCGCGAGGCGGCCGAGGCTTCCCGGCGCGCCTACCAGGCACAGCTGAGTGCAGCCGGACGCGGCGCGATCTCTACGGAGATCCGCGA
>DATJVL010000019.1:0-6038 GCA_035501795.1 Steroidobacteraceae bacterium
GATTGCCCGGGCGCACCGCGGCGATCGCGGCGCGGTTCGCCTCGAGGACCACCTCGTAGACCGCGCGCTGCGCCGGGCTGAAGCGCCCGCTCACCGGGATGGTGCGCGTGATGTCGGAGGCGTAGTTCTCGTACTCGCAGCCGGCATCGATCAGCAGCAGGTCGCCGGAGCTGAGCGGCTGGTCGTTCTCGCGGTAGTGCAGGATGCAGCTGTTCGCGCCGCCGCCCACGATCGGGTGGTAGGCGGTATCGGCGTTGTGGCGGCGGAACTCGTGCAGCAGCTCCGCCATCACCTGGTACTCGGTGGCGCCGGGACGGCAGAAGCGCATGGCGCGCTGGTGGGCGCGGGCGCTGATGCGCGCCGCGGTGCGCATCAGCTCGAGCTCGTGGCGCGACTTGAACAGCCGCATGTCGTGCAGCACGTGATCGAGGGCCACGAATTCCTGCGGCGGATGGCGCCCGTTGCGCGCCTGCGTGCGCAGGCCGTTGACCCAGCCGACCATGCGCTGATCGAAGTCCGGGTACGCGCCCATGGTGTAGAAGACGCGCGCGCGGTTCTCCAGCAGTCCCGGCAGGATCTCGTCCAGGTCGGTGACCGGGAAGGCATCGTCGGCGCCGAAGTCACGCTTGGCGCCGGCGGGGCCGGCGCGCCGGCCGTCCCAGGTCTCGCGTTCGGGGTTGCGCTCGCGCGTGAACAGAATGTATTCGGCCGCCGTGCGCCCCGGCACCAGCACCGCCACCGCCTCGGGCTCGTTGAAGCCGGTCAGGTAGTGAAAATCGCTGTCCTGGCGGTAGGGATACTCGACGTCGTTGTTGCGGTGGCGCACCGGGGCGGCCGGCAGGATGGCGATCGAGTCGCGCCCCATCTGCCGCATGAGCGCGCGGCGGCGGCGCGCGAATTCGTCCCGGGCCATGGTCCTTCAGTGCAGCGGCGCCGGCGCCGCCTTGGGCAGGCGCGCCTCGGCGAGTTCCTCGAACAGGAGCTGCACGCCCACCCGCACGAATTCGACCAGCTCGGCGTAGGCGTTCTCGTTGCCCTCATCGCTCGCCTCGCCCTCCAGGCCGGCGCGCGTGATCTCGATGAAGTCACGCACGATCTCGCCCACCTCGCCGGGCAGCTCGCTCGCATCCTGGATGCTGCCGGCGCCCAGGCCGTACAGAAACCCCTGGCACCAGTGCGCCAGCGCCAGCGTGCGCTCGCCGAGCGGCGCGCCATCCTCCGGCAGCAGCAGCTCGAACTGCATGTCCGGCTGGATCAGTGCGCCGCTGGTCGCCTCGTAGAGCTCGTGCAGCGCCGCGCTGGCCGGTGCGCCCGCCTGTCCGGCGGGCAGGATCTCCTGCAGCCAGTCCTCGAAGCGATAGCCTGCGGCAGCGCACAGGCAGCCGGCGAGCGTGCCGTGCGCCTCGGCGGCGTCGGCGAGCGAGTGCTCGTGCGCGAGCACTTCCTGCGTGCGGCTGTAGTCCGGCTGCATCATGTTAAGCAGCCTCATTATAATTGACCCCGGCTTAAGCGCCGCTCTATAGTCCCGCGCCATGAGCGACACTACAAAAACACAACTAGAGCTCGAACTCACGCGTCTGGCCAAGCGCATCGACGAGCTGATCGTGGCGCTTGAGCACCTCAAGGAAGAGAACCGCGCGCTGCGCACGCGGCACGAGTCCCTCGCCGGGGAGCGCGCCGCGCTCATGCACAAGAACGAGCAGGTGCGCACGCGCGTCGAAGCCATGATCGGCCGCCTCAAGACCCTGGAGCACGGTACATGAGCCAAGCGGAGCCGGCGCGCGTGAGCGTGCGGATCATGGAAAAGGAGTACATGGTCGCCTGCCCGTACGAAGAGCGCTCCGCCCTCCTGGATGCCGCCGAGTTCCTCAACGCGCGCATGCGCGAGATCCGCGACAGCGGCAAGGTGGTCGGGCACGACCGCATCGCCGTAATGGCGGCGCTCAACCTGGCGCACGAGCACCTCAAGAACCGCGAGCGCGAGAACAAGGTCGATAACGGCGTCGGCCACCGGGTGCGCGCCCTGCGCGAGCGCGTCGAAGGCGCGCTGGAGAAGAGCCAGCAGCTCGAACTGTGAGAAAGTCGTGCTTTCCCTACAAGCACGCCTTGCTGCCATGGTGTAGAGTGTTTTCCGCGTCGCCTGCGGTGTTCGACACGCGGACCGGGTTACCTCGGACCCTAATTGAAACACCCAAGGGACTTAGGCCTTGCGCGCAGCACTGTGCAAGTCCGCCCGCGAGCGGAAAGCCTTACCTGCCGCAGCTCGTCCCACCTGTTGCTCTGGTTCGAGAGCAACGGTTCGCACCGGCACAGGCGGGTGGCGCTTCCTGATTTGCCTGCCGATGCCGCCCGCAGCGTGCTGCGGGCGGCACTCGCGGCGCGTCGGCGCCGCCTCACCCCCGGCGAGCGCGCCCATGCCGCGCACCGCGTGGCCCGCAATGCCGCGCGGGCGCTGCACCTGCGTGCCGGCGCACGCATCGCGCTCTACGCCGCGCTGCCTGCGGAGCTGGACACCGCCCCGCTCATCGAGCTGGCCCGCGAGCGCGGCTGCCGCATCTACCTGCCGCGCATCGACCGGCCGCGCGCGGCGCGCGGCATGCGCTTCCTGGAGATGCGCGGCAGCCTGCGCCGCAATCGCCTCGGCATCGAGGAACCGGACAACGCCGCGCGCATCGCTGCCCGCTGGCTCGACGTGGTGTTCCTGCCGCTGGTGGGCTTTGATCGTTATGGACTGCGTCTGGGTAGCGGCGGGGGCTTCTACGACCGCGCCTTCGCCTTCCGGCGCTGGCGCGCGCACTGGCATGTGCCGCAGCTCATCGGGCTCGCGTACGCCTTCCAGCAGCTCGAGCGCATCGCCCCGGCGGCGCACGATGTGCGCCTGGACGCCGTCATCACCGATGAAGGGGTGATCCGATGCACTACTGGCTGATGAAGAGCGAGCCCGGCACCTTCGGACTCGAGCACCTGGCGGCCGCGCCGCGGCGCACCACCGCCTGGGACGGGGTGCGCAACTACCAGGCGCGCAACATGCTGCGCGATGAGATGAAGAAGGGCGATCAGGCCTTTCTGTACCACTCCAGCACCGCCGTGCCCGGCATCGTCGCCATCATGCAGATCGTGCGCGCAGGCTATCCCGACCCCACCGCCTTCAAGCGCGGCCATCATCACTACGACCCCGACAGCGATCCGGCCCAGCCGCGCTGGTTCATGGTGGACGTGCGCCTGCAGCGAGCGCTGAAGCGCACCATCGCACTCGAGGAGCTGCGCGCGCACGCCGCGCGCGAACTTGCGGGCATGGCGCTGCTGCGGCGGGGCAATCGACTCTCGATCACGCCGGTCAGCGCCGCGCACTGGCGCTTCATCCTCACGCTCGAGTGATGCGCGCGCTGCTGCGCGGTGCATCGGCAGCGTGCCGCGCCTAGCACACTTGGGGTGCGCTCGCTTGTAATTTAGATTCGCGTGTATATACTCGGACCCCGGACTAACCCGTCTCTAATTGGAGAGCCAACATGGCGAAGGCAAAGAAGAAGGCCAAGAAGAAAGCTGCGAAGAAGAAATAGGCCTTAACTCGGCGATCGTGTATGCGATCGCCGAGTCGAATTCGAGGACTGTGCCCGCCCGCAAAGCGGGCACAGTCGTTTCTGGCAGACCACAAGCGGCGCGCTCCGCATCACCCATGACGCTCGATACCGACACCCAGAAGCGCCAGGTTGCGCAGGCGGCACTGCGACTGGTCCCGCACGGCGCCACCATCGGCGTCGGCACCGGCACCACCGTCAATTGCTTCATCGAGGCGCTCGCCGCGACCCCAGGTCGCGTGCCGAGCGCCGTCTCGAGCTCGCAGGCGAGCAGCGCACGCCTCACGGCCGCGGGCGTGCGTGTCCTCGACCTGAACGAGCTGAGCGAGCTGCACCTTTATATCGACGGTGCGGACGAGGCCAATGACGCGCGCGAGCTGATCAAGGGCGGCGGCGGGGCGCTGACGCGCGAGAAGATCGTGGCGGCGGCGGCGCAGCGCTTCGTCTGCATCATTGATGAGAGCAAGCTCGTGAGGCGACTGGGGAAATTCCCGCTGCCCGTCGAGGTGATCCCCATGGCGCGCGAGCTGGTGGCCCGCCGCCTGCGCGCCTGCGGCGGAAACCCGGTGTGGCGAGAGCGCTGCCTCACCGACAACGGCAACCACATCCTGGACGTGCACGGGCTGGATATCAGCGCCCCGGCCGCGCTCGAGCGCGAGCTGAATCAGATCACCGGCGTGGTGGCCGTCGGGCTGTTCGCCGTGCGGCCGGCGGACGTACTCCTGATCGGCACCCCGCGCGGCGTCGAGACGCGCTGAAGTCTCCCCGCGCGCGGGACGGGTGCCGCTTAAGCGCCCCGGCGCTGGCTTTGGCCATGCATCAGCCCGTTTTCAGCGACGTTTCACCCCCCCTTCAAGTGTTCCCCGGGTTGAGTGCGTAGCTTTCACGCCGGTTTCTGGCACACCCCAACCTGGAGAACCCTCATGAACACCACGAACCAGACCCCGCGTTCCTTCCGTCCCTTCGCACTGACCCTGGCGCTCGGGCTGCTGGCTGCCGCGCAGGCGCTCGCCGCTGAGCCGCCCGCCGTCAAGGTGCGCTACGGCGACCTGGACCTCTCGACCCGCTCCGGCGCGCAGACCCTCTACAACCGCATCGCCGGTGCCGCCCGTACCGTGTGTGGCTTTGAGGGCACTCCGCTGCTCGACCGAGCGATCTGGAAGGCCTGCTATCGGGATGCGATCTCATCAGCGGTAATGAAGGTGAACAGCCCCCTGCTGACGGCCATCGACACCGGGCAGGCCCGGCCGGCCGTGGCCATGCTGCGCCGCTGAGGTGGGAGGAACGTGCGCCCAACCCGATTTTCCCCGAGTCGGGTTGGGCGCCGGCCGCCGGGATGACCCGCAGGCATCGCACCCTAGCGGCTCAGCCGGCCCGATCCGCTGCCGATCGTCGCCGAGTGCTGCGGCAGGGACTCGCCACCGGCAAATCGTCGTTCCCCGCAGCGCGCCGGAGCGCCGTTTGAGCGCGCCGGAGGGAGTCCCGCGGCACTTGCCCCGCGGCGCGCCGCGTGCAGCCACGCAGCGGCGCAACGCGCCGCGCGCGCTGCGAGTGCCGCCCGGGACGCGCTTTGTCCCGCTCGCGCCATTTTTCGGCCCGCAGCCCGGCGCTTTTTTGTCCTTTTCACATGCGCGGCATCCAATCGTTCACAGGAGGCGCGCGCTGCACCCGCAGCGCGTGTGCTCCCGCTGGACGTCAACTGGAGGACCGCCACATGTTTACCCTGAAGACCCTGGGACGATTGTCCGTAAGCGCTCTCGCACTCGCCGCGCTCGGCGCTACCGCGCAGGCGAGCGAAGCTGCCGTGCCGACCCTGAAGGTGAGCTACAGCGATCTCAACGTGCGCACGGAGGCGGGCGCCGCCCTGCTCTACCAGCGCATCCGCGGTGCGGCGCACTTCGTGTGCGGTGAACAGGGCCGCAGCCTGGCAGAGAAGGCGCAGTGGCAGAGCTGCGTGCGCGGCGCGATCAGCGATGCCGTCACCACCGTGCACAGCCCGCTGCTGAGCGCGCTGGATGCCGGGGCGGCTGCGCAGCAGACCAAGACCACACAGCGCCGCTAAAGACAGGCGCGCCAGCAGCCAGGGAGGCGCAGGGACCTCCGCCGCAAGCGGGAGGCCCTGCGGCTCGCGCGTCTTCAGGTGCTCGCGTGCCGGCTGCGGCGCGTGGTCATGCGGCCCCGATTCGGGGAATGCCCGTGCTTCGTGGCCACTGCGCGCCGCGCCGAGTCGCGCCGCGCGGAGGCCTTCTGCGAGGAGCTCTTCTTGCGGCCGCTGCCGCCGGGCTTCTCGCCCCCGCCACTCTGCTTGTTCACCGTCGCCCAGGCCCGCGCCTCGGCTTCGCCCGGGTCCAGGCCGCGCGCTTCGTAGCTTTCCTCGATGTGCTCGGCCTTGCGCTTCTGCTTGGGCGTGTACTTGGACTTGTCCCCACGAGGCATGACGTCACCTCCGCGCAAAGACCG
>DATJVL010000020.1:0-41552 GCA_035501795.1 Steroidobacteraceae bacterium
CGCGCGTGTTGCCCACAACGGAGTCCATGTGAAGAGACATGCCTGGCCGGTGCCCTTCACCGCGCTGGCGACACTCGCCGCGCATCCCGCAGCCGCTGCCCCAGGCGCGGGTCTGCCGTCCTGGAATGAGGGTCCCGCCAAGCGCTCGATCGTCCAGTTCGTGCAGACCACCACGGACCCGGCGAGTCCGCAGTTCGTCCCTCCGGCCGAGCGCATCGCGACGTTCGACCAGGACGGCACGCTCTGGGTCGAGCAGCCGATCTACTCGCAGGTGATCTATTGCCTCGAGCGCGTGCCGGCCCTCATCAAGACAAGGCCGCAACTGGCGACGCAGGAGCCGTTCAAGACTGTGCTCTCGGGTGACGGCAGCGCCCTGGTCCGGCTCACCAAGGATGACCTGATGAAGGTGCTCGAGGCGGCACTCGCCGGCATGAGCGTGGAGGAGTTCCGATCCCAGGTGCGGGCTTGGCTCGAGCACGCGCGCGACCCACGCTGGCAGCGCAAGTACACCGAGCTCACCTACCTGCCCATGCAGGAGCTCATGCGGTACTTACGGGCCAACGGCTACCGCACCTACATCGTCACGGGGGGCGGACAGGCGTTCGTACGGGTGTTCGCCGAGGAGACCTACGGCATTCCGCCCGAGCAGGTGGTCGGCAGCGCCGGCGGCACGAGCTACGGCTACGACGATCACGGCAATCCGGTGCTCACCAAGGAGGCCAAGCTGGTGCTGATGGATGACAATGTCGGCAAGCCGCAGGGAATCGAGCTCATGATCGGGCGCCGTCCCCATGCCGCCTTCGGCAACTCGGTGGGCGACCGGCAGATGCTCGAGTACACCACGGCCGGCAAGGGCGCCCGGCTCGCCATGCTGGTGCTGCACGATGACGCCACGCGCGAGTACGCCTACGGCCCGGCGCGCGGCCTGCCGGAGTCCAGGGTAGGAAGCTTCCCGGCAGCCCTCGACGAGGAAGCCCAGAAGAAGGGCTGGATCGTCATCAGCATGAAGGAGGACTGGAGGCAGATCTTCGCGTTCGAGCGCTGAAAGCGCCGCGCGCCGTCGCTGCGGACCTCGCTAGCCGCGGGCCGCCATGCCTTCGCGCAGCGCGTCAATGCGGTTGCGCAGGCTGTAGAGGCTGTCACTGAGTCCGGCCGGCACCTGCAGCTCGAAGGTGCGTGCATCCAGGGCATCGATGCGCGCCCGCAGCGCCGCGAGAGACTCGCTGGTTCCGCCGCGCACCTGCTGCTCCAGGCGCTTCAGTTCCCGGTGCAGTGGATAGAGCCGCCGGCGCTGGCTCCAGAAGTACAGCCTCGGCGCGAGCGACCACAGCGGGTAGATGATGCCGACCAGCGGCAAGATGAGGATGAGCAGACGCTGCACCAGTTCGGCGAGCCAGAAGGGCAGCGTGCGCTGCAGGAACGTCGGCCCGGAGCGATAGAAGTTGCGCGCCTGCTCGGAGATCGGCAGGTCGATCGCTTCCGGGGCCGGGAAATCCCCGCTGTGCTGGAACATCCCCGGACCTGAGTGCACCTCGACGGCGGCCCGCAGCAGCAGGTACTGGATGGCCGGGTGCAGGTCGGCCCGCACCGCGAGGCTCGCCTTGGACGCGAGCAGTGGCGTGTCCTGCGGCGGCCGATCGGCGGCCAGGTCCGCCACGCCCCGCGGCAGGATTAGCTTGCTGAGGAACGGGTTGAGCGCGACGTAGGCATCGGCGCGGGGAAAGCCGGCGAGCTTGATGTCCGGGGCCCGCGCCAGTTCCTGGACTACCGGAGAGTCCCAGCCGCTGAGCATCACCAGCGCATCCAGCCGGCCGGCGAGCAGTGCGCTCTTGGCCTCATCGGGAGCATAGGCGAGAGGGTTCAGCTGCGTGACGTCGATGCCGTTCAGGGACAGCAGCTTCAGCGCCAGCGGGCGATCCGCGCTGCCATCCGGACCAATTGACACCCGCCAGCCGGGCGGCAGACGGCTCGGACTGATGGATTCGCTGCAGCGGCAGAACAGCCACACCGCCTCGTAGAACAGGGTACCGAGGGATTGCAGGCCCTGCCCATCGGCCGCGCTGACACTGCCCGCCTGCACGAAGCCTGCGCCCACGCCAGAGTTCGGATCGCGCAGCAGCCGCACGTTGTCGACGGCGCCATGGGTCGGCACCAGGCGCAGGCGCACGCCGTCGCGGGCCAGGATCTGGCGGTAGCGCTCGGCGGCCTGCGCGTAGGTGCTGCCGGCAGGCCCGGTGGCGATGGCGATCTCGCGCGGCGGCAGCGGCCGCAGGGCCGCGAACGCCGCCGCCAGCAGCACGATGAGCGTCGCGCCGATGAGCAGCAGCCCGACGGGCGTACCCAGGATCTCGCGATCGATGCGCAGACGAATGGGACTGCCTCCTGACTCGGTCACGGGTAGCGCGCGTGCCGCTGCGGACGCGCAATTCTAGGGAGCGGCCCGGGCCTCTGCCACCCGGGGTGGTGACCTGACAGCAGGGGTTTGCCGGATGGTTGGCCGCGCCCAATGCACCGGCGGGTGCGGCGCCGAGCGCGCAGGACGGTACACTACAGCCCCCGAGCGCGGCCCGCCCGCCATAAGGAGAGAATCATGAGCCGTCGTGAGTTTCGCTGGCCGCTGCGTTTGATCGCCCTGGTTGGCTTCGCTCTGGCCGCCTGCAAGAGCACGCCACCGGCTCCGCCGGAGCCGGTCTACCGCGATGTCACCCGCCACGTGACGGCGACCGTCGAAGTTGCCGAGCCGGTCACCCGGCTGCTGAAGCTGCGTACCAGTGACGGCTCGACCTGGCTGCGCGCCGGTCCCGACGTGCGCAACTTCGAGCAGATCAAGGTCGGTGACAAGGTGACGGTGAGCTACTCGATCGCGATCGCGGCGCAGGTGAGCCCGAAGGGTGCCACGCCGATCCCGCAGCAGATGGCGCTCGGTGCCTACCGGGCGGCGCCCGGCCAGCGTCCCGCCGCCGGCACGGATACGACCGTCATAGAGACGGTGACGATCAAGAGCGTCGACACCAAGGCGCACACCGTCACCTTTTTGCGCCAGGACGGCACCGAGGACACGGCGGACATCCGCTCGGAGGAAGGCCGCGCCTTCATCGCCGGGCTGCATCCGGGGGATCAGGTCGACGTCGCGTTCAACGAGGCCATCGCCGTCAGCGTCACGCCCTCGCGCTGAGCCCATCGCGCGGGCGGGCGCTCACTTGATGGTGTAGCCCTTGCCCTCCATGCAGGCCGAGAACGCCTTGTTGTAGGCGGCCTTCTGCTGCGCCACGGACGCCTGCGCCTGCTGCTGCGCGCCTGCCTGGGCATCACGCCGCGCCTGGCGCCGCGCCGATCCACCGGCCATCGTGCCGGAGGCCGCACCAATGGCGGCCCCCGTTCCGGCATCCCCCGCGATCGCGCCGATCACCGCGCCGGCGGCGGCGCCGCGGGCGGCACCGCCGGCCCGGGCACCCTTGGTGGCATTGTCCGCCGCGTCGGCCGCCGCCTGCTGATCGGGCGCCTGGGGCTTGACGGCCATTGGGTCGATGCCGGTCTGCGTCTTCGCCCAACCGAAGCAATAGGTCTCATCGTTGGACTGCTGCGTGGCGCTCTGGTCCTTCGCGGGGAAGACGTACAGCCCGAGACTGGAGGACAGCGAGCTCGCCGCCGGGGCCGGTGCGGCCGGCGCCGTGGCGGCGGCGTGGGCTGGGGCGCTCGTGGCTGGCGGCGGGGCGGACGAGGGCTGCTGCGCGCACAGTGAGGACGCTGCCAGCGCCAGCGCGGGAAGCATAAGGATTTGGGCGGGATGCCGCATGGGTGTGCTCCGGAGCTTGGGGAGTAGGCGAAAGTGTGACGTTGGGCGAGGCACTGTCAATCCCTTCGGGTGAGCAGCAGGTCGTGCTGGGCCTGCAGCGAGTGCAACGCCTCGAGGCTGATCGGGGCGAGGCCGGCGCCGGTGAACACCTGCACGCTGAACGAGCTGCTCGCCAGGAGCGCGGTCAGGTCCGCGGGCTGCAGGCCCGCGCAACGCAGTCCCTCGGGCGAGTACTCGAGGATCAGCTGCGCGCATCGCCCGAGCAGCGCTCCCGCCCCGCGCAGCACGAAGTATTCGAAGCCCTCCACGTCGATCTTCATGAAGCGCAGCGGCCGCTCCTCAAGAGCCTGCTCCTGCCAGAAGCCGGCGAGCGTGCGGATGCGGACCTGCAGCGTGTCACGGCCGTCGGTGGCGCCGAGGAGCGAGTGGCGGCCGTTGTTGCTGTGCTTGTAGCGGCGCAGCTCCCCGGTCCCCGGCTCGGCACCGAGCGCGCAGTTCACGGCGGTGACGTTGGCCGCATGATTGGCATAGAGGTTGCGTTGCAGGAGCACGAACGACTCCACGTCCGGCTCGAACGCGTAGATGCGCGCCTGCGGCGCGCTCAGGCGGCTGAGCAGCACGCTGTACCAGCCGATGTTGGCGCCGATGTCGAGGGCCACTTCGCCATCGGCCAGGCGCACGTGCTCCATGACGTAGCGCGTGATCGTGGGCTCGTGGGCGCCGAAGCGGTAGATGTGGCGCGTGATCACATCGCGTGCCGGGCCCAGGAAGGTCGCCTCGAACGGGCCGGCCGGCGCGCTGATGTAGCCATCGCGCGCCCTCAGGCGCGCCAGGCCGAAGCGCAGCGTGCGCAACAGCCGCCTTTGCCACGGGTACGCGAGCGCCGCCGCGCTTGGCGCCGGGAAGGCCGCGTCCGCGGCGCGCGGCGCCGGGGCGGGTGTGAGGGCGGATGATGGCTCGGCCAAGTTGCACGCCGGTGACTGGACTGGCGTCCATTCTACGGCCGGCGGCGCGCGCCGCACGCCTTCCCCAAGGGGCAAGCGCAGGCCGCGTCTGCGGCTGCCGGATCGGGGCGTGCACAATGGCCGCGGCTGTGGATTAATACGCGCTTCGCTGCGTCCGGTCGGTACCGGGACGGCCTCAACCCCATTGCCCAGGAGCTCGCTCATGCAACGTTGGTTCGGCATTCTGCTCTCTTCGGTCCTCCTGCTTGCCACTGCCGCCAGCCGGGCGGACGAGTACAGCGATACCACCGAGCTGTTCAAGAACGCCGGGCAGAGCGCGGCCTTCTTCAAGAAGTGCTATGGCTACGCGGTGTTTCCCACCATCGGCAAGGGCGGCCTGGTGGTTGGCGGCGCCTATGGCAACGGCCGCGTGTACGCGCACGAGCAGCACGTCGGCGACGTGTCGGTGACGCAGGTGAGCGTCGGCTTCCAGGCCGGCGGGCAGGCCTACAGCCAGATCATCTTCTTCGAGGACGAGCGCGCCTTCAAGGAATTCACGGCCGGCAGCTACGAGTTCGGAGCGGACGCGAGCGCGGTCGCCATCACCGCGGCCGCCAGCGGCGGCGTCGGCACCAGTGGCGCCAGCGCCGGGGCCAGCGGCGGCAAGAAGGACGCGACCACCGTGGGCAAGTACTACAAGGGCATGGCGGTATTCACGATCGCCAAGGGCGGCGCGATGTTCGAAGCCTCGGTCGCCGGCCAGAAGTTCAAATACAAGCCCACGGGCGCTAAGAGCTGAGCGCTGCGCGCGCGGGCGCAGACCGGCGGCCTCAGGCGGCCGACTGGCTCGCCTGCGGATCGCCCGCGTACGGCAGTGTCACGGTGACGATGAGGCCGGTGCCACTGGCAGGCTCGGAAAGCTCGATGCTGCCGCAGAGCAGCTCCACTACGCGCCGCACGATCGAGAGTCCCAGGCCGCTGCCGCCGGCGGGACTGCCGGCCACCCGGTAGAAGCGCTCGAACACCCGGGCGCGCTCGGCTGGCGGGATGCCCGGGCCGTTATCGGCGACGCTCAGCATGACGTGCTGCGCATCGCGCCGGATCCTGAGCGTCACCTGACCGTACGGCGGCACGTTGCGGATCGAGTTCTCCAGCAGGTTGCGGATCAGCAGGTACAGGAACTCGGGCGACCCGGGCAGATGCTGCTGGCAGTCACCGGCGCTGATGCTGACCTTCTTCTCGCGCGCGGCCGCGCTCAGATCCTCCAGCACCAGATCCACGATCACGCTGGCCGCGGTCGACTGCGGGCTGGCGCTGCCGACCCCTGGCTCGACCCGCGCCAGCGCCAGCAGCTGGCTCATGAGGTGGGTGGTGCGATCGATGCCGGCCTTGAGCTTGTCGAGTGCGTGCCGCGTCTCGGCGGCCGTGGTGGCGCGCGAGGCCACCTGCGCCTGGGCGCGCAGCGCGGCGAGCGGCGTGCGCAGCTCGTGCGCCGCATCGGCGGTGAAGCGGCGCTCGCGCGCCAGCACCTCGGCGTGGCGCGCCAGCAGGCCATTGAGGGCCACCCCGAGCGGGTGCGTTTCGATTGGCATCTCCGCGGTGTTGACCGGCGAGAGGTCATCGGCGCCTCGGACGGCGAGTTCGGCGGCGATGCGGCGCACCGGGCGGAAGGCGAGCTCGGTCACCAGTGCGATCAGGATCGTGAGCAGCCCGAGGGCTGCGAACAGCGGCAGCGCGACCGCCTTCAGCGTGCGCATCATGAGCACGCTGTGGTAGCGCAGCGGCTCGGCCATGTGGAGCTGCAGCGGCGTGGTGGCGGAGACCAGCGAGTACACCCGCCAGGATTCCCCGTTCAGCGTGATGTTGGAGTAGCCGTTGCCGCCGCCGACCGCGAGCGGCGCCTGCGGGGCGTCCGCAGAGCGGTACAAGATCTCGTTGGCGCGGTTGGTGATCTGGTAGACGACCTCGAAGGGCATGACGTGCGGGGGTTCGATCGCCGCACCGGGCACCAGGCTCTGGCCTTCCAGGTATTCATGTTCGGCGTAGCGCAGTGCCAGCGCCGCATGCTGCTGCAGCAGCTCGTCAAACTGCATCGCGGTGCTGCTGGCGACGGCATGCGAGACCAGAACCCCGAGCAGCACGAACACCGCGCACGCCGCGCCCGCCGCCGCCAGCGCCATGCGGCGGCGCAGCGACCAGGGGCGCTCACTCGTGCCGGACGGGTTCGACGCGGTAACCGCGTCCCTTGAGGTTGGTGATGAAGCCGGAACCGAGCTTGCGCCGTAGGTTATGGATGTGGACTTCGATCGCGTTGCTGGCGATGTCGTCCTCGAAACCATAAATCTCTCCTTCGATCTCGGCACGCGTCACCAGGCACCCGGCCTTGCGCATCAGCAGCTCCACGACCGCATATTCGCGCGCCGTGAGGGCCGCGGGCACGCCCTGGTACGTGACCATGCGTTGCCGCAGGTCGAGTGTCACATCACCGACCACCAGCAGCGATTCGCTGCAGCCATCGGCGCGGCGTGTCACGGCGCGCAGGCGCGCCGCAAGTTCCTCGATATCGAAGGGCTTGATCAGGTAGTCATCCGCTCCGGCATCCAGTCCGGCGATGCGGTCGGCGACCCGATCGCGCGCCGTGGTGATCACGACCGGGGTGAGGCGGCTGTTCTGGCGCACCGCGCGCAGTATCGCGAGGCCGTCACCTCCGGGCAGGCCGAGATCGAGCGCCACGGCACTGAAGGCCGAGGTCGCCAGCGCCGCCAGGGCCGACGGCACGTCCCGTACCCAGTCCACCACGCAGCCGTCCTGACGCAGTCCGTCACGCACGGCTTCTCCGAGCAGCTCGTCGTCTTCAACCAGCAGGATGCGCACCGCTTCCCCTTGAGGTTTCCCGCGGCATTTGAGCACCGAGCTGCTTAATTCTGCCTTAAGTCGGGGCCCCCGGGGTCATTTCCACGGCGGTTTCGCAGTCGCAGGCTTCCGGCCTGCGCAACTGCGACGGCGACCCTACGAGCCCGGATGCTGCGCCTTGAAAGCGCGCACCTGGGCATTCAGCTGGTCCGCGGCTGCCTGTTCCTGGTCGACGGCCGTGTTGTGTGCGCCGGTCTGCAGGGTCTTGAGGGTCGCAAGGTCGGCAGCTTCCGCCTCGGGAAACTGCTTCCTCACGCGCTCGATGGTCTCGTCCACGCACTTCAGGTAGGCGTTGGTGGCCGCGTCGTACTGCTGGAAGCTGCTGCGCGCCGCGAGCAGCTGCTCGCGGGTCGCCTTGGCGGCATCCGGTGGCGGGGCCGGCCGTGCCGCGCTGGGGCAGCTCTGCAGCGCGGAAATAGCCGTCGGTACCGGGTCGCCGCGCGGCGCCGCGGGGGCCTCCGGGGCAACGCGGCTCGATGCGGAAGCACGGCTCTGCAGCCGCGACGCGTAGTTCGCCCAGCCCACCCAGCCGGCGAGGGCGATCCCGGCTGCGAGCAGCAGCACGGCCGTTGCGCGCCAGACCCCTGAGGGCGGCCGCCGCAATACCCGCCGGCCCAGGGCCCCGGCCACGACGAGCAGCGCGCCCACGAGCAGCACAAACACACTGAGCTCGGCGGACATGCCGCACTTCCTTCCGCAGCTGTGATCCTTCGCGCGCACGATAGCATGGCGCGGTGGCACGGGCGGTCGGCGCGCGTGGGGTCAGCGCCGGCGGGTGGGCATTCGTGGCGCGCGAGGGTACGGAAAATCGAACGAGGGGGTCATCCAACTCACCGGCAAGCGCTCGCGCGCCACGACGCCCCTACCGGAGAAACTACGCGCCATATGGCGCGGGCGCCAACACCGCTTGCTTCTGAGCGCATGCCTGCGCGGCATGACCGCGCTTCAGGCACGCAGCCGCGGTGCGCTGGCAAGCGAGCGCGGCGGAGGGCTCCAGCGTCGCAGCCGCGCGCGCAGATGCTGCGCCAGCTGCTGCGCGTGCGTGCGCAGCTCAGCCACCGCGGTGGTCTCCCAGTGCGCGGCGCGCAGCAGCGGCCCGAGGTAGAAAAGGTCATCCGCCGCGCGGCCGTCGGCGGCCACCACCGCACCGTGCTCGGCGGTGACGAGGCCGCACTCCAGCGGGTCGGCTGCGGCGATGCCCTGGGCGAGCAGCGAGCGCAGCAGGCGGTCGGCACTGCGGCGCACGTTGAAGTCCGCGCCGGTGCAGTTGATCACGCGCTCGAACAGCTGCTGCTGGCAGGTGCTCTGCCCGCGCACCTGCCAGATGGCGCGGACGCGCGTCCCGGTGCGTTCGAGGTTCAGCAAGCGCCCGGCGTGCAGCTTGAGCTGCCCGGAGCGCCGCAGCTCCTGCACGCAGGACCAGCTGCTCTCGGGGAGTCGATGGCGGTGGACGTCCCAGTAGGGGCGCGCGTGGCGCAGGAAGCGGCGCCGCTCGTGCGTGCCCAGACGCTGCCACAGCTGCGGAGCGAGCGCGCGCACGTGCGCCACCACGTCGTGCCATTCGCCACCCTCACGCTGCAGCGTGCGCGCCTGCGCGCGCACCGCGCGCCACAGCTCGAGAAACGATGCCGAGGCGGCGTGCAGCAGGCGCTGGGCATCCGGGGCGCTGCCACTCTCCGCGAGCGGACGCTGCCGCTCAGGCAGCAGCCCCCGGCGCGACAGCGCATGAATGCGCACCCGGGGAGCGCCCGCCGCACTGGCGGCGAGCACCTGATCGACCATGGTGAGCCCGGTGCCGACCAGCAGCACGCTCTCGGCGCCGCGCCAGTTCACCGGCGCGCTCCAGGGATCGGCGACGTAGGCCGGCGAGCCCACCAGGGCGGCAGCGCCGGGGAGTGCTGCGGGCGGCGAATTGCCGGAGGCGACGACCACGCAATCGGCCTCGAGGCGCGCAGCGTCGCTGAAATGCAGCCGCCAGCGCTGCGGGCGGTGCAGCCGCTCCAGTGCGAGCACCTCGCCGCGGCGGCGCTCGAAGACGATGCCCGGGCTCGCGCTGCGCTCGGCCTCATCGAGCAGCTGCTCGAGGTACTCGCCATACAGCTCGCGCGGCAGGAAGTCGCTGCCGCGCGCGCGCGGCAACCGCTGCTGTGCGAAGCGCAGGAACCCGGCCGGGTCGCTCGCGGTCGCGGACATGCGCGCAGCCGGGACGTTCAGCAGGTAGGGGTGCTCGCGTCGCGCGTACGCCGCGCCGCGCGCGAAGCCCAGCCGGTCGATGAGCAGCAGCCGCAGGGGAAGCGCGGCGGGACGGGCGAGGAGCTCGCGCGCCAGCAGGCTGCCGCTGAAGCCGGCGCCGATGATGACGAGGGTGTGGGGATTGGGGCTCATGCTGCGATCCTTCGCTCGCGCGGCGTCTGTGGCATCCATGCCGGACAGTCTAGGCAGCCGGCGGTCATGAGTCGGTGGAGCGGCGGTTGCAAAGCGGTCACAGCGGCGCGTGGGCCGCCGCGCCGAGGGTAAGCGTGAGGCGGGCCTTTACGGTTTTTCCGGCGTGCGGTTGCGGGCGCCGCGCGGCTTCCGGCAACATCCGGCCTCCGCGGCCGCGCGGTGCCATAACGCGAACAACGATAAGGAGAGGTGCACGTGTGCGATCAGGATGCATTTGAGGCGATGTCGCAGTACCAGCTGGGGGGCGCCACGGTTTCGCGCCGCGGTTTTGGTGCCCTGGCGCTGGGCGCGGGCGTGCTCTCCGTGCTGCCGGCGGCTGCCGCCGGCACCGAGATGCGCGAGGCGGAAGTCGAGATCCAGACCGCCGATGGCACCGCGGATGCCTACTTCGTGCATCCGGCGCAGGGCACGCACCCGGCGGTGCTCGTGTGGCCGGACATCTTCGGCCTGCGCCCGGCCTTCCGGCAGATGGGGCGGCGGCTGGCCGAGTCAGGCTACGCCGTACTGGTCGTCAATCCCTTCTATCGCCAGCAGAAAGCACCCACCGCGCCGGAGCACCCGGACTTCAACGACCCGGAGCTGCGCAGCCGCCTCATGGGCATGATGACCTCGCTCACCCAGGAGATGGGTTTCACGGACGGCAAGGCCTTCGTTGCCTGGCTCGACCAGCAGCCAGCCGTGGACAAGAAGCGCAAGGTGGGCACGACCGGTTACTGCATGGGAGGCGCCCTCACCATGCGCACCGCCGCGGCCGTGCCGGCGCGTGTCGGCGCCGGGGCATCTTTCCACGGCGGCGGCCTGGTGACCGAAAAGCCCGACAGCCCGCACCGGCTAATCGCGAAGATGAAGGCCCACTACCTGGTCGCGATCGCCGCCAACGACGATGAGAAGGAGCCGCAGGCCAAGGACACGCTGCGCCAGGCGTTCGCGGATGCGAAGCTGCCGGCCGAGATCGAGGTGTACTCAGGCACCAAGCACGGCTGGTGCCCGATCGACTCGCAGGTCTACAACCCCGAGCAGGCCGAGCACGCCTGGGCGCGGCTGCTGGTGCTGCTGAAGTCCGCGCTCGCCTGAGAGAGCCTACAGCCCGAGGTCGCTGAGTCCCGGGTGATCCGCGGGACGCGCCCCGGGCGCAGCCCAGTGGTACTTGCGCTCGCCCTCGCGGATCGGCAGGTCGTTGATCGAAGCATGGCGGCGGCGCATGAGGCCTGCGGCATCGAATTCCCAGTTCTCGTTGCCGTAGGAGCGGAACCAGTGGCCGGAGTCATCGTGCCACTCGTAGGCGAAGCGCACGGCGATGCGGCTCTCGGCGAAGGCCCAGATCTCCTTGATCAGCCGATAGTCCAGTTCGCGCGCCCACTTGCGCTCGAGGAACTCGCGGATCGCGTCGCGCCCCTGGAAGAACTCGGCGCGGTTGCGCCACAGGCTGTCCTCGCTATAGGCCAGTGCGACGCGCTGCGGCTCGCGGCTGTTCCAGGCGTCCTCGGCCATGCGCACCTTGCTGATGGCGGAAGCGAGCGTGAACGGCGGTTTCACCGGCGTGGCGCTGGTCGGCTCTTTCATGGCAGCGGTTCCTCGATGGCTCTAGGGCGGCGGCACGTGCTTCAGGCGCGCGAGGCTGGCGGTGGCCCCGGCGAGCGCGAGCACGCAGGCGAGCCACAGTGCCAGGTGCGCACCTTCAATGCCGCCGGCGCGAAACAGCAGCGCCACGCCCGCCGCGCCGAGTGTCTGCCCGCTCAGCCGCGCGGTACTGAGCATACCGCCGGCGGCGCCGGTGCGCGCGCGCGGCGCGGCCGCCAGGATGGTGCGGTTGTTCGGCGCCTGGAACAGCCCGAAGCCGAGCCCACACAGCGCCATGCGCGCGAGAAACCACAGCGGCGGCCCCTGGGGCGGGTAGAGCGCGAGCAGCGCGAGCCCGAGCGAGAGCAGCAGCAGCCCGATCCCGCCGAGGATCCCGGCCGGGTGGCGGTCGGCGAGCCGCCCGGCAATGGGCGCCACGCAGGCGAGGGCGAGCGGCCAGGGCGTCATGAGCAGTCCGGTTGCAACCGCCGAGTGGCCGAAGCGCTGAATCTCGAACGGCAGCGCGACGAAGGCGCACATCTGCGCCATGAAGCTGCACACGGAAGTGGCGAGCGAGAGCGCGAAGATCGGGCGCGCCAGCAGGTCGAAGGGCACGAGCGGCGCGCTGCGGCCGCGCTCGTGGCGCAGCAGCAGCCACCCGAGCAGTACGCCGGCGAGGATCTGCACGACGGCCGCGGCTGTGGCCGCATCGTGCGCCAGCGCCTGCAGCCCGCTGAGTGAGAGCGCCAGCGCGAGCGCGTACAGGAGCGCCCCGCCGTAGTTGAGCCTGCGGCGCGCGGTGTCCGAGGAGGGCAGCGCGCGCAGCGAGATCGCCAGCGTCACCAGGCCCACCGGCACGTTGATGCCGAACAGCCAGCGCCAGTCGGCGATCGCCAGCACCCCGGCGGCAAGCGTCGGGCCCAGCGCGGCGGCGACGGCGACGGCGAGCGCATTGATGCCCACGGCGCGGCCGAGCGCGCGCTGCGGGTAGGTGTAGCGCACCAGCGCCGGGTTCACGCTCATGATGCCGGCCGCGCCGACTCCCTGCAGCACCCGCGCGATGCTCAGCGTCAGGAGCGAGGGCGCCAGCGCGCAGCCGAGCGAGGCCGCGGTGAACAGCGCCATGCCGGCCTGCGAAACGCGACGGTAGCCGACGATTTCCCCGAGCGCGGCGAGCGGCAGCAGCAGCGTGAGGATCGCGAGCTGGTAGGCGTTCACCACCCACACCGAGGCCTCGGGCGATGCGGCGAACTCACGCGCGATCGAGGGAAGCGCCACGTTGACGATCGTGCTGTCGAGCACCGACATGGCGATCGCCAGGATGATGACCGCGATCGCCCAGTAGCGGCGCGGCGTCGGCAGGCCGTCCGTCAGGACGGCAGGCCCGGAAGCACTCTGGGGGGGGACGGCCATGCGCCGCGCATCATATATATGAGTGGCTCCGGTATGGCATAAGTTGAATCGGCGCAGGCTTCCGGGGCAGTGTGAACTGGGTCACGCGCGCCGCCCCGCACCGCCCGGCGGCGTGGCTACAATGAGAAGGTTATGCCGCGATAAGCCGGCCACCAGGAGAAGGGCGTTGTGCTGATGGATGCCCAGGACCCCAAACCTGTCCGCGCGCGCGCCGGACTGCCGGAACGGCGCCGCGGCGAGCGCCGCTCCGAGATACTGCGCTCGCTCCTGTACGGGAGCTTTCGCCCGCGGCGCCGCGGGCCGCGGCGCGCGGACGAGCGCGGCCTCAGCGCGGTCGACTGGCACCATCCCAAATGGCTCGCCATCGCGATGCTCATCGTCATCGGCTCGTGCACGGATGCGCTGCTCACGCTGGTGCTGGTCGAGCGCGGCCTGGCGGTGGAGGCCAACCCGCTGATGGCGCCGCTCCTCGGGCACTCGGCGCTCGCGTTCGCGCTGGTGAAGGTGGTGCTGACGGCCGGCGGCGTGGTCCTGCTCACGCAGCTGGCTCGCATCCGCGCCTTCGGCTCCATCCCGGTCGGGTTCTTCCTGTACATCGTGCTCGGCATCTACGGGGCGCTCATCTTCTACGAGCTCGATCTGCTCGGGATGCTCTAAGTCCGCGCGCGCGGGGGCTTTTTCCGGCCAGGCCCGTTTTTCGCTAAACTATTGGCCTGCCGAACCTTTTTCCTCCCGCAATGCTGGAACCCACGCCCCTCTACGGCGGCAACGCCGACTACCTCGACGCGCTCTACGAAGAGTACCTGCGCGATCCGGCGCGCGTGAGCGAGGCGTGGCGCGGCTACTTCGCCGCGCTGGGGCCGGCGGGGAGCGAGCGTGCCCACGGTCCGCTGCGCCGCGAGCTCGCGGCCCGCGCGGCCGCAGGTCCTGCGGCCGCCGCCGCGAGCGGCGCGGATGCACGCCAGGCCGCCGTCTCACGCCTCATCCAGGTGTGGATCAATCGCGGCCATCTCCTGGCGAGCATCGACCCGCTGGGGCTGCAGCCGCGGCCGCGGCCGCGGGTGCTCGACCTGGAGTACTTCGGCCTGACGCCGGCGGATCTGGATGCGGAGTTCTTCACCGGCAGCCGCATCGATGCGGTGCCCCGGCGCATGAAGCTGCGCGACATCCTGGCGCAGCTGCAATTCGTGTACGCCGGCAACGTCGGCGCCGAGTTCGCGCACATGTCCGACTCCGAGGAGCGGCTGTGGCTGCAGGACGAGTTCCAGGAGGGGCGCCTCAAGGGCCGCTTCTCCGCCGCGGAGCGGCGCAACATCCTCTGGCAGCTCACCGCGGCCGAGGGGCTCGAGCGCTACCTGCACACCAAGTACGTCGGCCAGAAACGCTTCTCGCTCGAGGGTGGCGATGCGCTCATCCCGCTCCTGGATGACCTGATCCAGAACTGCGGCGCCTGTGGCATCGAGGAAGTCATCATCGGCATGGCGCATCGCGGGCGTCTCAACGTGCTGGTGAACCTGCTCGGCAAGTCACCGGCCGCGCTGTTCTCGGAGTTCGAGGGCGCCTACGACCCGAGCCGCCTCAAGGGCTCGGGGGACGTGAAATACCACAAGGGCTTCTCCGCGGACCTGCGCACCGCGCACGCCAACGTGCACACCGTGCTCGCCTTCAACCCCTCGCACCTGGAGGTGGTCAACCCGGTGGTCGAGGGCTCGGTGCGCGCGCGCCAGGAGCGCTGCGGCGATGCCCGCGGCGAGCACGTGCTCGCGGTGCTGGTGCACGGGGACGCGGCCTTTGCCGGTCAGGGCGTGGTCATGGAGACGCTGCAGCTGAGCCAGGCGCGCGGCTTCTTCACCGGCGGCACGGTGCACCTCATCATCAACAACCAGGTGGGCTTCACCACCTCCGAGCCCAGGGACGCGCGCTCGACGCGGTACGCGAGCGATGTCGCCAAGATGCTCGAGGTGCCGATCTTCCACGTGAACGCCGACGACCCGGAGGCGGTGGTGTTCGTCACGCGCCTGGCGCTGAAATACCGCATGCGCTTCCGCAAGGACGTCGTGATCGACCTGGTGTGCTACCGGCGCCACGGCCACAACGAGGCCGACGAGCCGGCGGCCACGCAGCCGATGATGTACCGCACGATTCGCCAGCACCCGACCGCGCGCCGCCTGTACGCCGACCAGCTGATCGCCGCCGCCGTGCTCACCGAGGCCGACGTGCAGGCGATGACCGAGCAGTACCGGGCCGGGCTGGATGAGGGACGGCCGCAGGCGCGCGCCTCGCTCGGCATGATCGGCAACAAGTACACGGTGGACTGGAGCGCGTACGCGCAGGCGGACTTCACCGAGCGCGTCGTGACCGGCGTGGAGATGGCGCGGCTGCGCACGCTCGGTGAGCGCATCACCGCCTTTCCTTCAAGCTTTGTGCTGCACCCGCGCGTGACGCAGCTGCTCGCCAACCGCAAGAAGATGCTCGCCGGCGAGCAGCCGCTCGACTGGGGCTGCGCCGAGACGCTCGCGTATGCGAGCCTGGTGCAGGATGGCTTCGGCGTGCGCCTCACCGGCCAGGACAGCGGGCGCGGCACCTTCTTCCACCGCCACGCCGTGCTGCACGATCAGAACAGCGATGCCACCTGGGTGCCGCTGCAGCACATCGCCGAGCCGCAGCCGCGCGTGCAGATCATCGACTCGGTGCTGTCCGAGGAAGCCGTGCTGGGCTTCGAGTACGGCTACGCCACCACCGATCCCAACACGCTCGCGGTGTGGGAGGCGCAGTACGGGGACTTCGCCAACGGCGCCCAGGTAGTCATCGACCAGTTCATCAGCTCGGGCGAGGCGAAGTGGGAGCGCTTCTGCGGGCTGACGCTGTTCCTGCCGCACGGCTATGAGGGCGCCGGTCCCGAGCATTCCTCGGCACGCCTGGAGCGCTTCCTGCAGCTGTGCGCCGAGAACAACATGCAGGTGTGCGTGCCCTCGACCCCGGCGCAGATGTTCCATCTGCTGCGCCGCCAGATGCGCCAGGGCTTCCGCAAGCCGCTCATCGTCATGACGCCCAAGAGCCTGCTGCGGCACGAGCTGTCGGTGTCGGCGCTCGAGGAGCTCACCCGCGGGGGCTTCGCGCGCGTCATCGGCGAGGCCGACGAGCTCACGCCCAAGGACGTGCGCCGCCTGGTCTTCTGCAGCGGCAAGGTGTACTTCGATCTGCTCAAGGCGCGCCGCGAGGAGGGCCGTCGGGACGTGGCGCTGGTGCGCATCGAGCAGCTGTATCCCTTCCCGAGCGAGGAATACGCCTCGGTGCTCGGCCGTTACGGCAACGTGCGCGAGATCGTCTGGTGCCAGGAGGAACCGCAGAACCAGGGTGCCTGGTACCAGATCCGCCACCGCCTGCAGGAACTCGCCCGCGGCGACGTGCTGTATGCCGGGCGCGCCCCGGCGGCGGCCCCGGCCACCGGCATCGGCAAGATCCACGCGCTCGAGCAGCAGGGCCTCGTGGCCGCAGCGCTGCACGCCACCGCCACCGAGGACTCGGCGCGCGACACGCAGCGCCTCAAGGCCGCACCCGCCACCGTGCTGAGAAAGAGTTCATGAGTACCGAGATCCGCGTCCCGCAGCTTCCCGAGTCGGTCCAGGACGCCACCCTGGTGACCTGGCACAAGCAGCCCGGGGACCCGATCGCCCGCGACGAGAACCTCGCGGACCTCGAGACCGACAAGGTGGTGCTGGAGGTGCCGGCGCCCGCGAACGGCGTGGTGCGCGAGCTGCGGGTGCAGAGCGGCACGGTGGTGACGAGCGGCCAGCTGCTCGCGCTCATCGAGGAGGGCGCGGCCGCCGCGGCGGCCCCCGTCGCCTCCGCCAAGCCCGCAGCGGTGACAGCGGCGAAGGCCGCACCCGCCGCCGCCAGGAAGCCGAGCGCGGCCGCCGAGCCCCGGGAGCCGAAGGGCCTGAGTCCCTCGGTGCGTCGCCTGGTGGAGGAGAACCGCCTCGACCCCGCCGCCATCCAGGGCTCAGGCCGCGACGGACGCCTCACCAAGTCCGACGTCGTCGACTATCTGAAGCAGCCGGCACCGGCAGCCGCCCCGGCGGCGGGCGCCGCGGCCCGGCCGGCGGCCGGCGAGCGCGCCGAGCAGCGCGTGCCGATGACGCGGCTGCGCGCGCGCATCGCGCAGCGGCTGCTGGAGGCGCAGTCCTCGCAGGCGCTGCTCACGACGTTCAACGAGGTGGACCTGACCGCGGTGCAGGAGCTGCGTACGCGCTACAAGGACGTCTTCGAGAAGGCGCACGCCGTGAAGCTCGGCTTCATGTCTTTCTTCGTCAAGGCCGCCGTCGAGGCGTTGAAGAAATTCCCGGTGCTGAACGCCTCCGTCGACGGCAACGACATTATCTACCACGAGTACTACGACATCGGCGTGGCGGTCTCCACCGACCGCGGGCTGATCGTGCCGATCGTGCGCGATGCGGACCGCAAGGGCTTCGCGGTCATCGAGAAGGAGGTGGCCGAGTACGCCAAGCGGGCGCGCGAGGGGACGCTCGCGATCGAGGACCTCACCGGCGGCACGTTCACCGTCACCAACGGCGGGGTGTTCGGCTCGCTCATGTCGACGCCGATCGTGAACGCCCCGCAGAGCGCCATCCTCGGCATGCACAAGATCCAGGAGCGCCCGATGGTCGTGCACGGGCAGATCGCGGTGCGGCCGATGATGTACCTGGCGGTGACCTACGACCACCGCATCATCGACGGGCGCGAGGCGGTGCAGTTCCTGGTGGCGATCAAGGACGCGCTCGAGGACCCGGGCCGCATCCTCCTCGGTCTCTAACGGGCGCTGCCCCGCGCCCTCAGAAGATCTGCCGGAACAACCAGTACAGCACCCCGGAGAGCACGATCGCGGCCGGGAGCGTCAGCACCCACGCGACCGCCAGATTGCGCAGCGTCGTCATCTGCAGTCCCGAGCGGTTCGCGGCCATGCTGCCGGCCACGCCCGAGGACAGCACGTGCGTGGTCGAGACCGGCAGCCCGAACATGTCCGCCGCGGCGATGGTGCTCATGGCGACGAGCTCCGCCGAGGCCCCCTGCGCGTAGGTGAGGTGGGTGCGGCCGATCTTCTCGCCGATCGTGACCACGATGCGCTTCCAGCCGACCATCGTGCCCAAGCCCAGCGCGATCGCCACGGCCACCTTGACCCACAGCGGGATGAACTTGGTGGCGCGGTCGATCTGCTTCTTGAAGGCGGCGAGGTTGCTCGTGGTCTCGGCATCGAAGCTCCTGGCATGCGCATCCTTGCCGAGCAGCCGCACGACCTCGGAGGTGAGGTACATGTCGTTGCGCACGTTGGTCACGGCCTCGGCCGGCAGCTGCGCGAAGCTGCCGCGCGCCTTGACCTGCTCGGCGATGCTGCCGGTGACGGCGGCGAGGGCCGGCACCAGCGACTCGCTCCAGCTGTGCGTGCGCACGTAGGCGGTGAGCGCGGCGCGCGGATCATCCGGGACCGGGACGCTCGCGTACTTCTGCAGCGATTGCTGCGTGGTCGTGGCCATCGCGATGAAGGGAATCATCTCATCCTTGGGCATGGCGCGGTTGAGCGCATAGGCCATTGGCACCGTGCCGATCAGGATCAGCATGATGAGCCCCATGCCCTTCTGGCCATCGTTGGAGCCGTGCGCGAAGGAGACCCCGCCGCAGGTGAGTATGAGGATGCCGCGGATCCACCCGGGCGGCGCCGCACGGCCCTGCGGCTCGCGGAACAGCGCGGGATTTCTCACCACGGCCCTCAGCACCAGCAGCAGCAGCCCCGCGCACACGAAGCCCACCAGCGGGGAGATCAGCAGTGACCAGCCGATCTTGGTGGCCTGCGCCCAGTCGACCCCGCTCGTGCCGTCGCGCCCGTGCATGAGCGCGTTGGCGACGCCGACGCCGATGATCGAACCGATCAGGGTATGCGAGGAGGAGGCCGGGAGCCCCAGCCACCAGGTGCCGAGGTTCCACAGGATGGCGGCGATCAGCAGTGCAAACACCATGGCAAAGCCGGCGCTGCTGCCGACCTGAAGGATCAGCTCCACCGGCAGGAGCGAGATGATGCCGAAGGCGACCGCGCCGCTGGAGAAGAGCACGCCGAGGAAGTTGAGCGTGCCGGAGTAGACCACCGCGAAGTGCGGCGGCAGGGAGTGCGTGTAGATCACGGTGGCCACGGCGTTGGCGGTGTCGTGGAAGCCGTTGACGAACTCGAACCCGAGCGCGATCAGCAGCGCCACCCCGAGCAGCAGGAAAGGCAACAGCGTCATCGGGTGCGCCGTGCTACCGATGTCGCTCACCAGGCTGTAAGAGGTGTAGGCGACGCCCAGGGCGAGCAGCGCGAGGAACAGCAGGATCGTGCCGCTGGCATGGCGGCGCTCGAGGCTGGGGCGCGCGGTGGCGGAGTGGTTCAGGCTCTCGGCGGCGACGCTGCTCATGGCGCACTCTCTAGTATGGTTTCGGCGGCTGAGGGAGTGAGCGAGCCTAGGCAGGCAATGTGATACTTCGGTGACAGTCGCGCCGGCGCGCTAGCTCCCCGGAGGGCTTAAGTACTTGAGCGGGAGGGGATTCGTCCGCATATAGCGCCAAGGCGCCCCGGAATCGCGGGCCGCCTTCTGCGGCGGGGTGCGCTTGGGTGCGCCACGGGCACGGCCCGCGGTTGCGCTCCTTCTTTATGGTACTGTCGCCGCCCTTCGCGCAGCTGGGCACCGAGGAACGGATGGCCAACGAGAACAAGACCGACGCAGCCCGAGAGGAATTCGACGTCATCGTCATCGGCGGTGGACCGGCGGGCTACCCGGCCGCGATCCGTGCGGCCCAGAACGGCCTCAAGGTGGCCTGTATCGATGAGTGGAAGAACCACGACGGCACGGCGGCCTTCGGCGGCACCTGCCTGAACGCCGGCTGCATCCCTTCCAAGGCGCTGCTCGAGTCCACCGAGCTCTACCACCGCTTGCAGGAGGAGTTCGCCACCCACGGCATCAAGGTGGCCTCCGCCACGGTCGACCTGGCGCAGATGCAGAAGCGCAAGGCGGGCATCGTGCGCACCATGACGCAGGGGATCCTGGCGCTGTCCAAGGCCGCGGGCGTCACGGCGCTGCAGGGTCACGGCCGGCTCGTGGCCGGGCGGCGCGTCGAGTACAGCGCGCACGATGGCACCCGGCGCACGCTCGCCGCGCGCCACGTGGTGCTGGCCTCGGGATCTTCCCCCATCGAGCTGCGCAGCGCCCCCTTTCAGGCGCCGCACCTCGTCGACTCCTGGGGTGCACTCGAGTTCGACGCCGTGCCCAAGCGCCTGGCGGTCATCGGCGCCGGCGTGATCGGTCTTGAGCTCGGCAGCGTATGGCGGCGACTGGGCGCGCAGGTGGTAATGCTGGAGGCGCTGCCGGACTTCCTCGCCATCGCCGACCAGCAGCTCGCCAGGGAGGCGCTGCGGCATTTCAAGAAGCAGGGGCTGGACATCCGCCTGGGCGCCAAGGTCACCGGTGCGCAGGTGGCAGGCGGCGCGGTCGAGGTGAGCTACACCGATGCCAAGGGCGAGCAGAAGGTGAGCGTGGAGCGCGTGGTGGTGGCGATCGGCCGCCGCCCCTACACCCAGGACCTGCTCGGCAGCGACAGCGGCGTGCGGCTCGATGAGCGCGGTTTCATCCAGGTGGACGAGCACTGTCGCACGGGGGCCGAGGGCGTGTGGGCCGTGGGGGACTGCGTGCGCGGTCCGATGCTCGCCCACAAGGGCAAGGAGGAGGGCGTCATGGTCGCCGACCTGATCGCCGGCCGCTACGGCGAGACCAACTACAAGGTGATCCCCTCGGTCATCTACACCGCCCCGGAGATCGCCTGGGTCGGGCAGACCGAGGAGCAGGTCAAGGCCAGCGGCCGGGCTTACAAGGTCGGGCTGTTCCCCTTCCTCGCCAGCGGCCGCGCGCGCGCGATGGAGCAGGCGGCCGGCTTCGCCAAGCTGATCGCAGCGCGCGATGACGACGAGATCCTCGGCGTGCACATCATCGGCCCGCTCGCCGGCGAGCTGATCGCCGAAGCGGTGCTGGCGATGGAGTACTCGGCCAGCACCGAGGATCTGCAGCGCACGATCCACGCGCATCCGACGCTGTCCGAGGCGGTGCACGAGGCGGCGCTGAATGCCGACAAGCGCGCCATCGATACGCTCAACCGCTGAAGGGGCAGCGCGCGCCGCTAGCGCTGGCGGCGCACCCTGAGCACGTTCGCGACCGCGGCCAGGCGGCGCAGCACGCGCGCCAGCTGCTCGAGGTCGCGCACCGCGACCGCCAGGGTGAAGTCGGCAATGCCGGTGGCGCGGTCGGTGCGCGTGGTCGCGGACTCGATCGAGAGCCGCTCGAGCGCCAGCACGTCGGTCAGGTCACGCAGCAGCCCGCGCCGGTCGTAGGCGCTGACGGCGAGCACGACGCTCATGCTCTCCGCATCGTCCGTGGCCCATTCCACCTTCAGCAGCCGGTCGGGCTTTAGCGCTCCCATGCGCGTGAGGCTCGGACACTCGCTGCGGTGCACCGTGACCCCGCGCCCAAGGGTGACGTAGCCGACGATCGGCTGCGGCCGCAATGGGGCGCAGCAGCGCGCCAGCGTGATCGGCAGGTCGCCCACGCCCTCGATCTCCACCGGCGAGCCGCGGCGCCGCTTCGCCCCCGCCCGGGGCGGGCGCAGCGCCGGGGCGGGCGGCGGGGCGAACAGCCGCGTGGCCGCCTGCAGCAGCTGCGTCACGGTGATCTCACCCTCACCCAGCAGCTCGTAGAGGCGCTCGGTGTCGGCGGCCTTGAGCTCCCTAGCCAGCGCGGCGAACTGCTCGCGGCCCACCCCGATGCGCGGCAGCTCGCGCTCGGCGATCTCACGCCCGGCGGCGCGGTTGTCGCCGGCGTCCTGCTTGCGGAACCAGGCGCGCACCTTGTTGCGGTTGCGGGCCGCGACCAGATAACCCTGCTCAGGCGCGAGCCAGTCGCGGCTCGGCGCCTCCTGCTTGCCGGTGATGATCTCGACGATCTCGCCGTTGGCGAGGGGCCGGGTGAGGGGCACGATGCGGCCGTTGACCTTGGCCCCGCGGCAGCGGTGGCCGAGCGAGGTGTGGATCTGGTAGGCGAAGTCGAGCGCGGTGCCGCCGCGCACCAGGTCGATCACCTCGCCCTTGGGCGTGAGCACGTACACGCGATCCTCGAACAGCTCGGTGCGCATGCCCTCGATCAGGTCGCGGTCGGCGTGGGCCGCGCCGCCCTCGCCAGGCTCGAGGAGCCGGCGCACCCACTCGATCTTGCGCTGGTACTGGGCATCGCGGGCACCGCCTTCCTTGTAGGTCCAGTGCGCGGCCACCCCGAGCTCGGCGTGCTCGTGCATCTGCCGGGTGCGGATCTGCACCTCGACGCTGCGCGCGTGCGGGCCGATCACCGCGGTATGGATGGAGCGGTAGCCATTGCCCTTGGGGGTGGCGATGTAGTCGTCGAACTCGCCCGGGATGTAGGGCCAGCGGCCGTGCACGATGCCGAGCGCGGCGTAGCACTCGGGAATCGACTCCACCACCACGCGCACCGCACGCACGTCGAAGAGCTGCGAGAAGTCCAGCTGCTTGCGCTGCATCTTGCGGTAGATGCTGTAGATGTGCTTCGGCCGGCCATAGACCTGGGCGCGGATGCCGGCCGCCTGCAGCAGCGCGGTGAGCTCCTCGCACAGCAGCTCGATGTAGCGTTCGCGGTCGGCACGCCGCTCGTTCAGCGCGGCGGCCACGCGGCGGTATTCCTCGGGCTCGAGGTAACGGAACGCCAGGTCCTCCAGCTCCCACTTCAGCTGCCACACGCCGAGCCGGTTGGCGAGCGGGGCGTACACGGCGCGCGCTTCCAGCGCGCGACGCGCGCGCTCGTTAGCGCTCAGGGCGCGCGCGTGGCGCAGCGCGACCAGCTCCTCGGCGAGGCGCGCCAGCACCAGGCGCGGGTCGCTCACCACCGCCAGCAGCATCTTGCGCAGCGTCTCGGTCTGGCGCGTGTCCAGGCCGTGCTCGGGCGACCAGTCGCGCGGCAGGCCCAGGCTCCCGAGACGCACCAGGGAGGCCGCCACCGCGGCGGGCCCCGGCCCGACGGCCTCGGCACAGCGTGCCGCGGCGAGACCCGCGGCGAGCGCGGCGTGCGCGAGCAGCGCGAGCGCGAGCTCGGAGCTCTCGGTGAGAGCGCCGATGATGGTCGCCGCTTCGGCAGCCGCGGCGGCCTCGAAACCGGCAGCCGCGAGGCTCTCGCGCGCGGCGGCGATCGCGGCGCGGATCTCAGGCGGGCAGGTGAGGCTGGTCTCCACGGACTTGGGCTTGCGGCGCGGCGGGACGGACACGCGCCGTGTTGTCCGCGCGGGAAGCCGCTATCATACGACAGCAGATCTGCGGCGGCTTTCGGCCAGTCCGGACGGCACGAGTGGGACACAGCAAGTGGGCCAACATCAAGCGCCATGAAGGCGCCCGCCTGCGCCGGGAGGCGCACGCCGCAACCCCGGTCACCGAGGCGGACCTCGAGTGGGTGCGCTACGAGGGCTACGGGCCCGGCGGCGCCGCCGTGATGGTCGACTGCCTGACCGCCGATCGCAGCCGGGCGCGTGATGAGCTGCGGCACGCCTTCGCCACCCACGGCGGCCTCCTCGGCGCGGAGGGCTCGGTCAGCTACCTGTTCAACACGGTCGGGCTCATGGTCTATCCGCCCGGCACGGACGAGGAGGCGCTCATGCACGCGGCGCTGGAGGCCGGCGCCGAGGACGTGATCGCGCACGAGGATCACTCGGTGGAGGTGCTCGCCGACCCGCGCGAGCTCGAGGCGGTGTGCGCGGTGCTCACGCATGGCGGCTTTGCACCCGCGAGCGCGGCCGTGACCCAGCGCGCCGCCAACTCGCTGCCGCTCAGCGGCGAGAGCGCGCTCGACATGCTCGACCTGCTGAGCGCGCTCGAAGAGCTCGAGGCGGTGCGCGACATCTACTCCAACGTGGAGATCAGCGAGGAGGCGCTGGGGCGCTGCTAGGTCCCGGGGCCGTCGGGCACCGGCCTGGGAATGCGTAAGTGCTTGTTTTCAGTTAACCTCGCGCACCGTGAAGCCACCTCACTAACGGCTCAGGGCGAGGACAGCGATCCGGATGTCGAGATACCGCAGGAGGGCCTGGCGAGCGTTCGAGCCGCAGCCCGCACCCGCGCCGCTCGCGCGCAGCCTGACCGCCGTGCGCATCCTCGGCCTGGACCCGGGCTCGCGCCGCACGGGCTTCGGACTGATCGAGAGCCGCGGGCGCGAGCTCACCGTGCTCGCGCACGGCTGCCTGAACGTCGCGAGCGCTGCGCCCGCGGCGCGCCTGCGGCTGATCTTCGAGGGCCTGCAGCGCCTCATGGGGGAGCATGCGCCCGGGGAGGTGGCCATCGAGCGCGTGTTCGTGAGCCGCAACGTCGACAGCGCGCTCAAGCTCGGCCAGGCGCGCGGCGCGGCGCTGTGCGCCATCCCGCACGGCGTGCCGGTGTTCGAGTACGCACCGCGCGCCATCAAGCTCGCCGTGGTGGGCTCAGGCTCGGCGGAGAAGTTCCAGGTGGCGCACATGATCCGCGTGCTGCTCGCTCTGGCGCAGCGGCCGCAGGCGGATGCGGCCGATGCGCTGGCCGTGGCCGTCTGTCACGCCCACGCGCGTTCACTCGCCGTGCTGACGAGCCGCGCCGTGCCCGTCTTGCAGGGTGGGCGGTGATCGGCTCGCTCCGCGGACGCATCTCGGCCAAGGCGCCACCCCAGCTGACCGTGGAGGTCGGCGGCGTGGGTTACGAGCTCGAGGCGCCCATGTCCACCTTCTTCCAGCTGCCGCCCGTCGGCGCCGAGGTGCACCTGCTGACGCACCTCGTGGTGCGCGAGGACGCGCACGTGCTGTTTGGCTTTGGCAGCGAGGAGGAGCGGCGCCTGTTCCGCAGCCTGATCAAGGTCTCGGGCGTGGGTCCGAAGATCGCGCTGGCGCTGCTGTCGGGCATCAGCGTCGCCGACTTCCACCAGCACGTGCAGTCGCAGGACATCGGCGCGCTCACGCGGGTGCCGGGCATCGGCCGCAAGACCGCCGAGCGCCTCATCGTCGAGATGCGCGACCGGCTCACGGCGCCCGAGCTCGCCGCGGGCGCGCCCGGGGGCGCGCTCGCGGGCAGCCCGGAGACCGAGGCCTACGCGGCGCTGGTGGCGCTCGGCTACCGTCCGGCGGAGGCGACACGCTTGCTCAAAGGCGCCGGTCCCGGTACACAGTCCACCGAGGAACTGATCCGCCGCGCCCTGCAGGGCGCGGTGCGGGAGTAGACCGACAGCATCGTGACGTCCGAACGCATCATCAGCGGCACGGCCAGCGTGGAGGAGGAAGCCGCCGAGCGTGCCATCCGCCCGCGGCGCCTGGCGGAGTACGTCGGCCAGGCACCGGTCAAGACCCAACTGGAGATCTTCATCAGCGCCGCGCGCGCCCGCGGCGAGGCGCTCGATCACGTGCTCATCTTCGGGCCCCCGGGCCTGGGCAAGACGACGCTGGCGCACATCATCGCGGCCGAGCTCGAAGTGAGCCTGCGGCAGACCTCCGGCCCGGTGCTCGAGCGCCCCGGGGACCTGGCGGCGCTCCTGACCAACCTGCAGCCGCGCGACGTACTCTTCATCGATGAGATCCACCGTCTGCCGCCGGTGGTCGAGGAGGTCCTCTACCCGGCGATGGAGGACTACCAGCTCGACATCATGATCGGCGAGGGACCGGCGGCGCGCTCGATCAAGCTGAATCTGCCGCCCTTCACCCTGGTGGGCGCCACGACCCGCGCGGGGCTGCTGACCTCGCCGCTGCGCGACCGCTTCGGCATCGTGCAGCGCCTGGAGTTCTACGCCACCGAGGACCTGGAGCGCATCGTGCAGCGCTCCGCCGCCATCCTCAACGTTGGCATCGATGCGGGCGGCGCGCGCCGCATCGCCCAGCGCTCGCGCGGCACGCCGCGGATCGCCAACCGCCTGCTGCGCCGGGTGCGCGATTACGCCCAGGTGCGCGCCGCCGGCTACATCGACGAGCCGGTGGCCACCGCCGCACTTGACCTCCTGGAGGTCGACCGCGAGGGCTTTGATACCCTCGACCGCAAGCTCCTCAGCGCGATCATCGAGCGCTTCGACGGCGGCCCGGTCGGCATCGAGAGCCTGGCAGCGGCGCTCGGGGAAGAGCGCGGCACGCTGGAGGATGTGACCGAGCCCTTCCTCATCCAGCAGGGCTTCCTGGTGCGCACCGCCCGTGGCCGCATGGTGACGCGCGCGTCCTACCTGCACTTCGGGCTGAAGCCCCCGGAGCGCGTGAGCGCGACGCTGCAGCTGTTCGAGGAGCCGCGGTGAGGGAGTTCACCTGGCCGGTCAGGGTGTATTGGGAGGACACTGACGGCGGCGCCATCGTCTACTACGCCAACTACCTGCGCTTCCTCGAGCGCGCACGCACCGAGTGGCTGCGCTCGCACGGGCACTCGCAGGCGGCGCTGGCGCAGGACCCGGGAATCCTGTTTACGGTGGTGAGCCTGGAAGTCGAGTACCGCCAGCCGGCGCGCCTGGACGATGAGCTGGAGATCTCCTGCCGGCCGCAGCCCGAGGGCGGGGCGTCGCTGCGCTTCCTGCAGAGCATCCGGCGCACGCGGCCGCAGCCGTGCGCGCTGCTGGAGGCGCGGGTGCGCGTCGCCTGCCTGGATGCGCGCACGCTCAGGCCGCGGCGGCTGCCGCAATTCCTGGTGCGGATCCTCAGCGCCGCGGGGCACGGCTGATGGGCGAGCAGCTCTCGCTGGTGCGGCTGATCCTGCAGGCGAGTGTGCCGGTGCAGGTGGTGATCGCGCTGCTCATGCTCGCTTCGCTTACCTCCTGGGCGATCATCTTCCGCAAGGGCCGCGTCATCGCGCGCGCGCGCCGCGAGGCCGACCGCTTCGAGTCGCGCTTCTGGTCGGGCGATGACCTGGCGCAGCTGTACCGTGCCATCGAGGCCAGCGGTGGCGCCACCGGCATGGCCGGCATCTTCGAGTTCGGCTTCCGCGAGTTCGCGCGCCTGCGTCAGGCGGGCGTCGCCCCCGACCAGCTGCTCGAGGGTGCGCGCCGCGCCATGCGCGTGGCGCAGCTGAAGGAGATCGACCGCCTCGAGCACAGCCTGGCAACGCTCGCCACCGTCGGCAGCACCAGCCCCTACGTTGGCCTGTTCGGCACCGTGTGGGGCATCATGAGCGCCTTCTCGGGCCTGGGTAACGTGCAGCAGGCGACGCTCGCCATGGTTGCCCCGGGCATCTCCGAGGCGCTGGTCGCCACTGCCATCGGCCTGTTCGCCGCCATCCCGGCCGTGGTCGGCTACAACCGCTTCGCCGACCAGGTGTCGCGCCTGGAGCTGCGCTTCGATGCCTTCATCGAGGAGTTCTCGACCATCCTGCAGCGGCACGCCGGTCGCGGCATCGGGGCCGCGACGGTCCCGGAGAAGCGCTGAGCGACATGCCGCAGACCGCACGTGGGCGACGGCTGATGGGCGAGATCAACGTCGTGCCCTACATTGATGTCATGTTGGTACTGCTGATCATCTTCATGATCACGGCGCCGCTGCTCACCCAGGGCGTCAAGGTCGACCTGCCGCGGGCGGCCGCGGAACCTCTGGAGGCGCAGCGGCTCCAACCTCTGGTGTTGTCCGTCGATCGCGCCGGGCGCCTTTACCTTAACGTCGGGGGCAACCCGCAGGCGGCGCTGGATGAGCGCACGGTCGCGACCCGGGCCGCCGCGGTGCTGCATCGCGCGCCCGAGACGCAGGTCCTGGTCAAGGCTGACAGCGCGGTGGCCTACGGGCGCGTCGTACAGGCCATGGTGGTATTGCAACAGGCAGGAGCGCGCAAGATCGGCTTCATCACGGAACCGCCGCTGCCGCCTGCGGGACGCTGATGTCTTCAGCCGATGCAGCGCCGCGGTGACCACTGGATTCCCCTAGGCCTGTCGCTGCTGCTGCACGCGGCACTGTTGGGCGCGCTGGTCTATGGCTGGCTGCTGTTCCGCCGCCCGCCACGGCCGGCGCCCACGCTCGCGATCGAGGCGACCGTGGTCGATGCGCGCGTGGCGCGCGGCATGCAGCAGGCGCCGCCCCGCGCCGCGCCGGCCGTGGTGCCGACGCCCGAGGTGCCGGCCGAGCCCGAGGGTCCGCCACAGCCGACGCCCGAGGAGCTCGCGCGGCGCGAAAACGAGCGCCACCAGCGCGAGCAGGCGCAGCAGCAGGCCGCGCAGGAGCAGGCGGCCGCCGAGGAGGCGGCGCGGCAGAAGGAGGTGCAACGCAAGCAGGACGAGCGCCGCAAGGTCGAGGCCGAGCGGTCTGCCGCGGCGGCCGCGGCTGCGGCCGCGGCGCAGAAGCATGCGGACGAGCAGGACCAGAGTGAGCGCGAGGCCGACCTTAAGCGCAGTCTCGCCGCGGAGGAGCATGCCGAGCGTGCGGGGCCTGCGCTGGCTAACTGGCAGGCGCAGATCACCGCCAAGATCAGCCGGGCGTGGTTGCGGCCGCCGACGGCGCGTCCCGGCATAGAATGTGTGTTGAACGTCACCCAGGTGCCCGGAGGAGAAGTGACCCAGGTCAGAATCGGAGCCTGCAACGGCGATGCGGCCGTGCGCGAATCGATCGAGGCGGCGGTGTACCGCGCCTCCCCGCTGCCGCCGCCGCCGGATCCGGCGCTGTTCGAGCGCGAGCTCAAGATCAACTTCAAGCCGGACTAGCGCATGAACCGCGACAGCACTGACCGGCTCGTGCGGCACGCGTCCGCCGTGTGCGCAAGCCTGGCGCTCCTGCTCGGCGCGCTGCCGGCTCAGGCGGCGCTCGAGATCGAAGTCACCTCCGGGGTCCGTGACCCGATCCCCATCGCCGTCGTGCCCTTCGGCCATGCGGACAAGGAGCTGCCGGTGGACGTGGCCGAGGTCATCCAGCACGACCTCGAGGGCAGCGGGCGCTTCAAGACCCTGGCCCGCGAGAGCCTGCCCGCGACCCCCACCCGGGCCGCGGAGGTCACGGCCAGCGCCTGGAAGGCTGCCGGCAGCGACTACGTGGTGGTCGGGCGCGTGGCGACGCTCGAGAACGGCAGCTATGCGGTGGACCTCGACCTGCTGAACACCCTCACCGGGGCCAAGCTTGCGAGCCAGCGCTTCACCGGCAACGCCGGGGCGCTGCGCAACGCGGCGCACCGCGGGAGCGACCTCGTCTATCAGAAGATCCTCGGCGTGCGCGGCGCGTTCGCCACCCGCATCGCCTACGTGGCGGTCGAGGGCGAGGCCCCGAGCCAGACCTACCGGCTGTTCGTGGCCGATGCCGACGGGGTCAACCAGCAGAAGATCCTCGAGTACCGTTATCCGATCATGTCGCCGGCCTGGTCGCCGGACGGGCAGTGGCTGGCGTATGTTTCCTTCGAGAGCAAGCACTCGGCGGTGTACGTGCAGCTGGTGCGCACCGGAGAGCGGCGCCAGGTGTCGGCGCGCGCCGGTGTGAACGGCGCACCGACCTGGTCACCCGACGGCAAACGCCTGGCGCTTACCCTCGGGGGCAGTGGCGGCAATCCGGACATCTACGTGCTCGATCTGGCGAGCCAGACGCTGACCCGCCTCACCGACGATCCGGCGATTGACACCGAGCCGGAGTGGGCGCCGGATGGCAAGTCGCTGTACTTCACTTCCGACCGCGCCGGCTCGCCGCAGATCTACCAGATCGGGCTGCAGTCCGGGGCACACCCGAAGCGGCTCACCTTCGGCAACACCTACAACGCGCGTCCGCGCATCTCCCCGGACGGCACTCTGCTGGCGATGGTGACGCTCGATCGGGGCAACTACCGCATCGCCGTCGAGGAGCTCGCGAGCGGCACCGTGCGCGTGCTCTCGCACGGGCGGCTCGACGAATCGCCAAGTTTCGCGCCCAATGGGGCTACACTTATCTATTCGACGCGCGAGGGCGGTCGGGGCGAGCTGGCGACGGTGTCGGCCGATGGACTCACGGGCCTGCGGCTCAAGGCCTCGGAAGGGGAGATTCGCGAGCCGGCGTGGGGACCCTTCATCCCCTGAAGGCCGCCGCACAAGAATTCAGCTGGAGGGTCTGCGAAATGGTTCAGAACTCATTATGGCAGCGCCTGTTGCTCGTGCTGCTGGTGTCGCTCGCGCTGGGTGTCGGCGGCTGTGCCAGCAAGAAGGCCAAGCCGGCCGCGCCGGCGGCGAGCGAGTCGACGGCGGCGGGGGCCGGGGCAGCGGCCGGTGGCGCCAACGGGGCCGGCGCCAACTCCGGTGCCAACCCGGACGATGAGGCGGCCGGGCCCGCCGAGGGCGCACTCGCCACGCGCATCGTGTACTTCGACTTCGACAGCAGCGAGATCAAGGGCGCGGGCACCGACGTGGTCGCCGCGCATGCCAAATATCTGGCCGCGCATCAAACCATCCGGGTGCGGCTCGAGGGTCACACCGACGAGCGCGGTTCGCGCGAATACAACATCGGGCTCGGCGAGCGGCGTGCCCAGGCGGTGCGCCGTGCGCTGCTGCTGCAGGGTGCGACCGATGCGCAGCTGTCCACGGTGAGCTATGGCGAGGAGCGGCCGGCGGTGTCCGGTCACGATGAGGCCGCCTGGACCAAGAACCGGCGCGTGGAGATCGTCTACCTCGCAGCGCCCACGGGCGCCGTGAAGCCCTAGCACGGAGGCGAAGCTGATGCCGATGCGACTGACCACCGCGCTGATCTGCGCGCTGCTGCTGCATGGCTGCGCCAGCACTCCGGCCGAGGACGACCCGCCCGCAGTGAACGTTGCCGACCTGCAGGCGCGCGTGGAGCGACTGGAGCGCAGCGTCGAGAACGAGGTCGGCGTGTCACAGCGCCTGGACCAGACGCAAGCTTCGCTCCGGGAGCTGCAGGGACGGATCGACGAGCTCGAGCACGCCAACCAGGCGCTCGCCAAGCAGCAGCGCGACCTGTACGCGGACCTGGACAAGCGACTCGGCGGTGGCGCTGCGGGGGCCGCGAGCGGGTCCGCCGCCGGGGCTGCTGCCGTGGGGGCTGCGGCGGGGACCGCGGCCGGGGCCGCCGGCAGCGCGGCGGCCGAGAACGGGCCGTCCTCCACCGAGCAGGCCATGTACAACCAGGCGTTCGATGCCCTGAAGGCCGGCAGCTACTCGGTGGCGGTCGCAGGCTTCAAGGACTTCCTCGGAACCTACCCGGACAGCTCGCTCGCCGAGAATGCGCAGTACTGGCTCGGGGAGGCCTACTACGTCAACCACGACTACGATGCGGCCGCGGGGTCCTTCCGCACGGTGCTGAAGAAGTGGCCCGACTCACGCAAGGCGCCGGATGCGCTGCTCAAGCTCGGTTACGCCCAGTATGCCCAGAAGCAGTACCCGGCCGCGCGTACCACGCTGACTGACGTCACCAAGAAGTATCCCGGCACGGATTCGGCGCGTCTCGCGGCCGATCGTCTCAAGCGCATCCCGGAGCAATAGCACGGACGGCGGGCAGGGCGCGGTGAGCGCGACGCGTCTGAAAATCACCGAGATCTTCTTCTCGCTGCAGGGCGAGGCGGACAGCGTCGGGATACCGACGGTGTTCGTGCGGCTCACCGGCTGCCCGCTGCGCTGCCAGTACTGCGACACCGCCTACGCCTTCCACGGCGGTGAGTGGTGGGAGATCGAGGCCATCCTCGAGCGCGTGCGCAGCTTCGGCACGCGCTACGTGTGCGTCACCGGGGGCGAGCCGCTGGCGCAGCGCGCCTGCACGCAGCTGCTGACACGCCTGTGCGATGGCGGGCTGCGGGTGTCGCTCGAGACCAGCGGTGCCATGCCCCTCGAGGCGGTCGACCCGCGCGTCATCAAGGTCGTCGACCTGAAAACGCCCGGCTCGGGCGAGGAACGGCGCAACCGCTACGAGGAGCTCGCCCGGCTTAACGCACACGACCAGGTCAAGTTCGTCATCTGCGGTCGCCACGACTACGAGTGGAGCCGCGAGCAGCTGCGCACGCGCGACCTCGCGGCCCGCTGCACGGTGCTCTTCTCGGCCAGTCATCAGGAGCTGGCGGCGCGCGAGCTCGCCAACTGGATCCTCGAGGATCAGCTGCCGGTGCGCTTCCAGATCCAGCTCCACAAGTACCTGTGGGGCAACGTGCCAGGGCGCTAGCATGCCGGCGCGCCATGCCGTGGTGCTGCTCTCGGGAGGCCTGGATTCGGCCACCACGCTGGCGATCGCCGCGGCGCAGGGTTTCACCTGCCACGCGCTCTCGGTGGACTACGGTCAGCGTCACCGCGTCGAGCTTACCGCCGCGCGCAAGATCGCCGGGATGTTGCAGGCAGAGCACCGTGTGATGCGCGTCGACCTGGCGGGAATCGGCGGCTCGGCGCTCACCGACCCGACGATTGCGGTGCCGGAGAGCCCGAGCGAGGGCATCCCGGTCACGTACGTGCCGGCCCGCAACACCATCATGCTGGCCCTCGCCCTGGGCTGGGCCGAGGTGCTTGGCGCGCGCGATATCTTCGTCGGCGTGAACGTGCTGGACTCGAGCGGTTACCCCGACTGCCGGCCGCAGTTCATCGCCGCGTTCGAGGCGCTGGCGGCGCTCGCCACCAAGGCCGGGGTGGAAGGGGCGCACGTGCGCGTGCAAGCACCGCTCATCCAATGGAGCAAGGCACAGATCATTCGCGCGGGCGTGCGCCTGGGGCTCGACTATTCGCTCACCGTGTCCTGCTACCAGGCCGATGAGCTCGGGCGGGCCTGCGGGGTGTGCGACGCCTGCCGCCTGCGGCGCGCGGGCTTTCTGGCCGCCGCGGTCCCGGATCCGACCCGCTACGCCTAGCGCCGTTAGGCGGCTTTGCCTGCTGCGACGGGGCGCCGCTGGGCGCGGTTGTAGGCGAAGTAGAGCGGCAATCCGGCAAGGCCGAGCACCAGGCCCCAGACGAGTGGCTTTCTCTCCAGGCCGTAGCCGATCCACACGCAGTAGCCGAGCGAGAGCGCTACGTAAAGCAGCAGCGCCGGCCGCGTGCGCACGCGCGGCAGCTTCAGCACCGCCAGCGCCGCGGCAAAGTAGATCGGCAGGCTGAGGTTCACGGCCATGGAAGTGAGGAAGGCGAAGAGACCGGCGATGGAGCCGGCGTAGTTACCGAGCAGCATGACGCTCGTGATCACGCCCGAGATGAGGAAGGCACGCGCCGGAGCGCCGTGCCGGTTGAGGCGTGCCAGGGAGGCTGGAAAAGCCCCGTGGCGCGCCATCGTCTCGGTCACTTCCCCGATGACCAGCGTCCAGCCGTTGAGGGTCCCGAGCCCGCTGACGATGACGAATGCCGCCAGCACCCCGCCCCACTGTCCGCCGAGCTGCCCCGCGAGCAGGTCCGCGAACGGCGCGGTGGAGGTGGCCAGCTGAGCCTGCGGGATGAGGAATATCGGCACCACCGAGATGCCCAGGTAAATGGCCGTGCAGATCAGGGTGCCCCCGAGGGTGGCGCGCGGAATGTTGCGCTCGGGATCACGCACGCGCGTGGCGGCGATGACGGCGCACTCGATGCCAAGCATCGCAAACAGCGCGAGCGCCGAGGCGCTGGCCACCTCACCCCACGCCGCCGGGTTCGGCGGTACGTGGGCGCGGTAAGCCTCGGGGCGCATCAGGAGGACGAACAGGCCTAGCAGGATGACGCCCGCCTGCGGCAGGAGCTTCAGGACCGTGGTTCCGACCTGCACCGAGCCGCTGGCACGCACGCCCTGCAGGTTGATGCCGACGAACAGCCACACCAGCGCCAGCCCCGCAAGCGGCGGCACGAGCGCACTGGTCGCCAGCGCCGGTGTGAAGTAGAGCAGATAGCCGACCACGCCCATCGCGATGGCCGCGTTCGCGACCCACACCGATACCCAGTAGCACCACATGACGAAGAATGCGGCCACCGGCCCCAAGGCCTGCAACGTGTAGTCATAGGGGCCGTCGGCGGCAGGGTACTGGCGCGCGAGCGCCACGAAGGTGAGGGCGATCGCGCCGCAACCCACCCCCGTCACCAGCCACGCGGTGACGGCGTTCAGGCCGAAGGGGGCGAGCGAGGCCGGCATGAGGAAGATGCCGATGCCGATGATGTTGCCCACCACCAGGGCCGTGCTCATCCACGGCCCCATGGCCCGCGTCGGTGCAGTCATCGCTCAGATGCCCGGCAGCTCAGCCTTCCGCCACCGCTTCCTTGAGTGCGGTGCGCAGCAGCGCGACCGCCTCGTCCACCTGTGCGCGCGTCGTGGCGAGCGGCGGGATGAAGCGCACCGTGCTCACGCCGCAGGAGAGCAGGATGAGCCCGTTGTGGTAGGCACGCGTCAGCACGCGCTGGCACAGCGCCGCAGCCGGCTTGCGGCTGGCACGATCCGTGATCAGTTCCGCCCCGATCATGAGGCCTTTGCCGCGCACGTCCCCGATGCACTCGAAGTCCTTCTGCAGCTCGCGCAGCCGCTCCATGAAGTGCGCGCCGACCACAGCGGCATTGGCGGCATACTCGCGCTCGACCAGCTCGAGTGTGGCCAGTGCCGCTGCACAGCAGATCGGGTTACCCCCGTAGGTGTTGCCGTGCGCGCCGCGCTTCCACTTCTCCATCAGGGTCTTCTTCGCGACGACCAGGCCGATCGGCAGCCCCGAGCCAAGTCCCTTGGCCAGCGTCATGATGTCCGGCCGTACCCCCCAGTGCTCGGCGGCGAACATCTTCCCGGTGCGGCCGATGCCGCTTTGCACCTCATCGAAGATGAGCAGGATGCCGTGCCGGTCGCACAGTGCGCGCAACCCGGCGAGGAAGCCATCGGGCGGTACCAGGTACCCGCCTTCTCCCTGGATCGGCTCGACCAGGATCGCCGCGACCTCGCTCGCGGGTACGTTGGTCTGGAACAGCACGTTCTCGATGTACTCCAGCACGGCGCGTCCCTGGTCGGCACCGGCGAGGAGCGGCCGGTAGCTGTTGGGGTAGGGGACGTGCGTAACGCCCGGCATGGTGGGGAAGAAGCCGGCCTGCTGCGTGTACTTACTGGCCGTGAAGCTGAGCGAGCCCATCGAGCGGCCGTGGAAACCGCCGAGAAAGCCGAGGAAACGCGGCCGGCCACTGGCGTAGCGCGCCAGTTTGAGGGCCCCCTCGACCGATTCGGTGCCGCTCTGGCAGGCGAGCACCTGCACCGGCTCGCCGAGCGGGTCGAGCTCGTTGATGCGCTCGCCGAGCCGCGTCATGCGCTCATGCCAGTAGTCACTGGAGATGTGCAGGAACTCATCCGCCGCATCCTTGATGGCCTGCACGACCTTGGGGTGCGCATGCCCGGTGCTGCAGACGGCGATGCCGGCGGCGAAGTCCAGGAAGCGGTTGCCGTCCACGTCCCAGACCTCCGTGCCCCGTCCCTTGGCGATGACGAACGGATAGTCGCGCGGATAGGAAGGAGAGCTGACCAGACGGTCACGCGCGAGCAGAGCCTGGGCCTTGGGGCCCGGCAGCGGAGTACGAATGTGCGGAGAGGCCATCGGTGCAATCCTTCGGTTCAGATTTAAGTTCGTCATGGACGCGGCAGCCGGATACGAATCTGTGCGCTGTGCGCCTGTTCGGTGTCGCGCTGCATCTGGCGCAGCACCTCGAGGTCCTCGGCGCGCGGCGGCGGGAGCTCTTCCAGGGTCGGTGCGACGTTGAGCGGCCAGCCCGTGGCCTCGCGCGCGGCGTCGGCGCTCACGCCGGGATAGAGCGCGGTGAGCTGCAGCTCCTCGGTCTCGGGGTGCGGACGCAGGATACCGAAATCGGTGATGACGGCCCGCGGACCGGCACCCGGGAAGCCGGCCTGGCGGCGCGCGCCGTTGCCCTCCAGGTAGCCGGAGCTGGTCATAAAGTCCAGCCGCGCCACGAAGCTGCGCGGCGACTGCTTCATGATCAGGAGCACTTCGCGCGCGAACGTCGCGATCTCGGGTGCGCCGCCGGAGCCCGGCAGCCGCACCTTGGGGCGTGCGTAGTCACCGATCACGGTGCTGTTCAGGTTGCCGAATCGATCGATCTGCGCGGCGCCGAGGAAGCCGAAGTCCACGCGCCCACGCTGCAGGTAGTGGGCGAACACCTCCGGCAGCGGTATGACCACCGTGGCGGTCTGGGCCAGCTCGCCGTCGCCGATCGACAGCGGCAGCACCTTGGGGCGAGTGCCGACGGTACCGGACTCGTAGATCAGCACGAGGTTCGGGGCGTGGGTGCGGCGCGCGAGATTGCAGGCGGCGCTCGGCAGGCCGATACCGACGAAGCACACGGCCTTGTCACGCAGCTGGCGCGCCGCCGTGACCGTCATCATCTCATCTGCCGTGTAGGCGCTCATTGGGCAACCTCCCACCTTGGAGCTAGTGTGAGAGGGTCCTTTCCGTGCACCTGCCGTGACCGCCCCAGGCGCTCGCCGCTTGACGGCCTGCATGAGACCTGCGGCATGGCAGGAGCCGGGAGACCCCGACGGACTACAGGAAGTTGCGCCGTGGGTAGCCGCCCAGAGCGCCGATCAATGAGCCATCCGCAAGGTCTCCCAGCACGGCTAGTCATACTCCAACTACAGGGGACTTGGCCATGAGCATCTACGTCGGTCTTGACTGGGGAAGCCAGGAGCACGCCGTGTGCGTGCTGGACCCCAGCGGGACGCGCCTTGCGCAGTTCACTATCACGCACAACCAAGAGGGCCTGCGGCAGCTGCGCCACCGCCTCAGCATCCTGGCACCGCCCAATCAGATCCGCGTGGCTCTCGAGCGTCCCTCCGGACTGCTGGTGGATAGCCTGGTCGAGACCGGTTACACCGTCGTGCCAATCCATCCCAACATCGTCAAAGCCACCCGTCCGCGTTACAGCAGTGCCGCCGCCAAATCCGATCGCAGCGATGCGTTGCTCCTGGCCGATCTGCTGCGCACCGATGAGCACCGCTTCCGCCCCCTCACGCCCGAGTGCGATGCTCTCAAGGCGCTTCGGGCCCTGGTCAGAACTCGCGATGACCTCATCGCAACGCGCATCGAGCTGGCCAACCAGCTGCGTGCCTTGCTCGAGAGCTTCTGGCCGGGGGCTGCGGCCATCTTCGCCGACATCGACTCCCCGATCGCTCTGGCCTTCCTCCTGCGCTACCCCACCCCGGGCTCGGCCGCTCACCTGGGCGAGAAGCGCCTGGCGAGCTTCCTCGCCCAACATCGATACTGTGGGCGCCGCGGCAGCGCTGAGCTCTTGCAGCGTCTGCGCTCGGCTCCTCTGGGACGGTGTGGTGGGCTTGAGTCCCAGGCCAAGGGCGAGCTCGTGCGCTGCCTCAGCAGCGTACTGACAACCCTCGTTGAGCAGCTGCGCCAGATCAGCTCGCGCATCGAGCACGAGGTCGCAGCCCTCGAGGATGGTCAGCGCCTGATGAGCTTCCCGCGTATCGGGCGCATCAATGCCGCGCAACTGCTCGCCGAACTCGGCTGCGTACGTGCTCGCTTCCCCACCGACAGTGCGCTCGCCTGCGAGGCTGGCGTCAGCCCCGTCACACGCCAGAGCGGCAAGAGCCATGCCGTTGTGTTCCGCTGGGCCTGCAACAAGCGTCTGCGCGTAGCCCTCACTACCTTCGCCCACAACTCCACGCGCGCCTCGCCTTGGGCTGCAGCTATCTACGCCAGAGCTCGCGCGCGCGGCATCGATCACCCCCACGCCATCCGCATCCTCGCCCGTGCCTGGGTGCGGGTGCTCTGGCGAACCTGGACCGATCATCAACCCTATGACCCCACCAAGCACCGAAATGCAGCCCCACTGCTCGCCGCCGCTTAGCCGTGGGGTTGACACAGGAAGTCTCATGCGGCGACTCCCAGCCGCTTGAGCAGCTGCGCATGATCGGCGCTGCCGTAGATGTGCTCCTGCAGCCAGGCGCGGAAGCGCTCGCGGTCGCGCCCGATATCGTCCCACGCGACGTAGAAGCGGTTGTCGCGCTCGTAGTAACCGGCGGCATAGGAGGGATGGGCTCCGCCCGGCACTACGCTGACCGCACTGATCAACCAGTGCGGCAGTATCAGGGCGTTGGCGCAGGCCTCGAGCTTCGTGACCTGCTCCTCCACCGTCACGAGCAGCGTGCGCGCGGCCAGCGCCGCTTCCCGCGCCGCCCCGACGATGCCCTGCAGCAGGACGTTGCCTTCGGCGTCGACGCGCTGCGCGTGCAGGATCGTGACATCCGGGGTAATGGCCGGGATCGCCAGCAGCGGCACGCCGCTGAAGGGACAAGGCAGTGTTGCCGCATCCGCGGTGCGCACCCGATCAAGGTCGGTGGCCCCGAATTGCCGCATGAGCCCGCAGGGCAGTCCGCTCGCGCCGGCCTGATAGGCCACCGCCATCTGCGCATGCGTGCGCTCGGTGATGGCGAGCGGCTGCGGCCAGCCCTTCTCGATGGCATCGCGCAGCCGGTAGAGCGAGCCGACACCGGGATTGCCGCCCCAGGAGAAGGTGAGGTGCGCGGCGCACCCGGCACCGATCATCTGGTCATGGAGCAGGTCCGGTGTCATGCGGATCAGATGCAGGCCGCGGCGCCGCTGGCGGATGATCTCGTGACCGGCGGCGAAGGGAATCAGGTGCGTGAAGCCCTCGAGGGCCACGCTCTGGCCATCCCTGACGTATCGCGCGATCGCATCGCTGAGCTGCAGCAGCGGCATCGTCAGTCGACCACCGTCTGTGATTGCTCATGCAGGTACTGCGGCAGGTAATAAAAGGAGCCGATGGCCTTGCCAGTGCTGCCCGAACCCTTCCATCCCCCGAATGCCTGGTATCCCGGCCAGGCGCCGGTGGTGGCACCCTGCGGGCGGTTCGCGTAGGTGACGCCGGCCTGGATGTTCTCGTTGAACCACTCCACCTCGTCGGGTGCTCCGTAGAAGCCGGCCGTAAGGCCCAGGGAGGACTGGTTCGCCAGCTGCATCGCGGTGTCCCGCGAGGTCACCCGATGCAGCATCAGGATGGGCAGGAACAGCTCCTCCTGCCACAGCGGGTGCGCCAGCGGCGCCTCGGCGAGTGTCGGGCGCACGAAAAACCCGTGCTCGAGCTCCGCAGTGCGCAGCTGCTCGCCGCCCGTAAGGATACGGGCGCCGTGCTCGCGCAGCTGCGCGCTGTAGCGCGCGTAGCTGGCGTAGCCGCTCGCGGTCGTGACCGGACCGAGCCAGTTCTCGCGCCGTACCGGGTCGCCGATGCGCAGCGCTTGAATCTGCGCCAAGAGCCGCTCGATCAGAGGCTCGGCCACGGCCTGCTCGACGTACAGCCGCGAGAGGGCGGAGCACTTCTGTCCCCCCATGCCATAGGCGGAGCGCATGATGCCGAGCGCCGCCCGGTCGAGCTCCGCGCGCGCCGTGACGATGCAGGCGTTCTTGCCACCCATCTCAGCGATGCACGGTTTCGGGTAGGGCGGGGACTGCAGCAAGCGCACGATGCCCATGCCGACATCGTAGGAGCCGGTGAATGTCACCCCGGCCGTGAGCGGATGTGAGACGAGGCTGGCGCCCACGCTACCACCGGGTCCGCTGAGGTAGTTGAACACCCCGGGGGGCAGGCCGGCATCGCGCATGCAGTCGGCGAGCATCCGGTCGGCCCAGGGCGTGGCGCTGGCGCCCTTCGCGACCACGGTATTGCCGGTGATGAGCGCGGCGGCGGTCGGCCCGGCCGCCAGCGCGAGGGGAAAGTTGAAGGGCGCGATCACCACCCAGGCGCCGTAGGGCTTGAGCACGCTGCGGTTGTGCGATACGTGCGTGCTGAGCGGGTCATTCGGGAGCTTGTTGTCGTAGGCGTGGCGGCGCTCGAACTCCTCCGTATATAAGGTGAAGAAATCGGCGCTCTCCTGGGTCTCACCGAGCGCCTCCATGCGGTTCTTGCCGACCTCGAGCGAGAGGACCGCGGAGATGTCGTATACCCGCTCCTCGATCAGCTGCGCCACGCGCCGCATGAGCCGGGCACGCTCGCTGACCGGGGTGCGTCGCCAGGCTGGCCAGGCAGCGTGCGCCGCCCGCAGTGCGGCGTCGGCGTCCGCCGCCGTGGCCGCGGCGAACTCGCCCAGCAGCTCGCGGGTATTGGCCGGGTTGTGCTTGCTGAAGTACTGCTCGGTGCCGCGGTCCTCGCCATTGATATGCAGCATGTAGCGCCCGCCGAGCTGCTCACGCACACGCTCCACCGCGGCCTCGAAGCTGCTGTGCAGGGCGGCCGGCGGCTCGAACATCGTGGCATACGTCAGTTTGAAGCTCATGCGTTCCCCTCGCTGCGAATCGCTTGTGTCAAAGAGGTGAGCAGCCGGTCAAGCAGGTTCATGGCATCGGCCAGATCGCGCTCGTCGATGACCAGCGGCGGCGCCAGCAGAATCAGGTTGCCGCGCGCGGCAAACGACACGCCCTCATCGAGCGCCGCGTGCAGCAACTGTCTGAGCGCCGGGTGCATTTGTGGCCAGGGTGCCAGCGGCGTGCGGCTGTCACGATCGCGCACCAGCTCGATCACGGCGAACAATCCATCTCCGCCGCGCACGTCCCCGATCAGTGCACGCTGGCGCGCGAGTGCCTGGATGCGCTCAAACATCGCCCGCCCCAGGGCCCGGGAGCGCTCAATCAGATTCTCCTGCTGGTAGCTCTCAATTGCCGCTACCCCGGCGGCGCACGAAAGCGGATGACCGGAATAGGTAAGGCCGGTCATCAGTGTTTGCGATTGCAGCACCTGCGCGACGCCGGTATGCGCCACGACGGCCCCGAGCGGTGCATGCGCCCCGGTCAGGCCCTTGGCAAGCGTCATGAGGTCCGGGCTGCTCTCCTGTCCATAACGCTGCCAAGCAAACCACTCGCCGCAACGCCCGAAGCCACTCATAACTTCATCCGCGATGAGCAGCGTTCCGCGTTCGCGTGTGACGGCGCGCAACTCCGGCCAGAAATTCGCCGGTGCCACGATGCCGTTGGTGCCGGCATGGGGCTCCATCAGCACGGCGGCGACCTGCGCGGCGCCGTGCTCCTCGATGGTCGCCCCGATGTATGCGGCGGCAGCTCGACCGCACTCTTCGGCGCTTTGTGAGTGAAACGGGCAGCGGTAGGCATAAGGCGGCGGTACGTGCAGCACCCGGTACAGCTCGGGATCGGCCTGCTCGGCAGTGCGTGAATCACCGGAAAGCGCCATCGCCGCATAGCTGGCGCCGTGATACGAGCGGTCGCGCGTGATGATCCAGCCACGAGGCTTACCGGAAGCCTGACGGGCGAACTTGACAGCGTGCTCGTTGCCGTCGGCGCCGCCGAGGGTGAAGAACACGCGTCCACCCTCAAAGCCCGCCTTTTCCAGCAGCAGCTCCGCGAGTCGCGCTCGTGGCTCGGCGCCCCAGGCACTCGTTACAAAGCACAGGCGTGCCGCCTGCGCGCGCAGCGCCTCGACCACGCGCGGATGCTGGTGGCCGAGATTGCTGCACTCTGCGAGGCTGCTCATGTCCAGGATCGCGCGGCCGTCCGAAGTTATGAGCCTCGCACCCTTGCCACTGACGATCGTGGG
>DATJVL010000021.1:0-65213 GCA_035501795.1 Steroidobacteraceae bacterium
GCGCTGCAACATCGGCCCGTTCGCGCGCTTCCGCCCGAGCTCGACGCTCGCCGCCGGCGTGCACATCGGCAACTTCGTGGAAGTGAAGAACTCGCAGCTCGGCGCGCTCTCGAAGGCCAACCACCTCGCCTACCTCGGCGACGCGCAGCTCGGCGAGCGCGTCAACATCGGCGCCGGCACCATCATTGCCAACTACGACGGGGCCAACAAGCACCGCACCGTGATCGGGGATGACGTGCACACCGGCAGCAACAGCGTGTTGGTGGCCCCGATCGTGGTCGGTGCCGGTGCCACCATCGGCGCCGGCTCGACCGTGACGCAGGCGGTGCCGGCCGGCAAGCTGACCGTGGCCCGCGCTCGCCAGGCCACCATCGAGGACTGGCAGCGCCCCAAGCGCTCCAAGTAACTGCCTGCCGCGGCAGCGACCGCGCGCCCAAACGCGAGCCAAATCACGGCTTTTGCCGGCGAAAACGGCGCTGCCGGGGGGTTTCAGGCAAAATCACGGGTCGAATTGCCGAAGAGGCTTAGGCAGGACTATGTGCGGGATCGTCGGGGCGGTGGCCGAGCGGGACGTGGTACCGGTGCTCATGGAGGGTCTGCGCCGGCTCGAGTATCGCGGCTACGACTCCGCCGGACTGGCGGTGCTCAACGGCTCCCAGCACCTCACCCGGCTGCGCACCGTCGGCAAGGTGCGCAACCTCGATGAGGCGCTCGAGCAGAGCCCCACCCACGGCCGGATCGGCATCGCGCATACCCGCTGGGCCACGCACGGCATCCCGAGCGAGCGCAACGCGCACCCGCACATCTCGCACGACGGGCTCGCCATCGTGCACAACGGCATCATCGAGAACCACGAGGAGCTGCGCGCCGACCTCGAGCGCCGCGGCTACAAGTTCACCTCGGAGACCGACACCGAGGTGATCGCGCACCGCATCCACTACCACCTGCAGACGCTCAAGGACTTGTTCAAGGCGGTGCGCGCCACGGTCGCCGAGCTCGAGGGCGCGTACGCGCTGCTGGTGGTGAGCGAGCACGACCCGGACCGCCTCATCCTCGCCCGCCAGGGCTGCCCGGTGGTGATCGGGCTCGGCGTCGAGGAGAACTTCGTCGCCTCCGACGTCGCCGCGCTGCTGCCGGTGACGCGCCGCTTCATCTTCCTCGAGGAGGGCGACGTGGCCGAGGTGCGCCGCCAGAGCGTGCGCGTCCTCGACCGCGACGGCAACAGCGCCGAGCGCGCGATCCGCGAGAGCGAGCTCAGCGCCGACTCGGCCGAGAAGGGCCAGTACCAGCACTACATGCTCAAGGAGATCCACGAGCAGCCGCGCGCCCTCGCCGATACGCTGTCCGAGCGCGTCGCCAACGGCCGGCTGCTCGAGGCGGCCTTCGGGCCGCTGGCCACCGAGGTGCTGCGCCGCACCCAGAACGTGCACATCGTCGCCTGCGGCACCAGTTTCCACGCCGCCAGCGTGGCGCGCTACTTCATCGAGCAGATCTGCAAGATCCCGTGCGCGGTGGACATCGCCAGCGAGTACCGCTACCGCAGCCCGCTGGTGCCGCCGCAGTCGCTGTTCGTGACCATCTCGCAATCGGGCGAGACCGCCGACACGCTCGCCGCGCTGCGCCTGGCGAAGCAGTCCGGCTACCTCTCCACGCTCTCCATCTGCAACGTGCCGGAGAGCTCGCTGGTGCGCGAGTCGGAGCTGGTGATGCTGACGCGCGCCGGACCTGAGATCGGCGTGGCCTCCACCAAGGCCTTCACCACGCAGCTGGCGGCCCTCGGCATGCTGGTGGTGGCACTGGCGCGCCACCACCGCGCGGACCCCGAGCGCGAGCGCGGTCTGGTGACGCGCCTGATCGAGCTGCCCAACCTGGTGGAGCGCACGCTGGCACTCGACCCCGTGGTGCATCGCCTGGCGGAGCGCTTCGCCGACAAGCACCACGCCCTGTTCCTCGGCCGCGGCGCGCTCTACCCGATCGCCATGGAGGGGGCGCTGAAGCTCAAGGAGATCTCCTACATCCACGCCGAGGCCTACCCGGCCGGCGAGCTCAAGCACGGGCCGCTGGCGCTGGTGGATGCCGACATGCCGGTGGTCACGGTGGCGCCCAACAACGACCTGCTGGAAAAGCTCAAATCCAACCTGCAGGAAGTGCGCGCGCGCGGCGGCGAGCTGATCGTGTTCGCCGACCCGGAGTCGGGCCTGAAGTCCTCCGACGGCGTCACGGTGATCGAGATGCCGCGCCACGTGACCTATTTCCAGGCGCCGGTGGTGTACACCGTGCCACTGCAGCTGCTCGCCTACCACGTGGCGATCCTGCGCGGCACCGACGTCGACCAGCCGCGCAACCTCGCCAAGAGCGTCACGGTCGAATAGGCGCGCGCCGTGCGCCGCGCCGCGCGGCGTTTGCGCTAGGATGCGGCGCGCATGAGGGGAAGAATCCCGCTCGCGGACCTGCTCGCGGCGCTCTCGATCGCCGGGCTGCTGCTTCCCGAGGGGGTCGCCTACTCCGGGCTCGCGAGCCTGCCGCCCCAGGCGGGGGTGCTGGCACTGGTTGCGGGCCTGCTCGGCTACGGGCTGGTCGGCCGCAGCAACTACGCCATCGTCACGGCCACCTCCTCCTCGGCGGCGGTGCTGGCCTCGGCGCTGCTGGCGCTCGGCGCCGGCACGCTGCCGCAGAAGCTGATGCTCGCCACTCTGCTGGTGGCCGGCGCCGGTGTGGCCTTCATGCTGGCCGCGCTGCTGCGCCTCGGGGCGATCTCCATGCTCATCGCCCGACCGGTGCTGCGCGGCTACACCTTCGGGCTGGCGCTGGTGATCGTGGTCAAGCAGTGGCCGCAGCTGGTGGGCGTCGCCGTGCACGGCAGCTCCTTCTTCGTCCTGCTCGCCGAGCTCACGCGCGACGCTGCGCGCTGGCAGCTGCCGGCCCTCGCCTGCGGGCTCGCCTGCCTCGCGGGACTGTTCGCGCTCGAGCGCCTGCCACGCCTGCCGGGCGCCCTCGTGGTGATCCTCGCCAGCATCGCCGCCTCCGGCGTGCTGGCGGCGCACGGCGTGGCGCTGGTCGGCCCCATGAGCTTCGCGCTCGCGCGCCCGCAGTTCGGGCTGCCCCCCGGGGTGCACTGGCTCGCCATCGTCGAGTTCTCGCTGGCCGTCATGTTCATCCTGTACGCGGAGTCCTTCAGCGCCATCCGCACCTTCGCGCTGCGGCACGATGAGCCGATGCGGCCGAACCGCGACCTGCTGGCGCTCGGCTGCGCCAACGTGCTCGCCGCGCTCGTGCAGGGCACGCCGGTCGGCGCCGGCTACTCCGGCACCGCGGCCAACGAGGCGGCCGGCGCGCGCAGCCGTGCGGCGGGCCTGCTGGCGGCTGCCGTGGTGCTGGCGCTGGTGGCGCTGTTCCTGCCGTGGATCGAGCGCATCCCGCAGCCGGCGCTGGCGGCGATCGTGATCCACGCCGTCAGCAAGTCGTTGCGCCCGGCGATCTTCAGCAACTACCTGCGCTGGCAGCGCGACCGCCTGGTGGCCGGCGCCGCGGTGCTCGCGGTCCTCGTGTTCGGGGTGCTGAACGGCCTGCTGGCCGCCATCGCCTTCAGCGTGGTGATGCTGCTGCGCTCGCTGGCGCAGCCGCGCCTCACCGAGCTCGGCCGTGTCGGCGTGCACGACTACGTGAGCCTGACGCGCTTCCCGGATGCCGCGACGCGCGCGGACATGCTGGTGCTGCGCCCCGAGGAGCCGCTGTTCTTCGCCAACGCCGAGGGCGTGCTGGCGCAGGTGCGGGAACGGCTGCGCGCGCGCCCGGGGGCGCGGCTGCTGGTGTTGAGCCTGGAGGAATCCCCCGACCTGGACAGCTCGGTGCTCGAGGTGTTGGCGGAGTTCGGCGCCTGGCTGGCCGCGCGCGGCGGCGAGCTGCGCCTGGCGCGCCTGAAGGAGCGCGCGCGCGAAGCGCTGCAGCGCGCGCAGCTGCCGCAGCTGGGCGCGGGCGCGCTCGACTATTCGAGCGTGGACGATGCGGTACAGGGCCGTTGTGTCACGCCGCCGCCGGTGCACCGCAGCGCAAACTAGCGACACCGTCCGACAGCCGTTGCGCTCGCGTTTGGGGTAGCGTCCGAGCTTCGTGTACCCTTGTTGGTGCGCTCGTGCGCGGATGCAACAGGCTGTCGTGTCAGGCTAACAGCACCGTTTCCCAACGCCTGCGCGCCCGTGTCACGCCCACCGCAAGGCAAGCTCCTGGAGGCCACCATGGCGGATGACAATAACCCCTACACGCAGACCCACGTCGTGCAGTCGGGCGAAACGCTGTCGAAGATCGCGCAGAAGTACTACGGCGATGCCTCGCTGTACGACAAGATCTTCCAGGCCAACCGCGACGTGCTGAAGGATCCGAACAAGATCTTTCCGGGGCAGAAGCTGAAGATCCCGTGAGCGGGACAACTGCAGCGCAACCGTTTCCATCCAACCGAGGACGTCGAACATGAAGAAGCAATCCGTATGGCTGTTGGCCGTCGTGATGGCGCTGCTGCTGGCCGGCTGCGCCAGCCAGAAGGGCCCGGCCCAGCAGGCGATCGCGAGCGCCGAGACCGCGCTGGCCGCGGTGCGCGACCAGGCGCAGAAGTACGTGCCCGATCAGCTGCAGGCGGTCGAGTCGCAGCTGCAGTCGGCTAAGGACGCCTTCGCCAAGGGCGACTACAAGGCGGTCATGGCCACCGCCCCGGCGCTGACCGCGGCGATCAGCAGCCTCGGCGAGGCGGCGCAGGCCAAGGCGGCCGATGCCGAAGCGGCACTGGCGAAGGCGAAGGAAGCCTGGGGTGCGACCAGCGCCGACGTGCCGAAGATGCTCGATGCCATCCAGAGCCGGGTCGACATCCTCTCCAAGTCGCATCACCTGCCGGCGCACGTGACCAAGGACGCCCTGGCGAGCGCGAAGTCCGGCCTGGACTCGCTCAAGTCGACGTGGAGCGAAGCCTCCAGTGCCGCCACCTCGGGCGACTACACCAGCGCGATGAGCAAGGCGCAGACGGTGAAGGACAAGGCCACCGAGATCATGAAGTCCCTCGGCATGACCTCCTGAGGACAGCGGCTCACCGGCCGCCGCGCGCCCTCAGGCGATCAGGCGGCCGGTGAGGTCGTAGGCGTCCGCGCCCACGATCTCCACTTCGGCCCAGTCGCCGGCGCGCACGCCGGCGGCACCCTCGATCCTCACCAGCCCGTCGATCTGGGGCGCCTCGGCGGCGCTGCGGGCGCTGGCCGTGCCCGCGCTCAGCTCATCCACCAGCACGCGCGTGCGCTGCCCGATGCGCGCGCGAAGTCGTCGCGCACTGATGGCGGCGGCACGCTCCATGAAGCGCGCATGGCGCTCCTCCTGCAGCTCAGCCGCCACCGCGCCCGGCAGCGCGTTGGCCGCGGCGCCCGCGACCGGGGAGTACTTGAAGCAGCCGACGCGGTCGAGCTGCGCTTCCTCGAGCCACGCGAGGAGCTCGGCGAACTCCGCTTCGCTCTCGCCCGGAAAGCCGACGATGAAGGTGCTGCGCAGCGTGAGCTCGGGGCAGTCCTTGCGCCAGGCGCGGATGCGCCGCAGCGTGTCCTCGGCGTGCGCCGGGCGACGCATGCGCTTGAGCACGCTCGCGCTGCCGTGCTGGAAGGGCACGTCGAGGTAGGGCAGCACCCGTCCCTGCGCCATGAGCTCGATGACCTGGTCGACGTGCGGATACGGGTATACGTAGTGCAGTCGCACCCAGATGCCGAGCTCGGCCAGCGCGCGTGCCAGGTCGATGAAGCGCGTCTCATACTCCTGCCCGCGCCAGCTGCCGCGCGCATAGCGCAGGTCCGCGCCGTAGGCGCTGGTGTCCTGGGAGATCACCAGCAGCTCCTTCACGCCGGCGCGCGCGAGCCGCTCGGCCTCGAGCAGCACCTCGCCGATCGGGCGGCTCACAAGCCGGCCGCGCAGCGCGGGGATGATGCAGAAGCTGCAGCGGTTGTTGCAGCCCTCGGCGATCTTCAGGTACGCATAGTGGCGCGGCGTGAGCCGTATGCCCTGCGGCGGCAGCAGGTCGAGGAACGGGTCGTGCGGCGGCGGCAGGTGCGCGTGCACCGCGCCCACCACCGCCTCGTAGGCCTGGGGCCCGCTCACCCCGAGCACGTGCGGGTGGCGCTCGAGGATGCGCTCGGGCCGTGCCCCGAGGCAGCCGGTGACGAGCACGCGGCCGTTCTGCTCCAGCGCCTCGCCGATGGCCTGCAGCGACTCATCCACCGCCGCGTCGATGAAACCGCAGGTGTTGACCACCACCAGATCCGCGGCCTCGTACGTGGGCGCCACCTCGTAGCCCTCGGCGCGCAGCTGGGTGAGGATGCGCTCGGAGTCCACCAGCGCCTTCGGGCAGCCGAGGCTCACGAAGCCCACGCGCGGCGCCCGGCGCGCGCGGCGCGGCGCGGCCGGAGCACGGCGCCGGGGGCTGCGGCTGGGTGAGGGCGACATGGTCTTCGCTGCGGATCCGCGCGGAAAAAAGGGCGGCTATGCTAGCCGCGGCGCCGCCTGCGCGCCAGCCGGCCTTTCGCTACCCGCCCGGTGTGGCGGGCGGGGGTGACGGCGGGGCCAGCGGCCCCGGCCGCTGGTGGATGCGGTTCAGCGTGTAGAAGGCCAGCAGCACGATGAGCGGCATCAGCAGCCAGGGCCAGATGGCCGGGCGCCGCTCGCGCGGGTTGCTAACGGCCATAAGTCCCCATCAGCTCGGCGCTGCCGAGTGACTGCGCGCGCACGTTGAAGCCGATAAAGGCCGCGGTCGCGTCCGCGGGCAGTTCAAGCTTGGGCACCTTGAGCGCGTACAGCCGGAAGTAGTAGTGATGCGGCTTGCCCGGCGGCGGGCACGGGCCGCCATAGCCGACGGTGCCGAAATCGGTGCGCGCCTGCACCGCACCGGCCGGCAGTAACCCCTGTTGCGCATCGCCCGCGCCGGCGGCGAGCGTGCTGGTGGAGGCGGGGATGTTATAGACGATCCAGTGCCACCAGCCGCTGCCGGTGGGCGCGTCTGGGTCGTGCACCAGGAGTGCGAAGCTCTGCGTGCCGGCCGGCGCGTGGCTCCAGTTCAGCGCCGGTGAGACGTTGCCGCCACTGCAGCCGAAGCCCTTGTAGACCTGGCGCTCGGCGATGCGGCCACCGGGGCGGATGTCCGGGCTGCTGAGCGAGAACTTCTCCGGCGGCGACTGTGCCCGGGCGCCGAGCGCGCACAGCGCGATCCCCATCGCCACACCCAACCGTGTCATTGCTGCAGCGCTCCGCAAGCCGCCAGGAGCGGCCCCGCCGCAGTGTGCGCGGCGGCCAGCCCGAGCGCAAATGCGTGCCGGCCGGTGCGCGCGGGCCTCAGCCGCGGGCCCAGTGACCCGGACTCATGTGCCAGGCGTGGCCGCTCGAGTGCCACTCGTGCGGCACCCAGTGGTAGCCGGGGCGCGGCGCCTGCCAGTAGCCCGGATGCCAGGCATAGCGGCCGCCTTCCCAGAACCAGGCACCGCCCACCCAGAAGTAGCCCGGTGTCGGGGCCACGCCCACGGCCTCGTAACGTACCGGCGGCGGGGCGCTGTAGGTCACCACTCCGGCGGGCTCCGCCGGCGCCACCACGCAGCCGCACAGGCTCGCGACGATGAGCGCGCTGGCGAGCATCAGCCGCACGACGTTGGGTTTCATGAGCGTCCTCCTCGTTGCCTCTAGCTCCATGCCCTCCTTAACGCGCCGGGCACGGGCGCGGCGTACCTGCGTATTCAGATTACAGTAGCGCCCATGCCGGTCCCGTCAGAGAAGGGCGCAAAGGCGCGCCCGTTCAGCGCGCATTCAGCCGCGGAGCGCTTCGACCGCGACTACTACCGCCGCTACTACTTCGATGCGCGCACCGCGGTCGCGAGCCGCGCCGAGATGCGCGCCCGCGCGCGCCTCATCGCCGCCATGACGCAGCACGCCGGGCTGCCGGTGCGGCGCATCCTCGAGGCCGGCTGCGGCACCGGGCTGCTGGCGCGCGCGCTGCGCACGCGGCTGCCGCGGGCCGAGTACGTGGGCCTGGAGGCGAGCGCCTACCTGTGCCGCCGCTACGGCTGGCGCGCGGGGCGCATCGAGGAGTACCGCACGCGCGAGCCCTTCGACCTGGTCATCTGCTACGACGTGCTGCAGTACCTGGAGGCGCGCCAGGCGGCGCGCGCGCTCGCCAACTTCGCGCGCCTGTGCCGCGGCGTGTTGTATTTCAGCGCGCTGACGCGCTTCGACCTCACGCACAACGCCGACCCCGAGCGCACGGATGCGCGCGTGCACCTGCGCAGCGCGCGCTGGTACCGGCAGCGGCTGCGGCGCGATTTCGTCGAGGCGGGCCTGGGGTTCTGGCTGCGGCGCGGCGCGCCGCTCGCGCTGTGGGAGCTCGAGTCCGCTCAGCGCGGTTGAGTGCGGCGGCGGCGGAACCACGGGTACAGCGGCAGCCCGAGCAGGATCAGCACGATCGTCGCCAGCGACTCGCGCGGGGTGACGATGAGCGCGCTCACCGCGATCCATGCCATGACCAGGGCCACCAGCAGCGGCACCAGCGGGTAGCCGGGCACGCGGAACGGCCGCGGCGCCGCCGGCGCGCGCCGCCGCAGCACGATCAGCGCCAGCGTCACCGGGATCCAGAAGAGCGTGTACGACATCACCGCCATGTTGGTGAGCTGCTCGAACGTGCCCGACAGCGCGAGCACCGCGCCCCACAGGCAGGTGAGCACCAGCGAGGTCACCGGCACGCGCGTGTGCGGGCTGAGGCGCGCGAAGCGCGCGAAGAACAGCCCGTCGCGCGCCGCGGCGTAGGAGACGCGCGCGCGCGTCAGGATGGTGCCGTTGAGCGAGCCGACCGTGGATACGAGGAAGATGAGCGCGGCGACCGCGATGGCGCGCGGGCCGAGGAAGGTCTGCACGGCGCGCGCGGCCACCGAGGGCGCATCCGGGTAGGCGGTGGAGTTGGCGCTCGAGACCTGCCAGTACGGCAGCGCCCACAAGTAGGCGGTGTTGACGGTGAGGTAGATCGCCATCACCAGCAGCGTGCCGCCGACGATGGCGCGCGGCAGCGTGCGCTGCGGCTCGCGCACCTCGCTGGCGGCCATCGCCACGTACTGCCAGCCGCTGTAGGCCCACAACGCCGCGAACATGGCGGCCCCGAAGCCGGCGAGTCCGCCGCTGGCGCTGCCGGGGGGTGCGGCGAGGTTGGCGGTGTCGCCGCTGCGCGAGAACAGGAACACGCCGCCCGCGACGCCGAGGATCGCCAGCACCTTGATCGCGGTGAGCAGTGTCTGTACCCGGCCGCCGAACATGACGCCGGCGCAGTTGATCGCCGCGAACAGCGCGATTACGCCCACGGCGATCAGCTGCCGCGGGCCGAACCCGAGGGTATGCACCACGCCGTTGACGTCGAGGTTGACGGCCACCCAGGCCTCGCGCAGCGGGTGGATGTCGGCGACGAAGATGGCCACCGCTGCGCCGTAGGCGGCGATGCTCGCGCCGCCGAGGACGAAGCTGTTGCAGGCGTAGAGGAAGCCCGGGATCTCGCCGAAGGCGGCGCGCAGATACACGTACTCGCCGCCGGCATCCGGCAGCATGGCGCCGAGCTCGGCGAAGCACAGCGAGGCCAGCAGCGCCACCAGGCCCGCCGCCACCCAGGCGCCGAGCAGCAGCGCCGGGGTGCCGACCGCCTGCGCCATCTGCGCTGATTTCAGGAACACGCCGGTGCCGATGGCGATGCCGACCACGAGCGAGGTGGCGTGCGTGACTGTCAGGTCGCGGCGCGGCTCAAGTTGCGGGTCGGGCACGCGCGCTATCGTACAATTGCCGCCGGCGTCGCACGGAGGAAATGCACATGGCCGGCCACGAATACCACGCCCTGATCCACTGGGCCCGCGGCGGCGCGGCGTTCAGCGACAACCGCTACAGCCGCGGCCACAGCTGGCGCTTCGACGGCGGCATCGAGGTGCCGGCGTCCGCCTCGCCGAGCGTGGTGCGTACGCCGCTGGCGGTGGAGGCGGCGGTGGATCCGGAGGAGGCCTTCGTCGCCGCGCTCTCCAGCTGCCACATGCTGTGGTTCCTCGACCTGGCGCGCCGCGGCGGCCTGGTGGTGGATGACTACCGCGACGATGCCCGCGGCGTCATGGGGCGCGATGGCGCCGGCCGCATGGCCATGCTGCGCGTGACGCTGCACCCCAGCGTGTGCTTCGCCGGGCCCGCGCCCGCGCCGCAGCAGCTGGCGGCGCTGCACGAGCATGCGCACCAGGAGTGCTTCATCGCCAACTCCGTGCGCACCGAGGTGCTGATCGAGCCGGCTGATGCCTGAGACGCTGCTGCAGCTGTCGGGCCCGGTGCGCTGCGAGCTGGGTGGCGTGCCGCTGGGCCTCACCCTGCACGGCAGCGCGGGCAGCCCCGCGGCGGCGTACGCGGTGGCCTTCAGCGGGCGCGCTCCGCCGCAGCTGCCGGCGAGCCTGCCGGAGGCGCGCCTCGAGTCACTCGGTGCGGGCGAGTACCGCATCGTGAGCGGCGAGCGCTCCTGGTGCCTGCAGGCACGTGCGCTGCACGTGACGCGCGCCGTGGCCGAAGAGTTCTATCGCGTGCTGCCGCCGCGGCCGACGCCGCTGCACCGGCGGCTGCTGTGGCGTGCGCTGCTGGCGCTGGCCGCGAGCCGCGCCGGGCTGGCGCTGCTGCGCGCGCTGCGTCGCTGAAGGGAGATTTCCGCCATGCAAAGCCTCTACTACCTGCTCGGCCTCGGCGTCGGCGCGGGCCTGATCGTGCAGGTGGGCATGAATGCACGCCTGCGTGCGCTCCTGGGGAGCCCCATCACCGCCGCGTTCATCAGCTTCGCGATCGGCACCGCGGCGCTGGCGCTGTACCTGCTCGTGATGCGCACGCCGCTGCCGACGCGCGCACAGCTCGGCACGGTGCCCGGCTGGGCCTGGCTCGGCGGGGTGCTCGGCGCCTTCTACGTCGCCTCGAGCGTCGTCATCGGGCCGCGACTCGGGGCGGCGACGCTGCTGGCGCTGGTGGTGTTCGGGCAGCTGCTCAGCTCGCTCCTGATCGATCACTACGGCTGGCTCGGCTTCCCGCAGCACCCGCTGAGCGCCGTGCGCCTCGCCGGCGGCGCGCTGCTCTTTGGCGGGGTGCTGCTGGTTACGCGCTGAGGAGGCGCGGCGCTGCGCTTCAGGAGCTCGGCGAGCGCAGCGGCATGATCTCCGGCTCGCTCGCCGGCCTGCGCTGGATGCCGGCGATCGAGGCGTAGGTCGCCAGCTGCGCGTGGAAGGCGCGCTGCCAGGTGAACTGGCGCAGCACGCGCGCGCGCCCTGCCTGCCCGAGCTGCTCCAGGTCGCGCTCGTAGAGGGCGCTGATCGCCTCCGCCATGCTCGCGGCACTGAGCGGCTCGGCCAGCATGCCGACGCTCTCGTCGACGAGCTCCGGGAAGGCGCCGGCACGCGCGGCCACCACCGGGCGGCCGCAGGCCATGGCCTCGAGGATCACCAGTCCGAAGGTCTCCTTGGTGCCGGCGTGCACCAGGGCATCCGCGGATGCCAGCCAGCCGGCGAGCTCGGCGCTGTCGCGCCGGTAGGGAATCATGGTGAGGTTGGCGGCCGGACGGCGCGCCCGCTCGCCGCCGATCAGGAGCAGGTGGTAGCGGCGGCCGAGGCGCGCGAATGCCTGCAGCAGCACCGGCAGGTTCTTCTCCTGGGCGAAGCGCCCGGCGTACACCAGCACGCGCGTGCCGGGGGTGAGGCCGAGCCGCTGCCACAGCGGCGCGCCGCGCCGCGCGGGCGAGAAGGTCTCCGGGTCGACGCCGAGCGGCTGGTGCACGGCGTGCTCGACGCCGAGCTCCTCGAGGTAACCGCACATCACGCGGCTCGGCGCGAACACCACGTCGAAGCGCTCGTACAGCCAGCGCACGTAGCGGCGCACCGCGGGCTCTGCGAACTGCCGCCCGAACAGGCGGCCGAGGATCTGCGGCAGGTTGGAGTGATAGAACGCCGCCAGCGCGATGCCGCGGCGGCGCGCGACGCGCCAGGCGCACCAGGCCGGGTGGAACGCATCGCCGGCCTCGATCAGCCCGGGCTCAAGCTCATCGAGCAGCCGCACCCAGCGGCGCGGATTCAGCGGCAGGCGGTAGTTGAAGGTGCCCGGTACCGGGACGCCGGCGAGCGTGCACACCGCGCCGCGGCGCAGCTCATCCTGCGGCCCCGGCACGACGATGGTGTGTTCCCAGCTGGTGTGCGCGGCGAGCCAGGCATGCTTGGCCGAGAGGTAGCGCTTAACCCCGCCGCTGGTGGGGGAATAGAACAGGGTCGTGTCGACGAGATGCATGAGGTCTTGTGTCGGCCGTGTGACCCTGCGGCTCGCTGGTCCGCTGCGCAGCGCATTGCACCTTCATGAGGCAAGTGTGTCAAGCGTGGCCTCACGTCACGCTCACGCGCGGCCGGCCCCGCAACACTCGGTTACGCGGGCTTGATGTTGGCGTTCAGGCGGAAGAGATTCGCAGGATCGTAGCGTCTCTTCAGCTGCGTGAGGCGCTCCCAGTTCTCTCCGTACGCCTCGCGCACGCGGCTGTCGCGATCGTCGGTGTTGGCGATGTTGACGTAGTTGCCGCGCGTGAGCGGCTCGATTTGCGCCCAGGCCTTGCGCACCCACTCCTTGTTGGCCTCCGCCTCGGGACTGCCTGCCGGCCAGGCGCCGAGCAGCCCCAGGTTGTGGCTCGCGGCACGCCCCCAGTAGGCCGTAGCCTGCGGCGCCGCGCGGCTGATGGCGCCGCCCTGGTGCTGGAACCAGACCTCCATTTCCTGTGAAGGGGCCGCATCCATCAGGCCCGTCACGGCATCGATGAGCGCCGGGCTGAGTCCATAGATCAGGCCGCCCTTGACGTACACGCCGAACTTGGAGAAGCCAGGCGTATCGGCGCTGCCCTGCAGCGCCACGTAGGTGTTCGGTCCGAGCTCGTCCCTGAGGGGCTTGCCGAGCTTGCGCAGCCCGGCGAGCACTTGCTCCGCCTGCGGCAGCGGGCCGCTGTAACAGACGTCGAAGGCCGCGACCGGGCCGAGCTTCGGGTCGCTCTCGAGCACCAGGTCCACGTACAGCTCATCGGGCGCGCTGCCGAGGTAGTCGGCGAAGTGCCGCAGGAGCGAGCGCGCATTGGTGCGCCGGTAGATCAGCTGCCCGCCGTACATCTGCGGCTGCACCTCGTGCAGCTGGAAATCAAAGGCGGTCACGACACCGAAGTTGCCGCCGCCGCCGCGCACCGCCCAGAACAGGTCCGGATTGTCCGTCTCGCTCGCCCTCTGCCAGCGCCCGTCCGCGGTCACCAGCTCGACCGACTTCAGGTTGTCGCAGCTGAGGCCGAAGCGCCGGCCGATGCGGCCCACACCGCCGCCGAGGGTGAGGCCGGCGACTCCGGTGTCGGCGACCGTGCCGGCGGTGGTGGCGAGCCCGAAGGCCTGGGCCTCGCGGTCGAGCTGCCCGAGCAGCGCCCCGGCCTGCACGTGCGCGCGCCGCGCCTGCGGGTCGACCTCGACCGCGCGCATGGGCGCGACGTCGATCATCAGGGCGTTGTCCCAGGCCGACTGCCCGGAGAGGCTGTGGCCGCCGCCGTGCACCGCGGTGAGCACGCCGTGGGCCGCCGCGAAGCTGACCGCCTGCTTCACGTCCGCGGCGCCGCTGCAGCGGGCGATGAGCGCGGGCTTGCGGTCGAAGGCGGGGTTCCACAGCCGCCGCGCGGCGTCGTAGCCGTCCTGCCCCGGGGCGAGCAGCTCGCCGCGCAGCGCGCCGCGCAGCTCATCGACTTCGCTGCCCGTCAGCGTGCGCGTGCCGCCCTCGAGGCCCGCGAGCGTCACCGTGCCGGTAGCGGCGCGCGCGAGGCGCCACGGTGCGAGCGCCACGACGCCGAGCGCCGCGGGGACCGCGGCGCAGAACTGTCTTCTTTTCATGTTGGCTGCCGCAAGCCCGCGAGGAAGGGCGCAAGGGTGCTCTCAGGGCGCGCGGGCCGTCAAGCTGCGGCGCGGCGCGCGAGCGCTGTGGCACACTAAGGGCAACAACCACTGCGGAGGCGGCGCACGCAGCAGCACGCCGCGCAGCACACCGTGATCGATCACATCGGGCTCACCGTGAGCGACCTGCCGCGCGCGCAGGCCGTCTCCGCCGCGCGCGCGCCGCTCGGCTACCGGCTGCTGGCCGAGTTTCCCGCCGAAGTCAGCGGGTCAGGCGCGGTGGGGGGCTTCGGCGTGGCGCCCAAACCGGACCTGTGGCTCGCCGCCGGCACCCCCAACCGGGCGCCCGTGCCCGTGGCGCTGCGCATGCCGGCGCGCGAGCTGCTGCAGGCCTGCCAGGCGGCCGCGCTGCGCGCCGGCGGCCGTGACCACGGCGCGCCCGGCCCGCGCCCGCATTACCACGCGCACTACTACGGCGCGTGCCTGCTCGATCCCGACGCTCACAACCTCGAAGTGGTGTGCCATGAACCAGTTCCTGCGGCGCCTGGTCGTCCTTGAGCCGGGCGAGGCGCCGGCGCTGCTGGCCTCGTTCGCGACCCTGCTGTGCACCTTCTCCAGCTACACGATCCTGCGCCCGGTGCGCGATGCGCTCGGCATCACCTCGGGCCTGGAGACCATCCCCTACCTGTTCTGGGGCGTGTTCGTGGCGATGCTGCTGCTGCAGCCGGTGTACGGCTGGCTCACCTCGCGCTTGCCGCGCTCGGTGTTCCTGCCGTGGGTGTACGTGTTCTTCGCGCTCAACCTGCTGTTGTTCTGGCTGTGGTTCCGGGTGCAGCAGGATCACACCTGGATCGCACGCACCTACTACGTGTGGGTGAGCGTGTTCAACCTGTTCGTGGTGGCGGCTTTCTGGAGCCTGATGGCGGACGTGTTCACGCGCGAGCAGGCCGGGCGGCTGTTCGGCTTCATCTGGGCCGGCGCCAGCACCGGCGGGGTGATCGGCCCGTTCATCGACAGGAAGCTGGCGCTGCCGCTCGGGGCCGTCAACCTGCTGCCGCTGTCGGCCGCGCTGCTGCTGCTGGCGCTGGTGTTCATGGCGCAGGTGATCCGCTGGCAGCGCCGCCAGGGCGCGCGCAGTAGCGGTGCGGCGGCGGCGCCCGAGCGCGCCATCGGCGGCGGCACGTTCGCCGCCTTTACCCAGGTGGCGCGCTCCCCCTACCTGCTCGGCATCGCGCTGTTCGTGCTGCTCATGACTTGGGTGTCGACCTTCCTGTACCTCGAGCAGCAGGCCTTCGTCGCCAAGGTGTTCGCCAACGCCAACGAGCGCACGCGCTTCTTCGCCACCATCGACCTGTACGTGCAGCTCGCCTCGCTCGCCATGCAGTTCCTCCTGTTCTCGCGGCTGTACCGCTGGTTCGGCATGCGCGCCCTGCTGGCGGCGGTGCCGCTGCTGATGACCGCGGGCTATGCGCTGTTTGCGCTGGTGCCGACCTTCATGGTGCTGGTGGTGGTGTATGCGGTGCGCCGCGTGGCGGACTACGCCATCACGCGTCCGTGCCGCGACTCGCTGTTCACGGTGGTGACCCGCGAGGAGAAGTATCAGGCCAAGAGCCTCATCGACACCTTCGCCTACCGTGGCGGGGATGCGCTCAGCGGCTCGCTCTACAAGGCCTTCACGGCCGGTCTCGGCGCCGGGCCCGCCGCGGTCGGCTGGCTGGGCGCGCTGATCGCGGCGCTGTGGACGGCGCTGGCGCTGGCCCTCGGCCGCGGCTTCCAGGCGCGCGCCGCGCGCCCGGCCGCCCCGCCGGCCTAGGCGGCGCTCGGCTGCGCCTCGCCGCTTCCCGGGAGGCCGTTGCGCAGCGCCGCCGCGGCCACCATGATCTCGGCGGCGGTGGCGAAGCGCTCGCCGCGCGCCTTGGCGAGCAGGCGCGCGAGGAAGGGCTGGTAGCGCGCCAGGTCCTGCGGCAGCACCGGCACCGGCGAGTTGACGTGCTGCTGCAGCACCTCCATCGCGGTGCCGCCGGTGTAGGGCTTCTGCCCGGTGAGCAGCTCGTAGCAGATCACCCCGAGGCTGTAGAAGTCCGAGCGCGCATCGAGCGCCTCGCCGAGCGCCTGCTCCGGGCTCATGTAGTACGGTGAGCCGAGCAGCACGCCGGTATGCGTGCTCACCGTGTTGCCATCGAGCGCGCGCGCCAGGCCGAAGTCGATCAGGGCGACGCCGTCGTTCTCGCGCAGCATCACGTTGGGGGGCTTGAGGTCACGGTGCACCAGGCCCGCCTCGTGCACCACCTGCAGGGCGCTCGCGATCTGCACGATGTAGTGCAGCGCGTCCACCTCGGTCAGGCCGCGCTGGATGCGCGCCTTCAGGTCGCCGCGCGGCAGGTACTCCATCGCCAGGTACTCGAAGCCGCCGTGCACGCCGTAATCGTAGATCTCCACCACCAGCGGGCTGTGGACCGCCATGATCGCGGTGTACTCGCGCTCGAGGAACTGCCGCCCGGCGGCCTCATCGCGCAGCGTCTTGCTCACCTTGAGCGCCACGTTGTGGCCGCGGTGCGCGCTGCTCGCCAGGTACACCACCGCCTTCTCGGATTCGCCGATCTTCAGCCGCAGCGTGTAGCCGGGTATGACCTCGGCGTGCGCCGCCGCGAGCAGCGCCGCCACTCCTGCCGGCTGCAGCGCCTCGCCCTCGCCGCCCTCGGCGGCGGGTGTCTCCGGTGCGGCCGGCGTGGCGGCCACCTCGGGCGCCCCCGCGGGGGCTGCCGGCTCGGGCGGCGGCGGCGCCTTCGCGGCCTGATCGCGCGCCAGGTTCGCCAGGCTCGCCAGGCGGCGCGCCACGCGCCGCTCCACGCGTCGCAGCGCCACGCGGACCGCGGTGCTGAGGCGCTCGGGGGTGAGCAGCCGCTTGGGCAGGTAGTCGACGGCGCCGAGCTGCAGCGCACGCACCGCGGTGAGCTCGTTGCCGTCCTCGGCGAGCGCGATGACGGCCGGGGTCGCCGGCTGGTCGCGCAGGCGGCGCAGCAGCGTCAGCCCGTGCGCGGCCGGGTCCTCGGGGCTGGTGCCGAAGTTGGCGCCGAGCATGAGCAGGTCGCAGTCGCGGCCCGAGAACATCGTGCACCAGCGCCCGAACTCGGCGAGGTTGAGCATGCTGACGCCCGCCTGCGGGCACAGCACGTCCAGGTGATGGCGCAGCCACTCGCTGTAGCGGGGGTCATCGTCCACCACCAGCACGCGCGCCGGTGGCGCGGGGCGCTGCGGCGAGTTCATGACTGCACCGCGAAGCGCAGGCGTACGCGCGCGCGCTGGGCGATGGCGACACCGGCGCGCACCACGGGCTGGTAGCGCCAGTGGCGCACGGCCTCCAGCGCGCTCTGCTCGAAGACGCCCACCGGCTGGGCGCCGACGATGGCGACCTCGCTGAGTGCCCCGTCGGTGTTGACCAGGAACTGCACGTCCACCCAGCCCTCGATGCCCTTCGTGCGTGCGGCGACGGGGTAGACGGGTGCCAGGTAGTGGGTGCGGGTCAGGGTGCTGGCGCTGACGAAGCCGGCGTCCGCAGCGCCGGCGGCAGGTGCGGCAGCCAGTTCGGCTTCCACCGCGGCGATCTCGCCCGCGCCCGCGCCGGCGGCGGTCGCCGCGGCGAGCCACTCCCGCGCGCGGGGCGCGTCCTGCGCCTGCACCGCGGCGTGCGCCTCATCGAGCAGCCGTGCCCCGAAGGCGGTGCGCGCGGCGAGGGTCGCCGCTCCCGCGGGCTCCGCCTGGACCAGCTGCTCGAGGTAGTACCGGGCGCTGTCGCTGGCGGGCTCGAGCAGGCGCCCCTGCGCGAGGCGCTCCCGGAACAGCGCCTCGCTCTGGGTGATGGCTTCGGCGTGCGCCGCGCCGCGTGCCTGCTGCGCCGCCTGGTGCAGCACGCCGACCTCGGCGGCCGCCGCCCCGCTCTCCGCGGCGGCCTCGGCGAAGCGGTCGGCGAGCTCGGCGTTGCCGGCGGCGGCGGCCTGGCGCGACTCGCTCTCCAGGCGCGCGAGCAGCTCCTGGTGTGCCTGCTGCACCTGCGCATCCCCCGGGGCGAGCGCCTGCGCCGACTCGACGTAGAAGCGCGCGTTCTGCTGCGGCGGCTCGATGATGGCGCCGCGCTCGAGCGCCTCGTGGGCGCGGGCGAGGAAATCGGCGACCCGGGCGTCGAGCTGCTGCTGCGCCAGCTGGGCGCGCGCCTCATCGACCAGGCCGGCGCGGTGACCGGCGCGGGCGGCATCGTCGAGCACCGCGAGTGCGGCGTTCACGTCGCCCCCGGCCGCGGCACGCTGCGCCTTGCCGAGCACGGCGCGCTCGCGCTGCGCGCCGATCTGGGCCAGCAGGAACCCCACCCGGGCGTGCCCGGGGCTGATGGCGCGCGCCTGCTCGGCCAGCTGTTGCGCGGCGTCCAGGTGATGATCCTGCAGCTGTGCGTCGGCGTCGCTGAGCAGGCGGTCGATCACCTGCTCCAGCCCGCTCACCGCGCGCGGGTCGCGCGCATTGCGCCGCAGGGCCTCGCGGTACAGGTCGGCGGCGTTGGGACTGGCGGGCGCGGTGAGCGCGCCCGCGGCGAGCGCCGAGTCGGCACGCGTGAGCAGCTGCTCGAGCGCGGCCTCATCCTCGGAGTGCGTCGGTGCGGTGGCGCGGCTGGCCGGCGCCGGCGTCCGCAGCGTCGTGCCCGCCAGCCAGGCGCCGAGTGCGCCCAGGGCAAGGAGTGCGGCGAGCGGCGCACCCCAGCGCGCACGGCGCGGCGGCGGTGCGGCCGGCGCGGCGGCCGGGCCCGCGAGGCCCTCCTGGTGGCGTCGCCAGGCGGCCTCGACGAACAGCCGCACGCGCTGCTCGGAGAGCGGCTTGTGCAGGAAGCGGTGCACCGAGCCGTCGGTGACCTGCGCGGCCAGCAGGCCCTGCTCCTCGGCGCTGCCGGCGACGACCAGCACGAGGTCCGGGAACTGCGCGTGCAGGCGCGCGGTCAGCTGCGCGATCGGGGTGGCGAGCGCGGCCGAATCCAGCACCGCGACCGCGGCATGCTGGGCCAGCTGCGCGGCGGCGAAGTCGATCTCGGAGCCGACCGCGCGCACCGGGTGGCCGGCGCTCGCGCGCTTGAGCATCGCGAGGAATTTCTCGTCCTGGGTGAGCGCGAGCAGCGGTGCCGGCTCGAGCGCATAGGTGCCACGGGCTGCCCCCGGCGCGGCCGTCGTCTTCGAAGGTTGCGTGTGCGTACTGGTGCTCACCGCGCCGAAACCCGCCCGTCAGGGCCCCTGCCCACCCGGATGAACGATCACGATGACGCAAGCCGGGGAGCCTGTCGCTAAGTGGCGAAGGATTCTGTGAAACGGGTCATCCCGTCCTGGGAGGGCCTCCTAGGTGGCCGGCCGCGCAACGTGACGCACCCGGCAAACCCCGTGGAAATTAAGGGCTTGGCAAGCCCGCGGCGCCACGCCCGTCAGTTGCGCGTGAGCAGGAAACGCGCCCCGTTCCAGGACATCACGGCCCCTTCCGGGGTGATGCTCTCGAGCCGCACGCCGTTGGGCAGCGTCTCCCCCTCGCGCATCTTCTTCATGTTGACCATGACGAAGCGCTCCTCCGCGCGCGGCGCGTACACGTGCAGATCCAGGCGCAGCTCCGGGGGCTTGGTGGGCGAGCTCGCCGCCCAGTCCTGGTAGAGCGGTACGCCCTCGACGGTACCGCGGTGCACGTGCGTGTCCAGTGGCGCGGCCGGCTCGGCGGCCGGGGCGAGATCCTGGGCGCTCGGCGGCTCGGTGCCGCCCGGGCTCGCGGGCGCCGCGGTCGCCGGCAGCATCACCGGCGGTACCTGCGCGGCCGCGCCGCCACTCGTCGTCGGCGCGCTCGCGGCCACGGTGGGCGCCGGGGCCGTGCTGGCCGGCGCGATGGCGGCCGCCGGCGCGGGGGTGAGCATCGGTGCGGCCGCGGCCGGCACCGATGCAGCCGGCTCGTGCCCGGCCGGGTGGCGCAGCAGCATCCAGGCCACCACGCCGAGGTTTACCGCGAGCAGCAGCCCGATGGCGAGCGCCCACAGCGGCAGGCGGCTGCGCGGCGGTGCCACCTTCACTTCAAACAGCGCCGGCCCGCTCTGGCGCTGGCGGTCGCTCTCGGATTTCTTCAGGGCATCGAGTATGAACGACATCGCATCACCCGCCGTGGTGGGTATCGTTGGCCGACAGCAGCGGCGTGTTGGGGGACGAGAGCGCACCGGCGAGCGCGATCTGCGTCTGCACGCCGGCAATGCCATCGACCGTGAGCTGGTGGGCGCGCTGGAACTCACGCACCTGCGCGGTCAGGTCGGCATCGAACAGGTCGCTCTCGCCCGCCGCGGCCGGCGGCCGTCCCGCGAGGTGCTCCAGGCTCTGGCGCAGCCAGCGCACCGGCTCGCCGCGCATGCCGGCCGAGAGCGGCTTCACCGGCGAGCTGCCGGGGCGCCACAGCATGACGAAGTCGCCGAGCCAGTAGTGCGAGAGCTCGCCGAGGCCGACGGTGTGGGTGCCCCCGAGCTCGAGGCGCGCGTCCTCCTCGCCGAGGGCGGTGAGCACCACCTGGTGGCTGACGCCGCCCGGGTCGGTGAGCAGCAGGATGGCCGGGTGGTTGTACAGGCGCAGCTGCCCGAAGGAGCCGCGCTCGGCCACGCATTCGAGGCCCTGCTGCTGCGCCTGCGTGCACGGGTCGGTGCTGTTGGGCTGGTACTTCGCGCCCCACAGGCCGAAGAGCTTGGCGAAAGCGTTGTCGGTGTCGGTCTCGGCGGCGTGCGCCCCGAGGAGCTCGACGAGGCGCGGCGACGGCGGCGGTGCGCCGGGGACTGCCGCCACCGGGGCGGCCGTCGCCGCGGTGCCCGGTGCGGTCACGACCGGGGCGGTGGCTGCCGCGGGGGTGGCTGCCGCGGGGGTGGCGCTCGCGGGGTGGCTGCGCCAGGGCTCGAGGCTCCACAGCGCCGCGAGCAGCGACACCACCAGCGCCGCGACGGCCGCGGTGGCGAGCCAGGGAACCCAGTGGGGCGTGAAGCGCCGGCCGAACACCTCGGCGGCGGCGTTGCGCACCAGCGGCGTGGTGACGCGGTGGCGGTCGAGGGAGTAGGCCCCGAGGAGCGCGCGGTCGCAGATGACGTTGATGACGCGCGGCACGCCCTGGCTCAGGCGGAACACCTCGGCGAGCGCCTGCGGGCTGAAGATGTCGGTGGTCGCACCCGCCACGCGCAGGCGGTGGCGCACGTAGGCGGTGGTCTCCTCGCGCGACAGCGGGTTGAGGTGGTAGCGCCCGGTGATGCGCTGGGCGAGCTGGCGCAGCTCGGTGCGCGAGAGCAGCTCGCGCAGCTCCGGCTGGCCGATGAGGATGATCTGCAGCAGCTTCTGCGTGTTGGTCTCGAGGTTGGTGAGCAGGCGCACCTGCTCGAGCACTTCGGGGGACAGGTTCTGCGCCTCATCGACCACCAGCACCACGCGCTGGCCGGCGGCGTGCGCGCGCAGCAGGTAGTGGCTGAGGATGTCGACCAGGTCCTTCAGGCTCTGCAGCGCCGAGTCGGGCACGCCGATGCCGAGCTCCTCGCAGATGGTGAGCAGGAACTCCGGCGCGGTCATCTTCGGATTCAGGATCAGCGCGATCTCGGCGTTCTTCGGCGTCTGCGCCAGGAGCGAGCGCACGATCGTGGTCTTGCCGGTGCCGACCTCGCCGGTCAGCTGCACGAAGCCGCCGGCCTCGTTGATGCCGTACAGCAGGTGCGCCAGCGCCTCGGCATGCCGCTCGCTCAGGTACAGATAGCGCGGATCGGGCGTGATCGCGAACGGCTTCTCGTTCAGGCCGAAGAACGTCAGGTACATGAGGGCGATGCTACTGCATGGGGCGGCCGCGGCGCAGCGGCCAAGCTTGCCGCGGGAGCTGCGCCCGCGGCCACCGTGCGGCGCTGCGCGGCGCGCCGCGGTTGAGGTGTGAGGACCATGGCCGGCGGCGGAAGTTTCGCACCCCGAGCCTCAGGGCTCCAGCGCCTTGACTCCGGGCATCCTTAAGAGCGCGTGCGCGCCCGGTAGCCGCCCACCAGGATCGCCACCGTGATGGCCACATACATGACGCCCATGGTGGCCTCGAGGCCGGCGAGCATGCGCACGAGGCCGCGCACCGGCACGATGTCCCCGTAGCCGACGGTGGTGAGGGTGACCATGCTGAAGTACAGCAGGTCGACCGCCTGGCTGGTCGTGCCGCCGGAGGTCTTCTCGAAGGAATCCGGTGCCAGCGCGGCGATGGCCGTGTAGAGCGCGAAGAACATGAGCACCAGCTGCAGGTAGATGCTGCCGGCGGCGTACAGGTGGCGCGCCGCGACCCGCTGCGCGGCCTGCAGGTAGGCGAACAGCGCCACCACGCTCACCGCGAAGGCGAGGGTCAGCAATCCCCACAGCAGCGCGAGCAGCGCGCGGCTCGGGCTGGTCAGGAATTCGCTGGCGGCCCAGCAGAGGAAGGCCGCGAGCAGCAGCGCGCCGAACCAGGGCCCGACGCGGGTGCGGCGCAGGCGCAGCGCCACCAGCACCAGCGGCACGAACGTGAGCAGGTCGAGCAGCACCTGGCCCCACGGCACATCATCCAGCACCGGGTGCGCGATGATCAGCAGCAGCATGGAGAAAAGCAGCAACAGGTCCTGGTAGGCCCTGCCTTCCCCCCACCCGGGCTCTTCGCTGCTCACGGCTCAGCTCCCCCGTACCACCGGCGCCGCCGCGAAGGATACCGCGAGACGCGCGCAGCCGGCGCGCGCGCAGGTTGGTGGCTAGTCGAGGGTGTTGCCGCGGCGCAGGACCTGCGCGCCGAAGCGGGCGCGGGCCGCATCCAGGGTGCCCTCGAGCGCCTCGCGGGTGCCGCCACCCTCGAACAGGCCGAGCTGGGCGTCGGGGGTGAGCTCGGTGAGCACCACGCCGAGCAGCCGCAGCCGGGCACCCGGGTTCGCCGCGAGCCAGCGCGTCAGCAGCTGCGCGGCCACGCCGGCGATGGTGCGCTCCGCGGCGGTCGGCGGCGCGACCGCACGCTGCCGTGTGAAGGTGGTGAAGTCGGCGCGGCGGATCTTCACCCCGATGCAGCCGGCGGTCAGTCCCCGCGCCCGCAGGCGGCTCGCCGCCAGCTGCGCGAGGCGCGCCAGCTGGCGCTGCAGCAGCCGTGCATCGGCAAGGTCGGTGGCGAAGGTGTCCTCGGCGCTCAGGGACTTTTCCTCGAGCTCCGGCTCCACCGGACGCTCATCGATCCCGGCGGCGCGCTCGCGCATGAGTGCGCTGTAGCGCCCGAACAGCGGCCATAAGAGCGCATCGGGGGCGCTGCGCAGCTCGCCCAGCGTGCGGATGCCGGCCGCCTCGACGCGCTCCCCGGTCTTGCGCCCCAGCCCCGGCAGGCGCCGCACCGAGAGCGGGTCGAGGCGTGCACGCAGGTTCTCGGGGGTCACGACGGTGAGGCCGTCGGGCTTGTCCAGGTCGGAGGCGATCTTGGCGATCAGCTTGTTCGGGGCCACGCCGACCGAGGCGGTGAGCCCGGTGCGCTCGCGGATGCGGTGCTTGATGGCCTGCGCGATCGGCACCGCGCCGCCGAACAGCTCCTGGCTCGCGGTGACGTCGAGGAAGGCCTCATCGAGCGACAGCCCCTGCACCAGCGGCGTGATCTCGCGGAACACGCCGAACACGGTATGCGAGACCTCCTGGTAGCGCGCCATGCGCGGCCGCACGCACACCGCGTGCGGGCACAGCCGCAGCGCGCGGCTCATGGGCATCGCCGAGCGCACGCCGAAGGCGCGCACCTCGTAGCTCGCCGCCGCCACCACGCCGCGCCCGCCATCCCAGCCGACGATCACCGGCCGCCCGGCGAGCGCGGGGTCATCGTGCTGCTCGACGGATGCGTAGAACGCATCCATGTCCACGTGCAGGACCGCGCGCGTCACCGCTGCCTCCGCCGCTGTGGGCCGTCCCTCTAGGGCAGCACGGTGATGGTGATCTTGTCCGACAGCAGCGGCGGGTTGTGCGGCACGTGGTTCAGGTCCGCGAACAGCAGCTGCAGGGTGTGCTTGCCCGGGGCGAGGTTGAGCGTGGTCTCGGTCTGGCCCTTGCCGAAGTGCACCACGTGCTCGCTCGCCGGCAGCGGCGTGCTCAGGTCGGCCGGCGCCTCGGTGTCGATCAGCAGGTGGTGGTGGCCGGTGTTGTCGAACTTCACGCCCGCCGGGGCGATCCCCATGCCCTTCAGGCCGAACTGCACCAGCACCGGGGAGTGCACGCGCGCGCCGTCCTTGGGCGCGATCAGGTACACCCGGGCGTCGGCGGGCGCGCTGCTGCGCTCCTGGGCGCTGGCGAGCGCGGCGATGCCGAGCATGAGGCAGATGAGAATGCGCATGGAGTTCTCCTTCACAGCGACAGCGCGCTGTAGGCGGTGGTGATGCCGATCATGAGAGCGCCGAGGAACAGGTAGCACAGCGACAGGAACGCCAGCTTGCCCAGGGTGAGGAGGCGCCCCTGCCCGTACACGACCCGCATCGAGCGGTACATGTACCAGGCGAAGTAGCAGAACGCGAGGCCGCTCAGGAACGGCACCCCCGGGGCGAAGCGCCGCAGCAGGATGAGCAGCGCCCCGGCCAGGAACACGAAGGCGTGGTTGTGCACGAACAGCAGCAGGTGCTCCACGTAGTAGCGCCGCGGAAACCAGTAGAGCAGCATCATGATGCCGGCGAGCAGCGGCAGGAACAGGAACATGGCGCGCGGGATGTTGTGCAGGAACGCCTCCTGCAGCGAGTGGCCGCCGTCGGCCAGGATCTTGCGGCACGCCTGCAGCATGAGCGGGCCGAGCCAGCCCGCGCCGGGGCCCTCGTAGTTCGATTGCGGGCAGACGCGCGCGGCGCGTTGCTCGGGGCTCTCGCCCGGGCGCGCCCGGAACTCGGGCGCATCGTCCGTGCCCTCCACCGACATGGTGGTGGCCGTCGGGTGCTTCTCGTCGACGCGCAGCACGCCCAGCCCGCGCTGGTTGCCGAAGGCGCTCGCCAGCAGGAAGAACACGACCGACACCACCAGGTACAGCCGCAGCGGCGGCAGGTAGCGCGCCCGGTGCCCGCAGAGGAACTCGCGCGTCAGCCGCCCGGGGCGGAACAGGAGCGCGCCGAGCGTGCGCCACAGGCGCGAGTCCGCGTGCGTCAGGTCCTCGGTGGCGAGCTGCGTGAAGTGCCACAGCGAGTGCACCGGCGAGTCGGCGCGTTGCCCGCAGGCGCCGCAGTAGCGCTGCGCCACCGGGTTGCCGCAGTTCTCGCAGTGCATCAGCGGCGCGGCGGCCGGCAGCGGCGGCGCGGGCGCCGGCTCGGTCGCGCTCAGCGCCGGGGTGCTCATGCCACGTGGGCGCTGGAGTGCTCGGCCGGCAGTGCCTGCGTGCCGAGGGCATCCGGCGCGAAGTCATCCACGTGGATCAGCTCCATGACCTTGCGGTCGTACTCGCGCAGCGCCGCCGCCTCGGTCTCGGAGATCAGTCCCACGGCGAGCGCCTGCTGGATGCGCCCGGGGAGATCGAGCGCGCTGACCCGCCCGGTCTTCACGCCCTCGACGCGGATGCGCTTCTCCAGCGGCTCGAGCTGCACCGCGAGCTCGAGCGCCTCCTGCAGCAGGCCGAGCGGGTTGCCCGGCTCGAGCGTGCGGTAGGCGAACTCGCCCAGCCGCTCGCGCGTGGCGCTCGGCATGGTGAAGAGCGCGGCCACCTGGCGGCCGAGGCGGTCGTCGGGCGCCGAGTACACGCGGCCACGCGGGAAGATGAACGCGCGCATCAGGAAGGCGAGCAGCCGGTTGGGGAAATTGCGCAGGAAGCCGTGCAGCTGCTCCTGCGCGTGGTACAGCAGGTTGCGGCAGGCCCACTCGAGCAGCGGCAGGTCCTCCTCCTGGCGGCCCTGGTTCTCGTGGTGCTTGAGCAGCATCGAGGCGAGGTACATGCACGAGAGCACGTCGCCGAGGCGCGCGGAGAGGTTCTCCTTCTTCTTCAGGTAGCCGCCGAGGGTCAGCATGGCGACGTCCACGGCGAAGGCGAAGGAGGCGGAGAAGCGCACCACGTGCTGGTAGTAGCGCGCCGTGGCACCGGCCACCGGGGCGCGGGTGAAGCGCGCGTGGGTGAGCGCCATGACCAGCGAGCGCACCGCGTTCGAGATGGTGAAGCCGATGTGCGCGAACAGCGCCGCATCGAAGTCGCGCACGCCGCGCGCCCGGTCCGCGTTGCGCGCCGCGCTCATCTCGCGCAGCACGAACGGGTGGCAGCGGATCGCGCCCTGGCCGAAGATGATGAGGTTGCGCGTCAGCAGGTTCGCGCCCTCCACCGTGATCGCCACCGGCACGATCTGGTAGCCGCGCCCGAGGTAGTTGCTCGGTCCCAGGCAGATGCCCTTGCCGCCGTGCACGTCCATGGCGTCGTTGGCCACCTGCCGCCCCATCTCGGTGGCGTGGTACTTCAGGATCCCCGAGGGCACCGCGGGCCGCTCGCCGCCGTCGATGGCGCCGGCGGTGACCGAGCGCGCCGCGTCCATGGTGTAGGTGAGCGCGGCCATGCGCGCCAGCACCGCCTCCACGCCCTCGAACTTGCCCACCGGCATGTTGAACTGCTGGCGGATGCGCGCGTACGCCCCGGTGGCCCATACCGCCGCCTTGGCGCCGCCGGTGGCGTTGGAGGGCAGCGAGATGCAGCGCCCGACCGAGAGCTGCTCGACCAGCATGCGCCAGCCGCTGCCGGCCATCTGTGCGCCGCCGATGATGCAGTCGAGCGGCACGAACACGTCCTTGCCCTGGATCGGCCCGTTCTGGAACGGGATGTTGAGCGGGAAGTGGCGCCGCCCGATGCTGACCCCCGGGGTGTGGCGCGGGATGAGCGCGCAGGTGATGCCGACGTCGACCTTCTCCGAGAGCAGCCGGTCGGGGTCGAACATGCGGAATGCCAGGCCGATGACGCTCGCCACCGGGGCGAGCGTGATGTAGCGCTTGGAGAAGTTCAGCCTGAGGCCGAGCACCTCGCGGCCCTGGTAGCTGCCGTGGCACACCACGCCGGTGTCGGGGATCGAGCCGGCGTCCGAGCCGGCGCGCGGCCCGGTGAGGGCGAAGCACGGCACCTCCTCGCCCCGCGCCAACCGCGGCAGGTAGTAGCTCTTCTGCTCCTCGGTGCCGTAGTGCTGCAGCAGCTCCGCGGGGCCGAGGGAGTTGGGTACCGCGACCGTGGAGGCGGCGGTGCCGCTGCGGCTGGCGATCTTCGCCAGCACGCACGAGTGCGCGTAGGCGGAGAACTCGAGCCCGCCATACTTCTTGTGGATGATCATGGCGAAGAAGCCGCGGCTCTTGAGGAACTCCCACACCTGCGGCGGCAGGTCGCCGCGCTCGTGGGTGATGTTCCAGTCATCGAGCATCCGGCACAGCTCCTCGCAGGGCCCGTCGAGGAAGGCACGCTCCTCGGCGGACAGCTGCGGCGGCTGCGCGGCGAGCAGCTTGCGCCAGCGCGGCGCGCCCGTGAACAGCTCCCCGTCCCACCACACGGTCCCCGCCTCGAGCGCCTCCTTCTCGGTCTGCGACATCGGCGGCAGCAGCTTCAGATAGGTCTTCATGAACGGGCGCGTGATGAGCGCCTGGCGCAACGGGCGCACGTTCAGCAGCCACAGGCCCGCCAAGAGCAGCCCGAGGAAGCCCTTCCACACCCCGGCCGGCGCGCCGAACCACAGGTAGGCGGCGAACAGCACCGTGAAGGTGCACGTGAAGGAGATGAGCGAGAGGCGGCGGTAGGCGAGGAACAGCACCGCGGCGATGAACGCCAGCGTGATGATGCCGCCGACCTGCGTGACCGCGAGGGCGGCCGCGACCACCACGAGCAGCCAGAGGATGGCACCGAGCATCGAGTCAGTCCTTTCCCGTGCGTGCGCTCAGCGACTATAGCGAAGCGCGGCCGGGCGCGCGCGGCAAGCCTTCAGCCGAGCAGCGTGCGCACGCCATCGCGCTCCTCGAGCAGCTCGGCGTGCGTGGCATCCATGCGCGCCCGGCTGAACTCATCGATGGCGAGGCCCGCCACGATCTGGTAGTCGCCGTTGCGCACCGTGACCGGGAAGGAATAGATGACGCCCGCGCCGATGCCGTAGCTGCCGTCGCTCGGCACCGCCATGCTCACCCAGTCATTGGCGCTCGTGCCGTGGAACCAGGTGTGCACGTGATCGAGCGCGGCGGCCGCGGCCGAGGCGGCCGAGGAGGAGCCGCGCGCCTTGATGACCGCGGCGCCGCGCTGCTGCACCGTGGGGATGAAGCTCTGCTGCACCCAGGCGCGCTCCACCAGCGCGGTGGCCTTCTGCCCGCGCACCTCGGCATGCGTGAGGTCCGGGTACTGCGTGGCGGAGTGATTGCCCCAGATGATCATGCGGCGCACCTCGCGCACGTGCGCGCCGGTCTTGTCCGCCAGCTGCGCGAGCGCGCGGTTGTGATCCAGGCGCGTCATGGCGGTGAAGTTGCGCGGGCTGATCTCGGGTGCGTTGGCGCGCGCGATGAGCGCGTTGGTGTTGGCGGGATTGCCGACCACCAGCACCTTCACGTCGCGTCGCGCCGCCTCGTTCAGCGCCTGCCCCTGGGCGCAGAAGATCTGCGCGTTGGCGAGCAGCAGGTCCTTGCGCTCCATGCCGGGACCGCGCGGCCGCGCGCCCACCAGCATCGCGACCTGGCAGTCGCGGAAGGCCACGCGCGCATCGTCGGTGGCGATCGCCCTGTTGAGCGTCGGGAAGGCGCAGTCGCTGAGCTCCATCAGCACGCCGTTGAGGGCAGCGAGCGCCGGGGTGATCTCCAGCAGGTGCAGGTTGACCGGGGTCTCGCTCCCGAGCATGGCGCCGGAGGCGACGCGGAAGGCGAGGGCATAACCGATCTGGCCGGCGGCGCCGGTGATCGCGACGTTCACGGGGGCTTTCATGGGGACGGGCTTCTCTTGGTTGGGACCTGTCGGGAGCGCGGAATTCTAGCCTGAGGCCGCCCCTGCGCCTGTTTCCGGCCCGATCGTCGCCGCCGGTGCCCCCGGATGGCGCCCCGCGCGGGCGTTGCCAGAGCCCTTTCAGGGGCCTTTATCCATCAACCCATTGATATTGAACCATAAGATTGTTTCCACCTTGTTATAGTGAAATAGCTTGACACTCAAGTAGTGTTCTAGTAGAGTACAACACCAAGGAAGGCAGCCACTGCTCCGGCAGAGAAAGCCGACCGAACTGAGAGACGAACGGCAAGACAACCCACCAAGGAGACGACCATGAACACCTTCACTTCCACGCTGGTTCGCGATGTCACCTGTGCCGCCGCGGCCACCGTCATCACGCTGCTCCTGGGCATGAGCTTCGTGAGCGCGACCGCCGCCCCGTACGGTGCCCATGCGCAGGGTACGCCGATGGTGCTGCAGCAGGGATGGTTCGGGCAGCCGGAACCGGCCGTTTTGGTAGATTAGTCGGCTAATCCCCCGTAACAGGCGCCGTGGCAACGATCATGGATCCGCAGTGGGAGGACAGCTCGCCGATCTATCGGCAGCTGCGCGACCGAGTGGTAGCGATGATCCTCGAGGGCGTCCTCAAAGAGGGTGACCCGCTACCTTCGGTCCGCAGCGTCGCGGCGGACTTTCGCCTCAACCCGCTCACCGTGCTCAAGGGCTACCAGCAGCTCGTCGATGAGCAGCTGGTGGAGAAGCGGCGCGGGCGCGGCATGTTCGTGAGCACCGGCGCCCGCAAGGCGCTGATGAAGGACGAGCGCCAGAAATTCCTCGAGGACGAGTGGCCGAAGATCCACGCCACCATCCAACGCCTGGGGCTCACCCCCGATGAGCTGCAGCGCGCCGCCGCGGCGGCACCGGCGGCCGCCTCCTGGACGGCACCGCCCGGTGCGAGCGCTGAAGCAGAGGACCACGATGACAGCAGTAATTGAGGCCAGCGGGCTCAGCAAGAGCTTCGGCGCCAAGCGCGCCCTCGAGCGGGTCAGCTTAAACATCGAGGCGGGACGCATCGTCGGCCTGATCGGCCCGAACGGGGCCGGCAAGACCACCGCGCTCAAGGCGATCCTCGGCCTCACGCCCTTCCGGGGGGAGCTGCGCGTGCTCGGGCTCGACCCGCGCACGCAGCGCGACGCGCTGATGCGCGACGTGTGCTTCATGGCCGACGTGGCGGTGCTACCGCGCTGGCTGCGCGCCAGCCAAGCGCTCGATTACTGTGCCGGCGTGCATCCGCGCTTCGACCGCGCGCGCGCGCTGGACTTCCTGAAGAGGACCGACATCCGCCTGCAGAGCCGCGTGCGCGAGCTCTCCAAGGGCATGGTCACGCAGCTGCACTTGGCGCTGATCCTCGCCATCGATGCCCGGCTGCTGGTGCTCGATGAGCCGACGCTCGGCCTCGACCTGCTCTACCGGCGCCAGTTCTACGACACGCTGCTCAATGACTACTTCGACAAGGAGCGCACCATCCTGCTCACCACGCACCAGGTGGAGGAGGTGGAGAACCTGTTCACCGACGTGATCTTCATCAAGGGCGGGCAGGTGGCGCTCGCGAGCGCCGTCGAGGACCTCGGCAGCCAGTACCTGCAGCTGAATCTGAGCGCAGATGCCGCACCCAGGGCGCGCGCGCTCAAGCCCTTCTACGAGCGCGAGGTGTTCGGCCGCGTGGCGCTGTTCTTCGAGGGCCGCAGCGCCGCCGAGCTCGCCCCGCTCGGGGAGCTGCGCACGCCCTCGATCGCCGACCTGTTCGTGGCCAAGATGCAGGGAGCGGTCAACCCATGAGCACCGACAGCACCGTACTGGGCGCCACGGCGCCGGCCGCCGACCCCGCCCCGGACCTGCGCCTCACGCTGCGCACCCTGGTGAGGCGCGAACTGTGGGAGCACCCGGCGCTGTGGCGCGTGCCGCTCATCGTGGCCGCGGTGCTGGCGCTGTGCACGATCTTCTCCGTCTCGCTCGGCATCCAGGTCAACGACCAGCGCTTGAGCCTGATCGGCGAGCCCGAGCGCGTCATCGTGCTCAACATGAGCCAGATCGTGTGGGCGCTGATCGTATCGCTGGTGACCGGGGTGGTGGGGACCTTCTACGCACTCGACTGCCTGTACGCGGAGCGCAAGGACCGCAGCATCCTCTTCTGGAAGTCGCTGCCGGTGTCCGATGAGCTCACGGTGCTGTCGAAGTTCGTGCTGCTCATCGCACTGCTGCCGCTGTTCGCCTTCGTGCTGGCCAGCGCGAGCCACCTGCTGTCGCTGGCGATCTGGAAGCTGCGCGTCGCCACCGGCGGCGCGCCGGATGTGGTCGCCTGGGGCCTCATCCCCTGGCTGCGCGCCGAGGCGGTCATCTTCCTGTGCATGCTGCTCGGGGTGCTCTGGTACGCCCCGCTCATGGCGGCCGCGCTGCTCTTGTCCGCCTGGGTGAAGCGCAGCCCGATCCTGTGGGCGACGCTGCCGCTGCTGCTGCTGCCGATCTTCGAGCACATCGTGTTCCGCACCCACTACGTGTGGCGCTTCATCCAGTACCGCAGCAACGGGGTGTGGGACCTGCTCACGCACCGCGACGGGCACGAGGTGATCAGCAGGCAGGGCAAGCTCCTGCACGACCTCAACTGGGCGGCGGCCGTTGGCAGCCCCGACCTGTGGCTGGGCCTGATCGCCGCGGCCGCCATGCTCTACGGCGCCGCGCGCATCCGCCGCTACCGCGACGACACCTGAAGCGCGCTCAGGCGGGTACCGGCGCCGTGCGCCGCAGCTGAGCGCTCAAGCCCGCGGCGGCGAGCAGGTAATGGCCCGCCGCCCACAGGTGCAGCGTGAGCGTGAGCGCGATGCCGGCGCGCGAGCCGTGCGCGAGCGCCACGGCACAGCGGCGCACGAGCGCCGCCTCCGCCCCCGCGCCCGCGGCCCCGCCCGGACACAGCGTACCGAACGGCCCGCCCGGTGCGTGCAGCAGCCCCGCGAGCGCGCCCGCCGCACCCAGCTGCGGCTGCGCGAAGTAGCCCTGCGAGAGCTGGTCGATCAGGAAACCGGTGAACAGGGCGCCGCCACCGAGGGCGAGCACGTTCAGGCACAGGAACAGCAGCGCCGTGGCGGTGGCGCGCTGGCGCACCGCGACCACGTTCTGCACCACCCCGAAGCTCGGGGCGAGCGAGACGTACTGGAAGAAGCCGGGCACCGCCAGCAGCAGCGCCGCCCCCTGCCAGTCGCGCTGCGCGAGCGCGCCGAGATAACAGGGCGTGGCCGCCAGCAGGCCCGCCGCCGGCACCAGCGCGTACCAGCGCGCGCTGCGGCGGCCGAGCCAGTCGCTCAGCAGCCCGCCGGCGAGCGTGCCGAGCGCCACCGGGATGCTGCCGACCAGCCCGAGCACGAGGCCTGCGTCCTGGTAGCTCAGGCCGAAGGCGCGCGGGAAGTAGGCCGGGATGAAGGCCCATGAGCCGTAGGCGGCGAAGGAGGACAGGGTGAGGCCGGCGATGATGTTGGCGGAGGGCCAGCGCAGGAACAGCGCGCGCGCGGTCGCGGCGAGCTGCGCCAGCTCGGCGCGCAGCGCGGCGGGCGGCGCCGCGCCGGCGCCGCCGTCGGCCAGGCCGCGCGCGGGCTCCGCGATCAGCGCGCGCAGCAGCAGCGCCAGCGCGATTCCCGGCACGCCGATGGCGATGCAGGCCGCGCGCCAGCCGAAGTGCTGCGTGACGTAGGCGCCCAGCAGCCCCACCCACAGGTAGCCGAGCGAGAGCCCGCAGGAGTACAGCGAGAGCGCACTGCTGCGGCGCTCGCGCGGGTAGTAGTCCGAGATCAGCGAGTGCGCGCAGGGCGCGCAGCCGGCCTCGCCCACGCCGACCCCGACGCGCGCCACCAGCAGCTGCAGGAACGAGCCGGTGAGCGCGAACAGCGTCGTGCAGCAGGACCACAGCGCGAGCGCCGCGGCGAGGATGCCGACGCGGTTGCAACGCTCGGCCAGGCGTGCCACCGGCAGCCCCGCCAGGGCGTAGAGGGCGGCGAAGGCGGTCCCGGTGAGCAGGCCGAGCTCGGTGTCGGTGAGATGCAGGTCGAGCTTCATCGCCTGCCCGATGATGGGGATCAGGCTGCGCTGCGCCGAGTTGCACGCGTACACCAGCATGAGCACCAGCAGCACCGCGTGGCGATAGCGCCGGCGCGGCGCGCCGGCGCCGGTATTTCCCCCCGGCGTGCGCACGCTCAGTGCTTGGTGGCCTGCGCTTCCTCGGTCCAGTCCGGCTCGATGTAGAACGGACCTGGCCGCTCGCGCAGCTGCTCGTACTTGCAGATCTGCGGCTCCTCGCCGAGCGGGGTCGACACCCCGTCGCGGAAGGCCCACTCGCCGCGCTCGCTGTCGGCGGCGCGCACGTAGCTGTTGATCATGAAGCGGCGCTCCTGGCCGCTCAGGTTCGGGCCCGAGCCGTGCACGGTGTACAGCGTCCACAGCAGCAGGTCCCCGGGAGCCATCTCGCAGGTCACCGCCGCGGCCGGGTCGAGCCCGGCACGCAGCAGCGCCGCATCCGGGGTGCTGCCGGTCATGAGGGTGCCGTCCTCGGAGAGCCCGAGGTAACCGCGCAGGTGGCTGCGCGGGATGACACGCAGCGCGCCGTTGGCGGCGGTCTGCGCATCGATCGCGAGCCCGGTGTTGACGGTGCCGTAGAGGAGGTTGCGCACCGCCTGGGCGTTGCGGAAGCGCGCATCCTGGTGATAGCGGTAGAAGGTGTACTTGGCGCCGGGCGGCTTCCAGTGCAGCTGGTGGGTGATCTGCTTGATGTCGCGCCCGAGGAAGGGCTCGAGCACCTCGAGGTAGCGCGGCGCGCGCCGCATGCGCTCCAGCACCGGCTCGAGCCAGGCGCTCCAGTGCGCCTGCAGCACCACGCGCCGGCGGGCCTGCGGGTCATCGAGCACCTCGAGCAGCAGGTTCTTGTGGCGGTAGGTGGCGTGGTGCCTGAGGCCCTCGGCGTATACCCGGTCGGCGGCCGCGGCGATCTCGGCGATCTCGGCGGGGCCGAAGAAGCCACGCACGATGGCGTAGCCCTCGCGGTACAGCTCCTCGACCAGCTCGCTCATGCGCTCCTTCTGCGGCGGTGCGCGCGACCTGCGACCGCCGCGCTCGGGCACGCTAACACCGTTGCCGCCCGATGGGGAGGGCGGGGTGAATTGGCGCTTGCCGCCGCAGTCGCTGCGGTAGACTTTTGTGCGCATGCCCGATGAGAGTAGGTGCGCATGATCGAGCCGGCCAGGGACCCAGGACACAGCGGCGCGGGCGCCGCACGCGGCGCGCGCTGACACCGCGGCCCGCTGCGCCCGCCACGTAACGCATGCCCGCCGCCATCGAGCGCACCGGCGAGGAGCTCAAGCTCACCTTGAGCGGCGAGTGGGGCGCGCGCGAGTTCGGCGCACTGGATGCGCAGCTGAGCGGGGTCGAGCTGGGCGGCGCGCAGCGGGTGCTGATCGATGCGCAGCCGCTGCAGCTGCTGGACGTCTCGGGCGCCTGGGCGCTGCACGAGTTCATCGCGCGGGCCCGCACTGCCGGGCTCGACGTGCGCTTCCGCGGCGAGGCGCCCACGCAGCTGCAGCTGCTCGATGAGACGCTGACGCAGGCGCGCCGCGGGGTGGAGGTGGCGCCGAGTGTGCCGCTGCCGCCCGCCCATGGCCTGCCGCTGCGCTACCTGATCGACGTCGGCCGCCAGAGCGAGCTCACCTACCGGGACTTTCGTGCCGGGCTCGCCTTCCTCGGGCGCGCCGTCGCCACGGCGGTGCGCGCCGTGCTGCATCCGCGGCAACTGCGGCCGATCTCGATCGCGCGCCACGTGTACGACACCGGCCTGACCGCGCTGCCCATCACCGCGCTGATCGCCTTCCTGATCAGCGTGATCATCGCCTACATGAGCGCGCGGCAGCTGCAGGGGCTCGGCGCCGACATCTACGTGGTCGACCTGGTCACCATCGGCGTGCTGCGCGAGCTCGGCGTGCTGTTGACCGCGATCATCGTCGCCGGCCGCTCCGGCAGCGCCTTTGCCGCCGAGCTCGGCTCGATGCGCCTCAACCAGGAGGTCGATGCGCTGATCGCCACCGGGGTCGATCCGTTCGAGGTGCTGGTCGTGCCGCGCATCATCGGCCTGGTGATCGCGCTGCCGCTGCTGACGGTGGTCGCCGACCTGGTTGGCCTGACCGGCGGCGCCTTCCTGTGCCGGCTGCTGCTGGACATGCCCTTCAGCCAGTACCTCGCGCGCGTCAACGACGCCATCTCCGACACCACCTTCTGGGTGGGCGTCATCAAGGCGCCGGTGTTCGCGCTGCTGATCGCGGTGGCCGGCTGCTACCGCGGGCTGCAGGTGCGCGACTCGGCGCGCGAGCTGGGGCGCCTGGTGACGGTGGCGGTGGTGCAGGCGATCTTCTTCGTCATCCTGGCGGATGCGCTGTTCGCGGTGCTGTTCATGGAGATGAACGTCTGATGTACCCGGTGCTCGAGGTCAGCGGCCTGGTCAACCGCTTCGGCGCGCAGGTGGTGCACGACGGGCTGGACATGAGCATCAACCGCGACGAGGTGTTCGGCATCGTCGGCGGCTCGGGCACCGGCAAGTCCGTGCTGCTGCGCACGATCCTCGGGCTGCAGCGCCCGCAGGCCGGCGTCGTGCGCATCGACGGCCAGGACATCACGCAGATGTCCGCCGACGAGCTGCAGCAGGTCAAGTCGCGCTACGGGGTCAGCTTCCAGTCCGGCGCGCTCTACTCGGGGCTGACGGTACGCGAGAACGTGCAGCTGCCGATGCTCGAGCACCTCAGGCTGCCGCCGCGCGCGCTCGATGACCTGGCGCTGCTGAAGATCTGCCTGGTGGGGCTGCCGGCCGAGGCCGCGGCGAAGTATCCCGCCGAGCTCTCCGGCGGCATGGTCAAGCGCGCCGCGCTGGCGCGCGCGCTGGCGCTCGACCCGCCGCTGCTGTTCCTCGACGAGCCGACCTCGGGCCTCGACCCGGTGGGCGCGGCGGCCTTCGATGAGCTGGTGCTGTACCTGCGGAAGCAGCTCAAGCTGACCATCGTCATGATCACCCACGATCTGGACAGCATCTTCCGTACCTGCAATCGTGTCGGGGTGATCGTGGACCACAAGATGATTTCCGACACGCTGGACGGCATCGTCAACAACCCCAACCCGTGGATCCAGGAGTACTTCCACGGCGAGCGCGCGCGCGCCCGCCTCGGGGCGCTGCATGGAGCGTGAGGCCAACTACGCCGCGGTCGGCGCCTTCGTGCTGCTGGCCGCGCTGGCCGCCGCGGTGTTCGTGTACTGGTACTCCGACACGCGCGAGCACCGCGACTTCAACCGCTACGAGATCTACTTCACCGGCAGCGTCAGTGGCCTGGACCGCGGCGGGGCGGTGCGCTATCTCGGCGTCGGCGTGGGGCGCGTGTACGATCTGCGCATCGACCCGCGCGACTCGGGGCGCGTCGAGGTGGTGGTGGACATCGACTCCACCACGCCCATCTCGCGCAACACCGTGGCGGAGCTGCAGCTGCAGGGGGTGACCGGGCTGCTCTACATCGACCTCATGGACGACCCCGGCAACAAGCGCGCCGCCCCGGCGGTGCCGAGCCTGAAGTACCCGGTGATCCGCTCGTCACCGTCGCGCTTCGACGTCTTCCTCGCCAGCCTGCCGGAGCTGGTGGCCGGCGCCAACGACGTGGTGCAGCGGGTGCAGCGGGTGTTCGACGAGAAGAACCTGAAGGCGATCAATACGCTGCTCGCCAACCTCGACACGGCCGGCCGTGGCCTGCCCAAGACCGCCCACAACGTCGATGCCCTGGTGGAGGAGCTGCGCACGGCCACCGCGCAGCTCACCAGCACCGCGCGCAGCGCCAACGAGCTGCTCGCCACCGCCCGCCCCGAGGTGACGCAGACCACGCAGCAGCTGCGCCAGGTGGCCGATCACCTCGCGACCGCGAGCGCGCAGCTCGACCAGATCCTGACCGAGAACCGCGCGGACGTGCGCTCGTTCGCGCGCGACGGGCTGCCGGAGATCGAGCGCTTCGTCCGCGAGGGCCGCGCCGCGGCCGAGGACGTGCGCGCGCTCGCCAACAGCCTGCGCGAGAATCCGGCCCAGCTGCTGTACGAGCCGCCGCAGCGCGGGGTGGAGATCCCGAAATGAGGCACACGCACCTAACGCTGCTCGTGGGTGTGCTCCTTGCCCTGGCCGGGTGCTCCGGGCTGCTGCACAGCAATGCGCCCCCCGAGCAGACCTACTACCTGCGCGCCCCGGCGGTGCCCGCTGGCAGCGTGGCCACGGGCGCGGCCGTCCTGCCCGTCTCGCTGCGGGTCGCGCACCCGCTCGCCGACCCGGGCCTGGACACCTCGCACATCATGCTGCTGCAGAGCGACCACCGCATGAGCTACTACACCGGCGCGCGCTGGCCGGCGCCGCTGCCGGACCTGATCGCCTCGCTCACCGTGCAGACGCTGCGCGCCTCGGGCAACTGGGCCTCGGTCGAGGACTCCGCCAGCCCGTTTCCGTCCGACTACCTGCTGCAGATCACGGTGCGGCGCTTCGATGCCGAGTACGCCGGCACTGCTGCCGCCGCACCCACCGTGCAGGTGGTGTTTGACTGCATCGTCGGGCGGCGCGAGGGGCGCGAGGTGCTCGCCACCTTCGTGGCGGCCGGCAGCGCCGCCGCCACCGCCAACCGCCAGGGCGAGGTGGTGAGCGCGTTCGAGCAGGCGGGCGCGACTGCGCTCGCCGCGCTCACGCAGCAGGCGCTCGAGGCCACGCGCGCGGACGCGGCGCGTGCCACTCAGAAGGCGGCGGCGCCCGCGCCCTCGAGCAGCCGGCAGAGCCAGTAGTCCGCCTGCGAGGGATCGGCGAAGGCCGCGAAGTCCGCCGTGTACTCCACCCCGAGCGGCGCGCGGTTGCTCCACAGCGTCTCGAAGTAACCGAGCGCCTCCTGCGACAGCGGCGCCGCGAGGCTCGCGGTGACGGCCGCGTCGGCCTCGAGGTTGTAGTCCTCGAGGCTGCGGCGCGTGAAGTTGGCCGAGCCGGCCAGCAGCCACAGCCGCTCCGAGCCGTACACCAGCGCCAGCGCGCTGTGGAAGCGCTCCCCGTGGGTGCGGTACCAGCGCACCTTCAACCGCCCGGAGCTGCGCGCCACGAGCTCGCTCGCGAGCGGCTGGTTTGGCAGCCCGCTCGGGGCGAGCGTGGTGGCGTCCTCGCTCGGGTCGAGGATCAGGCGCACGCGCACGCCGCGGCGGCTGGCATCGAGCAGCGCCTCGATGAGCCCGCGGTCGGCGAGCCGGAACAGCGCCGCATCGACGTTCTCGCCCGCGACGGCGGCGTGCAGCTGCTCGAGCAGCTCGCGGCGGATGGCGCCCTCGGTGAGCAGCTGCACCCGCACGCTCGCCGCGGTGAGCGCCGGCGGGGCCTCGGCATCGCAGGCGGACGGCGCACCGGCGGGCGGCAGCAGCGCCGCCGCCGCGCCCTGCCAGCCGGAGAAGCGCGCCACCGCCAGCTCGCTCGCCAGCAGCGTGCGCACCGCGCCGCCCGCGAAGCGCAGCGCGGTGTTCGACCAGGCGCTCTGCTCGTCGGCGGGCGTGAGCGAGCCGACCAGCCCCACCAGCCCGCCGGCGCCGTCGTCGGCCACCAGGAGCTTGCGGTGGTCGGCCTTGAAGTTCAGCTCCTGCAGCAGCGCGCCCGGGGCCCCCGGCGGGCCGCCCCACCAGTGCAGCGTCAGCCGCCACAGGCTCGAGTAGAGGAAATTCGGATCGCGCAGCCGCGGCAGCGCGACGCGCACCACCTCGATGCCCGCCGCGCGCAGCCGCTCGAGCTCCGGGCTCGCCCGCGTGCCGTAGCGCTCGTTCACCGGGTCGGTGATCACCAGCACGTGCAGCTGCGGCAGCGCGCGCTGCTGCGCGATCAGGGCTTCGATGAGCTCGGCGGCGCCGTGCCGCTGCGCCGTGGCGCCGGGGGCGGCGCCGATGCGCTCGTAGTCGAGCACCACCAGGCGGCGCGCCGCGCGCACCAGGCGCAGCGTCTCATCGAGGATCTGCTGGCTGACGATGGCGCGGCCGTAGGCATCGGCGGCGGTGGTGTCGCCGAGGAAGGCGACGTCGCTGGCCGCCACCGTGCACACCGGCGAGGCCACGTGCATGCCCGGCGGCAGGGGCTTGTGCGTCTGCCACGCGGCGACCGCGAGCCAGGCGGCGAGCGCGAGCCCTGCGGCGCCGCGCCCGAGGCGCCGGCGCATCCTAGGCGAGACGCGGCGCGGCGGCCTCGTCGTGCGCGAGCAGGTGCGCGAAGGGGATGCTGCCGCCGGCCTGGTGCGTGAGCAGCGCCAGCAGGTCCTCGGCCGTGCACGGCTCGCCGAACAGCCGTCCCTGCCCGTAGTTGCAGCCGCTGTTGCGCAGGAACTCCAGCTGCGCCTGCGACTCGACGCCCTCGGCGATCACCTCGATGCCGAGGCTGCGGCCCATCTCGATGATGGTGCGTACGATGGTGGCGTCGTTGGCATCCTCGGTGGCATCGCGCACGAAGGACTGGTCGATCTTGAGAGTGCCAATGGGGAACTGCTGCAGGGCCGAGAGCGACGAATAGCCGGTGCCGAAGTCATCGATGGACAGGTGCAGCCCCATGGCATACAGCTCATCGAGCAGCCGCACGGTGCGCTGCGGGTCGGCCATGAGGGTGGTCTCGGTGATCTCCAGCTCGAAGGCGGTCGGGGAGACGTGGTGGCGGCGGAACACCGAGCGGCAGCGCAGGATGAAGCTCGCCTGGCGCAGCTGCTTGAGCGAGAGGTTGAGCGAGATGCGTCCCGGATCGCCCCCCCGGCTCTGCATCTGGCGGTAGTCCAGGCACACGCGGTTCAGCACCCACTCGCCGATGTCGAGAATGAGGTTGGTCTCCTCGGCGAGCGGGATGAACTGGCCCGGGGGGATGTCGCCGTGGCCGGGCAGCCGCCAGCGCAGCAGCGCCTCGGCGCCGATGATGCGGCCGTTGCGCAGGTCCACCTTGGGCTGGTAGCGGATCTCGAGCTCGTCGCGCTCCAGCGCGCGGCGCAGCTTGCTCTTGAGCATCAGCCGCTCGACCGCCGCCGCATTCATCTCCGGAGAGTAGAAGGCGAAGGTATTGCCGCCGTTCTGCTTGGAGTAGTACATCGCGGCGTCGGCGTTGCGCAGCAGGTCGATGACGTTCTCGGCATCGCGCGGGCAGAAGGCGATGCCGATGCTGGCGGTGAGGAACACCTCGTGCTGGTTCAGCTGGAACGGGCGGCTCACCTCGGTGAGCAGGGCGCGCGCCAGCTGCGCGATCGGGCCGCGGTTGTCGGCATCGGCGGGCAGCCCGTCGACGAACAGCGCGAACTCGTCCCCGGCGAGGCGCCCGACCACGGTCTCCTTGGGCAGCGCGCGCGTGAGACGCTCGGCCAGCACCTCGAGCACGCGATCACCGGCGCCGTGGCCGAAGGTGTCATTGACCTCCTTGAAGCGGTCCATGTCCAGGTACAGCGCCGCCACCACCTGGCCGGAGCGCAGGCTGCGGGCGATGGTCTGCTGCAGCACGTGGTGGAACTGCATGCGATTCGGGATCTTGGTGAGCGCGTCGTAGCGCGCCAGGTAGCGGATGCGGCGCTCGGCGCGCTTGCGGTCGGTGATGTTGCGGGCGACGAAGATGTTGCCCTGGAACTGCGGGTCATCGCTGTCGATGCGCGAGCCGGTTAAGGACACCGGGATGGTCTGCCCGCTGCGCGTGCGCACGATGGTCTCGCGCGTCTCCTGCGCCGCCTGCAGCAGGTCGAAGTCGGCGCGCTCGCGCTCATCGAGCACCGCCACGATGCCCTTGCCGAGCAGCTCCTCCTCGCTGTAGCCGAGCAGCTTGCAGGCGGCGGCGTTGGCGATCTTGATCACCCCGTCGGGCGAGGTGACGAACACCGCATCGGTCATGCTGTTGAGCACGCTGTGCAGGTAGCTCTTGTTGATGGTCGACTGGCGCAGCCGCGCCCGCATGCGCTCCAGCGCGTGCTCGAGCTCGCCCAGGGCATCCGCGCGGCGCACCTCCACCGGACGGGTGTAGTCGCCCTGGCCGATGCGCTCGGCGCTCTTGATCAGGGACTGCACCGGGCGCTGCAGCTGCGCCACCGCGCGCCAGGCGAGCAGCGCGGCCACCAGGGCGCCCAGGCCCGCGAGCGCCAGCCCGAGCATCCACGTGGAGCGCGCGCGCGCGGCATTGGCCGCCGCCAGGCGATGGCCCACGCTCACCGCCGGCACCGGCCCGGCCTGCTCGAGTGCCAGCGTCAGCTGCGCCAGCGTGCTCGGGGTCGCGGCCCCGGGGATGTTCTCGACGTAGGTGCGCACCGGGGCGCTCGCGCTCGCGGTCAGGGCGCCATGGGTGGCGCCCTCGGCGCGCTGCCAGGCGAAGAGCGTCTGGCCGCTGGCGCCGGTGACGCGGATGGCGGCCACCGTCGGGTCGTCCATGAAGGGCTGCAGGCGGCGCACCATGCCGCTGTCATCGCCGGCGCGCACCGACCCGGCGATGGAGTCGGCGGCGTGGCCGGCCAGGCCCTGGGCGCGCGCTTCGAGCTCGGGCACGAGGCGCTCGCGCGCTTCCTGCTCGGCCAGCGTGCCGAGCGTGCGCGTGTCATTGTCGTGGCGGGTGAGGAACAGCCCGATGACCGCGGCAGCCGCGATCAGCACCACCAGGAACGAACTAGCGGCGTACTTGAGCTTGAAGCTTGCGGCGGTCACCTGCAGCGCGCCGCCGGTGCGCGGGCGCGCAGCCCCTGGCGGCCGATCCCCCAGTCTTATGAGGGATTGATCTTAACCGCCGCTTCCGGGTAAAGGCTACGAAGATTTTCTTCTAGGCCCCTGACCAGAGACGCTTTATGTGCCCCAGCATCAGGTTGCGCATGGTGCTCATGGGGTCCTCGGTAGCGGCGAAGATCGGCGGTTTGCGCCGCAGCAGCTGCCAGTTCTCGCTGCGCAGGATCTGGCGCAGGAACTCGACGTTGCGGTCGATCGCCTCGATATAGGGGTTGCGGCCGCCGTAGAGCACTTCCAGGTAGCGGTAAGCGCGGTGGAAGTCGCGGTCGAGGCGCTTTTCGCGCACGTCGGCGATGAACTCAGGGGTCTGCCGCAGCAGGTCCAGGCCCGAGGCGTACTTGACCTGCGGGTTGCCCTCGGAGAAGGGCAGCGCCACGCCGCCGAGCACGAACTCCGCGTACAGCCGGTCGCGGCACTTCTCCAGGTAACAGCGGTCGGCAATCTGGGCGATCATGTCGGCGGTGCCCAGCAGGTGCCCCACCGTTATGTCACGCGGGTCGCTGACGCGCTCCTCGATGCGCTCGAACGGCACCTCGTAGCCGGTGAAATGGATGATCTCGGTGACCACCGGCACCCAGGCGGCGAGGCCCAGCACCGGCAGGTAATCCTCGAGGAAGCGCGCGCCGCGCGACACGTGGGTGCGGGTGAACTCGGCACCGTTGCGCGAGCCGTGATCGTCGCTGCGCCTGAGGTAGCCGACGTCGTGGAACAGCCCGGTCAGCACGCCGACGAGTGCGCGCTCGCCGCCGAGGCGCTGGCGCTCGTCCGCCTGGCGCTCGTAGCCGACCAAGAGGCGCGCGAGCGCGAGCGTTATGTCGAGGGTGTGCTGGCGGTCGTGGTAGACCGTATCCACGCCGTGAAAGCCGGCCACCTCGCCGGCGAACAGCCGCTCGAAGTGTGCAAAGGCACGCGCGAGGGGCTCGAGCGAGAGCTGCGGCCAGGTGGAGCGGAACACAGTCCCGATCGCCGCCTGCACCGCCGGCGGTGAGCTCACCTGCACGCTGTTGGTTACGTCGTAGTCGCTGCGCCGGGTGCTCATTAGATTTGGTTTGACGAAACGCCTTGTGGTGCGCGCCGGCCCATCCCCTGGTTTGGACCTTAGCGGCGGCTTGCCGGCGAGTCTAGGCAGGTCCGGCGGGGCGCAGCCTTGACGCGGTGCACATTTTGGCCCCGCCCTGCGTCGTGCGCTCGCATATGTCCGCTTCCGCCCCCGACCGGCACGGGTCGCCAAGTGCCGCGTACGGATCCGCCTACAGATCCTCAGTAGATCTTCAGGCCGCCGTACTTCTTGCGGATGGTGCGATCGAGCAGGTACCAGCCGAGCGCGACGCCGGCCGCGAGCGCGAGCCCCGCGCTCAGCAGCACCCACGGCCACAGCCGTGGCGGCGCCGCCGCGGGTGCCGCCGGGAAGAGCGCCGCGCCGGCGGCGGGCTCCTCGGGGGGCGCCGCGGCGGGCGCGCCCGCGCGCATGCTGCTCGCGGCATCCAGCTGCGTCTGCAGGCGGTTGACCTCGGCCTTCAGGCGCGTCACCTCGGCGCTGCTTTGCTGCAGCTGCACGCGCAGCGGCTCCTCGGCCGAGAGGTAGCTCGCCCGCAGCCAGCCGTCGCGCCCGCTGGCGAGGCGCACATGCAGCGCCTCGCCGTTGCGCTCGATGAGCTCGACGCGGTCGCCGCTCTTGAGCGTCGCGACGCGCTCGCCGTCGAAGTCGGCGCTGCTGTTGACCTGCACCACCAGCTGCTCGACCACGTACAGGGCCTGCCCGGGCGCCGCGGCGGCGCCGATGAGCAGCGCCGCGGCGAGCAGCAGCACGATGCGGGGCGCGCGCGCCGGCACGGTCAGGCGCTGCCGGCCGCATCCGGCAGGATGCCGTGCTGCTTCAGCAGTGCGCGCACATCCGGCGGTCGGCCGCGGAAGTCGATGAAGGCCTCGAGCGCGTCACGGCTGCCGCCGCGGCTGAGGATGGCATCGAGGAAGCGCTCGGCGGTCGGGTGATCGAACACGCCGCACTCCTCGAAGGCGGCGAAGGCGTCCGCGGCCAGCACCTCGGCCCACTTGTAGCTGTAGTAGCCGGCGGCGTAACCGCCGGCGAAGATGTGGCCGAAGCTGTTGGGGAAGCGGTTCCATTGCGGCACCGGCACCACCGCCACCTCGGCGCGCACCTCGCGCAGGATCTCGAGGATGCGCCCGCCGCGCTCGGGGGAGTACTCGGTGTGGATGCGGAAGTCGAAGAGCGCGAATTCGAGCTGGCGCATCATCTGCAGGCCGGCGTGGAAGCTGCGCGTGGCGATGAGGCGCGCCTGCTGCTCGCGCGGCAGCGGCGCGCCGCTCTGGAAGTGGCCGGAGATCCGCTGCAGCACCTCGGGGTGCCAGGCGTAGTTCTCCAGGAACTGGCTCGGCAGCTCCACCGCATCCCAGGCGACGCCGTTGATGCCGGCGATGCTCGGGTAGTCCACGCGCGTCAGCAGGTGATGCAGCCCGTGACCGAATTCGTGGAACAGCGTCAGCACGTCATCGTGCGTGAGCAGCGCCGGGCGGTCCTCCCCGGGGGGCAGGAAGTTGCACACCAGGTAGGCCACGGGGAGCGCCGCGCCGCTCGCGAGGCGCTTGCGGCCGATGCACTCGTCCATCCACGCGCCGCTGCGCTTGTTGGGACGCGCGTAGGCATCGAGGTAGAAACTGCCGATCGGCTCGCCGCGTGCGCCGGCGATGTCGAACAGCCGTGCATCGGCATGCCACACGGGCGCGCCCGGGCGCTCGCGGATGCGCACGCCGAACAGCCGCTCCGCCACCTCGAACAGCCCGTCGAGCACGCGCGGCAGCGGGAAGTAGGGGCGCAGCTCCTCCTGCGACACCTGGAAGCGCTCGCGCTGCAAGCGCTCGGCGTAGAAGCCGACGTCCCAGGCGGCGAGCTTGCGGCCGGCGAAGGCCTCGAGCTCGGCGAACTCGGCCTGCGCCGCGGCGCGCGCCGCGTGCGCCAGCTCGTGCAGGAACTTCAGCACCTCGGCCACGCTCGCGGCCATGCGCGTGGCGAGCGCGTACTCGGCGTAGTTGCCGAAGTCCAGCAGGCGTGCCGCCTCGTGCCGGCGCCTGAGGATCTCCTCCATCACCGCGGTGTTGTCCCAGCGGCCGGCGCTCGGACCCTGGTCCGAGGCGCGCGTGGTCCAGGCCTCGTAGAAGGCGCGCCGCAGCGTCTCCGACTCCGCATCCGTCACCACCGCCACGTAGGTCGGCTGGTCGAGGCTGAGCACCCAGCCCTCCAGGCCGCGCTCGGCTGCGCGCCGCCGGGCCTGCGCGATCAGCATCTCGTTCAGCCCGGCCAGCTCCTCCGCCGCGCGCACGTGCCAGCTCCAGTGGTTGGTGGCATCGAGCACGTTCTCCTCGAACTTGGCCTGCAGCTGGGTGAGCTCGAGCATGGCGGTCTTGAAGCGCGCCTTGCGCTCCGGGGGCAGCGCCACGCCGGCGAGGCGGAACTCGCGCACGCGGTGCTCCAGGAGCTGCCGCTGCACCGGACCCAGCGCCGCGCCTTCCTGCTCGGCGACCGTGCGGTAGGCGCTGAACAAGGGCTCGCTCTGCGCCAGGTCGGTCTGGTACGCCGACAGGAGCGGCAGGCAGGCGTTGTAGCCGGCGCGCAGCGCCTCGGAATTGACCACCGCGTTCAGGTGGCTCACCGGCGACCAGGTGCGCGAGGTGCGGTGGTGCAGCTCCTCGAGCGGCTCGACCACGGAGGCGAAGGTCGGCTGCGTGACCGTGGCGAGCTCACCGAGACGCTCGCGGTTGCTCGCCAGCAGCGCGCGCACCGCCGGCTCGACGTGCTCGGGGCGGATCTCGAGGAACTGCGGCAGGGGCTCCTGGCCGAGTAGGGGGTTATCCATGCGCTTTGCGGTCCGCTGCAGGGCGCGCCATTGTAGCCGCGCGTGTGCCCCTTAAGGGGGACGGCCGCTGGAACTGCCCTGCCCGGGCCTCATATAACATGGGGACTCCTCAAGGCGCGAGGCTACATGGACGAGGATTACGACCTGGTGGTGATCGGCGGCGGCAGCGGCGGGCTGGCCGCCGCGCAGCGTGCCGCCGATCACGGCGCGCGCGTGGCGCTGATCGAGTCCGGGCCGCTCGGCGGCACCTGCGTGAACGTCGGCTGCGTGCCCAAGAAGATCATGTGGAACGCGGCCGAGCTCGGCGCCGCGCTGCACGAGGCCCGCGACTACGGCTTCCGGCTCGAGGCGCAGGGCCATGACTGGGCGCAGCTGAAGAAGGAACGCGACGCCTACGTGCACCGCCTGAACGGCATCTACGCCGCCAACCTCGCCAAGCGGCAGGTGGAGCTGGTGCGTGCCCGTGCCAGCTTCCGCGACGCGCACACGGTGCTGGCCGGCGAGCGCACGCTGCGCGCCGCGCACCTGCTCATCGCCACGGGCGGCCGGCCGCTGGTGCCTGGGCTCCCGGGCGCCGAGCTCGGCATCACCTCGGATGGCTTCTTCGCGCTGCCCGAGCGGCCGGCGCGCGCCGCCATCGTCGGCAGCAGCTACATCGCGGTCGAGCTCGCCGGCATCTTCCACGGCCTGGGCTGCGCCACCACGCTGATCCTGCGCACCGAGGTGCTGCTGCGCAACTTCGACCCGATGCTGGGCGAGGCGGCGATCAAGAACCTGCGTGGCGCGGGTGTCGAGGTCATCACCAGCGCCGTCGCCGAGCGGCTGTCGCGCGATGGTGCCGGCGCGCTCCAGTTCCTGGCGGCCGACGGACGGCGCCTCGGTCCCTTCGACCAGCTGGTCTGGGCCGTCGGCCGCGTGCCCGCGGTCGAGGACCTGGCCCTTGAGCGCGCCGGGGTCGAGCTCGGCCCGCACGGCTACATCAGCACCGACCTCATGCAGGTCACCAGCACGCCGCACGTGTATGCGGTCGGCGATGTCACGGGACGTGCGCAGCTGACGCCGGTCGCCATCGCGGCCGGGCGGCGCCTCGCCGACCGGGTGTTCGGCGGCATGAGCGGGCGGCACCTGGATTACGAGCTGATCCCGACGGTGATCTTCGCGCACCCGCCGATCGGCACGGTGGGGCTGACCGAGCCGGAGGCACGCGCGCGCCACGGCGGTGAGCACGTGCGCTGCTACCGCGCCAGCTTCCTGCCGCTCTACCATGCCCTCACGCGCATCAAGCCACGCGTCGACATGAAGCTCATCACCGTGGGCAAGGAGGAGCGCATCGTCGGGCTGCACGTGGTCGGCCAGGGCGCGGACGAGATGCTGCAGGGCTTCGCCGTCGCGCTGCGCATGGGCGCGACCAAGAAGGACTTCGACGACACCGTGGCGATCCACCCGACCAGCGCCGAGGAATTCGTCACCCTGCGCTAGGCGTAGGCTCCGCCGGCGCGCTCGCGCAGCGCGTCCATGACGCGCGCGGTGTTGGGACGCACGCCGCGCCACAGGCGGAAGGATTCGGCCGCCTGCTCCACCAGCATGCCCAGCCCCTGCACGGCGCGCGCGCAGCCCTGCGTCTGCGCCCAGCGCACGAACGCGGTTGCGCTGCGCCCGTAGGCCAGGTCATAGCACACCGTCTGCCGCCCGATCACCCCGGCCGGCAGCGGCGGGATCTGGCCGGAGAGGCTGGCGGAGGTGGCGTTGATGATCAGGTCGAAAGGGGCGTCCTCGAGCTGCTCGAAGCTTGCGCCCTGGGTGAGACCGAGGTCGGCGAACGCCGCCGCCAGTGCCACGGCGCGCTCCGGGGTGCGGTTGGCGATCACCACCACGCTCGGCTCCAGCCCGAGCAGCGGCGCGAGCACGCCGCGCGTGGCGCCGCCGGCGCCGATGATCAGCACCCGCCGGTGCGTGACGACCAGGCCGAGGTTGTCGCACAGGTCGCGCACCAGGCCCGCGCCGTCGGTGTTGTCGCCGAGCAGCTGCTCGCCCTGCACGGCCAGGGTGTTGACCGCGGCGGCGTGCGCCGCGCGCGTGGTGAGGTCGGCGGCAACTTCGACCGCGGCGATCTTGTGGGGCAGGGTGACGTTCAGGCCCTTGCCGCCTTCGGCGAAGAACCGGCGCACGCGCGCGGCGAACTCCTCCGGCGCCACGTCGTAGGGCCGGTAGCTCATCGACTGGCCGGTCTCGCGCGCGAACAGCCCGTGGATGAAGGGCGAGAGGCTGTGGCCCACGGGATGGCCGACCACGCCGTACTGATCGAGGGGCGCGTTCACGGCGCCGATTGTGACAGCATCCGCGCGCTGCTGCCTGCACCGGGATGCTGGGCGAGGTGGCTGCACAGCTCCGGCAGCCACGCCTGCATGCTCTCGAGGATCCTGTGTGGCGGGTTCGCGATCAGCAGCCCCGAGCCATTCAGCGCCACGCGCGAATCGCGCGGGAACAGCCACAGCTCGCTCGCGAGCACCGGCGCGCTCAGCGTGACCGCCAGAGCGCCGAGCCAGGCGCGGATCGCGCGCTCCTCCTTGATCGGATACCAGGCCAGTACCACCCCGGTCGGGAAGCGGCGCAGGCACTCCAGCAGCGCCTGGGCGAGGGCGGCGTAGTCGGCGTCGCTCTCCTCGTAGGGCGGGTCCAGGCACGTGAGGCCGCGTCGCTCGCGCGGTGGCAGGTGGGCGCGCAGCCCCTGCCAGCCATCGCCGCGTTCCACGCGCACGCGCGCGCTGCCCTGCGGCCGCGCCTGCGCCAGGCGCGCGACGTTCTCCTCCAGGCGGTGCGCCTCACCCCCCTGCAGCTCGATGAGCAGCGCGCGGTCCTGGCTGCGCAGCGCCTGCAGCGCCAGCAGCGGCGAGCCGCCGTACAGGTGGGGCTGCTCAAGCGCTGTGCGCAGGCCTGCGAGCGCGGCGCGGTACTCGCGCAGCTCCGCCGCCGCGAGGGTGCGCCCCTCGAGGCGCGCTATCCCCGCCTGCGCCTCCGCGGTCGGCGTGGACAGGTCGTACGCACCGCGGCCGGCGTGCGTGTCGAGGTAGAGGAAGCCCTTGTCCTTGCGCTGCAGGGCCTGGATGAGGGCCAGCAGCGCGACGTGCTTGTGGACGTCGGCGAAGTTGCCCGCGTGGTAGCGGTGACGGTACTTCATCAGCGCCGCCAGGCGCGCGCTGCAGGCCGCGCGCTACTTCAGGCGCCGGCCGCGGCTCGCGGCCCCGGCGGTGCCGCGCGCCTTGGGGCTGGCGCCCTTGCGCTGGCTCCTGGCACTGCTGCGGGTCTTGCGGGCGCGCTTCTTGGGCGCGGCGTGCTTGGCGGCGCTCTTCGCGGCTGCGCGGGCCGGCGGTGCTGGCGCGGTGGCCTTGCTGCCGTTGCCCTTGCGGCGCGCGCCGGCCGCGGGGGGCGGCGCGGTGGCGCCCGGGGCTGCGGTCTCGGCGGCCGGCGTCGCGGCGGCGGCCGCCTTGCGGCGGCCGAAGCGTCCGAAGCGCGCACCGCGCTCGGGCGCCGCCGCCAGCAGCGCATGGCACTCCTCGAGCGTCACGCTGCGCGGATCGCGCTCCTTGGGGATCTTGGCGTTCTTCTTCTTGTCGGTGACGTAGGGGCCGTAGCGGCCGTTGAGGACCTGGATGCCGGCCTCGGGGAAATCGCGGATGAGGCGCGCGGCATCGGCCGCCTGCTTGGCGCGGATCACCTCGCGCGCGCGCTCGAGCGTGATGGTGTAGGGGTCGTCTTCCTTGAGGGATGCGTACTTGCTGCCGTACTTCACGTACGGGCCGAAGCGGCCGACGTTGGCGATGATCGTCTCGCCCTCGAGCGTCTCGCCGAGCGTGCGCGGCAGCTTGAACAGCTCCATGGCATCGGCAAGGTTCACGTGATCCATCTTCTGCCCGGGCTTCAGGCCGGCAAAGCGCGGCTTCTCCTCGTCGTCCTTGGTGCCGATCTGCACGAACGGACCGTAGCGCCCCATGCGCACCGTCACCGGCTTGCCGCTGGCCGGGTCGCGGCCCAGCTCGCGCGCCATCGCCACCTGCTCGCGCGTCACGGTGCGCTCGATCTTGTCGACCTGGTGGATGAAGGGCTTCCAGAACTTCTCCAGCGGCACGGTCCACTCTTCCTCGCCGCGCGACACCGCATCCAGCTCATCCTCCATGGCGGCGGTGAAGCCGTACTCCACGTAGCGGTGGAAGTGGTGCGTGAGGAAGCGGTTGACGATCTTGCCGATGTCGGTCGGCACGAAGCGCCGGCTGTCCATCTCCACGTATTCGCGGTCCTGCAGCGTGGAGATGATGGTGGCGTAGGTGGAGGGACGGCCTATGCCGTGCTCCTCGAGCGCCTTCACCAGCGAGGCCTCGCTGTAGCGCGGCGGCGGCTCGGTGAAGTGTTGCTCGGCGCGCAGGAAGTTCAGCGCCACCGCGTCGCCCTCGTGCATCGGCGGCAGGACGTGGTCGCCCTCGTCGCCCTTGGCATCATCCGTGCCCTCCTGGTACACGGAGATGTAGCCCGGCTTCACCAGGGTCGAGCCGTTGGCGCGCAGCACGTGGCGCGCCGCGCCGTCGGCGCCGGCCAGCAGGTCCACCGCCACCGTGTCAAAGAGCGCGTGGCTCATCTGCGAGGCCACCGCGCGCTTCCAGATGAGCGCGTACAGGCGGTACAGGTCATCGTCAATCTTGCCCTCGACGTCCGCCGGCGTGATGGCCGCGGAGGTGGGGCGGATGGCCTCGTGCGCTTCCTGGGCGTTCTTGGACTTGGTGCGGTAGATGCGCGGCTCCTCGGCCACCTGGTCCTGGCCATAGAGGCGCGCCGCCACGGCGCGGATCTCGCTCACCGCCTCGGCGGCCAGCGACACCGAGTCGGTACGCATATAAGTAATGAGTCCGACGTTGCCCTCGCCGATGTCCTGGCCCTCGTACAGCTGCTGCGCCAGGCGCATGGTGCGGCGCGCGTTGAAGCCGAGCTTGCGGGCCGCCTCCTGCTGCAGCGTCGAGGTGGTGAAGGGCGGGGCGGGATTGCGGCGCCGCTGCTTGCGCTCGATGGCGCTGACGCGCAGCTGCCCGGGCGCACCGGCCGTGGCGCCGGCGGCCGCCTGGATGGCGGCCTCCGCCTCGCGCGCCGTGCGCTCGTCGGTGAAGCTGAACTGCTCGACCTTCTGGCCGCGGTACTCGAGCAGCTTCAGCGGGAAGGCCTGCTCGGAGTGCGCGCCCTCGCCCTCGATGGTCCAGTACTCCTGCGCCTTGAAGGCCTCGATCTCCTCCTCGCGCTCGCAGATCATGCGCAGCGCCGGGCTCTGCACGCGCCCGGCGGAGAGGCCCTGGCGCACCTTCTTCCACAGCAGCGGCGAGAGGTTGAAACCCACCAGGTAGTCGAGCGCGCGGCGCGCCTGCTGCGCGTTCACCAGCTCGAGCGACAGGCCGCGCGGCTGGCCGACGGCCTCGCGGATGGCGTTGCGCGTGATCTCGTAGAACACTACGCGATGCACGTCCTTGCCGGCGAGCTCGCCGCGCTCCTTGAGGATCTCCTTCAGGTGCCAGGCGATGGCCTCGCCCTCACGGTCGGGGTCGGTGGCCAGGTAGAGCGACTTGGACTTGCGCAGGCTGCGCGCGATCGCCTCCACGTGGCGCTCGTTCTTCTCGAGCACGCGGTACTTCATGGCGTAGCCGTCCTCGGGATCGACCGCGCCCTCCTTGGGGATCAGGTCGCGCACGTGCCCGTAGGAGGCCAGCACCTCGAAGTCGCGCCCCAGGTACTTCTTGATGGTCTTGGCCTTGGCGGGCGACTCGACGATGACCAGGTTCTCTGCCATGAGTTTCCGGAGAAGTCCTTCCTAAAACGAAAAACCGCGGACAGGCCGCGGAGTGCTCAGACAGCCTCGGGGGATGGCGGCCGTTTCAGTGCCGCGCACCGGCGCGCGCATCCATCATGAGCCCGCCGAGGCGCTCGACCGCGAGCTCCTGCCCTGGCTGGCTCGAGAGCACCATCAGCACCACCCACTTGAGCGACTCGGCGTCGGCCTCGTCGGCATCCAGCGCGAGCAGCCGCTCGATCACCAGCTCGCGCTGTAGCGGCGTCAGCACCTGCGCCGCCTCCAGGCGCAGCAGCAGCCCGCGGCACTCGGTCGAGAGGCGCGTGAGCTCGCTGTCGCTGTACTGGCGCACGCCGGCGCTGACGGCCTGCGGCTGAGCGTGGCCGAAGGCGAGCGCGGTGAGCCAGTCGAGCGCGCGCTCCACGTTGTTGGGCGCGAAGCCGATGCGCTGCAGGTCGCGCGCCAGATGCGCGCGCGCGGGCACCTGCGGCGGCTCGCTCAGCATGTAGCGGTCGAAGACGTAGATGAGGATGTCGAGAACGCTGCCAGTCATGATGTCAGGGTCAAATCGGCGGGCGGGCGCGCGAGCCAACGCAACAGGGCGCGCCCCTCAAGTGCGGGGGCATCTAACAGCATTTCCCGCGGGTTGTCCAATGCCGGGCACGGCGCCGGCGGCGGCGAGCGGCGCTTAAGCTCCTCTCGCGCCAGCAGATTTCTCGCTGGAGGCGCGCGCGCCAGCGCACGCCACGGGCGTGGCGTGCGCCGCGGGCGGCGTTACGGGTTGCGGACGATGTCGCCGACTTCGATGATGTTGGTGGCGCCGACGATCAGCGCGTAGCTGGCGCGGTCGAAGGACTTGAACACCAGCGCGGTGCCGTTGCGCTCATCGGGCAGCTTCACTTTCGGCGCGAACGTGACGCTGCCGGTCGAGCCGATGTTGCGGCCGCCGCGGAACAGGTCCGGCACCACATCGCCCTTGCGGTCGATCGCCAGTACCGTGCCCGGGTCCACGCCCTGGCTGGTGCCGCGGTTGATGACCACGACCTGGTAGAGGCCCACGAGGTCCGTGCCGCCGACCACATCGAGGATGCGGCCGTGCAGGTTGGTGGCCGGGGCGTGCGGGGTGAAGTTCACCGGGGTGGCGGCATCCTCGGTGTTGAGCAGCCGATCGCCGCGCAGCGTCTCGCGCGCCGGGTCGATCAGGACCGCCTTGGCCGGGTCGCCGTTCTTCTGCACGAGCGCGGTGGCGGTGTAGATGGCCTCGTAGCCGAGCAGCTTGTTGTCATCCGGATCGTGCAGCGGACCGGCGATGTGCACCACCGTGTAACGCGAGGTGTCGGTCGAGGGCAGGTCGCGGATGTAGACCTCGTTGTTCGAGCCGCCGGCGTTGTGCATGTCGCGGAAGGCGACCACGTACGGGGCGTGCTTGACCTGCTCGTCCGTGATGATCGTCGGGCGCGACAGGAACGCGGCGATGGAGGCGTACGGGATGGTCGGGATCGCCCCGTTCAGCGGGCTCGAGCGCAGGCGCGGATCCAGGCGCACGGTGCCGGCCTGCTCAACGCTCACGTGCGGCCGGCCGTCGGCGCCGTAGGCCAGCGCCAGCTGGTCGCCCGGATAGATAAGGTGCGGGTTCGGGATCTGCGGGTTGATGATCCAGACCTCGGGCCACAGCCACGGGTCCTTCAGGTACATCGAGGCGATGCCCCAGAGCGTGTCGCCCTTCTTCACCGTGTAGTGCATGGGGGCGGACGGGTTCACCATCTCGCGCGTGTCCGCGGCCGGGGCGCTCGCCGGGCTCGCCGTGGCGCCGGAGGCAATCGCCGCCTCGGTGGCGGTCACCTCGGGGGCCGCGGCCGGTGCCGCAGCCGTCGCAGTGCTGGTGCTCGCGGCCGCGGGCGCGGGCGCGGGCGCGGCTTCGTGATGCCGGAAGTGCGAGCAGGCTGAAGCCAGCGCAGCCAGCAGCAGGGCTGCGCTCAGGCGAGCCCCAAGTACTTGATTCGAGACCATCCTCCACTCCTCCATTGCGCGAGGTGGACCACACGACCCGCGCCGGAATTCTAGTTCGTTATACTGGCACGGCGCCTTCCGGCATACGAATTAATGTCAACTTTGTGCGCTGGATCACCCTTGGCGGCGCCCCCATATACGGAATCCCATGGCCCTGCGAACCATCCTCGAATTCCCCGACCCGCGGCTGCGGACGCGCGCCGCGCCGGTGACCCGCTTTGATGCGGCGCTGGGCACGCTCATCGAGGACATGCTGCAGACGATGTACCAGGCTCCGGGAATCGGGTTGGCGGCCACGCAGGTGGACGTGCACCAGCGCGTCATCGTCATCGACATCTCCGAGGAGCGCAACGCACCCCTGGTACTGATCAACCCGGAGATCCTCACGCGCGAGGGCGAGGCCAAGACCGAGGAGGGCTGCCTCTCCGTGCCCGGGATCTTCGATGAGATCAAGCGCGCCAAGAAGATTCGCCTGCGCAGCCACGACCGTGACGGCCAGGTGAGCGAGGCCGACTACGAGGACATCCTCGCCGTGTGCATCCAGCACGAGATGGATCACCTCGAGGGCAGGCTGTTCGTCGACTACCTCTCGGACCTCAAGCGCGAGCGCATCCGCAAGAAACTCGACAAGGAGCGTCGCGAGCGCGCGGCGCAGGGGCCCGCGAGCTCAACGGCCGGCGCGCGCCGCGCGTACTGAGATTGCGCGTCGCCTTCGCCGGCACGCCCGAGTTCGCCTGTCCGGCGCTCGCGGCGCTCGTGGCCCGGCACGATCTGGTCGGCGTGCTCACCCAGCCGGATCGTCCCCACGGCCGGGGCCTGAAGAGCTCTCCCGGCGCCGTCAAAAGGCTCGCGCTGGAGCACGCTCTGCCGCTGCTGCAGCCCGCCTCGCTCAAGGATCCCGCGGCGCGCGCCGCGCTCGCGGCGTGGGCGCCCGAGGTGCTGGTCGTGATCGCCTACGGGCTGCTGCTGCCGCCCGAGATACTCACCCTTCCGCCGCGTGGCTGCCTCAACGTGCACGCCTCGCTCCTGCCGCGCTGGCGCGGCGCCGCCCCGATCCAGCGCGCGCTCCTGGCCGGGGATGCCCGAAGCGGCGTGAGCATCATGCAGATGGACGCCGGGCTCGACACCGGTGCGGTGCTGCTCGAGCTGCCCTACGCGCTGGCTCCCCGCGAGACGGGGGGCTCGCTTCACGACGCCCTGGCAACCCTCGGCGCACACGCGATCGTGCAGGCGCTCGGGGGGCTTGCGGACGGCACCCTGATCGCCCGGCCTCAGGATGCGAGTGCGGCGACCTATGCCCCGAAGATCACCAAGTCCGAGGCTCGCCTCGACTGGAGCCACGAGGCGGCAGCGCTCGAGCGGCAGGTACGGGCCTTCCACCCCTGGCCGGTCGCCGAGACCGTGTTCGAGGGGCGGCAGCTGCGCATTCACGTCGCTGAACTAGCCGATAAAGAACCACAAAATGTCGCGAACGGCGTCGAACCCGGCACTATCATCGATCAGACGGGCGACTCGATCCTGGTGCGATGCGGCGTCGGGGTCCTGCGGCTGCTTCGCGTCCAGCTGAGCGGGCGAAAGGTCGTGAGTGCCCGCGAGTTCGCGCAGGGTCGCACGCTCCTGGGGCAGCGACTTGGCTAGGAGCGGCCTGTCCCCGGCCGCCCCGGCGCTCGGGTCGGCGGCGCGGGTGGTCGAGTCGGTCGTGACGGGCGGCCGTGCGCTCGATGAGGCCCTCCTCTGTGCGCCCGGCGCCCCTGGGCGCGCGGCAGTGCGCGCGATCGCGACCGGGACGGTGCGCTGGTACTTGCGCCTCAACCCCCTCATCGAGTCGCTGCTCGAACGCCCCTCCGGCATCCCCGCCGCGGTGCGCGCGCTGCTCGTCTGCGCGGCACACCAGCTCGAGTACTCACGCAACGCCCCCGAGCCGACGGTCAATGCGGCGGTGGACGCGACGCGCCTGCTCGGCAAGCCGGCCGTGGCCGGCTTGGTCAACGCGGTGCTGCGCCGGCTGCTGCGCGAGCGGGCGGCACTCCTTGCGCGCAACGACCGCACGCTCGCACGACGCACGGCCCACCCCGAGTGGCTGGTCCAGCGACTCGGGCAGTGCTGGCCGCGCGAAGCCGAGCGCATCCTCGAGGCGAATAATCAGCACCCCCCGATGACGCTGCGCGTGGACCTCTCCCGTGTCTCGGTTGCCGACTATCTCCAGCAGCTCGCAGCAGCCGATATTAGCGCGGAAGCGATACAATGGATGCCATCAGGCGTTGTTTTGGATCGCCCACAGCCCGTGGAAGCCCTCCCGGGCTTTGCCGAGGGCAAGGTCTCGGTGCAGGATGCCGCCGCACAGCTGGCCGCGTCGCTCCTCGACGTACACCCCGGCATGCGCGTCCTGGACGCCTGTGCGGCTCCCGGTGGCAAGGGGGCGCACCTCCTGGAGAGCGTCGACGGCGCGCTCAGCCTTACCGAACTGGACGTGAGTGCCCCGCGCGTGCGGCTGATTGAGGAGAATCTCGCGCGCCTCGGGCGCAGCGCCCACGTGCTCAGCGGCGACCTGAGGCAGCCCGACACTTTCTGGGACGGACGGCCGTACGAGCGCATCCTGGTCGATGCGCCGTGCTCCTCCACGGGCGTGATCCGACGCCACCCGGACATCAAGCTGCTGCGCCGCAGCAGCGATATCGGGCCACTCGCCGCCACGCAGCTGGCGCTGCTGCGCGCGGCCACGCGCATGCTCGCCCCGGGCGGTCGGCTGCTGTACTGCACCTGCTCGGTGCTGCCGGAGGAGAACGAAGCCGTGGTCGCGCAGCTCTTAAGCGAGGTCGCGCTGCGCCCTGTGGCGCCGAGCGCCAAGGGCGTCCCCGGCGCGCTCGAGCGCGAGCTGGGCCTTCAGCTGCTGCCCGGGGCAGAGGCAGGGACGGACGGCTTCTATTATGCTTGTCTCGAAAAGACAACGGCCGGACCCTGAGACCTGCCGTCGCAGGCATCCATGCTACGCCGCGATCCCACAAGGACTGGTTTTACCCCGGCATGGCGGCTGACGGCGGGGTGGGTCCTTGGTCTCGCCCTCTGCGGCTTCGCCCTCGCCAATGCGCTGGAAGGCGTGCTCGAGGTGCGCTCCGCGTACGTGAACGTGGACAAGGGGGTCTTTCTGCTCTACGCGCGCATCGAGTACCCCGAGAGCCCCGCGATCCGCGAGGCGCTGCGCGATGGCATCACGCTCACCTTCGACCTGGATGCGCGCGTCGACCGCGACCGCCGCTACTGGTTTAACGCCGCCATCGTGGACGTGACGCTGCGCCGCGAGCTCACCTACCACGCGGTGAGCGACCGTTACGTGGTGCGCGACACCAAGAGCGGCGACCAGAATACCTTCGCGACGCTCGATGAAGCGCTGAGCTACCTCGGGCGCGTGGATGCCTACCCGATCGTGGTCGAGCCGCAGCTGGATGGCGGCAACTACAACATCAGCGTGCGTGCCGGCGTGCGCCGCGGGCACCTGTCCGCCTCCATGCGCGCGATCCTGTTCTGGACCGATGACTGGGCGCGCGTCTCGGAGTGGTACACATGGTCGCTCCCGGTGTAAGCCCGCGGGCCCCGGCGCGGCTGCGCTGGCTCGCCGTCGGCCAGGTGCTGCTGTGGAGCGCGATCGCGCTCGGGGCGTTCCTGCTGCTGGCCAAGAGCGTGCAGAACTCGGCCGAGTTCGGGCGGCTGCAGCTGTGGATCCTGCTGGTGGACGTGTGCGGCGTGATCGTGCTCAGCGTGCTGCTGGCGCGGCAGCTGTGGCGCCTGGTGCGCGACTACCGCGCACACGTGCCCGGCTCGCGTCTCACGGCACGCACCGTGGGCATCTTCGGTGCGCTGGTGATCGCGCCGCTGCTGATCGTCTACATGTCCTCGCTCGAGTTCATCAACCAGGGTATCGACAGCTGGTTCAAGGTGGAGGTCAAGGAGGGCCTGAACGATGCCCTCGGGTTGTCGCGCGCGGCGCTCGACCTGCGCATGCGCGAGTACTCCGCGCGTACCAGTGCACTCGCCGACTCGCTCGCCGGCACCGAGGCGGCGGAGCTGCCGGCGCGCCTCAATGCCGAGCGCCGCGCCACGCAGGCACTCGAGATCACGCTGTTCGGCGCCCACGGGCGCATCATCGCGGCGAGCCTGGAGAACGCGCTCGAGACACTGCCCTCGCCGCCGCCGCCGGACCTGCTGCGCCAGGTGGAGCAGCGCCTGCCGTACGTGAGCCTCGAGCCGCAAAGCGGCGGGCGCTACCTGATCCGCACCGCCGCGGTGCTGCCGCGCGCGGGCGCGGCGCGCGAGTTGCGTTACCTGGTGGCCGTCTACCCGGTGCCGGCGCAGCTCGCGGCGCTCTCGGAGGCCGTGCAGGACTCCTACAACGAGTACGGCAACCTCGCGGCCATGCGCGAGCCGCTCAAGTACAGCTTCCGCCTCACGCTCACCCTGGTGGTGCTGCTCGCGATGCTGGCGGCGGTGTACCTGGCGATCTATTCGGCGCAGCGCCTGGTGCGCCCGGTGCAGGACCTGATCGCCGGCACGCGCGCGGTGGGCAAGGGCGACTTCGCCACGCGCCTGCCGCTGCCCTCGCGCGATGAGATGGGCTTCCTGGTGCAGTCCTTCAACGATATGACCAAGCGGCTGCGGCGTGCGCGCGCCGAGGCCACGCATAGCCAGCAGGCGGTGGAGCGCGAACGCACCCGGCTCGCGATCATCCTGGCGCGCCTCTCCACCGGCGTGCTGGCGGTGGATCATTCGCTGATCGTGCGCACCGCCAACGAGGCCGCCGGTGCCATCCTCGGCACCGACCTGTCGGCGGCCACGGGCCGCGCGCTGCCGGAGCTCGCCGCCGGCAACGAGCGGCTCGGCCAGTTCGTGGCCGCGCTCGCGGTACGCATCGCCGCCGGGCGCGCCGAGTGGCGCGAGCAGCTCGACCTCGACGGCACCAGCGGTCGTCGTACGCTCATGTGCGCCTGCACGCCGCTGCCCGGGGAGGACTCGGGCGTGGGCTTCGTCATCGTGTTCGATGACATCACCGCGCTCCTGAGTGCGCAGCGCGACGCCGCCTGGGGCGAGGTGGCGCGGCGCCTGGCGCACGAGATCAAGAACCCGCTCACGCCGATCCAGCTCTCGGCCGAGCGGCTGCGGCGCCGCCTGCTCACCGGCATGAGCGAGCGCGACGCGGAAATCCTCGAGCGCGGCACGCGCACCATCGTGCAGCAGGTCGAGACCATGCAGCAGATGGTGAACGCGTTCTCCGAGTACGCGCGCGCCCCGGAGATGCAGATCACCCGCTTCAGCCTGAACCAGCTGGTGGCGGAGGTGGCGGACCTGTACCGCTCGCAGGATCCGCGCGCCCAGATCCGCCTCGAGCTGGATGCGCGCATCGAGGGCATCGAGGCCGACCGTGGCCGGGTGCGCCAGATCCTGAACAACCTCATCACCAATGCGCTGGAGGCGCTCGAGGGCGTGGCCGCGCCGACGCTCGAGATCACGACGAAGCTCGAGGCCAGCGGCGATGCCGAATACGCGGCGGTGAGCGTGTGTGACAATGGGCCGGGATTTCAGCGCGAGCTGCTGGGCCGGGTGTTCGACCCGTACGTCACCAGCAAGCCGAAGGGTACGGGCCTGGGGCTCGCGATCGTGAAGAAGATCATCGAAGAGCATGGCGGCCGGATCGATGCCGACAACCGGCCGGAGGGCGGCGCGCGCGTGCGCGTGGTGCTGCCGGTGAAGGACAGCACCCGCTCGGCGAGCGGGGCGGCACGTGAACGGCGCGAGCAGTTGCGGAGGGCAGGGGCATGACGAGTCCACACATTCTGGTGGTTGATGACGAGGCGGACATCCGCGGCCTGCTGAAGGAGATCCTCTCCGAGGAAGGCTATGAGGTCGACGTGGCGGCCAACGCCGCCCAGGCGCGCGCCTCGCGCGCGCGCCAGGTGCCCGACCTGGTGCTGCTGGACATCTGGATGCCCGACGTGGATGGCATCACGCTGCTGCGCGAGTGGTCGGTCGGGGCCGCGGACGGCTGCCCGGTGGTCATGATGTCGGGGCACTCCACGGTCGAGACCGCGGTGGAGGCGACCCGCCTGGGCGCCTTCGACTTCGTGGAGAAGCCGCTCTCGCTCGCCAAGCTGCTGCGCACCGTGGAGCGGGCCCTGGATGCCGGCCGTCGCCATCGCCAGTCACCGCGCTTCCTCGGCGCACCGCTGGCGATCCCGGCCGGCAAGAGCCGCGTGATGCAGCAGCTGCGCGCCGACCTGCAGCAGATCGGCGCCAGCGCCTCGCCGGTGCTGCTGGTGGGGGAGCCCGGCTCCGGGCGCGAGGCCTTCGCACGCTACCTGCACGAGCACAGCCCGCGCGTCAACGCGCCGTTCGTGCCGCTGGTGGCCAGCAGCCTGCGCGACGCGGATGCCGAGGAGCGGCTGTTCGGGCGCGACGACGAGGCCGGCAGGGTCACCGGAGTGCTCGAGGAGGCCAGCAGCGGCACGCTCTTCATCCACGAGCTCGAGGATCTGCCGCCGGCGGCGCAGCGGCTGCTGGTCGGCGTGTTCGAGTCCGGGCAATTCACGCGTATCGGCGGGCGCGAGACGCTGCCGTTCCGCGCCCGCGTGCTCACCTCCGCGCAGCCGGGCGTGGAGCAGCGTGCCGGGGGCGAGGCGCTGCGGCGCGACCTGCTCGCGCACCTGAACGTGCTGATCGTGCGCGTGCCGCCGCTGCGCGAGTACGCCGAGGACGTGCCCGACCTGCTGCGCCTGCAGGTCGACCGCATGGTGGAGTCCGAGGGGCTGCCGTTCCGGCGCTTCAACGTCGCGGCCCAGAACCGCCTGCGCAACTACCCCTGGCCCGATAACGTGCGCGAGCTGCGGCACCTGGTGCACCGGCTGCTGGCGCACGGCGGCCCCGAGGAGATCCGGCTCGAGGAGATCGAGCGCGAGCTCGCGGTGCAGACGCCGCCGGATGAGCCGCTGGTCAAGCAGGACCTGCTGGCGCTGCCGCTGCGCGAGGCGCGCGAGCAGTTCGAGCGCGCCTACCTGCAGCAGCAGCTGCTCCTGTGCAGCGGCAAGGTCGGGCAGCTCGCCAAGCGCGTCGGCATGGAGCGCACGCACCTGTACCGCAAGCTGCGCTCCCTCGGGGTCGACTTCCGCAACATCAGCGACGAGTAAGCGCGCGCCGCGTCGTGCCGGTCAGCGCGGACTACCTGCAGTACCTGCTCGAGCAGCTCGCCGCGCTCGGCGAGCTGCGCGCGCAGCGCATGTTCGGCGGCGTGGGCCTGTACTGCGACGAGGTGTTCTTCGGCATCGTCAGCGAGGACACGCTGTACCTGCGCGTCGACGCCGCCGGCCGCGCCGATCTCAGCGCGCGCGGCATGCAGGCGTTTCGGCCCTATGCCGATCGTGCGGACGTGAGCCTGAGCTACTTCGAGGTGCCGGCCGAGGTGCTCGAGGATGCTGCCGCGCTCACCGCCTGGAGCCGCCGCGCCGTGGCCGCGGCGCTGGCACGCGCCGACGCCCCGAAACGTGCGCGCGCGGGTGCTACAGCGCGCACACCGGCATCTGCAACTCGGTCTCGTACTCGGCGACGCCGTCGGCCAGCATGAGCGGCGGCAGCGTGTAGCCGCGCTGCGCCGCGCCGAAGCGCAGGTAGGTCTCGCGCAGCGGCCCGGCGATGCGCACCCCGGCGCCATCCATCCACTCGAGCATGCGCTCGTAGAGCCGCGGCGCCTGGGCGTAGCTGCCGGCGAAGCGCAGGCAGGCCGCCTGCGCGGCGCCCGGCACCAGGCGGCCACCGCAGGCGCTCAGGGCCTGCGGCTCGATGGGGACGCAGACCTCGACGTCCATGTCGTGCTCGCGGTACTCCATGTCGTGGAAGAGCAGGAACGGACTCACCGCCGTGCGACAGCCGAGGCGCGCCACGCGCTGCTCGGTGCTCTCGAACATGCGCTCTACTTCCACGCCCGCATCACGCACCCGCTCGCGCAGCGTCAGGGCGCCAATCGCCGCGAGTGCGCGCACCGCCACCGGCGCGCCGCTCGTGCCCGCCTGCGGCTCGGCCGCGTGCAGCAGCGTATCCAGGCGGCGCAGGCGTTCCTCGTCGCGGGCCACGCGCGTCATGAGGCGGCGGCGCAGCAGCGTGAGCGTGCGTGCGTAGGCGGGCGAGTCGGGCGGCAGTCGCAGCAGTTGCGCGGTCTCGGCGAGCGAGCAACCCAGCTCGCGCAGCAGCAGCACGCGCTGCAGCTGCGCCAGCTGCGCGGCGCGATAGAAACGGTACCCGGTGCGCGGCTGCACGTGGGCCGGAGCGAACAGGCCCGCGGCATCGTACAAGCGCAGCTTCTTGACCGAGACGCGCGCCAGGCGCGAGAAATCGCCGATCTTGAGCATGGGGTGGGTACGGCGATTGTAGACCCAGGGCTCTTGAGTCTCCCCCTGGGGGAGGGTGCAGGATGCGCCCGCCCGAGTGGATCCTGAGGTGGTTGCATGAAGACGAATGCGGCGCTGCTCGTCACCTTCTTGCTGCTCGCGCAGGCGGGCGCCGCGGCACCGCTGCCGCGCAAGACGGCCGACGAGTCCTATCCGGGCGTCACGGTGCAGTACGAGGAGATGGCGCTGCCGGCGGGGCAGCGCCTGCGGCTCATCGTCACGCACCCGTCCAGCACGCGCTCGCGGCTGCCGGTCATCTTCGTCGCCGGCTGGCTCAGCTGCGACAGCATCGCGGCGCCGCCCAACAGCCTGGGTGCTCCGCAGCAGCTGTTCCGGGCGCTGGCGCAGCTGCCGGGCTTCGCCACCGTGCGCATGGACAAGCCGGGGGTCGGCGATTCGGAAGGCGACTGCGGCGCCACCGACTTCGACAGCGAGCTCGCCGCCTACCGGCAGGCCTTCCGTCACCTCGCCGATTATTCCTTCGCCGACCCGCAGCGCGTCTTCGTGCTCGGGCTGAGCAACGGCGCGGGCTTCGCCCCCCTGGTGGCGCAGGGAGCGCCGGTGCGCGGCTACGTGGTGATCGGCGGCTGGATCAAGACCTGGTTCGAGCACATGCTCGAGATCGAGCGCCGGCGCCTCGCGCTCTCGGGCACGCCCGCGAGCGCGCTCAACGCGCGCATGCAGGACGTCGAGCAGCTCTACGGCGCCTACCTGCTCGAGCAGCAGAGTCCGCGCTCGATCTTCGCGCGCCGCCCCGCGCTGCAGGCGCTGTGGGAGGGTGATCCCGAGCACCAGTACGAGCGGCCGGTGAGCTACTACCAGCAGCTGCAGCGACTCGACCTGATGCAGGCGTGGGCCGCGGTGAAGGTGCCGCTGCTCGCGCTGCACGGGGAATTCGACTGGATCATGAGCCGCGCCGACCTCGAGCTCATGGCGGAGCTGGTGAACCACAACGCACCCGGCGCGGCGCGCTTCATGGAGCTGCCGCGCACCGGGCATACGCTCGAGCACTATGCCTCGCTCGAGGATGCCTACGCCGGCAAGGCGCTAGCCTTCGATGCCGAGCTCGCGCGCCAGATCGGCGCCTGGTTCACGCAGCAACGCTGAGGCGCCTCAGGCGGGCCCGCCCGGTGCCGGCTGCGGCTGCCCGCGCGACTCATGGTGCTCGGCACCGAGGAACATGTACATCGCCGGCACCACGAACAGCGTGAACAGCGTGCCGATGGAGATGCCGGTGAAGATGACCAGGCCCATGTGATAGCGGCCCACCGCCCCGGCACCCTTGGCGATCAGCAGCGGCACCACGCCCACCACCATCGAGGCCGAGGTCATGAGGATCGGCCGCAGCCGGATGGTGGCCGCCTCCTCGATCGCCTGGCGCTTGGAGCGGCCGGCGCGCTGCTGCTCGTTGGCGAACTGCACGATCAGGATGCCGTGCTTGGCGATCAGGCCGACCAGCGTCACCAGCCCCACCTGGGTGTAGACGTTCAGGGTGACCAGCCCGAGGAACATGAACACCACGGCGCCGAAGATGGCCATCGGCACCGACATCATGATCACCAGTGGGTCGCGGAAGCTCTCGAACTGCGCCGCCAGCACCAGGAAGATGATGATGATGGCAAAGCCGAGCGTCGCCATGAAGCCGCCGGACTCCTGCTTGAACTGGCGCGATTCGCTGCCGTAGTCGATGGTGTAGCCCTGCGGCAGCGTGGTGGCGGCGATCTTGGAGAGGGTGGCGAGCGCCTCGCCCTGCGTGCCGCCGTACACGCCCTGGATGGTGGCCGAATTGAGGCGCTGAAAGTGGCTGATGCTCTCCGGTACCGTCTCGGTGCGGAACGAGACCAGGGTGGAGGCGCTCACCACGCGGCCGTCGGCGGTGCGGATGTAGTAATTGCCCACCTGGTCGGGGTTGAGGCGCGCATCCTGCAGCACCTGCGGGATGACGCGGTAAGAGCGGCCGGAGATGCTGAAGTAGTTAACGTAGCCGCCGCCGAGCATGCTGCTGAGGGCCCCGCCGAGGTCCTTCATGGTCACCCCGAGCAGCGCCGCCTTGTTGCGGTCCACCACCATCGTGGTCTGCGGCTTGTCGATCTTCAGGCTGTTCTCGACCACCCAGAACTTGCCCGTCGCCTGCGCCTTCTCCAGCACCGCCTGGGATACTCGATAGAGCTCGCTGAAGGGCGCGGCGCTCTGGATCACGAACTGCACCGGGTAGGCGCCGCTCGAGCCCGGCAGCGAGGGCGGGTTGATCCAGAACACGTTGGCGCCGGCGATCTCATTGGCGCGCTGCTGCAGGTCCTTCTGGATCGCCTCGGCGCCGCGGCTGCGGCGCCGGTAGTCCTTGAGCACGATGCCGCCGAAGCCGGTGTTGCTCGAGCCGGTGCCCTGGCCGACGAACTGGAACGAGTTCTCGTACTCCGGGATGGAGCTCAGCATCAGGAACGCCTGGTGCTGGTAGCCGGCCATCTGCTGGATCGAGGCGTTGGCGGGCCCGGTGGCGACGTAGAACATGAAGCTCTGGTCCTCGGGCGGCGCCAGCTCGCTCTTGGCGGTCACGCCGAGCAGCGGCAGCCCCATCATGATGACGATCAGCACGATGACCACCGCGCCGAAGGCCACCACCGCCTGCCAGGCGCCGAGCATGGCGTGCAGCAGGCGGTGGTAGATGGCCGTGACGCGCTCGAAGTTGCGGTCGATCATCTGCACCAGGCGGTTGCTGCCGTGCTCCATGCGGAAGAAGCGCGCGCACATCATCGGTGACAGCGTCAGTGCGATCAGCGCCGACACCGCCACGGCGCCGGCGAGCGTGAAGGCGAACTCCGAGAACAGTGCGCCGGTAAGCCCGCCCTGGAAGCCGACCGGGATGTACACCGCCACCAGCACCAGCGAGATCGCGATGATCGGCACGGCGAGCTCGCGCGCCGCGGCCAGCGCCGCCTCGGCCGGCGGCTGGCCGAGCTTCATGTGGCGGTCGACGTTCTCGACCACGATGATGGCGTCGTCGACCACGAGGCCGATGGCGAGCACGAGTGCGAGCAGCGTCAGCAGGTTGATCGAGTAGCCCAGCATCAGCATCATGAAGAACGTGCCGATGAGCGAGAGTGGCATCGCCACCAGCGGCACGACCACGGCGCGGAAGGCCCCGAGGAAGAGAAAGATCACGACGGTGACGATCAGCAGTGCCTCGGTCAACGTGGTCACCACCTCCACGATCGAACTGTTGATGAACTCGGTGGAGTCGTAGACGATCTCGCCGGTGACGCCGGTGGGCAGCTGCGACTGGATGGCGGGGAAAGCGTCGCGCACCTTCTTGGCGACGGTGAGGATGTTGGCGTTAGGGGCGACCTTGATGCCGATGAAGACCGAGCGCTTGCCG